>JBOHYM010000038.1:0-16076 GCA_050737735.1 Rhodanobacter sp. | reverse complement strand
GCCGTGTCGGCTTCTTCTTGGCTTCAAAACTCAACGATGCGAACGAACGCTGCTTCATCGGCGATGGGCTTCCTGGGGACTGCTGGCTATGATGCCGCAGACGGGGAATAAATCAGAGCATCCTTAGCACTGGAAAATATTCGACTCAGCTACTCAGAGCCGCACCTTCGTCTAGTGCTCGAAAGCGCGATTGAATATAGGAAAACGCGCTACATTCTTGTTGATGAGGCGCAACACCTGCTCAAGGCAGGATCAACGCAAAAAGCTATAAACAACCTCGATTGCATCAAAGGCTTGGCCGAACGAACCGGGGCGATCGTGATTTTGTTCGGGACATTCGAGATCCTCCCGATTTGGAATCGCTCGGCGCAGTTAAACAGGCGACTGCAAGACGTCGTACTTCATCGATACTATCGCGAAGAAGTCGCCGACCTTGTCGACTTCGAGCAAGTGCTGGAGAGCTTCTCGCAGTTGGTACCGTTGGCTTCAGGTCTTTCTCTTCGCGATCTCAACGAGTTCCTCTATGACGTCACGCTTGGAATCATTGGCGAGGTTGCGCGTCTGTTGGTAGGCGCGTATTCGCGCATGAATGCCTCCGCCGCTCCAGTGATCACCAAGAGCATGCTTCGTGGCGCTGCTCATTCGCAGGCCAAGCTCCAAACGCTGCAGCGGGAGACGTACGGAGGGGAGGCCATGCTCGCGGGAGCGATCTCTTCTCCCCCTAGTTCCCCTCCAGCGCCGCAAGTTCAAGGCAAAACTGGTCGTCGCGGACGGCGCAAAGCGATTCGAGATCCTTTGGGTCAGCAGCGATCCGTTGTGTTGCGAGAGCCGGAAGAGACGTGATGACGCAGCTCTTCCCTATACCACTGCTCGGCGTTGACACGCCTCAGGTTGAGTCGCTCGCTTCCTATGTCTGTCGATTGGCGCTTGCTCACGGCGTGTCGGCACGACAGATGTTGCTCGCGACCGCAGAGGTGCGAGTGCCGGGTCAACTCAATGGCTATTCGGGGTTCGCGGCGACCATGGTTGAAAGACTTGGCGTGCTCACCGGGCAGGCAAATCTCGTTCATGGAACGCTACTAAGACTTCGTCACGTGCTGTCCGTGAATGCGATCAACTCGATCGCTGCAACGCGCCGGTGGTGTCCCTCGTGTATAGCTGACGATGTGGATAGAAACGAGCCTGGCTACGATCCGTTGTTCTGGAGCATCAAGGCTGTCTCCCTTTGCCTCAAACACGATGTATGGTTGGTCAGCGCGTGCCCTCATTGCCTTGCCCCGCAGACCTATCTACCGTACGGCGGCGCTCATCGAACTCGTTGCTCAAGGTGCAGGAAGCCGCTGAGTGCGTTTTGTGACCGTGTGGTGCCATCAGCCGCTGAGCGATGGTGTCGACGCGAGATCTCCGCGCTATTGGTGCGTGGTGGGGATATGCCATTTCAAGGTGAGCCCATCCGGAGCTTCTTGCTGACTCTTGTGAAAATGGCGGGAGGAGAGATTGTACCGGCTGCGCGGGAAATCGGCTTCGAAGCGAGCGTGATCCGGGGTTTCCTCAAAAAGCCGGCGCAGAGGCCAACTTTTGCAAGCGTGCTTAGTTTCTCGGCTTCAGTACAGCAGCCTGTTGATCTACTCCTTAGCGATCCGGTTGTCGTGGCGGCACAAGGTCGGTTCGCCTTTGGCGCTCCACACCACGAAATCTCTACCCGGTCTCGCCTGAGTGTGACTCAACGCCAAGAGCTGGAACGCTCGCTTCGGAAGGCTGCTTATGGTTTGAAGCTGGAATGCCCCCCGTCCGTTGCTTCGATCTGCCGAGCGCACGGTGCTACGCAAGGCTGTGCCCGTTACGCCTTCCCCATGCTCTCCTCCCGGGTGACGGCACGTCGATCTCAGTATCTCGCGAAGCGAATGGAGAGTATCGAACGTCGTGCGGCACAGGTTGTCCAGCGTGAATTTCTAACCCTGACGGACGGCCAGTTGCAAGGTCTATCGCAGAAGAAATTCGTTGAGCGATTGATGTTGACATCTGGCTTACCCAAAAGAGTCCTATCAAAGGCAACCCGCATGATTCTCGTGGCGGCACTGCAGCAAAGACGTGGTACTGACAAGGTGCAAACCCAACTGGGGGAGACCCCAAATGGAGTATGAGGCCGGTGCCCCAGAAGAGTTGACGAACGGAGTGAACACTTCCGAGGCAACCTGGCTAGAAGACCTGGACAACGCGATCGATAAGATCTGTCGATACAGATCCATGTTGGTTGAGAAGCATGCAGATTTGAGCAAGGAATTAGCATTGTTGAAAAGCAAGCCCCACCGTGAGTACGCGAGGATATGGTTTCAAGAAGGTCAATATGCCTATCTTCACGTGCGGTTTCCGGGGCAACCGCGATCAAGAACCTACATAGGGACGAATGTCGAGAAGATTTCCATGGCGGAGGAAGGGATTACACGCGGAAGGCGGGTGACTCAGCTCAAGAGTTCAATTGAAGCCATCGAAGTGTATGTACGTAGGTATGCGCGGGCCCTCCTAAAACCTGAGCAGCGATATCATGATGGGTAAGGTTTTTTGCGTGTTGGGTGGGAATAGACGCCGCTCCCAATACGGAACATCTGTGTTGCCGACGTTCCACCCCATAACCGTTGAGGCCCTTTCGCAGACCGGAGGCTACCGCCCAAAAACGCCAGTCACCTGCCCGCCTTCGCCACAACAACTACCCGGCAGCGGCGACGAAACTGGCCACGGTCGGCAGCAGCGCTGCCCAATGTCGCCAGCTCGTTGCCCACCTTCGGCGTCGAGCCGGATTTCGATCACCAGCGGAGCGAGTGAGACTCGACAGGCGCGCTGAGTAGCACAGTCGACGGGCAGCAACCGGCCAACTCCGGACATTCCGCTTCTCCACCTACCTGCTACAAAGCGGTCACTCGCTGAACTCGCTCCGGCGGCTCAGCGAGCACGCCGCTGAGTGATACAAACAATATGGCTTTTGGAACTCTTGCGACGATTCACTGTTGATACGTGCGGTTGTTGCTACTTGTTTGCTATCGCCTCAGATTTGCGGGTTCGCCAGCCACCACCGAGGGCTTTGAAGACAGCGACCGCGGCGCGTACCGATTCCGTTTGCGCCTGCGCTTGCGCGTCCGAGGCCTGCAGTAGCGTCTCGTCGGCATGCAGCACATCGATCAGGCTCGCCGCGCCATGTTGATACGCAGTCGATGAAGATTCGCGTGCCTGGGCAAGCGATGCCTCACCCTGGGCGAGCGTGTTGGCCTGTTCACCGCGGTTGACCAACGCCGAGAACGCATCCTCGACGTCCTCGGTGGCGCGCAGCACCGCTTGGCGATACGCCGCCAAGGCTTCCGCGTCCCGTCCCTTGGCCTGTTTGATCTGCGCGTTGATGCGGCCGAAGTCGAACAAACGCCAGCGCAGGCCCAGCACGCCTGCGGCCTGGCTTGCTCCACTGCTGAACAGGTTGCCGCTGGAAACCGCGGTGGCACTGCCCAGCAGGCCACTGAGGGAAAATTTCGGGTAGTACTCGGAGATGGCTTCGCCGATCCGTGCATTGGCTGCAGCGAGATGCCGCTCGGCGACGATCAGGTCGGGCCGACGCTGCAGCAGGTCCGCGGGCGAACCCATGGCGGTTATCTTCGGTGTGGCGGGTATCGGTGCGGCTGCCGCAAGTTCGGCCCGATGCGTGCCCGCTGGCGAACCCAGCATCACGTCCAGCGCGTTCATCGCCGCATCGAGGTGGGTCTGCAGCACGGGTACCGTGGCCCGGACCTGGGCCAGTTCGCCCTCCGTTTGCCGGACCTGATATTCGGCGGCGAGACCCCGGTCGTGAAGCAGGCTGACTTTCGCCAACAACGATTGCTCGACCTTGACCTGCCGCCGGGCAATCTCAAGACGGGTCTGCAGCCCCCGAATGGCGATGTAGGTATCTGCGGTCTGCGCAGCGACTTCCAGTCGCGTGGCATCGACGCCTGCTTCCGATGCCTGATAGTCCGCCAGTGCCGCCTCGCGTCCGCGCCGCAGGCCACCGAAGATATCCACTTCCCAACTTGCGCCCAGGTCAGCCTCGTAGGCGTTGCCCCAACGGTCATAGTTGGGCGTGGTGTTGAGTAGTTGTCCAAGCGGGGTTTCGATCGACTGGTGTGCCCGGGCGGCCGATCCACTGACGCTGCCCGAAGGCAGCAGCGCAGCGTCGGCGCCACCGAGCGCGGCACGCGCCTGCGTGACACGTGCCGCCGCCTGCGCCAGATCCAGGTTCTGTTCAAGCGCCAGCGATACGAAGTGGGTCAGCAGCGGATCGTTGAAACCATTCCACCATGTCGCGAGATCGGCTGTGGTGGCGGCATGTTGTTGGGCCGCCGTTTGCTCCAGGTAGTGACTCGGCAGCGGCACGTCGGGCCGGCGATAATTCGGACCCACCGCGCAACCGGCGGTGACACTGACGCACAGCAAAAGGACGAGGGAGCGACGGGGGAGCATGGGTGTTCTCGGGCAGTGACGGATGGGTGACTATAATCCAATATGGTCACAAGTTGTCAATATTCCTGCGCCGCGGTAAGCTCATCGCATGAACAAGACCCCTCCTGTTGCCCCGCCCTTGCGGGGGCCGGCAGACCATGACGTCCGCACCCAGATCGTTGAAGCGGCCACGGAACACTTCAGCCACTACGGCTATGAGAAGACCACCGTTTCCGACCTGGCCAAGGCCATCGGCTTTTCCAAGGCCTACATTTACAAGTTCTTTGGCTCCAAGCAGGCGATCGGCGAAGTCATCTGCGCCGATTGTCTGAGTACGATCATGAAGGCCGTGGACGAGGCCATGGCCGCCGCTCCCACAGCCTCCGAGCGATTGCGCCGCATGTTTGCTGCGTTGGTAGAGGGCGGCAGTGGCCTGTTCTTCCGCGAGCGCAAGCTCTACGACATTGCGGCCGCAGCCGCCAGCGGGCCATGGCCCGCGGTGCGTACCTACGAAGATCACGTCAAAAAGCTCGTTGCGCAAATCATCGTCGAAGGCCGCGCTTCAGGCGAATTCGAGCGCAAGACGCCTCTGGACGAAACCGCCAACGCCATCTACCTGGTGATGCGCCCCTACGTCGACCCGCTCCTGCTTCAACACAATCTGGACCTCGCCGCCGAAGCCACGGTCCAGCTTTCCGGTCTGATTCTGCGCAGCTTGGCACCCTGACCCGGAAAATAGTTGTATGGTGACTATTGACTTAATTGGTCACTAGTACGAATATCAGGTCCTGCCTCGATAGGGATAGGACCTCATGCGCCGTCACCAACTTGCTTTATCACTCATTTGCCTCTTGCCGCTTGCCTTGACGGCATGCGGCAACAAAGCCGCGCCCGATCCGCGCACCGCGGCTCCTGTGGTCGGGGTTGCGCCGGTCACGGTGGCGCCCACCGCGTCGCTGTCATTCACCGGCACCGTTGCTGTCCGAGTGCAGAGCAACCTGGGTTTTCGCGTCGCGGGCAAGCTGCTGCAACGTCTGGTCGATACCGGGCAGACGGTCAAGCGCGGCCAAGTGCTCATGCGCATCGATCCGATCGACCTTCGACTGGATGCCTCCGCACAGACGCAGTCGGTCGCCGCTGCCCGCGCTCGGGCGAAGCAGGCCACCGACGATGAGGCCCGTTATCGCGGTCTGGTGGCCGCCGGCGCGATCTCAGCGTCAGCTTATGACCAGATCAAGTCGGCAGCCGATTCTGCCCGGGCCCAACTCGCCGCTGCCGAAGCGCAGGCTGGCGTGGCGAAGAACGCATCCAGCTACGCGGAGCTGCGGGCTGATGCCGACGGCGTGGTGGTGGACACCTTGGCCGAGCCAGGCCAGGTTGTCAGCGCCGGGCAGGTCGTGGTGCGCCTCGCCCACGCCGGACCGCGAGAAGCCATCGTTCAATTGCCTGAAACGCTGCGACCGGCGATCGGTTCGCAGAGCGAGGCCACGCAATACGGCCAGGATCAGCCAGCCGTACCGGCGAAGTTGCGGCAGCTTTCAGATGCAGCTGATCCTTCGACACGTACCTACGAGGCGCGCTATGTCCTCACCGGCGCGCTGGCCCATGCGCCGCTCGGTGCCACGGTCACCCTCCGGATACCGGCAACCGCGAGTTCGGCACAAGCTGGCTTGCAGATACCGATAGGTGCCGTTTTCGACCCGGGAAAAGGAGCGGGTGTCTGGATGGTCACGGGGCATCCTGCGCAGGTCACATGGCGCTCCGTCAAGGTGCTTGGTTTGACCGACGAAACCGCGCGTATTGATGGCCTCTCTGGCGACCTTAAGGTGGGCGACCCGGTGGTGGCACTCGGTGCCCAATTGCTGCATGAGGGCGAAAAAATCCGCGCCACGCCGCTGGCCACAACTACGGCGGCGATCATGGATCGTGGAGGCTTGCAATGAGCGGTTTCAACCTCTCGGCGCTCGCCGTCCGCGAACGTTCCGTTACATTGTTCCTGATCATCCTGATCTCGGTGGCGGGCATCATCGCCTTCCTCACACTGGGTCGCGCCGAAGACCCACCTTTCACGGTCAAGTCGATGGTCGTGATCACGGCGTGGCCCGGCGCGACGGCACAGCAGATGCAGGATCAGGTCGCCGATCCACTGGAAAAGCGCATGCAGGAATTGCGCTGGTATGACCACACGGAGACCTTTACCCGCCCGGGCCTGGCCTTCACGACGGTGGAACTGAGCGACAGTACACCGCCAGCGCAAGTACAGGAGCAGTTCTACCAAGCGCGCAAGAAACTCCATGACGAGGCGCCCAACCTGCCGGCCGGCGTCATCGGCCCGTTGGTGAACGACGAGTTCTCGGATGTGACCTTTGCGCTGTTCGCCTTGCAAGCCCAGGGTGAGCCACAGCGGTTGCTGGTACGTGAAGCGGAGGCGCTGCGCCAAGACTTGCTCCACGTTGCGGGCGTGGAAAAGGTCAACCTCATCGGCGAACAGCCCGAACGCATCTTCGTGTCCTTTTCCCATGACCGCCTGGCGACGCTGGGCGTCACGCCACAGGATATTTTCGCGGCGCTCAACAGCCAGAACCTCCTCACTCCTGCGGGATCAATCGACACCCAAGGGCCACAAGTTTTCATTCGCCTGGATGGTGCCTACGACAAGCTGCAGCAGATCCGCGACACACCGATTGTGGCGCATGGGCGGACGCTGAAACTGTCGGATGTCGCAACGGTGAAGCGCGGCTACGAAGATCCCGCCACGTTCCTGGTTCGCAACAATGGCAAGCCGGCTCTTCTGTTGGGTGTCGTGATGCGTGATGGCTGGAACGGCCTGGATCTGGGCAAGGCGCTGGATCATGAAGTAACCAGGATCAACACGGGGTTGCCGCTGGGGGTGAGCCTGACCAAGGTGACCGACCAATCCGTCAACATCAAGTTGGCCACCAATGAATTCATGCTCAAGTTCTTCATCGCCCTGCTGGTGGTGATGCTCGTGTGCTTTGTGAGCATGGGCTGGCGTGTCGGCCTGGTGGTCGCCGCGGCCGTTCCGCTGACGCTGGCTGCGGTGTTCGTGGTCATGGCGGCCACCGGCAAGAACTTCGACCGTATCACCCTCGGCTCACTGATCCTCGCGCTTGGCCTGTTGGTGGACGACGCCATCATCGCCATCGAAATGATGGTGGTGAAAATGGAGGAAGGCTACAGCCGCGTCAAAGCTTCCGCCTATGCGTGGAGTCATACCGCCGCGCCCATGCTGGCCGGCACGCTGGTCACGGCCGTGGGTTTCGTGCCCAACGGCTTTGCCCGATCCACGGCGGGTGAATACACCCACAACATGTTCTGGATCGTGGGCATTGCGCTGATCATCTCCTGGGTCGTCGCGGTGGTCTTTACACCCTATCTCGGCGTGAAGATGTTGCCAGACTTTCCCAAGTCCGAAGGCGGTCATGCGGCCATCTACGACACGCCGAACTACAACCGCTTCCGCCGTGTGTTGGGGCGGGTCATTCAGCGCAAGTGGCTGGTGGCCGGCATCGTCGTCGGTTTGCTCCTTCTGGCAGGGCTCGGCATGGGCGTGGTGAAGAAGCAGTTCTTCCCGACTTCCGACCGCCCCGAGGTGTTGGTCGAAGTGCAACTGCCCTACGGTTCATCCATCGAGCAGACCAGCGCCGCGACGGCCAAGGTCGAGGCCTGGCTGGCGAAGCAGAAGGCGGCGAGGATCGTCACCTCCTACATCGGCCAGGGCGCACCCCGCTTCTATCTCGCCATGGCGCCCGAGCTACCCGATCCGTCCTTCGCAAAGATGGTGATTCGGACCGACAGCGAACACGAACGCGATGCCCTCGAGGTTCGTCTGCGCCAAGCCATCGCTGACGGTCTCGCACCGGGAGCGCAGGTGCGAGTCACCCAACTGGTGTTCGGCCCGTATTCGCCGTATCCCGTGGCGTTCCGCGTGATGGGCCCGAACCCGGACAAGCTTCGTGCGATTGCGGCGCAGGTCAAGGCCGTCATGCGCGCGAGCCCGATGATGCATACCGTCAATACCGACTGGGGACAACGCGTACCCACATTGCACCTCACGCTGAACCAGGATCGGCTGCAGGCGGTGGGTCTGAGTTCGAGTGCGGTCGCCCAGCAGCTGCAGTTCCTGCTCACCGGCACCCCTGTCACCGCAGTGCGCGAGGACATCCGCTCGGTGGAAGTCGTCGCGCGTGCGGCGGGCGACATCCGCCTGGATCCGGCCAAGATCAATGGCCTCACGTTGGAAGGATCAGCCGGCCAGCGCGTCCCGCTCTCGCAGATCGGCACCGTGGACGTACGGATGGAATATCCCATTCTGCGTCGGCGGGACCGCACGCCGACCATCACCGTGCGCGGCGATATTGCGGATGGGTTGCAACCACCGGACGTGTCCACGGCCATGCTGAAGCAACTGCAACCGATCATCGCCAAGCTGCCGGACGGCTATCGGATCGAAGAAGGCGGTGCTATTGAACAGTCGGGCAAGGCTACGGCCGCCATCGTGCCGCTCCTGCCGATCATGATCGCGTTGACGCTCCTGATCATCATCCTGCAAGTACGTTCGATGGCGACCATGATCATGGTGTTTGCGACCAGTCCGCTCGGCCTCATCGGCGTGGTGCCGACGTTGCTGCTGTTCAACCAGCCGTTCGGCATCAATGCCCTGGTTGGCCTGATCGCACTCTCCGGCATCGTGATGCGCAATTCCCTGATTCTCGTCGGACAGATCAAGGACAACACCGAAGCGGGGCTGGCGCCTTTTGAGGCCGTGGTCGAGGCGACCGTACAGCGTGCGCGGCCGGTGATCCTGACCGCCTTGGCGGCGATCCTGGCCTTCATCCCGCTGACCCACTCGGTGTTCTGGGGAACCCTCGCCTACACGCTGATCGGCGGCACGTTTGCAGGGACAGTTTTGACCTTGGTCGACCTGCCGGCCATGTATTCCATCTGGTTCAAGATCAAGCCCGCTCCCACGCCGGGCTGAGTGCCGTTCGTCCCCACTTGTTCCCTATAGAAAGGAACCACCATGCCCCATTCCAAAGTTGTTGTTATTACCGGCGTGTCATCGGGCATCGGACGCGCCACCGCGGAGAAGTTTGCCAAGCGGGGTTGCAAGGTGTTCGGTACCGTGCGCAACACGACGAGAGCACAGGCCATACCGGGCGTTGTGCTGGTCGATATGGATATTCGCGATGATGCTTCCGTTCAACGTGGCATCGAGACGATCATCGCGGAGGCCAAGCGCATCGATGTGCTTGTCAACAGCGCTGGCGTGACCCTGCTCGGCTCGACGGAAGAAACGTCGATTGCCGAAGCTCAGTCACTGTTCGATACCAATGTTTTCGGCATCTTGCGCACTACCCAGGCAGTACTGCCGCACATGCGCGCGCAAGGTTCGGGAAGGATCGTCAACGTCAGCTCGGTACTGGGCTTCCTTCCGGCTCCCTATATGGGCCTGTATTCGGCCTCCAAGCATGCCGTCGAGGGCATGTCCGAGACTCTGGATCATGAGGTGCGCAAGTTCGGCATCCGCGTGGTGCTGGTTGAGCCCTCCTACACCAAGACGAATCTGGATCTGAACGCGCCCCATGCGGCCTCCAAGATTTCAGCCTACGACGCTGAGCGCGAGATCGTGTCCCGCGCCATTCAGAAAAATGTCAATGACGCACCCGAGCCCGATGGTGTCGCCACCACGATGGTCGATGCCGCCCTGGGTGCATGGCGCATGCGGCGTACGCCGAAAGGCGAAGCCTCTCTCTTGCGCAAATTGCGCCGTTTCATGCCTGCCGGCCCCGTCGATGCGAGCCTCAGAAAAACTTTCGGACTTGCCTGAGTACTTCGCACTCACGATCTAGTCGCCATAGCCACATCGCGTAGTGACTTGGGGTTTTCCAGCAGCACCTTGGAAAACAGCTTGCCCGAGTAGTAGCTGTAGCCCATAGCGGTACACAGGTTGAACGGAGCATTTATGTCCAAAGAAATTCAAAAAGCAAAGAGCAATCCAGACAACGCGGGTAACCGCTCGCTATGGCGTCGCTTTCTTGACGCGATTTTGATATTTGAATCGTCGGCTTATTTTGAAGGAACACAGGAATATTACGAAAAGCGCATTTCCAGTTTGGAACACGACGTGGCGCAGCTCAAAGTCGCTGTGGGTCAGGCTGACGTTCATAGTCAGCCGTAGTCAAATTCATAGCGCTTTGCGATGTGAGAACAGAAAACTTCATGAGCTTGGTTCCCCTAAATTTCGCGCACCTGATTAGCCGGAGACCCCAATGACCGTAACGACGACCATTGACTGGACCGCTCAGCAGGAATCCTCGCGGCAACATTCGATTGCCGGTGGCGGCAAACCTGGCCTCGCCCGAATGGAACAGCTTGCCGGCAAGAGCGGGCGCGAAATTCTGGATGCCATGCTGTCCGGCGAGCTGCCGTATCCGCCGATGAACGAAACTATGAACATGACGTTGCTGGAGGTGGAACACGGTCGTGCCGTGTTTCAGGGCATCCCGCTGGCGCGGCATTACAACCCGCTGGGTACGGTGCACGGTGGCTGGTTTGCCACGCTGCTGGATTCGGCCCTGGGCTGCGCAGTGCAGAGCACGCTGCCGCCCGGTCGTTCCTATACGACGGTCGAACTCAGCATCAACATCGTGCGGTCAGCCTCGCACAAGACCGGTCCGTTGCGCGGGGTTGGCGCGGTCATTCACGGCGGCCGACAAATGGCCACCGCCGAAGCTCGCATCGAAGACGAGCAGGGCAAGCTATACGCACACGCGACCACAACGTGCTTTCTTTTCGACGTGGCGATTGCCTGAGAGCATGTCGTGTTGGATCACCAGGCATCACGGCACTCGGCAGATCGAACTTGTCGCGCGTCGCTGGCGCCGCAGAGTCATCGTTCCAGTCACGGCCTGATATGGCGAAGCCAGCAGCAGCGTGAGATTGCCTGCGGAGTCCCAGTGATGCACGTCTCAACGTCTCAGGTTCTGGCAGCTAAACCGCATGGCGCCGATCGAAGGCATGCCGTGCCTTCTCGACCTGTGCCAGCTTGGCAAGCGTCCAGCCGTAGAGTGTCTTGAACGGCGGCTGCAGCGTGCGCCCCAGTGGCGTGATGGCGTATTCCACCGCGACAGGCGAAACCGGAATGACGCGCCGGGAGATCAGTCCGTTGCGCTCAAGCTTGCGCAGGCACTGTGTGAGTGCTTTCTGGGTGACGCCTTCCAGTCGACGCTTGATGACATTGAAGCGCAGTGGGCCGTCTTCCAGCACGGCCAGCACCATCATCGACCATTTATCCGCGATCTGATCAAACAGCACACGGCTGGGGCAATCGGCGGAGAAACACTGCGGTGGAATATTTGTCACGGTCGGTTTCCTTTTCTATACCTAGGCGCCTTTAAGTACCTAATTGACGCTAAGTATATTTCATATACCATTAATTTCAAACCACTACTTCCAAACGACAATCGAGTTCTCACTATGCTTCCTATCGATACCAGCGTGCTGTTCCGCCCCCTTGCCATCAGGTCGCTCAAGCTTAAAAACCGGATTGTCATGGCCCCCATGACGCGTCTGTTCGCTCCAGACGGCGTGCCGAGCGAAGCGAGTGCCGCCTACTACAGGCGCCGCGCGGAAGGACAGGCCGGCCTGATTCTTTCAGAAGGAACGGTCGTTGACCGCCCCGCATCCCGTAACGACGGCAACATTCCCTTCTTCCACGGCGAGGCGGCACTGGCAGGATGGAAGCGGGTCATCGACGAGGTGCACCAGGCAGGCGGGCGAATGGGGCCGCAGATCTGGCACACCGGCGCTACCCACTATATCAACAACTGGGAGCCGGAACAGCCGGTGGAAAGTCCCTCCGGCCTCGATGCGCCAGACACGCCCCGCGGCGTGATCATGAGCGAGGAAGCCATCGCCGATACGATCGCCGCCTTCGCCAAGGCTGCAGCTGATGCCAAACGCTTGGGCTTCGACATCGTCGAAATCCATGGTGCGCACGGCTATCTCATCGATCAATTTTTCTGGGAAGGGACCAACAAGCGGAGTGACCGCTATGGCGGTCCTACAATCAAGGAGCGTTCGCGTTTCGCGAGTGAGATCGTCGCTGCGGTCCGTCAGGCAGTCGGTCCCGATTTCCCGATCAGCCTGCGTATAAGCCAATGGAAGCAGCAGGACTTTAGCGTGCGACTGGCGGACACTCCGACAAAGATGACCGACTGGCTGCTGCCGCTGGTGGAGGCTGGGGTCGATGTCCTGCATTGCTCGCAGCGGCGTTTTTGGGAACCGGAATTCCCCGAGGTCGATGGGGAACATGGTCTCAACTGCGCTGGCTGGGCCAAGAAGCTGACGGGTGCGACAACCATCAGCGTCGGCTCGGTCGGCCTCGACGGCGACGTTGCCGACGCCTTTGCAGGCAAGGGATCGAAGACAATGGGCCTGGAACGTCTGGTCGAGCGGATGGAGCGAGACGAGTTCGACCTGATCGCCGTCGGTCGGGCTCTGATCAGCGATCCGAACTGGGTCGCCAGAGTTCAATCGAACGATCATGCAAACCTGAAAGGGTTTGATGCTGCGGCACTGGCGGAGCTCGTCTGACGCCCTATCGCGCACACGCAAGGCAGCGACCTTGAAGGAGCGCACGGAAGGGCTCCGCCGTAATGGTGGCGTCGGCCCGAAGATGCCTTGGTTTCATGCGGGCGAGGCTTGGGCGATAGCTGGCGTCGGACGCGCGATCGCCATTGGCATTGAGATGCTCTATCAATAGCCCGGTTGGACACATGGCTGGTGCGCAGGACCGTAGTCGTCTGCAGCAAATGCCTAAGAGTTGGCAGTAGCTAACCTTCCCGAAAGCGGACGTTCGCGATAGGCAGGAAAGGGTCGCAAAGCGAACATCGGCCAACGGTTGGGAATTGGTAAGACATCGATCATCAATCAACGGACGAATAGCCGGTCGGTGCGTGCATGGATTGTTACGCTGAAGAACTCCCGCGGGGGCGCCGCGAAACTCCGATAGTGCTCGACAGCGAGCTTTGCTGCCTCTTGTTCTTAGGGTGGTAGTGCGGAGGGCCGGCTGCTTTGCAGTTTAGCTTGGGCAGTCACGCTGTTTCGTCTGGCGGGGGCTTTTCATCGTGTACACGAAAGCCAGTTCAAGCGCACAGCCTGAAGGAACTAGATCAAAATTCGATCATCCTAGGCCGAAATTGAACCATAAGCTGTCCGTAGCATGGGCACCATATGATGTCATTTCGGACGTCTTATGGGTTCGTGGCTAAAGCGGATAAAGGCAGCCGCTAATGTGGTGGGCCCGGCAGGACTCGAACCTGCAACCAAGGGATTCGCTTGTACCGGAGGTTTCCTTCCGGAGCGGACTATCTCTTCACCCGCCGCGTGATGCGATGACGCATGCGCGGGTAGGGTGCGGGACGCTCGAGCCTGTGATCAAGGGCGCTGTAGCCCTCAGGTAGTCTCTGCACCTTCCGTCGGTGTACCGGCGGCTTGGCTCAGGGTTGCCACCGTCCGCGCGCTGCGCGCCGCTGAGGTTTCCCTGAATTCATCCCGTTCCCGTCCACACATTACTGCGTGGCGGCACCTTTCGATGAGTCCCCTGCTCTAACCATTGAGCTACAGGCCCGTCTGTCTATGGTAGC
The DNA here is from genome assembly GCA_050737735.1 of Rhodanobacter sp. Classification (GTDB taxonomy): domain Bacteria; phylum Pseudomonadota; class Gammaproteobacteria; order Xanthomonadales; family Rhodanobacteraceae; genus Rhodanobacter. The sequence continues at coordinate 1,944 of JBOHYM010000038.1, read as the reverse complement.
AATGCCATGCGGGTAAGCGATACCCAAACTCAATTCGGATTATTCTTGTGAGATGAAATCTGAATCACGATGTGTCGTTTGCAATGGGGTGCTGGGTGGCAGACAGCGGAGATTCTGCTCGCGCAGCTGCAAGAACAGGGATACCAACACGCGCCATCAAAACTATGTGAGCCAACAGGCACGTGGTTTGCGCCGCAAGTATCAGCTGATCGTGGAGGCTGGTGGGCGTTGCACCCGATGTGGGTATCGCAGGAATCTGGCGGCGCTGACTTGGCATCACATCGAGCCAGCGAGCAAGTCATTCAATCTCGACGTGCGCGCGCTGTCGAATCGGAGCCATGCCGAGATTCAGTCGGAAGTCGGAAAGTGTGTCCTTCTTTGCGCGAATTGCCACGCTGAAGAGCACTTTCCTGGCCTGACGGCATCGGCCATCGGCCTTGAAAACATCAAAGGCCGCAAGAGCGGCTGCTGATGAAGAACGTTGCGGCGGTGTGCGGAAAAACTGGAGTTTGTTCTGGATGTGGGGCTGCGTGATGCAGGTCGTCTGCATCATGCTGTCACGTTTGCGGGCGTAGGCTGGATGCTTCCCCAACCCGGAGAATGCGCATGAACATCGAAGCGATCGCCAGGCGGCTGGTTGAACTGTGCCGTGAGGGCAAGTACGAAGAGGCGCAGCGCGAGCTGTATGCCGAGGATGCCGTAAGCATCGAGCCGGAGGGTTTGCCGCCGGGCGCGTTGGGCAATGTGAAGGGGTTGCCAGCGATCCTGGAGAAGGGCCGCCAGTTCAGCGCGTCGATCGAGGCGGTACACGGCGGTAGCGTGAGCGAGCCGGTGATCGCGGGCAACTGGTTTAGCGTCGCCATGGCGATGGATGTGACCACGAAGGGGCGAGGCCGCATGAACATGAGCGAGATCTGCGTGTACCACGTGCGCGACGGCAAGATCGCGCTGGAGCAGTTCTTCTTTGACATGGGCTGATCCCGCCTGGGTGAATCCGACGTCTTGAAACGAAGAAGCCCCGCTGCTGGCGGGGCTTCTTCGTTTTGCCGTTGTGTGGACTGGCTCAGTCGACGTCGAGGAACGAACGCAGCTGTTCCGAACGGCTCGGGTGACGCAGCTTGCGCAGTGCCTTGGCTTCGATCTGGCGGATCCGCTCGCGAGTGACGTCGAACTGCTTGCCGACTTCTTCCAGCGTGTGATCGGTGTTCATGTCGATGCCGAAGCGCATGCGCAGCACTTTCGCTTCCCGCGGGGTGAGGCCGGCGAGCACATCGCGCACGGTTTCCATCAGGCCGGTTTCGGTGGCCGAGTCGACCGGTGAGCTGGCGTTGCCGTCCTCGATGAAGTCACCCAGATGCGAGTCCTCGTCGTCGCCGATCGGGGTCTCCATCGAGATCGGCTCCTTGGCGATCTTCAGCACCTTGCGGATCTTGTCCTCGGGCATCTCCATTTCCTTGGCCAGTTCTTCCGGCGTGGCCTCGCGGCCGAACTGCTGGAGCATCTGGCGGGAAATGCGGTTCAACTTGTTGATCGTCTCGATCATGTGCACCGGGATGCGGATGGTGCGCGCCTGGTCGGCGATCGAGCGGGTGATCGCCTGGCGGATCCACCAGGTGGCGTAGGTCGAGAACTTGTAGCCGCGGCGGTACTCGAACTTGTCGACCGCCTTCATCAGCCCGATGTTGCCTTCTTGAATAAGATCAAGGAATTGCAGGCCGCGGTTGGTGTACTTCTTGGCGATGGAGATCACGAGGCGCAGGTTGGCCTCGACCATTTCCTTCTTGGCCTGACGGGCTTCGCGCTCGCCCTTCTGCACCGTCTGCACGTTGCGGCGGAATTCGCTGACCGACTGGCGGGTTTCGGTGGCGAGCGACTGAATGTCGTCGCGCAGGCCGTGGATCTTGTCGCGCTCGTCCTGGACGAAATCCTTCCAGCCGATGCGGC
>JBOHYM010000037.1:0-26084 GCA_050737735.1 Rhodanobacter sp. | reverse complement strand
GCAGATCACCGTGGCGGCATCCCACTGCGTGTTCGCGGTGAGTTGCAGGGCCTTGCCGAGCAGACTCGGAGCCGTGCCGAACGCGGTGGCGTAATCCAGGGTGCCGAGGAAATACAGCACCGCCGCGATACCGAGCAGGAAGCCGAAGTCGCCCACGCGATTGACCAGGAACGCCTTCAGGTTCGCGAAGATCGCGGTCGGCCGCTTGTACCAGAAGCCGATCAGCAGGTACGACACCAGGCCAACCGCTTCCCAGCCGAAGAACAGCTGCATGAAATTGTTGCTCATCACCAACATGAACATCGAGAAGGTGAACAGCGAGATGTAGCTGAAGAAGCGCTTGTAGCCGTCGTCGTCGGCCATGTAGCCGATGGTGTACACATGCACCAGCAGCGAGACGAAGCTCACCACCACCAGCATCATCGCGGTCAGCCGGTCGACCAGGAAACCAACACTGGCGTTGAAGTGGCCGATCTGGAACCAGGTGTAGATGTTCTGGTTGTACGTCTCCGCACCGCCCAGGGTGAGCTGGTACAGCACGTAGAACGACAGTGCGCAGGACAGCGCCACGCCGAGGATGGTGACGGTGTGCGAGCCGGCACGTCCCAAGAACTTGCCCAGGAAACCGGCCAGCAGGCAGCCCACCAGCGGGGCCAGCGCGATCGTCAGCAGGATGGATGTCGAAAGCTGCATCGGATCAACCCTTCATGCTGTCGATGTCGGCGATATTGATCGTGCTGCGATTGCGGAACAGCAGCACCAGGATCGCCAGGCCGATGGCAGCTTCTGCTGCGGCCACGGTGAGGATGAAGAACACGAACACCTGCCCCGACACGTCGCCGAGAAAACGCGAGAACGCCACGAAGTTCATGTTCACGGCGAGCAGCATCAGCTCGATCGACATCAGCAGCACGATCACGTTCTTGCGGTTGATGAACAGGCCGGCGACGGCGATGCAGAACAGCACCGCGCCGAGCACGATGTAGTGCGCGAGCGAGATCATGGCTGCGGCTCCTGGGGGGCGGTCGGTTCATCGGGACGCTCGGCTGCCATCTTCACGATGCGGACGCGGTCACGCGGATTGACCTTGACCTGCTGGCTGGCCGACTCGTAACGCGCTTCGCCGCGCTGGCGCAGGGTCAGCGCGACTGCTGCCACCACGCCCACGGTAAGGATCAGCGCGGCGATCTCGAACGGCAGCAGGAACTTCGTGTACAGCGCCTGGCCGAGCCAGGCCGTGTTGGACATGCCGGCCACCGTCGCGGGGTTGGCGCCCATGACCTGCACATGCATCGCGCGCACGCCAATCAAGCCCAGCATCTCCGCCAGCATCGCCGCGGCCACGATCAGGCCGACCGGCAGGAATTTCACGAAGCCCTCGCGCATCTTTTCCTGGTCGATGTCGAGCATCATCACCACGAACAGGAACAGCACCATCACCGCGCCGACATAGACCACGATCAGTGCCAGTGCGAGGAACTCGGCATCGATCAGCATCCACAGGCAGGCGGCGCTGAAGAACGTCAGCACCAATGCCAGCACCGCGTGCACGGTGTTCTTCAGCGTGATCACCGACAGCGCGGCGGCCACGGTGACGAAGCCGAAGGCGTAGAAACAGATGAGTTGGAACAATTGGGGATTCATCGTTGGCCTCAGCGGTACGCCGCGTCTTGCGCACGGTCGGCGGCAATCTGCTGCTCGAAACGATCACCGATGGCCAGCAGCTGCTGCTTGGTCACCACGTTCTCGCCACGGTGTTCGAAGTGGTATTCGTGGATGCTGGTCTCGACGATCGAGTCGACCGGGCAGCTCTCCTCGCAGAAACCGCAGAAGATGCACTTGAACAGGTCGATGTCGTAGCGCGTGGTACGGCGCTGGCCGTCGCTCTCGCGCGGCGCCGAGTCGATCGTGATCGCCAGCGCCGGGCACACCGCCTCGCACAACTTGCAGGCGATGCAGCGCTCTTCGCCGTTTGCATAGCGACGCAACGCATGCAGACCGCGGAAGCGATTCGACTTCGGAATGTGCTCCATCGGATAGCGTACGGTGTACTTCGGCTTGAACATGTAGCGCATGGTCAGACCCATGCCCTGGAACAGCTCGATCAGCAGCAGACTCTTGAAATAGCGGGTTATCGAATTCATTGGTTACGCCCCTGCGCCGATGCTGACCCAGCCGAAAAACTTCATGCAGCCGGCAACCATCACCCAGACGATGGCAATCGGGATAAGCACCTTCCAGCCCAGCCGCATGATCTGGTCATAGCGATAGCGCGGGAACGTGGCGCGGAACCACAGGAACAGGAAGCTCATCACGAAGGCCTTGATGAACAACCAAATGAAACCGCCCATCCAGATCCAGTTGATCCAATCCGGTGCATCCGCATGGATCCAGCCCTGCAACGGGCTGAGCCAGCCGCCCAGGAACAGGATCGAGGCCAGAAAGCTGATCAGGATCATGTTGGCGTATTCGGCCAGGAAGAAGATCGCGAACGCCGAGCCGGAATATTCCACGTGGAAACCGGCGACGATTTCCGACTCGCCCTCGGCCATGTCGAACGGTGCGCGGTTGGTCTCGGCCACGCCGGAGATGAAATAGATCACGAACACCGGCAGCAGCGGCAGCCAGAACCAGTCGAACAGGCCCTTGCCACCGGCCTGCGCATTGACGATGTCGGTGAGGTTCAGGCTGCCTGCCAGCACCAGCACGCAGACCAGGCACAAGCCCATCGCCAGTTCATAGGAGATCACCTGCGCCGCGGAACGCATCGCGCCAAGCAGCGCATAACGCGAGTTGGAGGCCCAGCCGGCGATGATGATGCCGTACACACCGAGCGAGGTCATCGCCAACAGGTAGAGGATGCCCGCGTTGGCGTTCGACAGCACCATCTTGCTGCTGAACGGAATCACCGCCCACGCCGCCAGCGCCGGGATCAACGCCAGCAACGGCGCCATGAAATACAGGAAGCGGTTCGCCTTGGTCGGCAGGATCACTTCCTTGATCAGCAGCTTGACCACGTCTGCGAACGCCTGCAGCAGGCCGAACGGACCGATCTTGCTCGGCCCCAGCCGCACGTGCATCCAGCCGATGACCTTGCGTTCCCAGTACACGAACATCGCCACTGCGATGATCAGTGGCACCGTGATGCACAGGATGTAGATGATCGGCCACAAGAGCTGGTTGATAAGTTGATCAGCCATGATGCTTATGCCTTGCTCAAGGTGATGGCCGCGCCATACGGCGGCAGCGTGGCGGTGAGATCCTGGGCAGCCTCGATCCATGCCGCGCCATCCGGCACGGCCACATCGACCACCAGCGGCAGCAGCACGTCGCCGATGCGCACCTGTGCGCCAGCAGCCAAGCCTTGCCGTTGCGCCTCTGCCGCATTCAGGCGAACTGCCGGAGCACGGTTGAGCGGATGCGCATTCAACGCCGTGGCACGCCGCAGCACCGCATCGCCGCGATAGATCGGCCAGGTGGCAAGACGGGTCAGGCCAGTGGCAGCCGCACGTGCGGCCAGACCACTGCGCAACGTCAATGCGCGCTCGCTGATGCCGTCACGCAAGCCGGCCAGATCGTCGAACTCGAAACCGGCCAACTGCAACGCACCACCCAGTGCACGCAGCACCTTCCAGCCGGGACGAGCCTGACCAGGCGCCTTGGCACCGGCGCTGACACCTTGCGCGAGGCCATCAACATTGACCAAAGTCGCGTCAATCTCCGGCAGCAGCGCGATCGGCAGGATCACATCGGCCACCTCGCGCAACGCGGCACTGGCATAGGCACTGAACGCCACTACCTGCTCCGCGTCGTGCAATGCCTTGAGTGTCACCGCGCCATCGGCGAAATCATGCGGTGGCTCGACGCCATACAGCACGTAGCTCTTGCGCGGCTGCGCCAGCATCGCCTGCGCGTCCAGTCCACCATTGCCCGGCAGCACACCCAGCTTGCCCAGACCGACGGCGTTCGCGCCGATCGGCAGCTCGTTGTAGCCAGCACCCGTGGCCTCCGCGATAAAGCGGGCCAGCGCACGCAACCACGAGGCTTGCGGATGCGTGACCGCGGCCTCGCCGAGAATCACCACCGCACTACCCGACTTCAGCGCGACGATCGCATCGCTGTCGCCTTGGTCGCTCTGCGCAGCATGGATCGCATCGGCCAGCGCCGACGGCGCGCTCGCGCCAACAGCCACCGCCGCCTTGGCCAAGGCCAGCAACGCATCGACCAGCGCCTGCGGCGCGACGATCGACTCGCCAGCGAGGCGGTAATTGAAATCGAAGCTGGCCGGATTGACCGTATAGACCTTCGCGCCCTTCTTCACCGCCTGATGCAGGCGATGGTTGAGCAACGGCAGCTCGTGGCGCAGATCGGAACCGACCAGCAGGGCCGCCTTGACCTGAGCCACGTCAGTCACCGGCATGGCAAAGCTGCTGGCCACGGCGTTGTCGGCAAAATCGAGCTGGCGCAGGCGATGATCGACATGCGCGCTGCCCAAGCCGCGGGCCAGCCGCATCAGCAGATCGCCCTCCTCGTTCGAGCTGGCCGGATGCACCAGGATGCCCAACTCGCTGCCCGGCGCCTTCTTCAGCGCCTCGCCGGCAAACTGCAGTGCATCTTCCCAGGTGGTTGTCTGCCACTGGCCGTTGCGCTTCACCTCCGGTGCGCCGATGCGGTCGGCCGCGTACAGGCCCTGATGGCTGTAGCGGTCGCGATCTGACAGCCAGCACTCGTTGATCGTCTCGTTGTCGCGCGGCACCGTGCGCAACACCTCACCGCGGCGCGTATGCAGCCACAGGTTGGAGCCGAGCGCATCGTGATAGGCGATCGACGGTTTGGCGATCAGCTCCCACGCACGCGCCTGGAACTGGAATGGCTTGTTGGTCAGCGCGCCGACCGGGCAGACATCGATGATGTTGCCCGACAACTCGGTCTCGATCGTCTTGCCGATATAGGTGCCGATCTGCAGGTTCTCGCCGCGGCTCATGCCACCCAGTTCGTAAGTGCCGGCGATCTCGCTGGTGAAGCGCACGCAGCGCGTGCACTGGATGCAGCGGGTCATCTCGGTGGCGACCAGCGGCCCGATATTCTCGTCGGCGATGGTGCGCTTGCGCTCGGTGTAGCGCGACACGCTGCGGCCATAGCCCAGCGCCACGTCCTGCAGTTCGCATTCGCCGCCCTGATCGCAGATCGGGCAGTCGAGCGGATGGTTGATCAGCAGGAACTCCATCACGTCTTTCTGGAACTTCAACGCCTTGTCCGAGCGCGTCATCACCTTCATGCCTTCCGCCACCGGCGTGGCGCAGGCCGGCTGCGGCTTGGGCATCAGCTTGCCGCCCATCTCCACGTCGACCAGGCACATGCGGCAGTTGGCGGCGATCGGCAGCTTGCGGTGGTAGCAGAAACGCGGAATCGCGACGCCGATCGCATCGGCCGCCTCGATGATCATGGCGCCCTTGCGGATCTGCGTGGGCTTGCCGTCGACCTCGATGTTGATCAGGTCAGGCGCGGTGCTGGTTGGCTGCGCACTCATGCAGCGACTCCACGGTTGGTTTCGGCAAGCTGGTCTTCGACCATCGAACGGCCGTGCTGCACGAAATATTCGAATTCGTTCCAGAACCGTGCCAGGAAACCCTGCACCGGCCATGCGGCGGCTTCGCCGAACGCGCAGATGGTGTGGCCTTCGATCTGGCCGGCGATCGCCTTCAGGCGATGCAGGTCGTCCTGCGTGCCGTTGCCCTCGACGATGCGCGAGAGCACGCGGTACATCCAGCCGGTACCTTCACGGCACGGCGTGCACTGACCGCAGGACTCGGCCATGTAGAAACGCGAGATGCGCTGGCAGACCTTGACCATGCAGGTGGTCTCGTCCATCACGATCACCGCACCCGAACCCAGACCCGAACCGGCCTTCTGCAGGCAGTCGTAGTCCATCGTGCTTTCCAGCATGATGTCGGCCGGCAACACCTTCATCGAGGAGCCGCCGGGGATCACCGCCTTCAACTTATGGCCGTTGCGCACGCCACCGGCCATCGCCAGCAGGTCAGTAAACGGCGTGCCGAGGCGGATCTCGAAATTGCCCGGGTTGTTGACGTGACCGGACACCGAGAAGATCTTCGGGCCGCCGTTGTTCGGCTTGCCGATATTGAGGAACCAATCGGCGCCGTTGCGCAGGATCGCCGGCACCGAGGCATAAGTCTCGGTGTTGTTGATCGTGGTGGGCTTGCCGTACAGGCCGAAACCGGCCGGGAACGGTGGCTTGAAGCGCGGCTGGCCCTTCTTGCCTTCCAGCGACTCCATCAGCGCGGTTTCCTCACCGCAGATGTAGGCACCGGCACCGAGTGCGTTGTAGATATCCACGTCGATGCCGCTGCCCTGCACGTTCTTGCCCAGCAGCCCGGCCGCGTACGCTTCCTTCAATGCTTCTTCGAGATGTTCATACGGCTCGTGGTGGAACTCGCCGCGCAGGTAGTTGTAGGCCACGGTGGAACCGGTGCAGTAGCACGCGATGGCCAGACCCTCGATCACCGCATGCGGGTTGTAACGCAGGATGTCGCGATCCTTCGCCGTGCCCGGCTCGGACTCGTCCGAGTTGCACAGAATGTATTTCTGCATCGTGCCTTTCGGCATGAACGACCATTTCAGCCCGGTCGGGAAACCCGCACCGCCGCGACCGCGCAGGCTGCTCTTCTTGATTTCCTCGATCAGCGACGCCGGATCGGGTTTCTCGGCAAGGATCTTCCTCCACGCCTTGTAGCCGTCCATCTGCACATAGCTGTCCATCGCCCACGGCTTGTCGAAATGCAGCGTGGTGTAGACGACCTGATGGTCCTGGGGTGCGGGTCCGACGGCCATTATTTCAACCCATCCAGAATTTCGTCGAGTTTCTCGGTGGTGAGACGCTCGTGGTAATGCCCATTCACCGTCATCGCCGGCGCGTACACGCAAGCGGCGATGCATTCCTCTTCCTGCTTCAGATACACGCGGCCGTCCGGCGTGCTCTCACCCGTCTTGATGCCGAGCTTCTTCTCGCAGTGACGCACCAAGCCTTCGGCGCCGTTGAGCCAGCACGAGATGTTGGTGCAGATCGCCACGTTGTTGCGGCCGACCGGCTTGGTTTCCAGCATCGAGTAGAAGCTGGCCACCTCGTACGCCCATACCGCCGGCAGGTCGAGATACTTCGCGACCGCGGTGATCAGCTCGTCGGTGAGGAAACCCTGGTTCTGTTCCTGCGCGCCAAACAGCGCCTGGATCAGCGCCGAGCGCTTGCGGTCCGGCGGGAACTTGGCCACCCACTCATCGATGTGATGGCGGGTATGTTCGGTGAGTACGACGAGCGGATCGACGTTCCTGACCTGCTCGAAATGTCCGGTGGCTTTCATGCTTGGAACTCCGGGAATCGGGAATGGAGAATGGGGAATGGGCCAAGGCCAACCCGCATCACAACGATTCCAACTCCATTGCAGCAGTCGCGGCTGTTCAAGGCGTAAAGGTTGGAGCCGCCGCGACGCGCTCTACCGATTCCCGATTCCCGATTTCCGATTCCCGTATTCATCGATCCACTTCGCCGAACACGAGGTCATAGGTACCGATCATGGCCACCACGTCGGCGAGCATATGGCCGCGGACGATGGTGTCCATGGATGACAGGTGGGCAAAGCCCGGCGCGCGCAGGTGCACGCGGAACGGCTTGTTGGCGCCATCGGAAACCAGGTAGCAGCCGAACTCGCCCTTCGGCGCCTCGACCGCGGCATAGGTTTCGCCGGCGGGCACGCAATAGCCTTCGGTGAACAATTTGAAGTGATGGATCATGGCTTCCATGTCCTCCTTCATCTCGACCCGCGATGGCGGCGCGACCTTGAAGTTCTCGACCATCACCGGGCCGGGATTCGCCTTCAGCCACTTCACGCACTGCTGGATGATCCGGTTCGACTGGCGCATCTCTTCCACGCGGCACAGGTAACGATCGTAGCAATCGCCACCCACGCCGACCGGGATATCGAAATCCATCTCGGCGTATTTCGCATACGGCTGTTTCTTGCGCAGGTCCCAGGCGATACCCGAACCGCGCAACATCACGCCGGTCATGCCCCACTGCTGGGCCAGCTCCGGCGAGATCACGCCGATACCGACGGTGCGCTGCTTCCAGATACGGTTGGTGGTGAGCAGTTCCTCGTACTCGTCCACCTTCGACGGGAAATCGGCGGTGAACGCTTCGAGGTAATCCAGCATCGAACCTTCGCGCCAGCTATTGATGCGCTTGAGATCGTTGCCCTTGTGCCACGGCGACTCGCGGTACTGCGACATCTGCGCCGGCAGGTCGCGGTAGACGCCACCGGGACGGTAGTAGGTCGCGTGCATGCGCGCGCCGGACACCGCCTCGTAGACGTCCATCAGCTCCTCGCGCTCGCGGAACGCGTACAGGAATACCGCCATCGCGCCGAGATCGAGGCCGTTCGAGCCGATCCACATCAAGTGATTCAGGATGCGGGTGATCTCGTCGAACATGGTGCGGATGTACTGCGCCCGCTCCGGCGCCTCGATCCCCAGCAGGTTCTCGATCGCCTTCACGTAGGCGTGCTCGTTGCACATCATCGAGACGTAGTCGAGCCGGTCCATGTAGCCGATCGACTGGTTGAACGGTTTGGACTCGGCCAGCTTCTCGGTGCCACGATGCAGCAGGCCCACGTGCGGATCGGCGCGGACGATGGTTTCGCCGTCCATCTCCATGATCAGGCGCAGCACGCCGTGCGCGGCCGGATGCTGCGGGCCGAAGTTCATCGTGTAGTTGCGGATTTCCTGCATGCTCAATTCTCCCGCCAGTGATCGGCGGCTTCGGCCTTGGCCTGCATCAGGTCGGCGTCGTTGCGGATGGTGCGCGGTACCAGCACGCGCGGCTCGATCGACACCGGCTCGTAGATCACCCGCTTCTGCTCGGGGTCGTAGCGCACCTCGACATTGCCAATCAACGGGAAGTCCTTGCGGAACGGATGGCCGACGAAACCGTAATCGGTGAGGATGCGGCGCAGGTCCGGATGGCCATCGAAGATGATGCCGTACAGGTCGAACGCCTCGCGCTCGAACCAGTTCACGCCCGGCCACACCAGGGTCAGCGACGGCACCACCGGCATGCTGTCGTCCGCGCAGAACACGCGCAGGCGCAGACGACGATTGTGCTCGATCGAGAGCAGGTGGATCACCGCGGCAAAGCGACGTGGCTCGTCGTTGCCGCGCGGACGCCCGGCCCAGTCGAAGCGACCCATTGCCTGACCTTCCACGCCACGTGAGAAACCGTCGCCACCGGCGGTGTTGGTTTCCCACTCGGTCTGGCCATAGCCGAGGTAATCGACGCCGCACAGGTCGACCAGTTCGCTGAAGCGGAAGCCCGGCTCGTCGCGCAGCGCGGTGGCCACCGCGATCAAGTCGGTAGCGGCCAGCTCGGCGGTGATCTCGTTGCGTTGTGTGCTGATCCTCAGCGTATCGCCGAATCGCGCAGCGAGGCGTTCGGCCAGCGAGGTCGCAGGTGTGTCGGACATATCAGGGCCTCACGAACGCGCGATGGTGCTGGTACGACGGATCTTCTTCTGCAACTGCAGGATGCCGTGGATCAAGGCTTCGGCCGTGGGCGGGCAGCCCGGCACGTAGATGTCCACCGGCACGATGCGATCGCAACCGCGCACCACCGAATAGGAATAGTGGTAGTAGCCGCCGCCATTGGCGCAGCTGCCCATCGAGATCACCCACTTCGGCTCGGGCATCTGGTCGTAGACCTTGCGCAACGCCGGGGCCATCTTGTTGACCAGGGTGCCGGCCACGATCATCACGTCGGACTGGCGCGGACTGGGGCGGAAGATCACCCCGTAGCGATCCAGGTCGAGTCGCGCCGCGCCGGCATGCATCATTTCCACCGCACAGCAGGCCAAGCCGAACGTCATCGGCCACATCGAGCCGGTGCGCGCCCAGTTCATCAGCGCATCGACGCTGGTGGTGGCGAAGCCTCGCTGCACGACCGGGTTGTCGCCGGCCGGCCGCAGGATATCGTCGACAAGGTTCAAGGGCTGCGGGTTATGCATCACCTTGTCGATGGAGGAGATCACTCCCATTCCAGTGCTCCCTTCTTCCACACGTAGGCAAAACCGATCACCAGCAGCAGCAGGAACAACCCCATCTCGATCAGCGCGATCAGACCGATCTGCTGGAACACCACCGCCCACGGAAACAGGAAGGCGATTTCCAGATCAAAAATGATGAACAGGATGGCGAGCAGGTAGTAGCGCACGTCGAAGCGCATGCGGGCATCCTCGAATGCTTCGAAGCCGCACTCGTAGGGCGCAAGTTTTTCCGCCTCGGGACGGCGCGGGCCGGCCAGCAGGCCGACGGCCAGCAGCACCAGGCCAAGGCCGGTGGCGACGCCGATGAACAACAGAACAGGCCAGTATTCGGCAAGCACGATGCAACTTACCTCCGCGCCATCAGGCGCATCAGTGACCGCGTGGACTTGCATCCAGTAACTCACGGTCCGGCGACTTCGATTCGGCAGGCCGACAGGGCCATGGGGCGTGCGGCCCCGCCGGCAGGCAATCAGCCCGCAGACGTCCGATGTTTCGCAAAGGGTCTCGCGAATCTCACCATTGTATCAGCGCGCATGGGTACAACGACAAGCCTTGACGGCCATGGCCACGCCGACTATTGCCACTCGTCGTGGTCGCGATGTGATGGTGCGCCCATCACCAACTGCTGTCACATGGTGTTGGTCGCGCGCTCGGAGTTCAGCGTACCGGCAAGGATGTTCTCGATGCGGCTGCGCGCGGCTTCGGCGTCGCTCGACTCGTTGAAGTGGATACCGATGCCGGCAGTACGGTTGCCCTGTGCACCCAACGGGCTGATCCAGACCACCTTGCCGACCACCGACAACCGCTCGGTTTCCTCGGCCAGGGTAACCAGCAGCACCACTTCATCGCCCAGTGAATAGGCCTGCGCGGTCGGCGCGAACAGGCCGCCATGCTTGAGGAACGGCATGTACGCGTTGTACAGCGAGGCCGCATCCTTGATTTTCAGTGAAATGATGCCCTGACGGGCGGCCACGGGTTTCATGCTGGACTCCTGCCGGGCGACTCCGCCGCCCGCTCGATGCCGTTGATCTTAGACGCTGCGATCCGCCGGCACCACTGTTGCAAGATCGCCGCGGCAGCAGGCGCCCTTCATGGCGACATCATGCGTTGTCGGGCTGGCCGGCCAGCAGCGACTGCCGCTCGTTCACCAGCCGCCCCCATGAGGCCGGCGGTACCCAGCCAGCGACCCACGCCGGCACCGCCTCGGCGACCATCGGCCGGGAAATCGAGAAACCCTGCAGTTGGTGGCAGCCCAGCGAGGCCAGCAAATCGCCCTGCTCCGCCGTCTCGACCCCTTCGGCAATCACCGTCTTGGCCAGCATGCGTGCGGTGGTGATGACACCCGCGGCAATCGCCATATTGCGCTCGTCGCTGATAATGTCCCGCACGAAGCTCTGATCGAGCTTGATATGTTCGATATCCAGTTGCTGGATATGGCTCAGTGATGCACTGCCCGTGCCGAAATCGTCCAGGCCGACGCGGATGCCGCGCCGCCGGCACTCCTCGATGACGGTTTTCGCGTGGGCATGATCCATCGACGGGCCGGTCTCGGTCACTTCGATGCCGAAGCCCACGTCCATCACGTCCGGGTAGGCCTCGAGCACGGCGTCGATATCGTTGAAGAACGCCGGATGCAGCAGGTGGCGCGTACTGATGTTGATGGATATCGGGATCGAGATGCCTTCGCGTATCCAGGCCTGGCACCGCCGCAGCGCCTCGTCCAGCACGTAGCGGCCAATCGGTCGCGCCAGTTGCGGGTCGTCCAGCACATGCATGAAATTGGCAGGCTCGATCAGCTCCTGGCCGGTGTCATTCAGGCGCAACAGCGCCTCCATCCCGGCCACTCCGTGCAGACCGGGCAGGCCGTCGATGTACACGATCGGCTGGAACATCAGCTGCAGGCGCGACTGCTGCAGCGCCTGTGCAATCCGCTCACGCATCGCCTGCAGCCGCAACTGCTCCAATTCCATCACCGGCTCGTACAGCGCCCCCCGATCCTTGCCCGCTTCCTTGGCGGCATACATCGCCAGGTCGGCATGCCGTACCAGCCCCTCGGCATCGGATCGGTCCAGCGGGAACAGGGTCCAGCCGACGCTGGCGGACAGGTAGAGCTGCTCGCCCATCAGGTTGAACGGCGCCCGCAATGCCTGCAGGATGCAGCGGCTGATCACGTCAAGCTGCTCCTGGCTGTCGAGACCGGAGATCACCAGTGCAAACTCATCGCCACCGAAGCGCGCCAGCACGTCGGCTTCGCGCAACATGCCCAGGATCCGCGCCGCAGCCTCGGCCAGCACTCGGTCACCGCCACCATGTCCGATCGTGTCGTTGACGCTCTTGAAGCGGTCAAGATCGAGCACGCCAACGGCTAGCTGGGATTGCTGCCGGCTGGCCCGTGCCAGCGTCTGCTCGAGCATCTCGAACAGCAGACGCCGGTTCGGCAGCCCGGTGACCACGTCGTAGAAGGCCAGCCGCTCGACCCTCGCTTCGTGCAGCTTCTGATCGGTGATGTCGCGCTGCTGCCACAAGCGTCCCTGCGCCACGCCATCAATCCTGATCGGCACGAAATCGCGCAGGAAGATGCGACCGCTCTGCATCGAAATCTCCTCGCCCTCGACCGGCTCGCCACGAGCCAGGATCTGCTGGATCCTGGCCCATTCACGCTCGGGCTCCTCGTAAGCCGGCTTCAGGCGCGCATACATCGCAGCGGCCGGCTGGCCTTCCAGTTCGGCCGGTGTCTCGGACAGGCCGAACAGCGTGCAGAAAGCCTCGTTGGCAAATTTCACGCGATTGTCTTCGGAAACCACCAGGATGCCGGTGTACTGGTTCGACAGGATGGTGCGGAAGTGCAGCAGGTTGAGCCGCAGATTCTGCTCTGCCGCAATGCGGGCCGCGCGTGCGCGCTGCATCTGGATGCCGAGGCCAAGCTCGACCGTCATTTCCGAAAAGACCTGGACCTCGACGGCGGTGAAGGCATCCACCCCGGCAGCGCCGATCACGAATACGCCGATGAGCGCCCCGTCCACCCGCAGCGGCAGTGCCAGCACCGCATGCAGCCCAGCCATGCAGGCCACGAACGGCCAGTCCACGCGACCCGATGACAAGCGCCGACTGATCCGCGCCTGCCCCGTCGCCATGGCGATCACAGCCGCATCGTCGACATGCTGGAGATCGCCCAGATCGAGCCGGGCATCCGTAGCGATACCGCCGGCCAGACCGTCATGCGCACGCAACTGCAGGATGGAGCCGGAGCCATCCTGCAGCAGACCGATCCAGGCCGCCTGATAGCCACCGGTACGCCTTGCGACACGACAGGCCTCGGCCAGCAAGACCGACTCGTCCACGCTGTGCGTGGCGAGCTTGATCATCTCGCTGAGCAGCCGCAACGCGCAGCGCTGGCGCGCCTCGTCCTGCACTGATTGCAACAGCCGCATCCGCTGCCCATGCGCTTCCAGCCCCAGCCCGATGCTTGCCGCAACCTGCTGCAGCAGTTCGATCATCTGTGGAGAGAAAAAACTGGCATGGGATGACCGTATCAACAGCCCCGCACACACCTCACCGAACTTCAGCACCGGCACCGCAACCGCGGCAGCGACTCCGTGCCGTATATATGCCGGACGGAACATCTCCAGGCCAGGCGTATGCCGGATATCGGCCTCGATCTGTGGCACACCCTGCCAGAACGTCGGCCGTGCGACGGCGAACGACATGCTTTCGGGATAGATATCCTCGCTGCCGGGAGCCACCCGCGCCGGCGCAATCCGCCGGAACCGGCTGCTTTCGCGATCCAGCTCGCCCACCATCACGAAGCGGGCGCCGATCCGGCGCTCGAGTACCTCGATCACCGCCTCGTAAAGCACCGGCGGATCGAGCGAGCGAACCAGCAACTGGCTGATCTCGGACAGCGCCGCATAGAAACTCTCGCTGGATGCGACAGCCGCTTCGGTATCGACCTGCGTCGAATTCTGATCCCGATTATGCATACGCGTAACCAGCCCGTGGATGGAATCGGCCGCTACGGCCTCGATCTGACCCATGTCTGATCGACGGGATTCATCATCGGCTTCGATGACGACCCGGGGATCGGCAGCAACCAAGCCACCTTGCCGCCGTGTCCGACCATCACTTTGCTGCCCCTGATTCCCCTCCCCGCCAAGCTAGCCCCGTCAACTGACCGATGCAAGGCCGGCATCATGACAATGACAGATCGCCCTGCAGTTCGCACCAGCCCCAGTGGTCGAAGATCCATGGTGATGGCAGGGTCGACGCCAGCCTGGCGAACTGCGGCTGGCCAGCCCTGTCGTCCGCTGGCGACACCCGATAATCGCCACGAGAGTCACGCCACAGCGGCGCATCATGCCAGCGCCAGCTCTGTGTGCCCGTCGCGCTGACCAGGCTCAGCCGCAACCATGGCTGCAGCCAGAAGGGTGGCTGCCACGGCAGGGCCAAAGGTGATGGCGCGGGCGCGGCATAACGCTCGGGTCGTGCAGCCAGACGGCGCATGCGGCGACCACTCAGGGCCATCTGGCTGGCGTGCGCCGCCAGAGCCATCTGCTTGTTCGCTACCTGCCCAAGTGGACTGCCGAGTTCGACGAACCCGGTGTCCCGGCCTTGGCCGTGCACGAGATAAGTCAGCAGTGGCGGCGGCTCGGGCTGCCCCGCCAGCGCCAGCCGCACCAGCACGTGTGCGGCGCCATGATCGGGATGACGGTCGTCGATCGAGGGCAACGCGATCAGGCTGGGCCGGAACCGGCCTATCGCCGCAGCCAGCACGGATACCGCCGTGCCGCCTGGCTGCAGCAGGTAACCGGTGAGACCCATGTCCGGCCAGTCCATGCTTTCCAGCGCTGACGCCGGCAAACCGAGCCGCTGCAGCGCCTGCTGCATTTCCGCATGGCGGCGTCGCCCCCAGCGCTGCCGGTCGGCGGGGCCGATCCGCACGCGCCGCTCCAGCCAGCGTTGTGGCCACGGGTTGTTGTCGCCGGCGGTCAACAGCAGGATCCGGACTTCGCCGCCGGCCGCACGCACCTGCTGGATCAGCAGGCCGGTGGCGATGGTCTCGTCATCCGGGTGCGGCGCCACCACCAGCAAGCGGGTCTGCCTGGAAAAGATCGGCAGTGTGGGTGCTGCCGATGCCGACAATGCGTTTGCGGCGGTTCCGCTCAACGCCACTGTGCCAGCAATTCCAGCAATAGCAGGTCGCCGCGCAACGGGCCGCGCAGACCCTCGCGGGTGCGATTCACGGCGTTGTACCAGTGGCCCAGTGCCTCGACATCCATCGCGCTGGCCAGCGGCCCGCTATCTTCGGTCGCCCGTGCCTTGATCTCGTCGGCTGTGGCCTGTGCGGCAAACCACAAGTGCTGCGCCGGCTCGCTGTCCAGCCAGCGCTTGACCACTTCGGTGGGCTGGCCGCGGCCGGCCGCCAGCGCGGCCAGATCCTTGCGCACTTCGAGCCGACGCTCCAACGCGCCTTGCTGTGCCCAGGCTTGCGCCCGACCGGGATTGCCGCTGGCAGCGGTCAGTGCTGCCGCAGCGTCATGCACGCCTTCGGCCTGCAGCCACGCCAACGCCTCGACGGTGGCGGGCAGCTGAAACTCGATCCGCTGGCAGCGGCTGCGGATGGTCTGCGGCAGCCGCCATGGCGCATCGGCGAGCAGGATCAGCATGGTCTGCGCGGACGGTTCCTCCAGCGTCTTCAGCAACGCATTGGCGGCGGCCGTGTTCATCGCGTCAGCCGGGTCGATCGTCGCCACCTGCCAGCCGCCGAACTGGCTGCGCATGGCCAGTCGCGCCGACAGCTCGCGAATCTGCTCGACCACGATCTCGCTGCGCTGCACGCCATCCTTGCGCAGGCCGAAACTCAGCCCGATCACATCCGGATGCGTGCCCGCCACGACCAGAAGGCAGCTGCGGCAACCACCGCAGGCCTCGCCGTCGACCGGTCGCTCGCACAGCAGACCCTGCACGAAACGCTGGACGAACACGCGCTTGCCGAGACCAGCCGGTCCGCATAGCAGCAACGCATGTGGCAACGCGTCGCGCTGGCGGCGCGCCTGCAGCCGCATCCAGTGTTCCGCATGCCAGGGCATGATGTTCATGTGGTTGCCTCGAACAGGTAGGTCAGGGCGGCCATCGCCGCCTGCAGCACGGCCGCGGGCGACTGGCTGGCGTCGATCGTACGGAAACGCTCCGGTTCGGCCGCAGCGCGCTCGCGATAGGTGGCCCGCACGCGCTCGAAGAAACTGTCGGCCTCGACCTCGATGCGGTCGGCATCGCCGCGACCAGCCGCG
Organism: Rhodanobacter sp.; assembly: GCA_050737735.1. GTDB lineage: Bacteria > Pseudomonadota > Gammaproteobacteria > Xanthomonadales > Rhodanobacteraceae > Rhodanobacter. Next base: position 9,688 of record JBOHYM010000037.1, on the reverse strand, counting down.
CGCGCGCGCCCGGTCGCCACCGGCAGATCGAGCAACAGGGTCAGATCCGGCTTGATGCCGTCGCAGGCCCAGCGTTCCAGTTCGGCAATGCGCGATGGCGGCTGGCCGCGACCACCGCCCTGATAGGCATAGCTGGCATCGGCAAAGCGATCGCACAGCACCCATTGACCCGCACGCAACGCCGGCTCGATCACTTCGCGCACCAGTTGCGCGCGCGAGGCAAACATCAGCAGTAACTCGGTCTCGGCAGCCAGGTCACGATGTGCCGGATCAAGCACGATCGCGCGCACCGCCTCGCCCACCCGGGTGCCACCGGGTTCGCGCGTCTGCACCAGAGCGATACCGTGCTGTTCGATGTACTCGCGCAGGCCGGCCAGCAAGGTGCTCTTGCCGGCGCCCTCGCCGCCTTCGAGGCTGATGAATTTTCCGCGCGCCACGCTCATTGGCAATGCTTCCGCTGGTAGCAGTCGACGTTGCGATTGTGTTCTTCCAGCGTACTGGCAAACACATGCCCGCCATCGCCACGGGCGACGAAGTAGAGCTCGGTACCGGCCGCCGGATGCAGGGCCGCCAGCAGCGCCGGTTTGCCCGGCAACGCGATTGGCGTCGGTGGCAGACCCGGCCGCGTATAAGTGTTGTAGGGCGTGTCGGTGGTGAGGTCGCTCTTGTGGATAGTGCCGGCATAGCTGGCGCCCATGCCGTAGATCACGCTGGGATCGGTCTGCAGCAGCATATGCGTCTCGAGGCGCCGCACGAACACACCGGCAATCCGCGCACGTTCATCGGGCCGGCCGGTTTCCTTCTCCACAATCGAGGCCAGGATCAGCGCGTCATACGGCGTAGCCAGCGGAAGGTCCTTGTCGCGCCCCGGCCACAGCGCAGTGAGCGTCTTGACCATATCGGCATGCGCACGCCTGAGGATATCCAGATCACTGTCGCCCTTCACATAGGCGTAGGTCTCCGGCAGGAATCGACCCTCAGGCGCCTCACCGGGGGCGCCGATTTTCTGCATGATCGCCGCATCGTCCAGGCTGGCGCTGTCGTGAACGAGCTTGTCAGCCTTCGCCAGCGCCTGACGCAAATCGTTGAAGGTCCAGCCATCGACGATGGTGAAGTTGCGTTGCAGTACCTTGCCCGCCGCCATGTTGGCGAGCAGCTGGCGCGGCGTGATGCCGGTCTCCAGCGCGTACTCGCCTGCATGCAACTTGCCAGCGACGTGCATCTGCTCGGCCAGCAGGCGCCAGTACAGCGGGTTGGCCGTACTCAGGTTGCGTCGCTGCAGCTCGCCGACGATGTTCCTGAAACTGGTGCCGCGAGCGATGTCGATGCTCTCGCCCGGCGTGGTGACATGCAGCGGGGTCCTGCTGAAACGGTTGAAGTCATTCCAGCCATAGACCAGCGCACCGGCTATCGCCAGCAACGCGACCAGTACCAGCAGCCCTGGCCATGCGCGTCCACGCATCGATTGGTGACTCATCCGCCCTGCTCCATCGAAAACCCGAGATTGTGCCAATGCCGCTGCAGCTGACGGGCGATCGGGCCCGGCGCATAGTTCTGCTCATCCAGTGAACGTACCGGCAGGATGCCGCGTACGCTCGAACTGAGAAAGACCTCGCTGGCACCCAGCAAGGCATCCAGCGTGAGCTCGCCCACCTGCGTCTGCGGGTACGCCGCCAGCACTTCGGCACGGGCCACACCGGCGACGCCGCAACGATCCAGAGCCGGCGTCAGCAGCACACCGTCGTCGACGACAAACAGATTGGCCATGGTCGCCGAAACGACACGGTCGTGGCTATCACACAGCACGCCCTCGGTGATCGCAGGATCGTCCCATTCGGCACGAGCCAGCACCTGCTCCAGCCGGTTCAGATGTTTCATGCCGGCCAGCAACGGCTGTTCCGCCAGCCGGATGGCACAAACGCGCAGGCGCACGCCGTGCACATAAGCCTCACGCGCAACCGGCGGCGGTGCAAAGGCTGCCACCACACGCATCGGCTGCGGTGATGCCGGCAACGCATAACCGCGTTCGCCGATACCGCGGGTCACAGTGATGCGCACCACGGACTGCGGCATGTCGCGGACGACTTCCTGTGCCTCGCACCACAATTGTTCCGTGTCAGGGGCCGGTATCCGCAAACGTTCGCAGCTTTCGGTGAGCCGTTGCATGTGCCGTGACCATAACGGCGCCATGGCCGCGACAAAGCGGATGCTTTCGAACAGGCCATCGCCATAGGCCAGCCCGCGATCCCGTGCCGGGACCGTGTCAGCCGGTACGCCGTTGATCAGGATACGCGCGCTCATCGACATACCCATCAATCGGGCACTCCCAGCGCACGCAGCAGGCCGCGGGCCTTGGCACGGGTTTCATCCAGCTCAAGCTCCGCCACCGAATCGGCGACGATGCCGGCGCCCGCGCGCAGGCTCACTTCGTCGCCGGTCAGGGTCAGGGTGCGGATCAGGATGTTCAAGTCGAGGTCACCGTTGCGGTCGAGATAACCCAGCGCACCGGTATAGGCGCCACGCGGCGCGTCTTCCAGCGCGGCAATGATTTCCATGCAGCGCACCTTGGGACAGCCGGTGATGGTGCCACCGGGGAACGTGGCGGCAATGACTTCACCAGGCGTCACTCCGGCGCGCAGACGGCCTCGTACATTGGAGACAATGTGGTGAACGTGGGCGTAACTCTCCACGGCCATCAATTCGTCGACCTCGACCGTGCCCGGCACGCAGACCCGACCGAGGTCGTTGCGTTCCAGGTCGATCAGCATCACATGCTCGGCGCGCTCCTTCGGATGCGCACTCAACTCACGGATACGTGCCAACTCGTCATCGCCCGGCAGCCGCGGCCGCGTACCCGCGATCGGCCGGGTCTGTGCTACGCCGCGACGCACTTCTACCAGTCGTTCCGGCGAGGAGCTCGCCACTGCCCATGCCGGCTGTTGCAGCAAACCGGCAAACGGTGCGGGATTGGCCGCGCGCAACACGGCATACAACGACGCCGGCGTCGGTGACTGCGCATAACGCGCACGCCACGCCCGCGACAGGTTCACCTGGAAGATGTCGCCGGCATGCAGGTGTTCGTGGATACGGACTACGCCGTCGCGGAAGCGTTGCGGCAGATCCTCTTCCCAGTCGATGGGTGCGGGCAATGCCGGAATCAGTGGCGCGGCGGCGAGGTCGCACTCCAATGCATCGAGCAGGTCCTCATGACCGGCCTCGGCAAGCACGATCGTGCAATCCCGCGCATGGTCGACGATCACGGCGGCCGGGCAGCGCACAGCCAGGGCCAGCGGCAACGCCGATGGTGGCCGCAACTTCAGTTTCGGCTCGATCTCGCCGGCCAGCTCGTACGCCAGCAGCAGGACCCAGCCACCGTGGAACGGCAGCTCATCGTCAACAGACGGCAATCGCTCGGCTTGCCAGGCGGCATCCAGCGCGTCGAGAAAACGCCCTGTCTGCAGGTTGCCTGCTTCATCGCACAAACGACCGTCAGCGTGCAGCGTGAGCCGCTCGCGTGGAAACGCGAACAGAATGTCATAGCGCGATTGCGCCGTGCCCCGCACCACGCTTTCCAGCAGGCACGGATAGCGTTCCGGAAAAGCAGCGGCCGGCGCGAGCAAGTCACGCCGGCCGCCGAGAACACGACGATGGCAGGTCACGCTCAGACGCGGCGGAAGGCCAACGTACCGTTGGTGCCACCAAAGCCGAACGAATTGGAGATCACCACGTCGATCTTCGCCTCACGTGCAGTGTGCGGCACGAAGTCCAGGTCGCAGCCTTCGCCCGGCTCGTCCAGGTTGATCGTCGGCGGCAGCACCTGGTCGCGCAGCGCGAGGATGCTGAAGATCGCCTCGACGCCACCGGCTGCGCCGAGCAGGTGTCCGGTGGTCGACTTGGTCGAGCTCATGGCCAGCTTGTAAGCGTGATCGCCGAAGACCTTCTTCGCTGCCATCACCTCGCCCAGATCACCCAGCGGCGTGGAGGTGCCATGCGCATTGACGTATTGCACATCGGCCGGATTGAGGCCGGCATCGTTCAGAGCAGTCTGCATGCAGCGGGCCGCACCTTCGCCACCTTCGCTCGGTGCAGTCATGTGGAACGCATCGCCGCTCATGCCGAAGCCGACCAGCTCGGCATAGATCCGCGCGCCGCGTGCCTTGGCGTGCTCGTACTCTTCCAGCATCAGCACGCCAGCACCGTCGGACAGCACAAAGCCGTCGCGGTCCTTGTCCCACGGCCGGCTGGCCCGTGTCGGCTCATCGTTGCGGGTGGACATCGCCTTGGCTGAGCAGAAGCCGGCCATCGCCGTGCCGGTAGTGGCGAACTCGGCGCCGCCGGCAATCATCGCGTCGGCGTCGCCGTACTGGATCATTCGCGCGGCCAGGCCGATGTTGTGGGCGCCGGTGGTGCAGGCAGTCACACAGGCGATGTTCGGTCCCTTCAGACCGAACATGATCGACAGCTGGCCCGACGCCATGTTGATGATCGAGCTGGGCACATAGAACGGCGAGACGCGGCGTGGGCCCTTCGCTTCCAGTTCCAGCGTGGTGGCTTCGATCGTGTACAGGCCGCCGATGCCGGCGCCGACCGCGACGCCAATACGCGGTGCATTCGCCTCGGTTACTTCCAGTCCGGAATCACGCAACGCCTGGGTACCCGCCGCTACACCGTAGTGGATGAACGGGTCCATTTTCTTGACATCTTTCAGCGGCATCCACTGCGACGGATCGAAGCCGCTGACCTGGCCAGCGATACGCGTGGAATAAGCGGAGGTATCGAAATGGGTGACCGGGCCAATCCCGCTCACACCCTTGACGACACGCTCCCAGGCGGTGGCGAGTTCGTTGCCGACCGGTGAGATGATGCCCATGCCGGTCACTACCACACGTCGCTTGCTCATGCTGATCTTCCTTCGTGATTCCGTAAACCCGCCGCGGGCGGGCGCCTCGTGACACGAATCGTAGATACGTCACCCACCGCGGCAAGGACGCATCCGGCGCACCATACGGGGTCGGACGTTACAAAATGCAGAAACGAAAACTGCGCCTAGAAGGCGCAGCGTTCGGTATCGCCGTGGAGTCGGACTGACTTGCAAAGTGCAGGCCGGTTCGGCGAACGGCAATCAATTCCGTACCAATCAATCCTTGGAGTGGGCCTTGATGTAATCAACGGCCTGCTGCACGGTGGTGATCTTCTCGGCGTCTTCGTCGGGAATCTCGGTCTCGAACTCTTCCTCGAGCGCCATCACCAGTTCCACCGTGTCCAGCGAATCTGCGCCCAGATCGTCCACGAACGAAGCGTTCGCCGTGACTTCATCTTCCTTCACGCCCAACTGCTCGATGACGATTTTCTTGACGCGCTCTTCGATGGTGCTCATGTTGCCCATACCTCTCAAGGAGTAAATGTTTGTCTGTGCCGGCGTAGTGCCTGCAAAAGGCCGGCGGCATTGTAGTGGCTAAACCGCCTGGCCGCCACGATCCGCCGGAGATACCAGGGCGCAGTCCCCATGGGCCGACGCGAAAGCGTAATTGTCGCCTAAAACGAGTCCGCTGGCGACAATTACCTGCGCAGGCCTTACGGCATGTACATGCCGCCGTTGACGTGCAAGGTTTCGCCGGTGATGTAGGCCGCCGCTGGCGAGGCCAGAAAGCCGACCGCCTTGGCAATGTCCGCCACGTCGCCGAGCCGGCCCAGCGCGATCTGACCCAGCAGCGTCTGCTTCGATTCTTCCGGCAGTGCGCGGGTCATGTCGGTGTCGATGAAGCCTGGCGCCACCACGTTGACGGTGATGCCACGGGTGCCGATCTCGCGCGCCAGTGACTTGGAGAACGCGATGATGCCAGCCTTCGCTGCCGCGTAGTTCGCCTGCCCCGGATTGCCGGTGAGCCCGATCACCGAGGCGATCGAGATGATACGGCCCTTGCGTGCCTTCATCATGCCGCGCATCACCGCCTTGGAAGTGCGGTAGACCGAGCTGAGGTTGGTATCGAGAATGACATTCCAGTCTTCCTCGCGCATGCGCATCAGCAGCTGGTCACGCGTGATGCCGGCGTTGTTGACGAGGATCGAGACTGCGCCGAATTCCTTCGCGATGGCATCGACCAACGCATCGACGGCTGCGCTGTCGGTGACATTCAGCACGCGACCATGGCCGCCCTGTGCCGACAGCCGTTCGCCGATCGCGGCGGCACCGCTTTCGCTGGTCGCCGTGCCAATCACGGTGGCGCCCATCGCCGCCAGTTCGTCAGCAATCGCGGCACCGATGCCGCGACTGGCGCCGGTGACGAGGGCAATTTCACCTTGCAGTGGGTTGCTCATTGGAATCGTTCCTTGAGGGAATGGGAATCGGGAATCGGAAAAGCCTACGCTCACGCCCACTCGGCGCGTGCGACTTCGAGTTCGGCCGGCGCACCGATCGCGCGTGCCTCGATGCCCTTGTCGATGCGCTTGATCAAGCCGGTCAGCACCTTGCCCGGACCGCACTCGGCGATCCGCGCAGCACCGCCGGCCGCCAGCGCCTGCACGCATTCGGTCCAGCGCACCGGCAGATACAGTTGACGCTGCAGCGCGCCGCGGATTTCATCGATCGTGCCATAGGCGCGCGCCTCGGCATTCTGTACCACCGGAATAACGGGCAGCAGCCAGTCGAGCGTAGCCATCCGTTCACCCAGCCGGTCGGCCGCCTCGCGCATCAGGGCGCAATGCGACGGTACCGACACGGCCAGCTTGATCGCCTTCTTCACACCCAGCTCCGCAAGCTTCGCCAGGGCACGATCCACCGCCTCGGCGTTGCCGGCGATCACCAGTTGGCCAGGCGAATTGAAGTTGGCCGGCGACACCACTTGCCCCTGCGCCACTTCCGCACAGATCGCGGCGATCTGTGCATCGTCGCCACCGAGGATCGCCGCCATTGCACCGACTCCGGCTGGGACCGCGGCCTGCATCAGTCGGCCACGCTCGGCCACCAGCGCCGCCGCATCATGCAGGGACAATGCTCCGGCGCAGACCAGCGCGCTGTATTCACCCAGACTGTGACCGGACAACTGCGCCGGCGGCGTGCCGCCCAGTTTCTGCCATACCCGCCATACCGCCACACTGGCGGCCAGCAGTGCCGGCTGGGTGTTTTCGGTGCGGTTGAGCTGATCTTCCGGTCCATGCGCGCTCAGGCTCCACAGATCGAGACCAGCACCTTGCGAGGCCTCGTCGAATGTCGCGCGCACTTCGGCATGCGCAGCAGCAAGCTCAGCCAGCATGCCGACCGACTGCGAGCCCTGACCGGGAAAAACGAAAGCAAGCGAAGCGGAAGCTGGACTCATGGACGCGTGAATTCCATCGACGAAAACCGCCATGGTGCCAGCATCGGCGGCCATACGCAGCTGTATTCGGAGTTTCCGACGCCGAAACCATGATGCCGCCCGGGTGGGCGGCATCATGGACAGTCGAAGCGCGGCGGCTCAGTAGCGCAGCAGCGCCGACGCCCAGGTGAAGCCGCCGCCGAACGCTTCCAGCAGCAGGTTCTGGCCGCGCTGCACCTTGCCCGAACGCACCGCGTAATCGAGCGCAAGCGGCACGGAGCCCGACGAGGTGTTGGCGTGCTTGTCGACCGTCACGATAACCCGTTCCATCGACATCTTCAGCCGCTTGGCGGTCGCCTCGATGATGCGCAGGTTCGCTTGATGCGGAATCAACCAGTCGATGTCCGACTCGACCATGCCGGCGGCCTGCAAGGTTTCATCGACCAGCGAGTCGAGCGTCTTCACCGCGACCTTGAACACCTCGCGACCGGCCATCTTGATGCGCACGCCGTGATTGGGCTCGTCCTTGAAACCGACCGAGACGCCAACCGGGTTGTACAGCAGATGCTTGAAGCCGCCGTCGGCATGCAGGCAAGTGGCATAGATGCCGGGCTCGGTGGAAGCTTCCAGCACCACGGCACCGGCGCCATCGCCAAACAGCACGCAGCTCTCACGTTCGGTCCAGTCGACCATCCGGGTCAGCGTCTCGGCACCGATCACCAGCACCTTCTTCGACTGCCCGCTCTTGATGAACTTGTCGGCAATACCCAGCGCGTAGACGAAGCCCGAACAAGCCGCATTGACGTCGAACGCCGCGCAGCCGTTTGCACCGAGACGGTGCTGCACCAGGCAGGCAGTGGACGGGAAAATGATGTCCGGCGTGGTGGTGCCGAGCACGATCAGGTCGAGCTCGGACGCCTTGACGCCGGCCGCTTCCAGCGCACGCTGTGCCGCCAGAAAGGCCAGATCGCCGGTGGTCTCGCCATCCGCAGCAATATGCCGCTGGCGAATGCCGGTGCGGCTGTGGATCCACTCGTCGCTGGTGTCGACGATCTTTTCCAGGTCGGCATTGGTGACCACGCGCTCGGGTAGCGCGCTGCCGGTGGCGATGATGCGGGAGTAAATCTGGGACATTCAGCTATCCATCAACGAAAACAGAGGATTGAACGCCATAGTCGGCGATACGACACCGCCACGTTACGTTCCGGCGCACATAAACGCAAAACGGCGCGTCGCCGCGCCGTTTGCATGATCGTATATCCCGGGAACCCGGAGGATCCCGCAGAACCGATCAATCCTCGACCGACACCGCACCCTTGGTTTCGATCACTTTCTTGCCGCGGTAGTAGCCATCCTTGGTGACGTGATGGCGCAGATGCACTTCGCCACTGGTCGGATCGGTGGACAGCTGCACGGTCTTCAACGCGTCGTGCGAACGACGCATGCCGCGGGTGGACGGGGTACGGCGGCTCTTGGCAACTGCCATGGTAGTTCTCCAACTGAAACTTGATGATTGAGACTAGATGTTCTTAAGTCGACATGATCCGGATCGGTTGAACCGGATCTACCTTTACTTCTGGCGTTTACTTCTTCAGTTCGCGCAACACCGCGAACGGATTTTCGGAGCGCCCCTCACCGGTGGAATCCTGTTCCGGCTCATGGCCTGTCACTTCGTCGGGCAGGCTGCTGTCCGGATTGACCGGAATCAGCGGCAGCGCCAACAGCAATTCGTCTTCGATGACATCCGCCGGATGCAGGCGGCCATTCTCGGCCACCAGCAGCGGTTCGCAATCAGGCGGCAAGCCGACCTCATCGCGCTCCAGTTTGATCAAGCCGAGCCGGGTGTTCACCACCACCGGCAGTACAAACGGTTCCAGCGTGCGTTGACAGACCAGCGTGAGCGAAGCCTGCGCGCGAACGTCGAGATAGTCCGTACCCAGCAGGCTGTCGCGCCCGAAATCCAGCTCGAACTGCGCCACCCCGTCGGTACCCGTCAGTGCCTCGCACAGGCGTGACATGGACGCGATGGGCAGCGTTCCCTCGAACGAACGCCGCGCCGAGACCATCGCCAGCGGCGAGTCGTATGTGAACAAGGCCGATTGCCTGCATGCCATCGGGTTGATCAAAGGGGTTGAGGGAGAGACGCCGGTGAAGGAGATCTGAATCTGATGGCCAATGCCGACGCTGTTCAGAGATCAGGAACAGCTTCGGCCCGATCAGGTTAAAAAAAAGCGTCGAGCGGCATCAACGTTTCGCGAGCTTTGCCCTGATCCAGTTTTTTCTGAAGTTGTTCCGGGTCTGGAGCAAACTGGAAAAGCGTGGGGCTTACACCCTGATTTTTGGCGCATTCAACTTCCTTCTGCGCGACGGCACCACCACCCAGGATGTTGAAT
>JBOHYM010000036.1:0-3322 GCA_050737735.1 Rhodanobacter sp. | reverse complement strand
CATCACTCAAAGGCGTCGCGGCTGAAGCCGCTCCCACAGGGGGCACTGGTTTCAGGAAGGCCGGCCAGCTCTCCACCACTTGCGGCTTCAACCCTGCCGAGGCCAGCGTCTCGATCAGTGCCTCGCGCCGTCCCGCCGAATCGGCCGCGATCAGCACGCGGCCCGGATAGCTGGCGAGGAAATGCCGCAGCGACGTGCCCGGTTCCTCGCCCTTGCGGTTGAGCGGCAGCTCCGGCGCCGGCTGGGTGCCAGCGGTGACGGCATGCTCGTGGCCGCTGTCGACCACTTCCACGCGCAGCCGCTTGTTGAGCTGTTCGCGCAATTGCTCGGGCGGCAGATAGAGTTCGGCCGGCGGCAGCACCGGGCGTTCGATGTCGTGCGCGCGCTGGTCGTAGCGTTCGGCGGTCTGCGTCCAGAACTGGTCGGCGGCGTCGCCCGCGCCTTCGCCCAGCACGAACAGCGCGTCGTCGGCGAGGTAGTCGAACAGAGTGGCGGTTTGCGGGAAGAACAGCGGCAGGTAGTACTCGATGCCGCCGGGTGTCACGCCTTCCTTCATGTCCTGGTACAGCGGGCAGCGGCGCACGTCGATCGGGAAGCGCTCGCGCAGGTTGCCGCGGAACTCCTTCGCCGCTTCCTCGGTGAGCGGAAATTCGCGCGCGGGCAGCAGCTCGATCTTCTCCACCTGCTGCTGCGAGCGCTGGGTTTCCGGATCGAAGCTGCGGATCGATTCCACCTCGTCGTCGAACAGCTCGATGCGGTACGGCTCGGCCGTACCCATCGGGAAGATGTCGAGCAGCGCGCCGCGCACGGCGAAGTCACCCGGTTCAGCCACCTGTGGCACGTTGCGATAACCGGAGGCTTCGAGCCGGCGCTGTTCGGCGATCAGGTCGAGCTTCTGGCGCTTGGCCAGCACCAGGCCGGAGCCGGTGATGTGGGCACGCGGCGCGATCCGCTGCATCAGGGTGGCCACCGGTACCACCAGCACGCCGCGCTTCACGTTCGGCAGCTGGTACAGCGTGGCGATGCGCTGCGAGACGATTTCCGGATGCGGGCTGAAGACGTCGTAGGGCAGGGTCTCCCAGTCCGGGAAGTGCAGCACCGGCAGGCCGCCGGCGAAAATCTTCAGCTCGGCTTCCAGTGCCTGTGCGCGCTGGGTGTCGCGGGTCACCGCCACCAGCAGGCCGTCGTGCGAACGCGCCGCTTCGGCAATCAGCAACGCACGTGCGGAGCCGTGCGGCGGCGTCCAGTAGCGGCGTTGCTTCGGGGTGGTTGGCAGGGGTGGGTGTTTGATCAGGCTGGGCATAGGGACGCGTGTGCAGGGCGCCGCCATCGAGCCGCGCCGGGGAAAGCGGGCAAGTGTAACGCGACAATCCCGGCAGGCCGGGACCGCTTGTCCACCCTGAGGATCGGGGTGCTGCATTTCAAGGTAGGACGGGCACTGCCCGCCGGCACTTGTCGGTTGTGAGCGGGAGCGCGTCCGGTTGTGGAGCAGCCGGCGGACAGTGTCCGCCCTGCGAAGCTGGGCGGCCGGGCAATCGCCCACCCTACGTGGTGCAGCGAATCGCCGGATGGTGCGACACCACGTCGTCAGGCACGGGACGCGTCCGCAATGGCCGTTACAACTGCAGCGTGATCTGTGCGGTACCGGGCTCGTCTGGCATCAGCCGCTGGGTGAAGCCCAGTTCCTTGCACAGTTCCAGCATCGGCCGGTTCTCCTGCAGCACATAGCCCCACAGCTCGTACAGGCCGCGGCGGCGGCTGTCGTCGACCAGCCGCTGCATCAGCAGCGCGCCGAGGCCGAGACGGCTCCAGTCCTTTTCCACCAGCACCGAAAACTCGGCGCTGTCGGTGGCCTCGTCGACAAAGATCCGACCCACGCCGCGCATCTCGGCCGGGGTGACCGATTCGTCCATCAGCACGAAGGCGGTTTCCAGTGCGGGGTTGATGTGGCACAGCCGCTGCGCCATCGGCGCCGGCAGTTCGGACATCGCATGCAGGAAACGGCGACGGATGTCCTCTGGCGACAGGCGCGTGAAGCAGCGCTGCATCGCGGCCACGTCGCCCGGCTCGATCGTGCGCAGCACCAGTTTGCGGCCATCGCGGGTGTGCACCGGTTCGCCCGCGCTCGGGCTCACCGCGCGCGGGCGGGCAAAGCGCTCGCTGCTGCGTGGCGGCAGCTGTGCATAGCGATCGGGTGCAGCGAAGTCAATGGCAGGGATCATGGCAGTTCCATACTTTTGCGTATTGTGTGCAACGCAACATGAATTTGCAATGACGGAGGGTGCGACAGGCCATCGCCGCTCATTCAGCTGGAGATCGTGATGAGTGCGGGCATGCTGCAGCACGGGATACTTCGGCCCGGCGCAGACAGTCTGGTTCCTCGCACGGCACAATGGGCACCGGATTTCTGCGGAGCACGGACATGACCAGCAAGCAGGCCAGCGGCCTCACGGCCGTCCAGCTGGAGGCACTGTGCAGCCCGTGGCCGGGCGTGACGCGCGATATCAAATGGGGTGCGGATCTGGTGCTCAGCATCGGCGGCAAGATGTTTGCGGTGACGCCATCGGATGGCAGCGAAGGCGGTCGGCTCTCGTTCAAGGTGGCGGACGAGCGTTTCCTGGAGCTGACCGATCAGCCCGGCATCATCGCCGCACCCTACCTGGCGCGTTCGCGCTGGATCTCGGTCACCGAGACGCAGCGATTCAGCACGGCCGAGCTGGAAACGCTCATCCTCGACGCATACACCTTGGTGCGCGCGAAGTTGACCAAGAAACTGCAGGCGACACTGGGCCCGTTACCGACACTGAAGGCGAGTAAAAAATGAAACAGCATCTCGGCGCACTGGCGCTGCTGGTCGCCGACTACGATGAGGCGATCGCCTGGTATACGCGTGCCCTGCATTTCGAGGTGATCGACGACACCGATCTCGGCGGCGGCAAGCGCTGGGTGCTGCTGGCACCGCCGGGTTCGCGGGAAACCCGCCTGCTGCTGGCCGAGGCGAAAGGCGCGGAACAGGTTGCACAGATCGGCCATCAGGCTGGCGGTCGTGTCTTCCTGTTCCTGCACACCGACGACTTCCAGCGCGACTGGCATCGCATGCGCGCCGCCGGCGTGCATTTCCGCGAGGAACCGCGACATGAGGCCTACGGCACCGTCGCGGTATTCGAGGATCTGTACGGTAATGCGTGGGATCTGTTGCAACTGAAGAATCCGTCACCGGCATGATGAGGGGCGACGCGCGGCCGTTGCGCTAGGAGTGTGGGCGGTAGAAGCGTTCGCGGCGAAAAGTCCTCTGTGCGAGGACAGTTTTTCGACGATTCGC
>JBOHYM010000035.1:0-52392 GCA_050737735.1 Rhodanobacter sp. | reverse complement strand
TTTCGAGCACGGCTTGGGCGGCCGCGGTGGGGCCGGTTTCGGCGACGTGGGCTATATTTTCGGCTAAATCTTCGGTTACATCTTCGGCTGGTGTGGTGGTGGGGGGCGCCCGCGACGCGGTTCCGATCTGCGCTACATCATGGAACTGGACCTGGAAGAAGCCGTGTTCGGCGTCAGCCGGCAGATCGAGGTACCGACCCAGGTCAACTGCCATCATTGCAACGGCAGCGGTTCGGAGGACGGCAAGGTCAGCAAGTGCAAGACCTGTCACGGCCACGGCCAGGTGCGCATGCAGAACGGCATCTTCTCGATCCAGCAGGCCTGCCCGCATTGTGGCGGCACCGGTCAGGCGATCGAGAAACCGTGCCGGAAATGCCATGGCGAAGGCCGTATCGAGGAAACCCGCACACTGTCGGTGCAGATTCCCGAGGGTGTCGACAACGGCGACCGCATTCGTTTGAGCGGGCAGGGCGAGGCAGGTCCGTCCGGTGCGCCGGCTGGTGATTTGTACGTGGAAGTGCATGTGCGCGAGCACGCGATCTTCCAGCGCGAAGGCAATGACCTGTACTGTGAGCTGCCAATCCGTTTCTCGCAGGCTGCGCTGGGTGCCGAGCTGCCGGTGCCGACGCTGGAAGGCGAGATACCGATCAGCATTCCGCAGGAGACGCAAACCGGTACGCAGTTCCGGCTGCGCGGCCGTGGCGTCAAGTCGGTGCGCAGCAGTCGTCATGGCGACCTGATCTGTCGCGTGGTGGTGGAAACACCGGTGCGGCTGACCAAGCAGCAGCGCGAGTTGCTGGAGTCGCTGGAAGCCACCTTCGACGGCAGTGATGCGGACAAGCACACGCCGCGCGCGAAGGGCTGGGTCGATGGGGTGAAGCAGTTCTGGTCGAAAGTCACCGCGTGAAGCTCCTCGCGCACGCGCTAGCATGTACTGACTGACTCACTGGAGCGTGCCGATGACCCACCCCCTTCGTCTCGCCATCAATGGCGCCTCCGGCCGCATGGGCAGTGCCCTGCTGGGCCTCTTGGGCAACGATGCGCGTTTCGAGCTGGTGCATGCGGTGGTGTCGCCGGATTCGCCGCACGATGGTCTGCCGGTATTTGCCGGTCGTGCCGAGGGATTGCGTTTTGCGCATGACTGGGCGCAGGCACCGGCGTTCGATGTGGTCATCGACTTCAGTGGCCCGGCAGCACTGGCTGCCGCGCTCGATCATTGTCTGGCGCATGGCACGCCGCTGGTGAGCGGCACCACCGGTCTCGATGCGGCGATGGAGGCACGGCTGGCCGAGGCCGGCAAACGCATCGCCATCCTGCGTGCAGCGAATTTCAGCCTCGGTGTGGCGGTGCTAACGAAGCTGTTGCGCGAGGCTGCGGCGGCGTTGCCGGATTGGGATCTTGAGATCGTGGAGTCGCATCATGGCCGCAAGCAGGATGCACCGTCCGGCACGGCACTGGTGCTCGGTCATGCGGCAGCCGAAGCGCGTCACACCACGCTGGATGCGGCGGCGATATACAGCCGCGAGGGCCAGACGGGGGAGCGTGTCAGGGGCGGTATCGGTTTCGCCGTGGTGCGTGGCGGCGACATCGTCGGCGAACACACCGCCATGCTGATTGGACAGGGCGAGCGGCTTGAGCTGGGGCATCGCGCTACGGACCGCACGATCTTTGCGCGCGGCGCGCTGCATGCCGCGCATTGGCTGAGCGGCCATGGCGCAGGCCATTGGCAGCTGGGTGACGCGGTTGCCGCGCCGCGCTGAGCGGGACGCCGTCGTGCTGCAGTCCGCTTGTGCCGCTTGACGGCTGCCGCTAGGATTCCCCCCGTTGTCATTGGGGAGTAGCCAGCCTCGTTTCCCCTGAGGCGTTCGCATCAACAGACTTGGTTGCCGCTGTTTCAGGCGCCATGGTGCGAACAGCAACCACAGCCGTCAGGTCGTGGTGTGCCCGGCGAGACCTTTGGCCATCGACATGCTCACCCAGCCGGGCGAGCGGTGTCGTTGAGCCATCGGTCATCCGCTCGCCCGGCTTGTGTGCATCCCATGTTGCTTACCCTCTGTCTGTTCCTCGGTTCCGCGGGCGTGATCTATCTCGCCTGCGAATACTTCGTCAACGGCGTCGAATGGTTCGGGCGCAAGCTCGATCTTGGTGCGACCGCGACCGGCACGGTGCTGGCGGCATTCGGCACGGCGTTGCCGGAAAGTGCAGTGACCTTTGTAGCGGTGGTGTTCGGCAAGACGCCGGAGGCCCGCGATATCGGCGTCGGTGCCGCGCTGGGCGGCCCGCTGGTGCTGGCCACGATTGCCTATGCGGTGGTCGGTGTGGCGCTCTGGTTCAATTCTCGGCGACTCAAGCGCCCGGATCGCCTCATCCGGGTCGATCACCGGCGGCTGGCACGTGACCAGTTGTGGTTCCTGGCGATCTTTGTGGTCAAGGTCGGGCTGGGACTGGTCGCGTTTGCGATCAAGCCGTGGCTGGGCGTGCTGTTTCTGGCTGCCTACGCGATGTATGTGTGGCGCGAGATACGCAGCAGCGACAGCGTGCCGGAAGAGGAGGAGATCCTCGAGCCGTTGAAGCTGCGCCCGCAGCAGGTCGATCCGGCCCTGCGCTGGGTGGTGACGCAGACCGTTGCGGCACTGGTGGTGATTGCAGCCGCGTCGCGGCTGTTTGTGAGCCAGCTTGAGGCGATCGGGATCGCGTTCGCGCTGCCGCCGCGCCTGGTCGCGCTGGTGCTGAGTCCGGTGGCGACCGAACTGCCTGAAACGATCAACGCGCTGATCTGGGTGCGCCAGGGCAAGGAGCGTCTCGCGCTGGCCAACATCTCCGGCGCGATGATGATCCAGGCGACGATCCCCAGCTCGCTGGCGTTGTTCGCCACGCCGTGGTTGTTCGATGCACCGCTGATCGTGGCCGGCGTGGTAACAGCCATCGCCATCGTGTACCTGTGGTGGCTGTTCCAGCGTGGTCGGGTCGATGCACGCCGGTTATTGCCGGTCGGGTTGCTCTACGGTGTATTCGTCGCGTTCGTGGTATGGCATTTCGTCCGATAGGATCAGTGGAAATTGTTCATCAGGCCGAAGCAGGCGGCGACCAGCAGGAGCACGACGGCGACGATCGACAGCAGGCCGAGGAACATGCCCTTGCCGGTACGTGGTTTGTCGCCATTGAGCAGGACAGTGCCCCAGACGATGATCGCCAGCGGCGGAAGCAGGATGCCGCCCAGGATGGTGCTGATTTTGTTGGTCATCATCACCAGGATTTCGCCGATGACCATGATCGCCCATGCCAGGCCGACGCCGGCGGCCAGCGATCCGGCAGAAGGCTCGGGTTCGCGCGGTGACACCGGTGGCGGCGATGGTGCGGAGGTTGGCGGTTCCAGACGCATCTCACTCATGCGGTTATTCCTCTAGAGCCCGGCCCTGTTCAATCTCGCTCCGCAATTTCGCCAGAGTGACAGCCTTGTCGTCACGGTAGAACAGGTTGAAGGTATCGAACGGAATGATCTTTCCATCGGGCTGGACGATGTGCACGCAGGACTTTTTCACCGCGCGCAGGTCGAAGCCGTGGGCGTCGATGAACTGCATGATCAGCACCCGGAACACATTGCGATAACCGAGTTCATCCGGCGCCTGCACCTGCGGCAGGCAGCACAGCAGGTTGGATAGCGAGCAGGCCTGTGACTCGGGCGAGTGATTGGTCGCAAACAGCTCGAACACGTGAGCGCGCAGCTCCTCGTCTCGTTCCACCACAATGGTGTTGCGGCCCTTGTTGACCAAGGTTTCCGGTGAGACGAAACGAGTCAGTGGCACGATCTGGTCGCCGACCTTCAGCGCGTAGGCCATGGCCACGCAGTCCGGGTTGCACGGCACCGGAATCAGGTCGTCAGGCTGGAACAACGGACTCTGTTCGAGAATGCGTCGGCGCACTTCGCTCAAGGTCAGCCGATTGTGTTCGGGGTCGTAACCTTCCAGCCGGCCGGCAGCCTGGATTGGCTGGAACGTCACGCCGCGCACGCACGGCTGCTGCAACGCAAAGTCAATGATCTCGCCGAGCTCGCCGTCGTTGAGGCCCTTCTTTACCGTCACGACCAGGGTGGTCGAGATGTCGTGTTGATTCAGGTGTTCCAACGCTTTCAGGCGCACGTCGCGCAGTCTGGCGCCGCGTAGATCCTTGTGTACTTCGTCGCGCAACGAGTCGAACTGCAGATACAGCTCGAAGCCGGGCTGGTATTTGGCCAGCCGCGCGGCGAACTCAGGCTCTTTCGCGATGCGCAGGCCGTTGGTGTTCACCATCAGATGGCGGATTGGGCGCTGTTTTGCAGCATCGAGGATCGCGAAAAACTCCGGATGCAAAGTGGGCTCGCCGCCGGATATCTGCACCACGTCCGGCTCGCCCTCGTTCGCCACCACGGCATCGAGCATGCGTTCCACCGTGGCGAGGTCGCGAAAGCCGGGACGGTGCGGACCGCTGTCGGCGTAGCAGATCGGGCAGCGCAGGTTGCAGTGATCGGTGATCTCGACCAGGGTGAGGCAGGAGTGCTGCATGTGTTCCGGACACAGGCCGCAGTCGTAGGGACAGCCGTAGTGCTGGGGCGTGTTGAAACGCTGGGGCAGCTCCGGCGGTTTGATGTACAGCTCGCGACACTGGCGGTAATACGTCGCGTCGTCGGCGATCAGCACGCGCTCGCGGCCGTGGTGCGGGCACCATTTCTCCAGGTAGACACGTTCGTCCTTGATCAGGATTTTCGCCTCGACTCGACGCAGACAGGTAGTACACACCGACACCGCACTGTCGTAGAACAGGTATGGCCTTACCTTGGCTCCCATGCACCGCTTCCCCGGGTGAACAACGCCTGCAGGATACGCGGGATGTCGCGTCCGTAGTAAGCCAGCCCAGCCACGCACAGCCATTGCAGGCCGGACAGTCCGCCGGGGTACATGTAGAACACCGGCTTGATGAATTCCACCAGCAGGCGGAAAAGCAGATAACCCACCATGAACGCGCGGAAGCGATCACCTGGTCGGACGAAAGCGTGGCACCGCGCATGGATCAAGGCGTACTGGGCCAGCAGGAAGACGATCTCGTAGAGCTGGGTGGGATGGCGCGACAAGCCGTCGCCAAAATCCACGCCCCACGGCAGCGAAGTCGGTACACCGTAAGTGTGGTCGCCGAGCCCGGCCAGAAAGCAGCCGACCCGACCGATGCACATGCCCAGTGTCAGCGGCAGTACGAAGGCATCGCCGGTCGAGTTGTTTACGCGGGCGATCTTCTTGGCCAGCTCCACGCCGAGCAGGCCGCCGAGAAGGGCACCGATGATCGACTTGCCTTCGAGCAGATGACGCAGATCGGGGAAGTTGGCAAACGCGGTGAGCGGATCATCGATCCAGAACGATAGCTTGGCCCCTAGCGCCGCGCCGGCGATGGCGCCTACACCAACCCATACCACGTGATCATCATGCCGAAATGCGGCGGGTGCCAATCGGCGGCGTGTCCACAGGAAAGTGCGAAAGCCGATCGCGTAGGCCAGCGCTTCAAAGAGCGTGTGTAGCGCGACCGGCGTCATTGGTTGTCCGCGGGCTCAGTCGCGATGCGAAGCGTTGCGGTCGCGCCCGGCGCCCAGTTTGGTGTCCAGCTTGCCAAACAATTTCTTGAACACCCGCGAGAACTTGCCGCGTTTCGTCTTGCGCAGCTTTTCCTTTTCGCTGGTGAGCCAGGCGACCTGGATCACCCGGCGTTCGCCCTCGTAGGGCAGATGGCCGTGGAAGGAGTTTTCACAGCGCTTGAATACGGCAAACTCGCCGTACAACGGGGCCAGTTCCGGGGTTGCGATGCTGTCGATGTCGTCGATCTTGTGCAGGAAGCGCAGGCAGCCATCGCTGGTATCCGGCCATTGCGTGTTCAGGTAGATCAGCGCCGTGGCCACCTTGGATTTGCTGTCGGTGTGGATGGTGCCGTGACGCTTGTTGAGCAGGCGGCACAGGGTTACCAGGGTCGGGTATTGACCGAGATGGTCGATGCCCAGGCGTTGACCGATCGCACTGGCAAAGGCGGGTGCCGTCATGTCCGCGATCAGCGCATTGACTGATGGGCCGCAATCGCTCTTGTCATAGGGGAAGAATCCGGCGCTGGTGTAGTTCGGGAAATCGCGATCAAGATCGCCGCGTAGCTCGTCCGGCAGCTGGCCGTGGGCCACCATGAACGGGAAGGGTTGCTGCTGCACCGTGGTATCCGGGCGATCGAGTCGGGCGGGATCGAGCAGGACAGCAGCACTCATGGGACATTCAACTCCGTTTAAATGGCGCCTAGTGTAACGCCGGCAGATCGGCGGTGCCGACAGGAAAACGCGCGATTCATGCTCTGTAAGGTGGACAGAAACGGCGCCGCCGCCTATCATTTCCAGCCGCCCTGATCCTTTCTTTCCCAAGCGCCACAAGCCAGCAATAGTGCGGCTTGCGGACTTTGCTGCATCCAAAAGGCGGTTACCGTATGCTCATTCCCGCTCTGCTGGCCCTCGAAGACGGCAGCGTGTTTCACGGCCATGCCGTGGGCGCGACTGGCGCAACCGTTGGTGAAGTTGTCTTCAACACGGCAATGACGGGCTATCAGGAGATCCTCACGGACCCCTCCTATGCGCGCCAAATCGTTACTCTGACTTATCCGCATATCGGCAATACCGGCGTCAATGCCGAGGACGCCGAGTCCACCGCCGTGCACGCCGCCGGCCTGATCGTGCGTGATGTGCCGCGTCGGGCCAGCAACTGGCGCAGCAGCGAAAGCCTGCCCGATTACCTCAAGCGCCATGGCGTCGTCGCGATCGCCGGCATCGACACCCGCCGGCTGACCCGCATCCTGCGCGACAAGGGCGCGCTGGCCGGCTGCATCGTTGCCGGCGAGCAGGTCGACGCCGACGCTGCGATCGCCAAGGCACGCGCGTTCCCCGGGTTGAACGGGATGGATCTGGCCAAGGTGGTCAGCACGCCCAAGCCGTACGCGTGGAGCCAGGGCGTGTATGACCTGGACAGCACTTCGTTCAATCAACCGGCGATGCGCTTCAAGGTGGTCGCGTACGACTTCGGCACCAAGCTCAACATCCTGCGTCTGCTGGCCGAACAGGGCTGCGAAGTCACCGTGGTGCCGGCACAGGCGCCTGCCGCCGAGGTGCTGGCGATGAAGCCGGACGGTGTGTTCCTGTCCAATGGACCGGGTGATCCGGCGGCTTGTGATTACGCGATCGCCGCGACCCGCGAATTGCTCGACGCGAAAATCCCGTTGTTCGGTATTTGCCTTGGCCATCAGCTGATGGGTCTGGCGCTGGGCGCGAAGACGCTGAAGATGAAGTTCGGCCATCACGGCGCGAATCATCCGGTGAAGGATCTCGATGACGGCCGCGTGCTGATCACCTCGCAGAATCACGGCTTCGCAGTCGATCCGGCGACGCTGCCGGCGAACGTGCGGGTGACCCATACCTCGTTGTTCGACGGTTCCCTGCAGGGCTTCGCACTGACCGACCGGCCGGCGTTCTGCTTCCAGGGTCATCCGGAAGCGAGTCCCGGCCCACTCGACATTGGCTACCTGTTCAAACGTTTCGCCGCACTCATGCAGGAGGCCCGCTGAGATGGCCAAGCGTACCGATATCAAGAGCATCCTCATCATCGGCGCTGGCCCGATCGTGATCGGCCAGGCCTGCGAGTTCGACTACTCCGGCGCGCAGGCGTGCAAGGCGCTGAAGGAGGAGGGCTACCGGGTGATCCTGGTGAACTCCAACCCCGCCACGATCATGACCGATCCGGAGACCGCCGACGCGGTCTACATCGAGCCGATCAACTGGCAGACGGTGGAGCGCATCATCGCCAAGGAACGCCCGGATGCGGTGCTGCCGACGATGGGCGGGCAGACCGGCCTCAACTGCGCGCTGGATCTGGCTGACCACGGCGTGCTGGAGAAGTACAAGGTCGAGTTGATCGGTGCTTCGCGCGAAGCGATCCGCATGGCCGAAGACCGCGAGCTGTTCCGCGTGGCGATGGCGGAAATCGGGCTGGATTGTCCGAAGGCGGAAGTCGTGCGCACGTTCGAGCAGGCGCTGCTGACCCAGGCCAAGGTGGGTTATCCGACCGTCATCCGCCCCAGCTTCACGCTGGGCGGCTCCGGTGGTGGTATCGCCTACAACCGCGAGGAGTTCGAGGAGATCGTCAAGCGCGGCCTGGAACTGTCGCCGGTGGGCGAGGTGCTGGTCGAGGAGTCCGTGCTCGGCTGGAAGGAATTCGAGATGGAAGTGGTTCGCGATACCGCGGACAACTGCATCATCGTCTGCTCGATCGAGAACCTCGATCCGATGGGCGTGCACACTGGGGACTCGATCACCGTCGCACCCGCACAGACGCTCACCGACAAGGAATACCAGCGCCTGCGTGATGCCTCGATCGCGGTGCTGCGCAAGATCGGCGTGGATACTGGCGGCTCCAACGTACAGTTCGGTATCAATGCCGAGAACGGCCGCGTCGTCGTCATCGAGATGAATCCGCGCGTGTCGCGTTCGTCGGCACTGGCGTCGAAGGCGACCGGTTTTCCGATTGCCAAGATTGCCGCCAAGCTGGCTGTCGGCTACACCTTGGATGAACTGAAAAACGACATCACCAGTGGCCTGACCCCAGCCTCGTTCGAGCCGTCGA
The DNA here is from genome assembly GCA_050737735.1 of Rhodanobacter sp. Lineage (GTDB taxonomy): Bacteria > Pseudomonadota > Gammaproteobacteria > Xanthomonadales > Rhodanobacteraceae > Rhodanobacter. The sequence goes on along the minus strand of JBOHYM010000035.1, from coordinate 43,726 downwards.
TCGACTACGTGGTCACCAAGATCCCGCGTTTTGCATTCGAGAAATTCCCGGCAGCCGATGCGCGTCTCACCACCCAGATGAAATCGGTGGGTGAAGTGATGGCCATGGGCCGTACCTTCCACGAATCACTGCAGAAGGCACTGCGCGGGCTGGAGATCGGCAAGACCGGCCTCAATCCGACCGGCCTGGATATCAGCACCGAAGATGGCCTGGCCGTACTCAAACGCGAACTGCGCGAACCACGCCCGGATCGTGTATTCCATCTGGCCGATGCGTTCCGTGCCGGCCTGTCGCTGGAAGAAGTGCACAACCTGAGCCGGGTCGATCCATGGTTCCTCGCCGCGTTCGAGGACATCGTGCTGACCGAAGCCGAGGTCATGTCGCAGGGCATCACCGCGCTCGACCAGCCGCGCATGCGCGAACTCAAGCGACTCGGTTTCGCCGATGCGCGCGTGGCCGAACTGCTCAACACCGACGAAGCTGCCGTGCGTCATCTGCGCCACACGCTCGGCGTGCGGCCGGTGTACAAGCGGGTCGATTCCTGTGCGGCCGAGTTCGCCACCAGCACCGCCTACATGTATTCGACCTACGAGGAAGAGTGCGAGGCGAATCCGACTGATCGAAACAAGATCATCGTGCTCGGCGGTGGCCCGAACCGCATCGGTCAGGGCATCGAGTTCGACTATTGCTGCGTGCATGCGTCGCTGGCGCTGCGCGAGGATGGTTACGAAACCATCATGGTCAACTGCAACCCGGAAACCGTCTCGACCGACTACGACACTTCCGACCGCCTGTACTTCGAGCCGCTGACGCTGGAGGACGTGCTGGAAATTGTCCATCTGGAAAAACCGAAGGGCGTGATCGTGCAGTACGGCGGGCAGACCCCGCTGAAGCTTGCACGTGCGCTGGAAGCGGCGGGCGTGCCGATCATCGGCACCAGTCCGGACAGCATCGATCTGGCCGAGGATCGCGAGCGCTTTCAGCAGATGATCGAGAAGATCGGCCTGAAGCAGCCACCGAATCGCACCGCGCGCAACGCCGACGAGGCGCTGGCGCTGGCGCGCGAGATCGGCTACCCGCTGGTCGTGCGGCCCAGCTATGTGCTGGGTGGCCGCGCGATGGAAGTGGTGCATGACGATGCCGACCTGGCGCGCTATATCCGCGACGCGGTGAAGGTGTCCAACGATTCACCGGTGCTGCTGGACCGCTTCCTCGACCACGCGGTAGAGGTCGACGTGGACGTGATCGCCGACGCCGGCGGCAACGTGCTGATCGGCGGCATCATGGAGCACATCGAGGAGGCGGGCGTGCATTCGGGCGATTCGTCCTGCTCGCTGCCGCCGTATTCGCTTACCCCGCAGGTTCAGGATGAGTTGCGTCGTCAGGTGGCCCTGATGGCGCGCGAATTGAAAGTCATCGGTTTGATGAACACCCAGTTCGCGATCCAGGGCGATACCGTGTACATCCTGGAAGTAAATCCGCGCGCTTCGCGCACGGTGCCATTTGTCTCGAAGGCCACCGGTGTACCGCTGGCCAAGATCGCCGCTCGGGTGATGGCCGGCCGTTCGTTGGCAAGCCTCGATGCGACACGTGAAGTGATTCCAGCGTACTACTCGGTGAAGGAGGCGATCTTCCCGTTCCTCAAATTCCAGAATGTCGACCCGATCCTGGGTCCCGAGATGCGCTCGACCGGCGAGGTGATGGGCGTGGGTCGCAGTTTCGGCGCGGCATTCGCGCGCGGCCACGAGGCGGCCGGGATCAGGCCGCCGACCGTAGGCAAGGCGTTCCTGTCGGTGCGGGATGGCGACAAGGATCGGCTGCTGCCGGTGGCCAGGGAAATCATCGCGCGCGGCTTCAACCTGGTGGCGACTTCCGGTACCGCCAGTTACCTGGCTGAGCACGGCGTGGTCTGCGAGCGCATCAACAAGGTGCTCGAAGGTCGTCCACACATCGTCGATCTGATCAAGAACGGCGAGATCGTCTATATCGTCAACACCACCGAGGGCAAACAGGCGATCGCCGACTCGTTCTCGATCCGGCGCGAGGCCCTGCAGCATCGCGTCACTTATTCCACCACCGTGGCAGGCGCGCGCGCGCTCGTGCATTCGCTGGATTTCCGCAGCGATGGCGAGGTGCACAGCCTGCAGGAACTGCACCAGGAGCTCCATGCATGAGTCGTGCACCCATTACCAAAGCGGGTTCCGAGCGCCTGCGCGCTGAACTTGAGCGGCTGAAGTCGGTTGACCGGCCGCGCATCATCGCGGCGATTGCCGAAGCGCGCGCACACGGCGACCTGAAGGAGAACGCCGAGTACCATGCCGCCCGCGAACAGCAGAGTTTCACCGAGGGCCGCATCGGTCAGCTGGAGGCGTTGCTGTCGACGGCGGAAGTGATCGATGTCACCCAGCTCAATCCAGGCAACCGCGTGGTGTTCGGTGCCATTGTCGATCTGGAAGACGAGGACAGCGGTACGGCTGTGACTTATCAGATCGTTGGCGACCTGGAAGCGGATATCAAGCAACGGTTGATTGCAGTGTCTTCGCCGATTGCCCGTGCGCTGATCGGCAAAAGTGTGGGTGACAGCTTCGAGTTCACCGCGCCGAATGGTGTCAAGCATTACGAAGTCACCGGCGTGCGCTATTCGTGAAAGTGCATGTTGAAGGTACGTGCGGAACTGCCGGTCGCTGTATGCGGCCGGCTTGATAACCGGCCGGCGGCGCAGCTGCCTCCGTCGATTGGCACCTCACCATGGACCGCGACATGCCGCAGCAGAAGATCCTGTTCCTCAGCGTCTCGGCCGGTGCCGGCCACATGCGTGCGGCAGAGGCGCTGCGTCTCACCGCAGAGGCAAGCCTGCCACATGTCGAAACCAGGCATCTGGATGCGATGGACTATGTGCCATCCGCATTCCGCAAGCTTTACACCGATTTCTATATCACGCTGATAAGCAGCTACCCGACACTGTGGGGCATGCTGTACCAGCGCAGTTCTGAAGCCGATCCAGACGGCCCGATGCAAAAGCTGCGACGCGCCATTGAGCGGCTTGGTACGGGTGATCTGCGCAAGGCGATCAATGCGTTTGCGCCCGACACCATCGTCTGCACCCACTTCCTGCCCGCTGAAATGCTGATGCATGAGATCCGGCGCGAGCGGTTTACGGTGCCGGTATGGGTCCAGGTGACCGATTTCGACTTGCATGGCATGTGGGTGATTCCACGCATGACGGGTTTTTTCGCCGCCAGCGATGAAATTGCCTTTCGCATGAAGGCGAACCGCATCGAAGCGGGACGTGTCCATACCACCGGCATCCCGGTCATGCCCGAGTTCACCCAGCCCCAGGATCGCCAGGTCTGCGCCGAGCATTTCGGCCTCGATCCAGCGCGACAGACCATCATGCTGATGGGCGGTGGTGCCGGCGTCGGCAAGCTCGACGAGGTGGCAGCTACGCTGATGCGGCTCGAACACGACTTCCAGCTGATCGTGCTGGCCGGCCGCAACGAGGCAGCACTGGCCAAACTGAAGGTTCATGCAGCGGAATATCCGGGGCGGCTGTTTCCGTTTGGCTTCACCAATGAAGTGGCACGGCTGATGGCCTGCTCCGATCTGGTGATCACCAAGCCCGGTGGCCTGACCACCTCCGAGTGCCTTGCGATGGGCGTGCCGATGGTGGTGTATGCGCCAGTCCCTGGTCAGGAAGAGCGCAACGCGGACTACGTGCTGGAGCAGGGTGCGGCGCTCAAGGCGATCGACCTGATCTCGCTTGAATACCGGGTGCGTCAATTACTGGCCGAGCCGGAGCGTCTGGCGCAGATGCGTGAATGTGCGCGTCGTCTGGGACAGCCGCAGGCGGCGCAGCGTGTACTGGCGATCGTGCAGGCCCAGCTTGAAAGCCGCCAGTCAGTGGCTACGTCGGTGGATCATTGAGCGTGCGCCAGCTGGATCAACGACTCTTGCCTGCAGGAGAAGCGCCAGTCTCCATGCGCCCCCTGACACTGGTGCTGACGCTCGGCTGGACCGTCCTGCTGGCTTTTTTCTTCGCCAACGTGGAGATCCAGATCGAGGGTGCTGCCGGTTGGGCGGCGAATCTGCCGACATGGCGCATCGAGCATCACTGGCTGCTGGATATTTTCTGGGGCGGCCGACCGATGACCGGTTATCACGCGTGGCTTTTCCCATGCATGGGACTGTTTTTCCATTTCCCGTTGATCTTCACCGGCCGCTGGAGTTGGCGTGCCGAGGCGCGCGTGTTCGCCTGCATCATGCTGTTCTGGATCACCGAGGACTTTCTGTGGTTCGTGTTGAACCCAGCCTATGGTCTGGCGCATTTCACGCCACGCTACATCCCGTGGCATATCCACTGGTGGGGTCCGGCACCCAGCGATTACTGGGTTTCACTGTTCGTGTCCGGGATGCTTTTCTGCTTATCGTGCCGCCGGATGTCACCGCCCGGCTAAGGGTGTGCCGTGCTTCCCATGCGTGGCCAAATGCAGGGCACAAAAAAGGCCGCACATGTGCGGCCTTTTCATGACTCGCTAACGCTGGGATCAGCGCTGACGAGCCTTGAAACGGGGATTGCTCTTGCAGATCACGAACACCTTGCCGCGACGACGCACAATCTTGCAATCGCGGTGCCGCGCCTTGGCGGACTTCAAAGAGTTAAGCACCTTCACGGCCAGCTCCTGACACTAAACGAAAATGTAAGCGCGCAAGTATAACTATTTGTCAGTCTTGTCACAAGCTTGGTGTGACAGCCGATTCGGCCACGGTGGACAGGAACTGCTGCAGCACCGGTGAATGATCGTCGACGCGACTGGCCACCGCCAGCAGCAGGTAGGCATCGGCGTCCTCCAGCGGCACGTAACTGACCCCGGCCAAACGCACGGCGCGCATGCTGGCTGGCACCAGCGCCAGACCCAAGCCCGCGGCAACCAGGGCCAGCAGGCCATTGATCTGCTGCGCATGCTGGATGATCGACGGCTGGAAGCCTGCCCTGGTCGCCAGTTTCACCAGTCGGTCGTACAGCGTGGCCGCCAGTTCGCGCGGCTGCGACACGAAAGCGTCGCCGGCCACCTCGGCGAGACGCAGGCTGCTGCGGCCCGATAGTGGATGGCCTGAGGGCAGGGCGAGCAGCAAGGCTTCACGGTCGATCACTCTCAGGCGCAGATTGCGTGCGTCCTGTGCATGGATCGGCTCGTCGCGAACAAAGCCGACATCGATCTGGCCGGCCAGCAGCGCAGCGAACTGGGGCTCGGTATTCATCTCGCTGAGATGCAGGCGTACGTTCGGTGCGATCTGGCCGTAGCGCAGCAAGGCTTGCGGCAATGCCGGATGAAACGACACCGAAACGGTATAAGCCAGCCGCAACTGGCCGCTGTAGCCGGCAGCGGCAGCCACGACATGGCTGCGGGCCTCGTCGGCCTTGGCCAGGATCTGCCGGGCCTGCTCCAGAAAGATGCGGCCGGGTTCGGTCAGCGCCACGTTGCGCTTGTTGCGTTCGAGCAGACGTACGCCCAAATCCTGCTCCAGCGACTGGATCTGCTGGGACAACGGTGGCTGGGAGATATGCAGGCGCAGTGCCGCCCGGGTGAAGCTCAGTTCCTCGGCGACGGCGATGAAATAGCGTAGCTGGCGGAAATCAAACATATAGGCAAATCGAATAAATAAGGCACTAAATATATATTTGATACTTTATCGTGTCGATCATAAACTCCCTTTCGTCCCGCCACTTCCCCTCCCCCTAGTGGCGGCGGCCCTCGCCCCGCAGCGACGCTAAATACGATATCCGGTTCAACTCCCCCCCTGAGCCCATATCGATGCGTCTTCCCTGCGGGGCGCTTTTCTTTGTACTTCCGCCACCGCTGCCCTCAAGGCAGCGGTGGCGGCGTTTCTGAATGCACTGGACGCTGGATTCAGATCTGGCTGGCCAGCCGAACACCCTGGGCGATCGCGCGCTTGGCATCGAGTTCGGCGGCCACATCGGCACCGCCAATGACGTGCACTTTCAGGCCGGCTGCGATCAGTTCGTCGGCCAGTTGCCGGTTCGGCTCCTGACCGGCGCAGACCACCACATGGTCGACCGGCAGAATCTGCGCATTGCCGTCGACGGTGATGTGCAGGCCCTGATCGTCGAAATGCCGGTAACTGACGTTGCCCAGCATGCTCACCTGCTTCGCCTTGAGCGTGGCCCGGTGTACCCAGCCGGTGGTCTTGTTGAGCCGTGCGCCGGGGCGTCCCTCGCTGCGTTGCAGCAGCCAGACCTGCCGCGACGGTGCTTCCGGTTGCGGCTTCTGCAGGCCACCACGTTGCGCCAACTGCATGTCCACACCCCATTCGCGGGTCCAGCGCGCAACGTCGGTGGTGGGTGAGGGCGCGTGTTCGACCAGAAATTCGGCGACGTCAAAGCCGATGCCGCCGGCGCCAATAATGGCCACTCGGGGTCCTACCGGCTTGTGATGGGCCAGTACATCCAGGTAGCTCAGTATCCGTGGATCGTCGCTGCCGGGAAAACTCACCTTGCGCGGCGTGATGCCCGTGGCGATCACCACCTCCTCATAGCCGTCGGCATGCAGTGATGTCGCGTCGGCGGTGCGGCTCAATTCCAGTTTGACGCCGGCATCGCCCAGCCGATGGCGGAAATAACGCAGGGTCTCGTGGAACTCTTCCTTGCCGGGAATCTGCTTGGCGTAGTTGAACTGGCCGCCGATCTCGCTGGCCTTGTCGATCAGCGTCACCTGGTGGCCACGCTCGCCCAGCGTGCTGGCACAGGCCATACCTGCGGGACCGGCACCAATCACGACAATCCGCTTGCGCACGCTGGCAGGCTCGATCCGCAGTTCGGTTTCGTGACAGGCGTGGGGGTTGACCAGGCAACTGGCACGCTTGTTCTGGAATACATGGTCGAGGCAGGCCTGGTTGCAGGCAATGCAGGTGTTGATGCGCTCGCTGCGGCCGGCCCTGGCCTTGTTTGCCCAGTCCGGGTCGGCCAGCAGCGGGCGCGCCATCGAGACCATGTCGGCTTCGCCGTCGGCCAGAATGCGTTCGGCCACGTCCGGCATGTTGATGCGGTTGGTGGTGATCAACGGGATCGTCACCTCGCCCTTGAGTTTTTTCGTGACCCAGGCAAAACCGCCGCGTGGCACGCTGGTGACGATGGTCGGTACGCGCGCCTCGTGCCAGCCGATGCCGGTGTTGATGATCGAGGCGCCGGCCGCTTCGATCGCCTTGGCGAGGGTCACGATCTCGCTCCAGTCCTGGCTGTCCTCGACCAGGTCGAGCATCGACAGCCGGTAGATGATGATGAAGTCGCGCCCCACCGCGGCGCGCGTGCGTCGCACGATCTCGATGGCGAAACGCATGCGGCGGGTCGCATCGCCGCCCCAGCCATCGCTGCGCTGATTGGTGCGTGCGGCGATGAACTGGTTGATCAGATAGCCTTCCGAGCCCATCACCTCGACACCGTCGTAACCGGTGTCTTGGGCCAGTCTCGCGCAGCGCACGAAGTCGTTGATGGTGCGTTCCACGCCGCGTGACGACAGCGCCCGTGGTGTGAATGGCGTGATCGGTGACTTGATCTTCGATGGTGCCACCGACAACGGGTGATAACCGTAGCGTCCGGCATGCAGGATCTGCAGGCAGATCCGTCCACCCTCGGTGTGCACGGCATGCGTGAGTTTGCGGTGCCGCGGCTTGTGCCAGGGCATCGTGAGCCGGCCGCCGAACGGTTTCAGCCAGCCCTGAATGCTCGGCGCAATGCCGCCGGTGACCATCAGCCCGACGCCACCACGCGCGCGCGCTGCAAAATAAACCGCCAGCTTGTCGTAGTCGCTGGCCTTGTCCTCCAGCCCGGTATGCATCGACCCCATCAGGATGCGATTGGGCAGGGTGAGATGGCCCAGATCGAGCGGAGCGAACAGCTTCGGATAATTCATGCGACCGGGACCGGATCAAACGATCGTATGAATGTGCCGGTGTTGGGTGCAGAAAAGCAAGCGCCGCTTATGCGTGGCGATCGTAAACAGGCTCTAAGGCTCACGCCAGCAGCTGGTGCACCAGCGCGATGTAGCGGCGCATCGCTTCCTCTTCGGGCACACCGTTCAACTGCGCCCAGGCCGCGTGCTTGGCGGTGCCGACAAAGTCGAAGAATCCCGGCTGGGTTCGCTGCAGGTCGCCCTCCGAGCCCTGTTTGTACAAGGCATAGAGCTTCAGCAGGGTGTCGTTGTCGGGACGCATACCCAATTGCTGAATATCCTCGGCGGCTTGTTCGAATTCGCGGCGAAGATCGGTCATAAGGCTGGATTGGGCTGGCTTGCGTTCAAGGAGGTGGGGTAGATAGCACGCGTTCCTGGCGGGGTCAACGCGTTAAACTTCCGCTTTCCACCGCCCAGCCAGGATCTTGCCATGAGCCATGCCCCGCCCGTACCCGTACTCACCATTGACGGGCCGTCGGGATCGGGCAAGGGCACGATCAGCGCGCTGGTCGCCGAACATCTGGGCTGGCGGCTGCTGGATTCAGGGGCGCTGTACCGGGCGGTGGGCTATGCCGCCGGTATGGCCGGGCTGGACCTGTCCGATGTGGAGGCAGTCACCCGTTGTGCCCATGGCACGAAAATCCAGTTTCGCGCCGCCAGCGACAGCAACGGGACGCGGGTGATCGTCAACGGCCATGACGCCACCGACGAGCTGCGCACCGAAACCGCCGGCGCGGCGGCCTCGGCGATCGCCTCGATGCCCTCGGTGCGCGAGGCCCTGGTGGCGCTGCAGCTGGGCTTTCGCAAGGCACCCGGACTGGTCGCCGACGGGCGCGACATGGGTACGGTGATCTTCCCGGATGCCGCATTCAAGGTTTTCCTCACCGCCAGTGCCGCCGAACGTGCGAAAAGACGCTATAAGCAGTTGAAGGAAAAGGGACTCAGCGTTACACTTGGCGGCCTTCAGCGCGAAATTGAGGCGCGTGACAGCCGCGATGCATCGCGTGCGGTCGCGCCGCTCAAGCCTGCCGAGGATGCCGTGCTGGTGGACACCACCGGGATGGACATCGACGAGGTCGTCGCGAAAGTACTTGCCGTCGTGCAGCCTTGATCGGCCATAGATCGGGTTGCGCGATGGTTTCTGCGCTCCTGCCGCGGCAGGAGGTTTTGGCCAACGGTGACGACGGTCGGTTCCGAGGAACCACCTGAAACACCCTCAACCGGTGGATCGTGAAGTTCGTGCGCAACCCATCAACAAGCGCAACGGGCAACGGTCTTTTCCCACTATGGAATCAACATGACTGAAAGTTTTGCCGAACTGTTTGAACAGAGCCAACAGGCTATCTCCAAGCTGAAGCCCGGCGCCATCGTCACCGGCATCGTTGTGGAAATCCGCAATGACGTCGTCGTGATCAATGCAGGCCTGAAGAGCGAAGGCATCGTCCCGATCGAGCAGTTCAAGAGCGAAGAGGGCGTATTGGAGGTGCAGGTAGGCGACGAGGTGAAGGTTGCCCTCGAAGCTTTGGAAGACGGTTTCGGCGAAACCAAGCTGTCGCGCGAGAAGGCCAAGCGCTCGATGGTGTGGGACGACCTCGAGCATGCGTTCGACAAGGAAGAGACCATCGTTGGTCTCATCTCCGGCAAGGTCAAGGGCGGCTTCACCGTCGACATCAAGGACGTCCGCGCGTTCCTGCCGGGTTCGCTGGTTGACGTGCGTCCGGTGCGCGATCCGGTTTTCCTCGAGGGCAAGGAACTCGAGTTCAAGATCATCAAGCTGGACCGCAAGCGCAACAACGTGGTGGTCAGCCGCCGCGCCGTGGTCGAGACCGAGTTCTCCGCCGAGCGCGAGCAGCTGCTCGAGCGCCTGACCGAAGGCGCCGTGGTCAAGGGCACCGTCAAGAACCTCACCGACTACGGCGCGTTCGTGGATCTGGGCGGTATCGACGGCCTGCTGCACATCACCGACATGGCGTGGAAGCGTGTGCGGCATCCGTCTGAAGTCGTCAACGTCGGCGACGAGCTCGACGTGCGCGTGCTGAAGTACGACAAGGAGCGCAACCGCGTTTCGCTCGGCCTGAAGCAGCTGGGCGACGACCCGTGGGTCGCCATTGCCCGCCGCTACCCGGTCGGCAGCCGCCTGTTCGGCAAGGTTTCCAACGTCACCGATTACGGCTGCTTCGTCGAGATCGAGCCGGGCGTGGAAGGCCTGGTGCACGTGTCCGAGATGGACTGGACCAACAAGAACGTCAATCCGGCCAAGGTGGTTCAGGTCGGTGACGAGACCGAAGTCACCGTGCTGGACGTGGATGAGGAGCGTCGCCGCATCTCGCTGGGTATCAAGCAGACCCGCTCGAACCCGTGGGAAGCCTTCGCAGCGATGCACAAGAAGGGTGACAAGGTTTCCGGTCAGATCAAGTCGATCACCGATTTTGGCGTGTTCATCGGCCTGGACGGCGGCATCGACGGTCTGGTGCACCTGTCCGACATCTCCTGGCAGATGTCCGGTGAAGATCTGGTGCGCAACTTCAAGAAGGGCGACGAGATCGAGGCCGTGGTGCTGGCCGTGGATCCGGAGCGTGAGCGCATCTCGCTCGGCATCAAGCAGATGGAGCAGGATCCGTTCGGCCAGTTCATGGCAGCGAATCCGCGCGGCACCATCGTCAACGGCACCGTCAAGGAAGTCGATGCGAAGGGTGCAGTGATCGATCTGGGCGAAGGCGTCGAGGGTTACCTGCGCGCCAACGACATCGCCAAGGAGCGCATCGAGGATGCCACGCTGCATCTGAAGGTGGGCGACAAGGTCGAAGCCAAGTTCACCGGCATGGATCGCAAGGGTCGCCAGCTGGCGCTGTCGATCCGCGCGAAGGACGAGGAAGATGTGCCGGAGGTTGCGGCTGTCGACTACGCGTCTGCATCCACCGGGACGACCAAGCTTGGCGCCTTGCTCAAAGAGCAGTTCGACAAGGCCGACTGATCGTTGCAAAGCCTGACACGGGGCGGTGTATCGCCGCCCCGTTGTTTCACGTCACGGACATTGGGGTCCCATGACCAAATCCGAATTGATCGAGGCGCTGGCGAAGCGTCAGACCCATCTTGCGTTTGCCGACGTCGAGATGGCTGTCAAGAGCGTCATCGAGCAGATGAGTCAGGCGCTGGCTCAAGGCGAGCGCATTGAGGTGCGTGGTTTCGGCAGCTTCGCGCTGCATTTCCGGCCGCCGCGCATGGGTCGCAACCCGAAGACGGGCGATGCCGTGGCGTTGCCCGGCAAGCACGTGCCACATTTCAAACCAGGCAAGGAATTGCGCGAACGCGTCAATCTGGATCTGGATCAGCCATCCGGCTGAGTTTGCAATACGAGGTTTATCGAAGGCAGGCGACGCGAGTCGGCCTGCCTTTTTTCATGCAGATCGAGCGCAGGCAGGATGCTGTCCTGAATCTTCGTCGCATCGATCGCGAGCACTGCCTGTGCCGGTCGCGGTCAATCGGGTAAAGTCTGGATATGCGACTGCTCGCCATACTCATTCTTGTGATCTTCATCGTGGCCGGCGTGGTGCTGGGCGCGCTCAACGCCGATCTGGTCGGTTACGACCTCGGGTTTGCCCAGGTGCACTTGCCCAAGGGGGCTGCCTTGCTCGGCGTCCTGGTGATCGGCTGGCTGCTCGGTGGTCTTACCGCATGGCTGGGCGTGAGCATGGGGCAGCGCCGCCGACCATGGCGTGCCGACAAGAGGCCGCCGGTCAAGCCATGAATCTCGTGTCTGTGCTGGTTCCCCTGGTGCCAGCGGCCTTCGTGCTGGGCTGGTGGGCCTCCCGTCGGGTCGGTGCACGTCGTTCCGGTGCCGAAGTCAGCGAACTCTCCTCGGATTATTTCCGTGGCCTGAACTACCTGCTCAACGAGGAGCAGGACAAGGCGATCGAGGTGTTCCTCAAGCTGGCCGAATACAACCGCGACACGGTGGAAACCCATCTGGCCCTGGGCAACCTGTTTCGCCGTCGCGGAGAGGTGGATCGGGCGATCCGCCTGCACCAGCATCTGGTGTCGCGTCCCGGTCTGTCCGATGCGATGAAGACGGTGGCCTTGCTGGAGCTGGGCGAGGACTACATGCGCGCCGGCCTGCTCGATCGCGCCGAGGCGCTGTTTTCCGACCTGGTGGCGATGGATGCGCATGCCCCATCGGCCCTGCGTCACCTGATCGCGATCTACCAGCATGAGCGCGACTGGCACAAGGCGATCGAACATGCGCGCCGGCTGGAAGTGATGACCGGCGAGGACGAGACGCCGATGATTGCCCAGTTCTATTGCGAACTGGCCGACCGCTCGCGCCAGCATGGGGCGCGTGCCGAGGCGCGTGATTATCTGCGCCAGGCGTTCAAGTGCCAGGCCGACTGCGTGCGCGCCTTCATGCTGACGGGGCGGCTGCACGCCGAGGACGACCAGCATGTCGAGGCGGTGACTGCCTACGAGGCGGCGATCCAGGCCGACGTCGCGTTCACCCCGGAGATCCTGCCGCCGTTGCTCCACAGCTACGCACGTTCGCAGCAGATGGAACGCGCCGAGGCTTTCCTGCGCGAGATGCTGAGCCGCTATCACGGTGTCTCGCCAGTACTGGCGCTGACCCAGCTGTACCGGCAACGTGACGGCGAACGGGCTTCGATCGACTTCCTGACCTCGCAGCTGCGCCTGCGCCCATCCGTGCGCGGCCTGATGGCGTTGATCGACGCGACCATGGACAAGATCGAGGGCGAGGCGCGTGAGAATTTCCTGATCCTGCGCGACCTGACGAGAAAGCTGCTGGAGGGCCAGGCGATGTACCGCTGCAGCCGTTGCGGCTTCGGGGCCAAGGCGCATCACTGGCAATGCCCCAGCTGCAAGAGCTGGAGCACGATCCGGCCGATCCACGGCGTCGCCAGCGAATGAGATGAGGATCGTGATGGCCAATGGATGGTTGCTCGCCGCCTTTGTGATCACGTTGCTGCTGGTGCGCGGCGCGATCAGTTATGCGCATCGGCGTGGCATGCTCGATCAGCCGGGGCAACGCCGCTCGCACCAGCTACCCACGCCACGCGGTGGCGGCATCGGCATCGTGGTGGCGATGCTGGTCTGTCTGCCCGGCATCTGCTGGAGTTTTCCGGTGGCGTGGCCGTCCAGCGTGATCGCCGGGCTGCTGGGCGCGCTGATCCTGGTGGCGCTGGCAGGCTGGTGGGATGATCACCGTTCGTTGCCGGTGCTGCCGCGGCTGGCGATGCAACTGCTGGCCGTACTCGGGTTTTCCGCCGCCATGCTGACGACGGGCTTGTCGGCATGGTGGTTACCGTTGTTGCTGGCGGGTGGTGTCTGGAGCATCAACCTGCACAACTTCATGGACGGCATTGATGGCCTGCTGGCGCAACAGGTCATCTTCGTGGCCGTCGGTCTGGCAGGGCTTGCATGGGGAGCGGCACAGCCGGCGTTGGCCCTGGCGGCAGCGACACTGGCGGCGGCGACGCTGGGCTTCTGGTGCTACAACCGGCCACCCGCACGGATTTTCATGGGCGACGTCGGCAGCGGCAGTGTCGGTCTGCTGATCTTTGCGTTCAGCGCGATGCTGTGGCGCATCGAGCATGATTTGCTGTGGCCGGCGTTGCTGCTGTCGTCGGCGTTCGTGGTGGACGCCAGCATGACCCTGCTCACGCGCATGTGGTGCGGGCGCCGCTGGTACACTGCGCATCGCGAGCATCTGTACCAGTGGCTGGTGCGCCGGGGCGGAACGCATGCGGGCGCAGGCGTGGGATATCTAGCCTGGAATCTGCTGGTTGCGGCACCGTTGAGCTGGTTGGCCTGGAGTCATCTGCGGCTGGCGCTGCCGATTACCATGGCTGCTTATCTTGTGGCGGCAGCCTTGTGGCTTTCGCTGAAACGTCGCTGTCTGCGACGCCCTCCCTTCAAGGCCCGCCATGTCACTGCGTAAACTTGTCGGTTTCATTCATCCGCGCGTCGCGGTCGTGCTGCACGACCTGGCGATGGCGGCGCTGGCGTGGTGGATCGCCAAGCTGTTGCGCTATGCCTTGAAGCCGGACGAGATCGTCAGCTATCAGCTGCTTGAACTCCCGATCGTGTTGCTGGTGCAGGGACTGATTTTCCGCTGGACCGGGCTGTACAAGAGCGTCTGGCGTTTTGCCAGCCTGCCGGATCTGTGGAATATCCTGCGCGCGGTGGTGATGGGTGGAGTGGCGATCTACTTGGCGCTCTTCCTCTATAACCGCCTCGACGGTGTGCCGCGTTCGGTGATGTTGCTTTATCCGGTCCTGCTGGCGGTGCTGCTCGGCGGCCCTCGACTGATCTATCGCTACTGGAAGGACAGCCGCAACGACCTGCTGCACAATCAGGTCGCGAAGCGGGTCCTGATCGTGGGCGCGGATGGAGCGGGTGAGGCACTGTCGCGCGACCTGCGTCGCGATAACCGCTATGCCGTAGTCGGTTTCGTCGATGACAAGACCAGCTTGCGTGGCGCCAGCATCAACGGCCATCCAGTGTTGGGCCGTTTCGAGCAGTTGCCCGAAATTGCGCGCGAAGCTGCGGTCGACATGTTGCTGATTGCGCTGCCGGCCGCCACGACCACCGAAATGCGCCGGATAGTGTCGTTGTGCGATGCCACCGATCTGCCGTACCGGACGGTTCCTCGGCTGGAGGACGTGGTGGCTGGTCGAGCGCAGTTCAACCAGATCAAGGAAGTGGCGATCGAGGATCTGCTCGGCCGCGATGCGGTGGAGTTGGACTGGACCGCGATTCGCGAGACCCTGACCATGCGCCGTGTGCTGGTAACGGGTGGCGGTGGCTCGATCGGCTCGGAACTGTGCCGCCAGGTGGCCCGGCTCGGTGCGCACTCACTGATCGTGGTCGAGCAGAGCGAATACAACCTGTATCGCATTACCCAGGAGTTGCGTGCGGATTTCCCGGAGCTGATTCTCGAAGGCATCCTGGCCAACTGTGGCGACCAGGCCGCGATGCACAAAGCGTTCGCCGAAACTAGGCCGCAAGTGGTGTTCCATGCGGCGGCCTACAAGCATGTCCCGATGCTGCAGGGACAGCTGCGCGCGGCGTTCCGCAACAACGTGCTGGGCACGTGCACGGTGGCCGATGCGGCACATGAGGTTGGGGTCGAGTGTTTCGTGCTGATCTCGACCGACAAGGCGGTCAACCCGACTAGCGTGATGGGCGCCTGCAAGCGCGTTGCCGAGATCTATTGCCAGAACCTCAATGCACACGCCAACACCCGTTTCATGACGGTACGTTTCGGCAACGTGCTGGATTCGGCCGGATCGGTGGTGCCGCTGTTCCGGGAACAGATTCGCGCAGGTGGACCGATCACCGTGACCCATCCGGAGATATCGCGCTATTTCATGACGATCCCCGAGGCTTGCCAGTTGATCCTGCAGTCGGCAAGCATCGGCAAGGGTGGCGAGATCTTCGCACTCGACATGGGTGAGCCGGTAAGGATTCGCGACCTGGCCGAACAGATGATCCGTCTTGCCGGCAAGAAGCCGGGCAGTGAGATTCCGATTGTCTATACCGGACTGCGTGCCGGCGAAAAATTGTTCGAGGAATTGTTCCATCCGCTGGAAAACTACAGTGCAACCGCGCATGCCAAGATCTTCCTCGCACAGCATCGCGAGGTGTCGTGGGAGTTGCTGGAGGCGCTGCTGCGCAAGGCTGCCGACGCAGTCGACGTATTCGATGAAGAAGAGCTTCGACGCTGCGTGTCCAGCCTGCTGCCCTCGTTTCGCTGGAGCGAATCAGCACAGCCGGACAACGTGGTGTCGATCCGCCGTAATGAAACTGGAGAGCAGTAAGTGAGCAAGCCTCTGCGCAAGGTGGTGTTTCCCGTGGCGGGCCTCGGCACGCGTTTTCTGCCGGCAACCAAGGTCGTCGCCAAGGAAATGCTGCCGGTACTCGACAAGCCACTGATCCAGTACGCCGTGGACGAGGCGGTGGATGCCGGCGCCGACACCCTGATCTTCGTCACCAACCGTTACAAGCACGCGATCGCCGACTACTTCGACAAGGCCTACGAGCTGGAAGCGAAGCTGCAGGAGAAGGGCAAGGACGAATTGCTGGCGCTGGTGCAGGGCACCTTGCCGCGGCACGTGCGGGCGATCTTCGTGACCCAGCCCGAGGCGTTGGGCCTGGGCCATGCCGTGCTGTGCGCCAAGCCGGTGGTCGGGGATGAACCGTTTGGGGTGGTGCTTCCCGATGACCTGATCTGGAACGGCGCGATCGGCACCGGCAAGGGCGCGCTGCGCCAGATGGCCGAACTCGCCGAGGCACAGCATGCCGGCGTGATCGCGGTGGAGGAAGTGCCGCACAACGAGACCGACAAGTACGGCATCGTCGATGCCACGCGCATCGACGAACGCAGTGCGCAGATCCGTCACATGGTGGAAAAGCCCAAGCCCGCCGATGCACCGTCGAACCTGGCCGTGGTCGGCCGCTATGTGCTGCCGGGGCGTATCTTCCAGCTGCTGGAGCAGACCACCCCGGGTGCCGGTGGCGAGATCCAGCTCACCGATGCGATCGAGGCGCTGCTGAAGGAGCAGGGCAAGGTGCTGGCCTATCGCTTCGAAGGTACCCGCTTCGACTGCGGCAACAAGGCCGGCCTGGTGCGCGCCACCATGCACATGGCGATGCAGGACCCTAAGCTTGCACCGACGGTACGCGCGTTCCTCGATCAACTCTGAGAGGTTATGACATTCAACCTCTCAGTCCGGCCACGGATGGCCGGTCGCGGATCAGTCATGCAAATGACTGATTCGCGTGAGCGAGTCCGGGCGTGTACCGGACTCGCGATAGAAGAAAACCACAGGAAGTGGTTTTCTTCACAAGATCTGAGTCACCGCTGAGCCAGCCATCATGCGCACGGCCACGCACCGTGCGCATATCGGTCAGTCCGGCCGCGGGCTATGCTTGATCAGCAACAGGTACAGGTGGGAGTTACTGCTGCTGCATGAAACCATCCCCGGCCAGTTCCTATTACCGCGCCACGGCCACGCCGTACGAGCCCTTCGCGCCGTTGCAGGGTCGCACGCATGCACGCGTGGCGATCGTCGGTGGCGGCTATGCGGGACTGAACACCGCGCTCGGTCTGGCCGAACGCGGCGTGCGCGATGTCGTGCTGCTGGAACGCGAGCAGGTCGGCTTTGGTGCCTCCGGCCGCAACGGTGGTTTTGTCTTCGGCGGCTATTCGCTGGGCGAGCAATCGTTGCTGCAGCAACTGGGCGCGCCGCGTGCGCAGGCCCTGTTCAAGCTCACCACCGAGGCGGTGCAGCGCATTCGCCAACGCATCGCCGATTACGCGATCGCCTGCGATGCGGTCGACCAAGGCGTGATTTGGGCCAACTGGTTTCGCGATCCCGGTGTGCTGCGCCAGCGCCAGCAGTTACTGGCCGAACATTATGGTGCGCAATGGCAATGGCTGCCACAGGATGAGTTGCGTGGACTCGTTCGCAGCGAGCGTTACCACGATGGCCTGTACGAACGCGACGCGCTGCATCTGCATCCATTGAACTATGCGATCGGGCTTGCTGCGGCTGCGGCCGGGCACGGTGTACGCATCCATGAGCACAGCGGCGTGCGCAGCCTGAGCCGCGAGGGCCTGCAATGGCGCCTGCGCACTGCCCAGGGCGAGCTGCTGGCCGATCAGGTGGTGCTGGCCTGTGGCGGTTACCTGGCTGGCCTGCAACGATCCATCGATCGCGCGATCCTGCCGATCGCCACCTATGTGATGGTGACCGAACCGCTGGGCGATCGACTGGACGATTGTCTGCACACTCGTGCCGCGATCTACGACAGTCGGTTCGCTTTCGATTACTACCGTGCCCTGCCGGATACACGGTTGCTGTGGGGCGGGCGCATCTCGATCCGCAACCGTTCGCCGAACGCGGTGCAACGGCTGCTGACGAAGGACTTGCTGCGGGTGTTTCCGCAGCTGAAGGGTGTGAAGGTCGACTATGCGTGGTCAGGCCTGATGAGCTATGCGCGCCACCAGATGCCGCAGATCGGCGGCAACGGGAACGGGTTATGGTGGGGACAGGCCTTCGGCGGACATGGCCTGGCGCCGACCTGTGCTGCCGGTGAACTGCTGGCGGCGGCCATTGCCGGGGGTGATGATAACTGGAAGCAGTTTGCCGACTACGGTCTGGGCAGCACGCACCGGCCGTTCGGTTATCTTGGTGCGCAGGCGACTTACTGGTGGCAACAAGGCCGCGACTGGCTGAAGACGAGGTTGGAAGGATGAGTGAGCAGGCGGGTGAAATCAGCTGGGCCGATTTCGAGAAGGTAGTGATCGTCGCCGGCACGGTGACGCGGGTGGAACCGTTCCCCGAGGCACGCAAACCGGCCTGGAAGGTGTGGGTGGATTTCGGCCCTTACGGTGAGAAGAAGACCAGTGCGCAGATCGCCGCACTGTATGGCGCCGAACAACTCGTCGGTCGTCAGATCGTCGGTGTGATCAATTTTCCCGAGAAGCAGATCGGCCCGTTCCGTTCGCAATTCCTGCTCACCGGGTTTCCTACCGACGACGGCGTGGTGGTCACCGCGATCGAGCGCCCGGTGCCGAACGGCACCCGGCTGGCATGATTCGCACATTTCCCCCCGCGTGCTGCCCCGTCCGGCGTCACTTCCGTTGGTGAGCCACGCAGTCATGTGTGCCGCAGGATCTGGCGTGTCTATCTGAGCGCGCGGGTGGCTTGAGCGCGCAGACGGTCGAGCCATACTTCGAGCCCTTGAGCGTTCAATTCGATATCCATGTGCAGCAGCCGGGTGAGCGCTTCGCGGCCCTGCGTCCAGCCATGCGTCTCGGCGCGTCCGGCGTAGAGATCGGTCAACGCATCAGCCAGGGCCGCGTGACGATCCTTCCGCCCATCCGCGGCATGCGCCAGTGCCACCATCGCGTCGATCTGCTCATGCAGATCGGCTGCCAGCTTGCCGGCATTGCCGACCCGGTTGTAATGGGTGAGATACATCGCATCGGGCCGCAAGGCGATCAGGCGATCGATCGAGGCATGCAGTTCATCCGGGTCGAATTGCACTGGTGAAGTGGTGGGCAGGATGAACGGCCCGTTCGCGGTGTCGAATTCGCGGTACGAGAGGCCGAAGACATCGCCGGTGAAGCACACGTTCGCGCGCGCGTCGAACACGGTAAGGTGATGCTTCGCGTGGCCGGGTGTGTCGATGCAGCGCAATGGCCGTCCGGCGAGATCGACTACGTGGCCATCCGCGGCCTCGATCACGCGATTGGCCGCAATCGGGCGCAGCCGTCCGTAAGTCTGTTCCATCACTGCTTCGCCGTAGACCGCACTGGCCCCGGCCCACAGCACCGACGGATCGATCATGTGCCGCGCGCCACGCGGATGCACGACCAGCTGCGCATTCGGCAACTGCGCGATCAGCTCGCCGGCACCGCCGGCATGATCCAGATGCACGTGGGTGAGGATCAGCCAGTCCACCTCCGCAGCAGTGATCCCGGCGTCCGCCAGCGCGGCCAGCATGCGTGGCACGGCGTAGTTGGTGCCGCAGTCGATGAACGCACCACGGCCGTTCTCGACGATCAGGTACGCCGCGTCGAATTGCGGCCGCACGAAACCGGTGTCGATGGTGTGGATGCCATGGATGGTCATGCCTGTCTCGCGATGAGTCGATTCGACGAGGGTAGCAAGTCGTGTCGAGGACGGCACTTGCACCTTGGTCGAGCCGGGTGGCATTCCGGCCCTATCCGGCCTTGCGAAACGTCAGGTTGATACGGATTCCGCCAAGCGCCTCGTGATGGCCCGGCTTGAGCGGCAGCACGCCGTGATAGCGCAGCCGCGCTGGACCGCCCCAGGCCACCACGTCGCCGTGTGCCAGCGGCACCCGGATCGCTCGGTCCGTGCGCTGCATGCCGCCGAACAGGAACACCGCCGGCATGCCCAGCGAGACCGACACGATCGGCTGTCCGAGATCGTGCTCATCGCGATCCTGATGCAGGCTCAGCCGTGTACCCGGCTCGTAGCGGTTGATCAGACAGGCATCCGGCACGAAGCCGGCAAACCCGGCGTGTGCCGCGGCGGCCGTGGCCAGTTGCAGGAATGCCTTCGGCAATCCGGGCCAGGGTTTGCCGCTGAGCGGATCGATCGGGTCGTAGCGATAACCACGACGATCGCTGACCCAGCCCAGCGGCCCGGCGTTGGTCATGCCTACCGACATGCGCAATCCGCCGGGTGTGACCAGATGCCGGAACGGCGCCTGCGCGACTACCGTGTCGAGCGCGCGTAGCAGCGCGGCCTCATCCGCCAGGGCGAATCCGCGCAGCACCAGCGC
The DNA here is from genome assembly GCA_050737735.1 of Rhodanobacter sp. Lineage (GTDB taxonomy): Bacteria > Pseudomonadota > Gammaproteobacteria > Xanthomonadales > Rhodanobacteraceae > Rhodanobacter. Next base: position 23,429 of record JBOHYM010000035.1, on the reverse strand, counting down.
GCCATCGCATAGTGGCTCGTCCCGGCGCACGGGACTGGTCACGTTGCCGAACAGATCTGCCGTATTCATGTGGCATCGTGAAAGATGATGCCGAGCGTATGCCGATGGCCGGCACGCACGCGACTCACGCCATGGCGAAGGTTCACCCGATAGCTGCCGCGCGTACCTTGTACCGGCCGCTGGTGCACTGCGAACACCACCGCATCGCCCTGGCGCAGCGGTACCACCTCGGCGCGCGACTGCATACGCGGACGCTGCTCGGTCAGCACGAACTCGCCGCCGCTGAAATCGTGCTCAGGCTCGGACAGCAGGATCGCCAGCTGCAGCGGAAACACATGCTCGCCGTACAGATCCTGATGCAGGCAGTTGTAGTCGCCCGCGCCGTACTGCAACAGCAGTGGAGTAGGGCGCAACTGGCCGGCCGCATGGCAGCGCTCGATGAATTCGGCATGGGTGGCTGGATAGCGCACGGCGATGCCCATCGCCGCATTCCAGCGGTTTGCGATCGGCGCGAGGCGTGGATAGATCGCGCTGCGCAGGCTGGCGACGAGTGCCGGCAAGGGGTAGCTGAAATATTTGTACTCGCCACACCCGAAGCCATGTCGCTCCATCACCACACGGCTGCGGAACGGCGACTCGTCGGCATAAAGGTCGGCGAGGGTCCAGCATTCCTGCGGTGACAGCAACGCTTCGAGCATCACACAGCCCTGCGCATCGAGTTCGTCGGCGATTCGGGTCCACTCGAACGCCTGCAGCCTTGCATCGGTGTCATCGGTTGCGGCGGCATTCGTGCCACATGGCTGGGCATTCACCGCGAGGCCTCGCGATCCAGCAGCGCACGCTTGCGTTGCACACCCCAGCGGTAGCCGGACAGGCCGCCGTCGTTGCGCACCACGCGATGGCACGGGATCGCAACCGCCAGCGTATTCGCGGCACAGGCCTGGGCCACGGCGCGTACCGAACGTGGCGAGCCGATGCGTGCGGCGATCTCGCTGTAGCTCGCGGTTGTACCGACCGGAATCCCACGCAACGCCTGCCAGACACGCTGCTGGAACGCGGTGCCACGTACATCCAGCGGCAGGTCGAGGCCGATCGCGGGAGCCTCGACGAAGCCGACCACCTGCGCCACCAGCTGTTCGAACGCACGGTCGCCGCCGATCAGGTTCGCCTTCGGGAAGCGATCCTGCAGATCGCGGGCCAGCGCATCCGGATCGTCGCCGAGCAGGATCGCGCAGACGCCGCGCTGACTCTGTGCGACCAGGATCGCGCCGAGTGAGCACTCGCCGATCGCGAAATGGATATCGTTGTCGATGCCGCCAGCGCGGTAGCTGGACGGCGTCATGCCCAATACCTGGTTGGCGGTTTCGTAGAAGCGGCTGCTGGCGTTGTAGCCGGCGTCGTAGATCGCCGATGTCACGGTATCGCTGTGTCCCAGTTCGCTGCGCACGCGACGGGTGCGATGTGCGGTGGCGTACTGTTTTGGTGTCACTCCGGTCACGGCCTTGAACATGCGATGGAAGTGGAACGGGCTCAGACCGGCCTGTTTCGCCAACTGCTCCAGTGTCGGTGCCATCTCGGCACTTTCGATCGAGCGGCAGGCTTCAGTGACCCTGGCCACGTGCTGCTCCGACAGCGACGGCTGATCGGGTTTGCAGCGCCTGCATGGACGAAAGCCGGCACGTTCGGCCTCGGTCGCCGTGGTATGGAACGCCACGTTCTCCGGTCGTGCCGGACGGGCTGCACAGGAGGGGCGGCAATACACACCCGTCGTCCTGACAGAATAGAAGAATGTGCCATCGGCACGTACATCATGGCTCTGCACGGCAGCCCAGCGCGGATCGTTGAGGGTGGCGGCGGCCAGTTCGGCATTTTTCACGGAGGCTTTCATGGGTGCTCCTTCCAGCGGTTCATCTCGTGCTGCCCAATCTACGTATCGCGGGCGCGGGCAGCACTCCGACTCTTGCGCTCGAATTCGTGATTTCCGAAAACATGCGACCTCGGTTCACCATTGCAGCACGAGCTTGCCGATATGCGCGCTGCTCTCCATCAGGGCATGCGCGCTGGCGGCTTTGGCGGCGGGAAACACCTGATGAATCACCGGGCGCAGCTTGCCCGCTTCAAGCAGTGGCCAGACCTTTTCGTGCAGCTGGCGGGCCAGCGCGGCCTTGAACGCGACGGGGCGTACCCGCAGGGTCGAGCCGGTGAGGGTGAGCCGACGCCGCATGATCGTCCCGGCATCGATACCCGCCTTGCTGCCGCCGAGCGTGGCGATGAAAACCAGCCTGCCGCCATCGGCCAGCGCATCGATCTCGCGCGGGATGTAGTCGCCGGCGACCATGTCGAGGATCACGTCCACACCGCGGCCTGCCGTGGCCTGCCTTACCACCTCGACGAAATCCTGCTCGCGATAATTGATGGCCAGTTCCGCGCCCAGTTTCTCGCACGCCGCGCATTTCTCCGCACTGCCGGCGGTAGCGAACACGCGATGCCCCAGGGCGTGTGCCAGCTGGATCGCGGTGACGCCGATGCCGCTGGAACCACCTTGCACCAGCAGGGTTTCATGTGCGCCGCCTTCGCCGTGCCCAAGCTGGCCGCGTTCGAACACGTTGCTCCACACGGTGAAGAAGTTCTCCGGCAGTGCCGCCGCCTCGACCAACGAGAATCCTGCCGGTACCGGCAGGCATTGGGCCAGCGGTGCCACCGCATATTCGGCATAACCGCCGCCAGCGAGCAGGGCGCATACGGCGTCGCCGTGCCTGAGGCCAAACGGATTGTCACCGGCCAGATTCCCTTCAACCAGGGTGCCCGCCACCTCCAGCCCCGGCAGATCGGACGCACCCGGCGGTGGCGCGTAGTGGCCCTGGCGCTGGAACACGTCCGGCCGGTTGACCCCGGCGGCGGCCACCTTGATCAGCACCTCGCCGGCGCCGGGGCGTGGAATCGGCCGCTGTGTCAGTTGCAGTACGTCCGGAGCGCCAGGGTGGGTGATCTCGATGGCTTGCATGATGGACATGGTGCCGCTCCGTGCGGGGGACCCCGCCACACTGGCGGCGATGGATCATGACATCAAGAGCCAGCGCTCAGAGCTGCAGCATCGGCTTGAAGCCATCGACATAGTTCATGCATCCTCCGCGCTTTGGGGTGAAAGCCGATCTCGCGGCAATGCGGCTTCAGCGTGTGTCGCTGCACCTGTCCTTGGGCGCAGCAGGGCGGCACCGAGCAGGGCAGCCAACGCGGCGAACAGCGCGCCGACCAGGAAGGCGGACTGGTAGCCGCCCACCAACGCGGCCGGGTGTGCCACCCCGATGACCAGCAAGCGGTCGCAACGCGCGGCGGCGAGACTGGCGAGGACTGCCAGGCCCAGCGCACCACCCATCATGAAAGCGGTGTTGACGATGCCGGAGGCCAGCCCCGACTCACTGGGCGCCACGTCGCTCATGGCTGCCAGCAGCACCGGGTTGAACGCGATACCGGCGCCGACGCCGAGCAACAGCATGCCGGGCAGTACGTCCATCACGAAGTGGCCCTCCACTGGCGCCCGCGCAAACAGCGCCAACCCGAGTGCGGCCAACAACAAACCTGCCGCCAGCGGCAAGCGAATGCCGAAGCGCATCACCATCTTCGCCGACAGGCCGAGCGAGAACGCGGCCATGATCAGGTTCGCCGGCAGGAAGGCGAGCCCCACCTGCAGCGGGCTGTAGCCCAGCACCAGCTGCAGGTACAGCGCAGACAGGAAGAACCAGGCGAACATCGCCGCTGCCCACAGCACGCCGACCACGTTGGCCACCACGATATTGCGCAGCCGGAACAGCCCCAGCGGGATCAGCGGCGCCCGTGCTTGCGCCTCCACGAAGAGGAAGATCGCCAGCAGCGCGACCGCTCCGCCGAGCAACCCCAGCGTGTGCAGCGAGATCCAGCCAGCCGCATGGCCGTTGACCACCGCATACACCGCCAGCAGCAGCGCGGTGGTGACACTCACTGCGCCGGCCACGTCCAGATGCCGATGGGCTGCGGTACTGCGCATCGTCGGCAGCAGCCGGAGTGAAAGCAGCAGCACGGCCACGCCGATCGGCAGGTTGATCAGGAACACCCAGTGCCAGCTCATCGCGCTGGTCAATGCGCCGCCAAGCAGCGCACCGAGACTGCCGCCGCCGGAGCAGACGAAACCGTATACGCCCATTGCCTTGGCGCGGTCGGCCGGTGTGGTGAAAAGGTTCATGATCAGCGACAGCGCCACGGCGGTGACCACGGCGCCGCCCAGTCCCTGCACGCCGCGTGCCGCCACCAGCAGGCCTTGCGTGTCGGACAGCCCACAGGCGAGCGAAGCCAGTGTGAACAACGCGATGCCGAGCAGGAACAGTCGGCGATGGCCATAAAGATCACCCAGACGCCCACCCAGCAGCAGGAAGCCGCCGAAGGTGAGCATGTAGGCATTCACCACCCACGCCAGATTGGCTTCGGAGAAGCCGAGATCGGCGCGGATCGACGGCAGCGCCACGTTCACCACCGTGGTGTCCAGCACGATCATCAGCACACCCAAACACAACACGGTGAGCGCCAGCCAGCGCCCATCGTGCGACATCGTTGTCGTGGCGGTCGAGTTATCGGTGGGGTGTGTGCTCAAGACGTTTCTCCGCAGCAGCTACCGACAGTTCGGCTTGGCAGGCCGATGGACGCCGCGTAATCCTGCTGGTCATGCTCGTAGCGGTCGTGAAGCCGGGTCCAGTCCATGCCCTTGCCATCCAGGTCCGGCATGCCACCCCAGCTCTCGCCGCGGCCGAACGGTGTGAGATCGAGATAGTTGTAGGTGGTGAGCAACAGGTCCAAGCCGCGACCGTAACTGGAATAGCTGTGGTAGACACGCATGCCATCGCGCAGGAACACGCTAAGACCGGGCTGCTCGCCTTCCAGATGATAGTTGTGGCCGCGCGCGATCAGCTCGGGCTTGTCGCGGTAGTTGTACTCAATGGGGGCCGCCGCTTCGTCCTGTGTGACGTGGAAGTCGTAGTTGAAATCGCTGTCCCAGGACGAATACCACGGCAGCTGCCAGCCCATGCGCTCCTTGAAGCGCTGCAGCTCCGCCAGTGGTGCGCGCGAGACCAGCGCCAAGGTGGTCGCGCGCGCGTGCAGGTGCGCGAGATGACCGATATTGTCCACCAGGTACGAGCAGCCGTGGCAGCCTTCGCCGCGGTCGCGGTGGAACATGAAGTGGTACACGATCAGCTGGCGCCGTCCCTCAAACAGGCCGAGCAGATTCGCCGCACCCTCGGAGGTGTCGAACACGTAGTCCTTGTCGATTGCCACCATCGGCAGCGTGCGCCGCTGCGCGTTCAGTGCGTCGCGGGCGCGGGTGGCTGTCTTCTCGGCTTCGAGCAACTGCTTGCGGGCGGCCAGCCAGGTTTCCCTCGACACGGGCGGGGGCAGGGTCGTCATCGTTCGTCTCCATGTTCGCAGCGGGTTTCATGGTTATGACGAGCGGGAGATGACGAAATCGACATGCCGACATCGATGCCAGAAATCGAGGGGCCTCGGTGCGGGTGGAAGGCGTCAGGCCGCGACGTCGACCAGCACCAGTTCGGCGTCTTCCAGCGCGGTCACCCGCAGTACCGCTTCGTCGCGGATCGCCGCGCCGTCGCGGGCATCCAGATTCATGCCGTTGAGTTCGACCGACCCCTTCGCCGGCACCAGATAGCCGTAGCGACCAGGGGCCATCGCATACTCCGTGGCTTCGCCAGCCTTGAGCGTGGCACCGAGCACGCGCGCGTCGGTGCGCAGGGGCAGGGCGTCAGTGTCTTCCTTGAAGCCGCTGGCGAGTGCCACGAAACGGCCGGAGCGGTCGCCTACCGGGAACGACCGTTCGCCCCAGGACGGCGGTTTGCCCTGCTGATCCGGGATGATCCAGATCTGGAAGATGCGCGTGGTGCCCGATTCGAGGTTGAATTCGCTGTGGGTGATGCCGCTGCCCGCGCTCATCACCTGCACGTCGCCGGCGGCGGTGCGGCCCGCGTTGCCCAGGCTGTCGCGGTGGCTGATCGCGCCCTCGCGGACATAGGTGATGATCTCCATGTCCGCGTGCGGATGTGGTGGGAAGCCGCTCTGCGCGGCAATGGTGTCGTCATTCCACACGCGCAGCGCACCCCAGCCCATGCGTTTCGGGTCGTGATAACCGGCAAAGGAGAAATGATGTTTCGCGTTGAGCCAGCCATGGTCAGCGCCGCCGAGGCTGTCGAAAGGTCTGCGTTCAATCATGGTGATGGTTCCTGCAACTGTGGATACAGCCACCAAGATAGATCCGATGCGTGCGCAAACACAGGGAACAACGACGGAACGGACTGTTGCCGTATCGCGCCATGCACCTACTTCGCCAGATTAGCCATCCCGCCGGGGTCAGCTGCGGATACTGCAGGCCGGTTCACACTTCTGAACTCCGCGGAATGCCAAGGTGACATCAAAGCTATCCGGAACGGATGGTCATGAGATGTGCTTCAGCGACACGCGGCGCTTGCGGAGATGGGCGTTGTGGTCGCACCGGCGAAGAAGGTTGCAGTGTGCGAGCAGTAGCAGTTGATGTGAGCGTGCAAGAGGCCGTATCGGCCCAATCTCCCGTTTTTTCGAGTGCCGGCATCGACGCGATGCTGGCCGGTTTGCCTACCGCACATCGCGCTCCACCCATCGGGTGCCGGGGTACCCAGCCGGGTTTCGGGCAGTCCAGCAAGACGGCACGCGCACCCCGGTTGCGGTTTGTCTATTTCCCTGTCGCTGACGACAACGAGCGGCACGCGGCTTATCACCAACACCTGGTCACCGCCGAAGTGCTGTTCGGGCGCGTGCTGGCGGCCTGCTCTACAGGGCTGCGCCCGATCGCGCCGGCACTCGATTATGCCGCTGAGGCACGTGCCTCGGTGCGGCCGCCGCGCTCGCTCTTTCATGCGACCACGCTGGAATATCGCCGCTGGTACGAGCGTGACGGATCAGTGCGGCCGGAGCCGCTGACTCGGGAAGCCCTCACCGCACAGCTGGTGGCCGACGGCTTGTCGATGGAGGATGCACGCCATCGTGCGGCCCATCGTTCGCATGCCCTTGCTGCGGTCGATCAGGCGTGGCTGATCGACCGGCGCAAGACGCCGCTGGATCATCGCCCGCTCAATCAGGCGGAGTTCCACACCCTCGTCGACGCCATCGAAGGTGCGTACCAGGTGCCGGCCGGCGCGTCACCCGTGGAGCAGGCGAATGGCCGGATCGCACTGCGTGTTGCCGCCATGCTGGGCAGCCTGCTGGATGAATTCGCCGCGTCTCCTTTCAGGATTGCCGCCCTGAGCCAGGCCTTCAGCGAGATCCATCTGGCCCATCTGCGCCGCAGCATCGAGAGTTCGCGTCAGGCGGAATCCGACTCGGGTGTGCTGCTGGCCGGTCCCAAGGCCTGGTTTGCCGCGAAGGCGGCAAGAATGCGCGCCGAGCATCAGATCGGCCTGGCCATGTCGCCTGGCACCTTCCCGGCCATCCGGCTGTCCACGTATCCGGTGGTTGCCGTCGTCGGCGGCAAGCTGCGCACGTTCGTGGACGGCTGGCGTCACGGCCGTAGCCGCTTGCGCGCGGCAGATGCCGTGCCGGCATTTGCCATACCGACATTCGCAGCTATCGGTTGAGCAGGGGCTCGATTGATCCGGCGATAAAACCGATTGTCACCAAGGCTCCACTGCAGCCACGAGCCGCTGATCGGATCGCAATATTTTGCGTTTTTTCATGCGTGTTGCGGCCACTGCAGACACCTGAGTACATTCGCTCCCTCGTCTTCGGGGGAAGCGTTTGTGCATCGCTTGTGGTTGACCGCTGTCATCAGTCTGTTTCTGGTTGCATGCCATCACCATTCGGCTGACGGCAGGAATGCCGGCCAGTCCGATGCGACGTTTTCGCCGGGCATTACTGCAGCGGATGTAAGCGAGCACGTGAAGGCACTTGCCTCCGACGCGTTCGAGGGTCGTGCGCCCGGCAGTCGTGGCGAACAGCGCACCACCGATTACCTGATCCGGCAGTTCCAGCGCATCGGGCTGCAGCCCGGCAACCACGGCAGCTGGTTGCAGGGGGTACCGTACGTGCAGGCCACGCTGCAGCATCCCGACCAGGTCAGACTTGTCATCGACGGCAGCAAGGACAAATCCGAACTGACCTTTGGTAACGAGATGGTGGTGGGCTCGCCGGCGAACGCGCCGCATGCCGAGATCAAGGACTCGCCGATCGTCTTCGTCGGTTACGGTGTCGATGCGCCCGATCAGCAGTGGGACGATTACGCGGGAGTGGACCTCAAGGGCAAGACCGTCGTGATGCTGGTCAACGATCCGGGCTGGAGCAGCCAGGATCCGATGCTGTTCAAGGGGCGCGAGCTGACTTGGTATGGACACTGGGCGAGCAAGTTCGATGCAGCTGCACGCCATGGTGCCGCCGCAGCCTTCATCGTGCATGACACCGAACCGGCAGGTTATCCGTGGAACGTGGTGCAGACCGGCTGGAGCGGTCCGCAGTTCAGCCTGCCGCCCAGCGAGGACCCGACGCCACGGCTGCCTGTCGCTGGCTGGTTGACCACGGCCGCGGCGAGAAAGCTGTTTACCGATGCTGGTGCCGATTTCGACGCGCTGAGGAAAAGCGCCGACACGCGCGGCTTCAAGGCGACCGAACTGGATGCGAAGGCCAGCATTGCGATCGATAGCAGTATCAGTCGTGGTCAATCGAACAACGTGGTCGGCGAACTGCCCGGCAGCACGCGCCCCTACGAAGCAATCATCTACTCCGCGCACTGGGACCATCTGGGCAGGGACGGCAACAAGATCTACCACGGTGCCGTCGACAATGCTTCGGGCGTGGCTGGCCTGCTGAAGATCGCCGAAGCGTTCGCGCATCGCCGACCCAAGCCGGCGCGCACGGTGCTGTTCCTGGCACTGACGATGGAGGAGTCGGGTCTGCTCGGTTCGCACTATTACGTCAATCATCCACTGATACCGCTGGACCTGACCCTTGCCGACATCGACATGGATGCGCTGACGGTCATTGGTCCCAGTCACGATATCGCGGTCATCGGCTACGGCCAGTCGCTACTGGACGGCTATCTGGTCGAGGCGGCCCGGACGCAGGGTCGCGCGCTGACGCCGGACCCGCTGCCGAAGCAGGGCTTCTTCGCGCGCTCAGGCCAGTTCAACTTCGCCAGGGCTGGCGTACCGGTGCTGTATGCGCGCTCGGGTCTCGATCTGCTCGATGGTGGCGTGCCGGCTGGCCGCAAGGCCTACGACGACTACATCGCGAACCGTTACCACCAGCCCGGCGATGTGTTCGATCCGAACTGGGACTTGCGCGGCATGGTGCAGGACCTGCGGCTGCTCTACATGGTTGGCAGCAAGCTCGCGAAGATGGATACGCCGTTCCCGCAATGGAAGCCCGGCAGCGATTTCAGGCGCCCCAGCGTGGAAGCGAAATGACGCTACTTGTGGATCGTAGCGGCCGTGCTCAGGCTTACCAGTCGGTGGGTCGATAGTCCTTCAGGAACTGCCCCCACACGTGCTCGCCGCTGTTGATGCCGCTGATGATCGGATCGACGATGCGCGCGGCGCCGTCGACGATGTCCAGCGGTGGGTGGAAGCGTTCCTCCAGCACCTTCTTCGCCGCGAGCTCGGCTGGATCCTCGTCGGTCACCCAGCCGGTATCGACGCTGTTCATGTGGATGCCGTCGTTGTGGTAATCGGTGGCCGAGGTACGCGTCATCATGTTCAACGCGGCCTTCGCCATGTTGGTATGCGGATGCCGCGTGGTCTTGAAGTTGCGGTAGAACAGGCCTTCCATCGCCGACACGTTGACGATGTGCTTGTCGCGCTCGGGCGTGCGCAGCATCAGCGGCTTCAAGCGCGCGTTGATGATGAACGGCGCGATCGCGTTGACCAGCTGCACTTCCAGCAATTCCACCGAAGGCACCTCGGCCATCAGCAACCGCCATGAATTGCGCTGGCGCAGGTCGATCTGCTGCAGGTCCTGGTCGAGCCGGCCTTCGGGGAACAAGTGGCTCTGCGCCAGCAGTTCTTCCGGCAGCAGCGGCACTTGCGACAGTTCGGCGGCGCGGGTCAGGCCGGGCAGTTCCGCTGCGCGGCCAGCCAGCAGGTTCGCCGATGCGCCCGCCTCGGGCAGGATGTTCGAGCCGCGCAGGCCCTCGTAGTGACCGACCAGCTTGAGCACATGCTCCGGCATGTCGTGCAGCGCGGCCGTCTCGCCGTCCATCATGTGTGCATAGAAGTCTGGCGGACGGCGCACGGTCTGGCAGGCGTTGCTGATGATGAAGTCCAGCCGCGGACGTGTGGCAACCAGCTCCTGACAGAACGCTTCCACACTCGGTGTGTGACGCAGATCGAGTCCGTACACCTGCAGGCGATGGCCCCATTCGCCGAAGTCCGCTTCCTCGGCATAACGTGCTGCGGAATCGCGCGGAAAGCGCGTGGTGACGATCAGCTCGGCACCGGCACGCAGCAACTTCAGGCCGGCCTGATAACCGATCTTCACGCGACCGCCGGTCAGCAGCGCGACGCGCCCGTGCAGGTCGACCAGTTCGGTGCGTTTGGCGTAGTTGAACGCCGCACACGTGGGGCACAGCTGGTCGTAGAAGAAATGGATCGTCGAATACTTCTGCTTGCACACATAGCAGTGCTTCGGTTCGATCGACTCGCGCGGCTGCGTGGCATCCGCATCGGTGTTGACATCGTGCGGCTCGAAGCCCAGCGGTGCATGCACATTCGGCGTGGTGAACACCGGCCGGCGGCGCAGCGCGCGGATGCCAGTCTGGTTGAGCACGGTGTCCTCGGCCTGGATCTTCGACGCATGCCGCGCCTTCTCGGCCGCCTTCAGCTTGATCCGGCGTGCGCCTGGATCGGGGTGATAGACCTGCGCCACCGCCTGATGCAGACGCTGGCGGTCATCTGCCGGCAGCCGGTCCAGCAGTTGCCGATCGGCTGCGACCGATTCAAGCAGTTCCGCCGCGGCGCGCAGGCGCTCCAGCAGTGTGGTGTCCGCGTCGTCAGGCAGGGGCGTGGTGGTGTTCAAGAGCGTTATCCGTGATCGAGTAGGGCCGCGCGATGTGAGATGCAGAAAGAGCGGCATCGCACGTGGCTAGCCGCCTATTTTGCCTGTTATGGCGGTACAGCGGGGATCGCGCCGTGAATGGAGCTGCCGGCAGGCTGAACGGCGGCGTGCACAAAGCGCGCGATCCAGCTCCCCTTTCTACCTTTTCCGATGCCCGCTCAACTCATGCCCCGCGTCATGCGCAAACCCGAAATGCCAGTACGTCGAACTCAGCGAGATCACGGTGACGATCAGGAAGGCGAGCGAGAAATCGTGCAGCTGTGGTTCTGCGTGGTGGCCTGCGGCCATGCTGAGCTTGAGGATCAGCGCGCCACTGCACACGCCCACCGAGAGCATCAGTTGCTGCAAGGTGGTGTAGAAGCCGTTGGCGGAACTCATGCGCTGCGCCGGCACGGCCTCATACGCCACCGTGTTGTAGGCGGCAAACTGGAACGACATGAAGGCGCCGCAGCACATCAGCAAGCCGAACATCACGGCAAACGGCCAGTCGGGCCGGAACAGCGCGCAGACCGCATAACCCAGGCTGGCCAGGATGCCGTTGTAGAGCATGCCCCGGCGAAAGCCGACCCGGCGCAGGATGCGCGGCGTCACGCTGCGCGTCAACACGGCGCCCAGCGATGTGGCCAGAATCAACTGGCCGCTGCGCACCGCGGGCAGGCCAAAGCCGATCTGGAACATCAGCGGCAGCAGAAAGGGCTGGGCGCCCTGGGTCACCCGCATCAGCGAACCCGAGATCACCGACAGCCGGAACGAGTCGATCTTCAGCAGGGACAGATCCAGCAGCGGCGCCGCGCGATGCTTCGCGTGCCACAGATAGCCCAGGCAGGAGGCGCTGCCCACGGCCAGCAAAGTCAGCGCGTGGGTCAGGTCGGCGTTCTGTCCGATCTGCTCGAACCCGAACAGCAGGCAGCCCAAACCGATCCCGCACAGCGCAAAACCGCGCAGGTCAAAGCGTGCTGGCTGCGCCGCACGCGGAATCTCCGGAATGAACCGGCGCACCAGCCAGAAACCGAGCAGGCCGATCGGTACATTGATGTAGAAGATCCAGCGCCAGTCCAGATAGGTGACGATGAAGCCGCCCAGCGGCGGCCCGATCATCGGACCGAGAAAGGCCGGCACCAGGCTCCACGACATCGCCGACACCAGGTTGCGCCGTTCCACCGTGCTCAGCAGGATCAGCCGTCCGATCGGCGCCATCATCGCGCCGCCCGCGCCCTGCAACAGGCGCGCGGCCACCATCATCGGCAGGCTGTGGGTCAGCGAGCACAGGATCGAGCCGAGCACGAACACGCCGATCGCCGCGCCATACACGCGCTTGCTGCCATAGCGGTCGGCCACTGCACCACTGACCGGGATCAGGATCGCCAGTGCCAGCAGGTAGATGGTTATCGCAATGCTCATCGCCGGCGCGGTGACATGAAAATCGCGCGCCATCGTGGGCAGCGCGGTGGCCAGCACGGTGGCATCCATCTGCTCCATGAAAATGGCGCAGGCCACGATCAGGGAGGTCACGCGGTAGTCGAGAAACATGGGCTGGGGGAGGGCCGATGCTTCCAACTCTTCCTCAATACTCGACAGACTCACGCAGCGGTTTCCTGGAACAGACGCCTCTTTCCGGCACCCGTCTGGCGGGTCGGAACACGGGCGCTTCAGGTGACGTTACACGGGATTGTGCATCGCAACATGCGAATTATTCGCCTCTTGCCTGCGGAGGGCAAGGGCAGGAGGTCACGCCTGGATGGAACCCAGGGCTTTGTGCACCGTGAGGGTGCTCTGTTCGATGACTACTAGGCCAGGAGAATACCGATCCCGAGGGCAGCCAAAGGCTTGGTCAATGCTTCAGGCGTTTCACGATCCACCACGATAGTGTTTGCCGTCGCGGCTTTTGCGATGACATAGGCGGATGCCGCGTTGATTTTTTCCGAGGAAGCCAGGACCACGACTTCTGCTGCTTGCGCGGCCAAGGCACGTTTGACATAAGCCTCTTCGAGATCGCCCGTACTCAATCCGGCGGTAGGGTGCACGCCAGTCACCCCCATGAAATACACATCGGCTCGAATATGCCCAATAGCTTCGATTGCGGCGGCACCGACAGCGACGACCGAGTGCTTGAACAGGCGACCGCCGATCAATACCACTTCAATGCCGGGATGGTTGACCAGTTCAACTGCCACGCTGGGGCTATGTGTCACAACGGTGGCCTGGAGCGTCATCGGGAGATGCCGGGCCAACTCAACGCATGTGGTGCCGCCATCGAGAATCACTACCTGTCCCGGCAATATCAATTCCGCTGCCTTGCGTGCGATGGCTGATTTGGCCGCCGTACTGATCTGCTGTCGCTTCGCGAAGTCGGCCGACGCCGGCGAAGATGGCAAGGCACCACCGTGCACTCTTTGCAGCAATCCGTCAGCTGCCAACTCTCGCAGATCGCGACGGATGGTGTCCTCGGATACACCGAAGGCTTCGCTGAGCGCTTTGGCGACGACCTGGCCGTCTCGCTTGAGCGTGGTCAGGATGGATTGTTTCCGGTGGGTGGTCAGCATGGCTTTTGCACGAAAATAATTGACATTGCACGATATTACACGATACGGTCTTGAATACCCCTTGTCCAGACGAGAGCCGGTGTCATGAGCGAAACCGCTGAACGTGTTCGGGTGATCGATAGCCGGGTGCTGTCCGACGATTGGTATGTCTTGAAGAAGACGGTGTTCGACTTCCGTCGTGCGGACGGGTCGTGGCAACGCCAGCAAAGGGAAACATACGATCGCGGCAATGGAGCCACCTTGCTGCTTTATCAGCCGACCACGCGATGCGTGGTTTTGACTCGTCAGTTCCGGTTTCCTGCGTACGTCAACGGACACGACGGCATGATGGTCGAGACACCTGCCGGCTTGCTTGATCACGCAACTCCAGAACAGCGGATCCAGGCCGAGGTGGAAGAAGAAACTGGCTACCGTATCGGCGAAGTACGCAAAGTCTTCGAGGCTTTTATGAGCCCGGGCTCTGTCACTGAAAAGCTGTTTTTCTTCGTTGCCGAATACGACTCTGCGTCAAAGGTGGGCGCAGGTGGGGGCATCGAGGCGGAGGGCGAGGACATCGAGGTACTCGATATGCCCTTTGAAGAAGCATGGGCGATGGTCCGTCGCGGTGACATTGTCGACGGCAAGACCATCATGCTGCTCCAGTACGCGGCGTTGTATCTGTTCGCCACGCCAGAGCGTGCGCCGTGACGCCGCAACTCATACTTATCGCCGGCCCCTATCGCAGTGGCACCGAAGGTGATCCGGCCAAGATTGCACGCAATCTACGTGCGCTTGAGCAAGCCGCGCTGGCTTCATACCAGCGCGGACATGTGCCGGTGATTGGAGAGTGGCTGGCTTTGCCGCTGGCTCGTCAGGCGGGCTCGACCATGCTGGGCGATACCATCAGCGAGTCTTTCCTCTACCCGGTAGCGCACCGGTTGCTGCGTTGCTGCGATGCTGTCTGGCGAATCGAAGGCACGTCCAAAGGCGCCGACGAGGATGTGCGCCATGCCGCGGTGCTTGGCTTGCCCGTATACCATGCGTTGGACGAAGTACCACTCGTCACAAGCTAGCGGGGCGTGGACACCTCGCGTGCGCGGATGGTCGTGTTGCCGTTCGCGCTGACTGCAGGCAAGGTTGAAGTCATGAACATCAATATGACTGCTCATTCCCCCAGCCCCGACGCCGCCTTGCTGGAGATCAATCAGGCCAGCGTCATGCAGGGGGATCGGCTGGTACTCGACCGGCTGAACCTGCACATTGCCGCGCACCAGCATACGGCCATCCTCGGGCCCAACGGCTCGGGCAAGTCCACCCTGGTGAAACTTGTGGCACGTCAGCTCTATCCGCTGGCGCGGGACGACGGCAGCGGCACGGTGCGCATCTTTGGCCACGAGCGCTGGCCAGTATCTGAACTGCGCAAGCTGCTCGGCATCGTGTCGCCGGCCGTGCAACTGGACTACACCAGCGACACGCCGGTGGAAGTCTTCGATGCCGTGGTGTCGGGATTCTTCGCCGCCCGCGGCGTGGCGCGGAACCACCACGTCACGGAGGCGATGCACGAGCGCGCCCGCGAGGCACTGGCCCACGTCGATGCGACGCATCTGGTCGGCCGCGCCATGGCCAGCCTGTCCACCGGCGAGGCGCGGCGCGTGCTGATCGCGCGGGCGCTGGTGCATCGTCCGCGGGCGCTGTTGCTGGACGAGCCGTGCGCGGGCCTGGACATGGCCAGCCGCCGTCACTTTCTGGAAAGCCTGCGCGAGCTGGCGCGCAGCGGCACCACGCTGCTGCTGGTCACCCATCACGTCGAGGAGATCCTGCCGGAGATCGACCACGTGGTGCTGCTGCGCGATGGCCAGCTGCTGCGCCAGGGCAGCAAGGCCGACACCCTCACCGATGCCGCGCTATCCACCACCTTCGGCATGCCGGTGCAGGTCAGCCGGCATGGCGATTACTACGCAGCGACGCTGGATTGAGTGCCGCCGCTGACGGCCGCCGTTAGCGCTGGGCGGAAGGCCTGCGGTTGTCACGGGATCGATGCCCGATGCGTCCTACAGTCAGAACACTGAAGACGAGGCAAGGATGAATGCAACGCAGGCAATACCGCATGTGGTGATTCTCGGTGGCGGATTCGGTGGCCTGTGGGCGGCGCGTGCGCTGCGTTCAGCGCCGGTGCGTATCACCCTGGTGGATCGCACCAACCACCATCTGTTCCAGCCACTGCTGTACCAGGTGGCCACGGCGGGATTGTCGGGACCAGATATCGCGGCTCCGCTGCGTCACATTCTGCGCAAGCAACGCAACGTCACCGTGCGCATGGACGAGGCGCGCAGCATCGACGTGCAACAGCGGCGGGTAGCCCTGGTGGGCGGTGAGCTGGATTACGACTACCTGCTGGTGGCGACCGGTTCGAGCCATGCCTATTTCGGCCACGACGATTGGGAGCGTCATGCGCCGGGGATGAAAACGATGAACGACGCGCTGGCGATCCGCCGGCGCATCCTCGACGCGTTCGAGTTCGCCGAGCGTGAGCCCGATCCGGCGCGGCGCGCGGCCTGGCTCAGCTTTGTGGTGATCGGTGCCGGCCCTACCGGCGTCGAACTGGCCGGCACGCTGGCGGAGATCGCTCACCACACCTTGCCCAGCGAGTTTCGCGTGGCCGATCCGCGCACCGCGCAAATCCATCTGGTCGAAGCCGGTACATGCGTGCTGGCGTCGATGCCGCCCTCGCTGTCGGCGAAGGCGCAGCGCCAGCTCGAGCGCATGGGCGTGCGCGTGCATCTGAACGCAGCAGTCACCGCCGTCGGCGAGGACGGTGTGCGGATGGGTGACCAGCACATCAAGGCGCGCACCTTGCTGTGGGCCGCCGGCGTAGCCGCTTCACCGCTGGGCGCGCAACTCGGTGCGCCGTGTGATCGCGCCGGGCGTGTGCTGGTCGCACCCGATCTGTCGCTGCCGGAGCACCCGGAAGTATTCGTGCTCGGCGATCTCGCCCATGTGGAGCAGGACGGCAAGCCGGTACCCGGCATGGCGCCGGCCGCCAAGCAGATGGGCGCGTACGTGGCCCGCGTCATTCGTGACCGACTGGCTGGCCGCAAACCGCGCGCATTCCACTACAGCGACTACGGCAACCTCGCCAGCATTGGCCGCGGTGCCGCCGTGGTCGATCTCCGCGGCTTCCTCATGTCTGGCGTGATTGCCTGGTGGTTCTGGCTGATGGTGCACATCCTGTTCCTGATCGGCTTCCGCAACCGGTTGGTGGTGATGCTCGACTGGGCATGGTCGTACTGCACCTGGCAGCGCAATGCACGCATCATCGTCGGTGGCCGCAAAGAGGAGTGATCGGCGCACACCCGGTGCAGGTTTGCATCTCGCCTGTGAGTCGATTACACCAACCTTGTACGGCGACTGCCTAGGTACCTGTCGCGCTGGCAGCCTCGTCGATCAGTGTCGCCACTTCGATCGGCATGGACGCCAACGAGGCATGACTGGCCTTGAGCGTGATGACTTTTCTGGCCTCGAGCCGACCAGACATCCACTGCTCGTTTTCTGGCGCGATCATCCGGTCCTCGCTGGAAATCTGGTACCAGCTCGGTTTGTGCTTCCAGGCCGGCTCGCTGATCTCGTTACCGAAGGTGCTGGCCAGCGGCGCCTTTTGGGTAACCGCCATGACCAGGCCTTCATCGGCGCTCAGATCCTGGCAGAAGCTTTCGTGGAACTTGTCCTGCTTGACCCAGAGATAGCCATCGTCATCCGGCGCGAGATTCGCGGCGCCCAAGGGCGGATGTTTCGCCGTGATGCCACCGGGGCTTTCGCCGGCATCGGGCGCAAAGGCGGCGATATAGACCAGGCCCACCACATTGGGCTGATTGCCCGCCTCGGTGATTACCGCGCCGCCGTAGGAATGGCCAACCAGCAGTACAGGCCCTTTGCAGGCTGCAATCATCTTGCGCGTGCGTTCCGCATCGTCGGCCAGCGAGGTCAGCGGATTTTCCACGGCATACAAATCGCGATGGCCCCTGCGGGTCAGCTCGACAATCACCTTGCTCCAGTGCGCGGCGCCACCCCAGAAACCATGGACGAGAATGATGGCTGGCTTGTTCGACATGACGTGATCCTCTAGTCAGGACTGCATAAGCCCGTTGCCGATACGCGATCGACGGCATCAGTGTCCGGGCGACCTTTCCAGGTGCTCCCCTTGCACACGTAGAAGCTGAAGCATGGGCGCGTTGTGGTTTCAGGCGTGTGAATGGGGGAGATGCGTAGTGGACAGGCAAAGGGGGGTACGTCAGCACAACAGCGGCGCCGTATCACTACGGCGCCGCTGTTGTTTGTGGGCATCAGATGACCTGTTTCGCTGTTATGAAGCGTTGGCCCGCCTCGCTGTTTGGAAGCTCCTTGCCAAGTGCACCGATTGCCGCTAACCCACCACCACGGCCTGCGACTCCATATACGCCTCCAGCCCGTAGTGGCTGTTCTCCCGTCCAATCCCCGATTGCTTGAAGCCGCCGAACGGGGCCTTCGGTTCGTGGGTGAGGGTGTTCACCAGCACCCGGCCGGCTTCGATCTGCGCCGCCACTTTGGCGCCGCGGGCGCTGTCGCCGGTGAGCACGTAGCCATGCAGTCCATAGGGCGTGTCATTGGCGATGGCGATGGCTTCGGCTTCGTCGCGGTAGGGGATGAGCGTGAGTACCGGGCCGAAAATTTCCTCGCGCGCGATCACCATGTCGTTACGCACGTCGGTGAAGACGGTGGGCTTGACCAGCCAGCCGCGCGTGATGCCGTCCGGGCGGCCTTCGCCGCCGACGAGCAGGCGGGCACCTTCCTCGATGCCGCGACGGATGTAGCCCTGCACGCGTTGCCACTGCTTGGCGCTGACCATCGGGCCGATGGCGGTGGCCGGGTCGCGCGGATCGCCGGCGGGAGTGGCATGCACCTGCTCGATGATGGCTGCTTCGAACTCGGCCAGTCGCGATGCCGGTACCAGGATGCGCGTGCCGGCGATGCACGCCTGTCCGCTGTTCATGAAGCCGGCGCTTACTGCCAGCGGCACGGCGGTGGCGAAGTCGGCATCGTCCAGCACGATGGTGGGCGACTTGCCGCCCAGTTCCAGCGTGACGCGCTTGAGCGTCTCCGCGCCACTGCGCAGGATCGCGCGACCCACGGCACTGGAGCCGGTGAACGAGATCTTGGCCACGTCGGGATGCGCGCTGATCTGCGTGCCGACGACGTCGCCGCGTCCATTGACCATGTTGAACACGCCCGGCGGCAAACCGGCTTCGTGCAGCGCTTCCATCACGATCTGCGTCTGCAGCGCGCTCATCTCACTCGGCTTGATCACCGTGGTGCAGCCGGCGGCCATGGCCGTGGCGAGTTTGTTGCAGATGAAGCCGGCGTTGGTGTTCCAGGGCGTGATCAGTCCGGCCACGCCGAGCGGTTTCATCACGACCTGGGCGGTGCCGGCACGGTGCTCGAACGCGTAGTCGGCCAGTGTGGCGGCGGCCTCGCCGATCACCTGGTGACTGTAGGCCGCCATCCAGCGCGCCATTGCAACGGGCGCACCATATTCGGTGACGATGGCTTCGAACAAGTCGTCTTTGCGTGCGGCCATAGCAGCCTCCATCCGCCGCAGCATGGCGATGCGCTGCTGGCGAGTGGTACGCGAGAACGCAGGGAAGGCAGCCTTCGCTGCGGCGATCGCCTGGCGCGCGTCCTCGGCATCGCCCAGGCGCACCTGGCCGATGATTTCTTCGCTGGCCGGGTTGTATAGGTCGAACCACTCGGTGCCGTGTGGCGTCACGAAGGCGCCGTTGATGTAGATGTGCTCGATGCGTTGCATGGGGATGTCTCCTCGAAGGGGCGGCAGACGTTGCCGGGGCGAGGATCAGTGTGGGCGCGTGACACCGTCCTGATAAGCCGGTGTATCGTGCAAGGGGCATCCACAAAATCGGGACAATTTCTATGCATCGCTCCGGCCTGACCGAACTCGACGCCGTGCTGGCCGTGGCCCGCCGCGGCAACTTCCGCGCGGCAGCGAAGGAATTGGGCATGTCCACCTCCGCCGTGAGCAGCGCGGTGGCCGGGCTGGAGGCGCGTCTGCAGTCGCGGTTGTTCAACCGCACCACGCGCAGCGTCGCGCTGACCGAAGCCGGCCAGCACTATGTGGCACGCATCGGGCCTGCCGTGACGGAGATCCGCCGCGCGTCGGAAGAGATCCACGGCGATCCCTCGACGCCATCCGGCACGTTGCGCCTGAACATGTCGGCGGGTGCAGCGCAGATGATCTTCCAGCCGCTGATCCTCGACTACCTGCACCGCTATCCGCAGATGACGGTGGACATCGTCAGCGAGGCCCGACTGGTCGATATCGTGGCACTGGGTTTCGACGCCGGCATCCGGTTGGCCGAAAGCGTGCCGCAGGACATGGTGGCCGTGTCGCTGGGCCCGAACCTGCGCATGGTGGTGGTGGGTTCGCCGGCCTATCTGGCCGAGCATGGCGTGCCGCAGTCACCGGCGGACCTGTCCACCCATCAGGCCATCCGCATGCGCCTGTCGCACGGCGGCCTCTATCACTGGGAGTTGGAGCGTCGTGGCGAAGCCGTGGCGGTCGATGTACCGGGCCGGCTGATACTCGACGACATGCTGCTGCTACGGCAGGCCGCCCGCGCCGGCATGGGCCTGGCCTTTATGTCCGAATGGCATATCCACAACGAACTGGCCAACGGCGAACTCATCCCCGTGCTGGAGGAGTGGTGCCCGCCATTCCCCGGCCTGCGCCTTTACTACCCGGGCCATCGGCACGTTCCCGCCGGCCTGCGTGCACTGATCGAGTTGGTGCGCGAACGGGAGTAAGCCGACCAAAAGCGGAAATCGTCAGGGACGAACAGCATCACGGCGGCATGTCTGCGTTATGGTCGCAAGATCTATCGGAAGGGAATGGATGCCACCGCGGCCTGCATCCGCTGCAGCATGGCGAGGCGCTGAAGGCTGCGACGTGGCCGACGGATTGAGAAGTCCTGCAGGAGGTTCTACCCCGTACCTAACGCGACGGCTGCGATTCTCGGATCAACTCGATGAGTGCGCGCAGCCCGGCAGGAATATTCCGACGGCCGGGGTAATAGAGGCAAAGGTCACCGAATGGCGGTGTCCAATCGGTTAGAACTTGCACCAGTTTGCCCGTCTTCAAATCGGCTGAGACATTCCATTCTGTCAAATAAGCGAGCCCCAAACTCTCGCGAACCGCTTCGAGGATAAGCGTTGGTTCGTCGAGCGTCACGACCCCCTTCACGTCAACCATCTGTTTCTTCCCTCGACGCGAAAACTCCCACTGGTTGATGGTTCCGCTCGCTGAGCGCAATCGGATGCATGTGTGCGACATCAGATCGGAAGGTTTCAAAGGCTTAGGGTGCGCGGCGAAATAGGAAGGGCTGCCGACGACTGTGAATCGCTGCGGCCGCCCGAACGGTACCGCAATCATTTCTTGCGGCACACTCTGTGCCAGTCGTATGCCGGCATCAAACCCTTCAACGACGATGTCGATCTGGCGACCATCCGTTGCGATGTCCAACTTCATGTCCGGGTATCGCCGCAGGAAGTCGATGAACACAGGCATGACCTGTTTGGCCGCGCCGAGCGACGTGTTGATCCTCAGCGTGCCAGCGGGCGTATCCCGAAAACTGCCAGCCTGTTCCATGGCGTCACGTATCGCTGTCAACGCCGGTGCCACGCCCTCGACGAATTCTGCGCCGGCCTCCGACAACGAAACACTGCGCGTGGTGCGGTTGAACAGCCGCACGCCAAGACTCGTTTCAAGCACTGCAACCGAATGACTGAGCGCCGACGTCGACACGTTCAGCTCAGTGGCAGCAGCTCGAAAACTTCGGCGACGTGCAACCGCGAGTACTGCTTCGAGCTCGCTCAGGCCAGATGTCCTCATTATCCTAAATCTCTCAATGATTCATGCTTAATTATACGACTAGTAAGGTCAATGGTGCCGCTCTATCGTAACGCCCATCCCAACCTCGGACATTTGCCATGTCACGTCAGAACCGCGCAATGACCAACACCCAAGTACCGACGAAGCCCGCGCCACAAGTGTGGTTCATTACAGGAAGTTCCCGCGGTCTGGGTAGAGCTCTCGCCGAAGCAGTCCTTGCCGCTGGTCACAAGCTCGTTGCCACCGCGCGCAAGATCGAGCAACTCGCCGATCTGAAGACGCGTTTCGGCGACCAGGTTCTCACGGTTGCTCTTGACGTGACCGACGAGCGCGCTGCGAGTGCCGCCGTTGAAGCCGTCATCAACACCTTCGGCCGATTGGACGTGCTCGTCAACAATGCTGGGTATGGCGACATCGGCTCGATCGAAGATACGGATCTCGCCGATTTCCGCGCACAGATAGAGACCAATCTGTTCGGCGTGATCATCGTCACCAAGGCCGTTATTCCGATCATGCGGGAACAACGCACTGGCCGCATCCTCCAGTTTTCCTCGATCGGTGGACGGCTCGGCCCTCCTGGTCGCGCGGCCTACTCGGCTGCCAAATGGGGAGTCGAAGGATTTTCAGAAGTGCTCGCGAACGAGGTGGGGCCTCTTGGCATCAAGGTCACCATCGTCGAACCCGGTGGATTTCGTACTGACTTCGCGGGTGCTTCGACGAAAATTCGTGACGGACGGCCCGAATACGCGTCAACCGTAGGTCAGATGGCCTTACGCCAACGCGAGTTTGACGGCATGCAGCCGGGCGACCCTGCAAAGGCCGCAGCAGTTCTTTTGAAGGTCGCCGGTCTCGACGATCCGCCATTGCGCCTCCTCCTTGGCAGCGATGCCGTCGATGCGGCACAGCGAGTCGAGGTTGCTCGTTCAGCAACCGACAACACATGGCGCGACCTAAGTGTCTCCACCGACTTCGACACGAGCATCGATGCAAGCGTTCTCCCTTATCAACCTCAAGCAGGAGAAGTTAAATGAAAACCGTAACCGCGACACCGACGTTCAATAGGGCCTACATCAACGGTCAGTTTGTAACACCCCATGGAACGCAAATCATTGACCTGATCAACCCGACCAACAACGAGGTCATCGGCAAGGTCACCCTCGCCGACGAGATCGACACGCGTGAGGCAATCGAAGCAGCAAAGCGAGCGTTCACGACCTTCTCGCAAACCAGCAAAGAAGAGCGGATGGAATATCTGCAGAGGTTGCATGAATCGGTGTCCAAGAGGATGGACGACCTGGTAGAAGCGACCGTTCTCGAATACGGCGCTCCGCAGCAACGAGCCATAGGTTCCAACAACCTCGCTGCGAACATTTTCTCGCACTTCAAGGAAGTTCTTAAGGACTTCGATCTGGTCAAAACCGTTGGAACATCCAAAGTCGTGATGGAACCGGTCGGCGTGGTGGGCATATTTACGCCATGGAATTCGAGCGCCGGTTCGATCGCGATCAAGGTGGCGCCAGCAATCGCTGCCGGATGCACGGTGGTTATCAAGCCCAGCGAAATGAGCGCGATGCAAACTCAGGTTTTGATGGAGAGCTTTCATGAAGCCGGTTTGCCGCCTGGCGTCATCAACTTCGTGACAGGTCTTGGTGAGGTCGTCGGGACGGAGTTAACGAGAAGTCCCGACATTCAGAAGATCGCCTTCACCGGCTCGACGCAGATCGGAAAACTGGTCGGTAAGCGTCCGCCCACCGCATGTTCCCTTGGTCAGATCAACCCGTTGCACTACGCGCCTGATACGACAGGAGCAAAGCGATGGGCGAGAAGATCGAGGGTTTGGGCAGAGGGTTGGCGGTGTC
>JBOHYM010000034.1:0-15660 GCA_050737735.1 Rhodanobacter sp. | reverse complement strand
GGCACTGCCCGCCGGCTTTTCTTCAAGTACCCGACAGCGGCGGGCAGTGCCCGCCCTACAGCGCAGCGTTCATGCGGCTGGTGACTGCTGCCTGGCCGCCTCGTAGATTTTCAGGTGGGCGTAGACGATCGCCAGCAGCGAGCGTTCGTCATGCTTCCGGTCGGCACGCGCCAGCATGTCGCCGATCACGTGGTCGGCTTCGATCGCATGCCCATGCTGCAGGTCGCGCAGCATCGAGGCAGTCAGGGTCGAACCGGACTCGGTCAGCACACCACGGGCGCGCTTCAGCGTAGTCTCACCTGGTGCATGACCGGAGCGCTCCGCCACCATCCGGCATTCTTCCAGCAATGCCAGAGCAGCATCGTGGCCACCGGGCGCGGCCGCGATATCGCCGACCGAGCCACGCATCAGGCAGGTGATCCCGGCCAGCGAGGCCAGGAATACCCACTTGTCCCACATGTCCTGCAAGATGGTGGTGCTCGGGCGCGAATCGAAACCCACGTCCGCAAAGGCCTGTGTGATCTGTTGCATGCGCTGCGACATGCTGCCGTCGCGTTCGCCAAACGTGAGGCTGTGCGACTGGTTGAGATGCTGCACGGCGCCTTGTGCATCCAGCGTGGCGGCGATCACGCACTGGCCGCCGAGCACATGCTGCGCACCGAACCGCGCATCCAGCAGGTCCAGCTGGCGCATGCCGTTGAGCAGCGGCAGGATCGCGGTCTGCGGCCCCACCGCGGGTGCGATGTCCGCCATTACCTGTTCCAGGCTGTAGGCCTTGCAGCTCAGCAGGATCAGGTCGTACGGCTGCTGCAGATCGCGCGCCAGCACCGTCGGCGGTGCCGGCAGGCTGGCATCGCCCGTCGCACTGCGTATCACCAGGCCGTGGCGCGCCAAGGCAGCCGCACGCGCCTCGCGCACGAGGAAGGTCACATCGCGCCCGTGCTGCAGCAGGCGTCCGCCAAAATAGCCACCGGTGGCGCCCGCACCGACTACCAGAATGCGCATGACTCAGGCTCCCGTCGTTGTCGTGCTGGTTGACTCAAGCATGCGCCCGATCTGCGCGTTTTTCTCGTTCCATAACGTATTCACCCACGTCTGGAAGCGCTCGCGGAACACTGCATCGTTCTCGTAATTACCGCGCAGTTCGTCGGTAATTGGCAACTCGCGCATGTGCACGCGGATATCGCGGATGCGGCCCGCGATCAGGTCCATCATGGTGCAGGGACCGTTGGGATAGACGATGGTGACGTCGAGAATCGCGTGCAACGCGTCGCCCATGGCGTCGAGCACAAACGCCAGGCCGCCGGCCCTGGGTCGCAGCAGGTATCGATAGGGCGAGAACTGCGCATCATGCTTGAGCGGCGTGAAACGGGTGCCCTCGGCAAAATTCATCACCGACACCGGCATGTGGCGAAACTTTTCGCAGGCACGGCGGGTGGCTTCCATGTCCTTGCCCTGCAACTCCGGATACGCGGCAAGCGTCTCCTTCGAATAGCGCTTCATGAAGGGGAAATCCAGCGCCCACCAGGCTGGCCCCAGCAGCGGCACCCAGATCAGCTGGCTCTTGAGGAAGAAGCGCAGGAACGGAATCCGCCGGTTGAAGATCTTCTGCAGCACCGGGATATCCACCCAGCTCTGGTGATTGCACAGCACCAGATAGTTGCCGTCGCGACGCAAACCGTCGCGCCCTTCCACTTGCCAGTGGATGCGCGTGAAGCCATCGAACATCCGGCTGTTCACCGCGATCCAGCTTTCCGCGATGGCCACCAGGGCGTGCGAGCACCCAAGCCGGATCGCGCGGATAGGCAGCACCACTTTGACCAGGGTCAGCGCGAACAGCGGCAGCACATGCAGCACGATGTTGGCTGCAAGCAGGAGCATGACAAGCGGAATGCGGATCAGGGTGGGCAACGTGGCGAACATGGGGTAATCATGGCGTGGGGGATGGTGAAGGGTAGCGCCATGGGTGGGGTGGTGTAAGCGCTTGGAGTGCCGTCGAGGCAGATACCTCTCTCCGCCAGATACGCAAAACGCCGCTTCGATAGACAGCGCGGTTTCATGGAGACCGCGGGGGATTGTTCGGCCCATCCATGGGCCTCACCCCTCCGCGCTGCGCGCTGCGGGGCCAGCCTGCGGCTGTCCGTTGTGTTCCAGACAATTTTGTCGACTGCGGAGGCAGGATGCCGAAGCGAACATCGGCGCAGCCGATGGCCCGAAGGGCGAGGCACAGGCTGTGCTGAGTAACCGGAGCGTTCGTCCACCACCTCTCTCCGCCAGATACGCAAAACGCCCCTTGCGGGGCGCTTTGCGTATCTGGCGGAGAGAGAGGGATTCGAACCCTCGATAAGGCTTTTGACCCTATACTCCCTTAGCAGGGGAGCCCCTTCGGCCACTCGGGCATCTCTCCGGGTTTTTCCCGCATTGCTGCGGAGCCGGCTAGGATACTGACCGGCGCAGTCAAGGTAAAGTCCTTAATGCTCGGTCAGTGTTCGGCAGAACCTTCCGGCGGGCTACCGCCTTCGGTTTCGCCCTTGATTCGCTGGTAGATTTCTTCGCGATGGACGGCAACCGTCTTGGGTGCATTGATACCGATACGCACCTGATTGCCCTTCACGCCCAGAACGGTAACGGTCACCTCGTCGCCGATCATCAGGGTCTCACCGACCCTGCGGGTCAGAATCAACATGATTTCCTACTCCATTTAATGCTGTTGGTCACAGGCCTGCAGACCGACGGCGCCTCACCCCTGAGCCCGTCCATCCGCAGTTCGACGATTGATCCGCCGAAGGCCCTACCGCCTTCCCGGCTCACAGCCAAAACACTCCTGAGCGTCCTGACTGGCGATGCCACCGCATACCGGCGGCGTCGGCACTCCGTCGATACTAACTGAGCCTGATTACCGCGCGCAATGCGCCGGGGCCGAGACAAATGGCCTATGCAGGCTGCGTTCACTGAGTGGCAATCCAGTCCGGCAATGCCGCCAGGACAGCCGGCAGGTTTGGCGCATCCGTGCCACCGCCCTGGGCCATGTCAGGTCGCCCACCGCCCTTGCCATCGATCTGTGCCGCGACATGCGCCACCACGCTGCCTGCCTTGACCCGGCCCAGCGCGCTGCCGTGCACGCCGGCGATCAGCGAGACGCGGCCATCGACCGCACCGGCCAGCAGGATCACGCAGTTGCCCAACTGTTGCTTGAGCTGGTCCACGCTGTCGCGCAGCGACTTGGCATCGAGCCCTTCCAGTCGTGCGGCAACTACCTTGATACCGTCGACATCCTTCGCGGAACCGGCCAGATCGGCGGTAGCGGAGCCGGCTGCCTTGCTGCGCAACGAGTCCAGCTCGCGTTCGAGCTTTTTCTGCCGGTCGAACAGCTGGCGTAATTTTTCCACCGCATCGTCACCGCTGCTGGAAAGCAGCTGGGACAGCTCGCCCAGACGACGTTCTTCATCGGCCACATGCGCGAGTGCACCGGTACCGGTGACCGCCTCGATGCGGCGCACGCCGGAGGCCACGCCGGCTTCGCCGACGATCTTGAACAGGCCGATGTCGCCGGTGCGGCCGACGTGGGTACCGCCGCACAATTCGGTGGAGAAGTCGCCCATCTTCAGCACGCGCACTTCATCGCCGTATTTCTCGCCGAACAGCGCCATCGCGCCAAACTCGATCGCCTGGTCGTAACCCATGTTGTGCACCTCGGCGACCGCATTGCGGCGCACCTCGGCATTCACCATCGCCTCGACCCGGTTCAGTTCGTCATGGCTCATCGGCTTGTGGTGCGAGAAGTCGAAGCGCAGACGCTCCGGCGCGACCAGTGAACCCTTCTGCGTGACGTGATCGCCCAGCACCTGGCGCAATGCCGCGTGCAGCAGATGGGTGGCCGAGTGATTGAGCACGATCGCCTGGCGCCGCGAGGCATCCACGTTCGCCGCGACGACATCGCTGCTACGCAGCGGTTGTGCACCACGCCAGCGGCCGGCATGACCGAAGAACACGCCGCCCATCTTCAGCGTATCGGCTACCTCGAGATAACCGGCACCATTGCGCAGCTCGCCGGTATCGCCGACCTGTCCGCCCGACTCGGCGTAGAACGGCGTGCGATCGAGTATCACCAACCCTTCCTCGCCCTCGCCCAACTGATCGACCTGCTTGCCGCCACGCACAATGCCAAGCACCTTGCTGCCCTGCGCCTGCAGTGCCTCGTAGCCGAGAAAAACCGTCGGCTTGAGCTGGCTGGCCAGTTCGGCCGGCATCTGGCCCTTGGCCTCGAAACGACCGGCGGCGCGGGCGCGCTCGCGCTGTTCGTTCATGGCCTGCTCGAAGCCGGCCATGTCCACGCCGAGGCCACGCTCGCGCGCGATGTCGGCGGTGAGATCGACCGGAAAGCCGTAGGTGTCGTACAGGCGGAACGCATCGACGCCAGGGATGGTCTTGCCCGACTTCGCAGCTACCTCATCGAACAAGCGCATGCCGTGCTCAAGCGTCTCGCCGAAACGCTGTTCCTCGGTGCGCAATGCATCTTCCACGAACGCCTGCTTCGCCAGCAGCTCGGGATAGGCCTCGCCCATCTCCTCGACCAGCGGCTGCACCATCTTCCAGAAGAAATCGCCGCGCACGCCGAGCATCCAGCCATGCCGCAGCGCACGGCGGATGATCCGGCGCAGCACGTAGCCGCGCCCTTCGTTGGACGGCAGCACGCCGTCGACGATCAGGAACGAACACGCGCGGATGTGATCGGCGATCACGCGCAGCGACTTGTTCGCCAGATCCTCCGTATGGGTGAGCTCACCGGCCACGCGGATCAGGTGTTCGAACAGGTCGATTTCGTAGTTGGAGTGCACGTGCTGCAGCACGGCGGCCAGCCGCTCCAGGCCCATGCCGGTATCCACGCACGGCGCCGGCAGCGGCGACAGCGTGCCATCGGGCGCGCGGTCGAACTGCATGAACACCAGGTTCCATATCTCGATGTAGCGGTCACCGTCCTCGTCTGGCGAGCCAGGCGGGCCGCCGGCGATGCCTTCGCCATGATCGTAGAAAATCTCGGTGCACGGACCGCAGGGGCCGGTATCGGCCATCTGCCAGAAATTGTCCGAGGCGAACGGCGCGCCCTTGTTGTCACCGATGCGAACGATGCGCCCAGCCGGCACGCCCATCTCTTTGTGCCAGATGTCGTAGGCCTCGTCATCGGTGTGATAGACGGTGACCCACAGCTTGTCCGCCGGCAGCTTGAACACCTCGGTCAGCAGCTCCCACGCATACCGGATCGCGTCGCGCTTGAAGTAGTCGCCGAACGACCAGTTGCCGAGCATCTCGAAGAAGGTGTGATGACGCGCGGTATAACCCACCGCATCCAGATCGTTGTGCTTGCCGCCGGCGCGCAGGCAACGCTGCACATCGGCTGCGCGCACGTAGCCAGGCTTCTCGCTGCCGAGGAACACATTTTTGAACTGCACCATGCCCGAGTTGGTGAACAACAGGGTCGGGTCACTGGCCGGCACCAGCGAACTGGACGGCACGATGGTGTGATCCTTGGAGCGGAAGTAAGCGAGGAAGGTCGAGCGGATTTCGGCCGTTTTCATGCGGGTAGGTGTCATGCGGATCGTGGCAATAGGCAACAAATGGCACGCCATGGGCGCCCCGCAATCACTCCGCCCCTCATCCTCGGATGAGGGGTCTCAGGAGCCATCGTCGGCAGCGTCGTCCACTTCGGCGTGGGTAACACTCCGTACTGTGGCGGCCGGAAAGCCGCGGCGCAAGAGGAATTGCGCCCGGCGGTTGCGTTCGGCGGGGTCCGCCGTGCCCGCCCCGCCGTAGCGGCGACGCAGCTGGGCCGCGGCCGAAGCATCCCAGTCGACCTCCGCCGCGTCCAGCAGCTCGCGGATGCGGGCATCGGCCAGCCCGTGGCTTTTCAGCTCCACGCGCACCCGCATCGGGCCGTAACCCTGCGCCACCCGGCTGCGCAGCAGCACCTCGGCGAAGCGGTCGTCATCCTGGTAGTGCTGTTCGCCCAGTCGGTCGATCGCGGCGCCGGTTTCCTCGCCCTGGTAACCACCCTGACGGAGCTTGGTCTTCAGTTCCTTGCGCGAATGCTCGCGCCGCGCCAGCAGGCCCAGCGCTTTGTCGTAGGCGCTGCGCTTTGGCTTGACCGGCCGATCCCCATCGGATTGATCCCGACCGGAAAGATTCCCGCCGGATGGATCTTTGCCGGGCGGACGCTTCATGGCCATGCAAACGGACATGGCCCGGACAAGCCGGGCCATGTTTTCCGCCATGAATCGCTAACCGGCACGAATCACGCTTCCTCGAGCGCCTCTTCCGGTGCCGCCGCGGCAGGCTTGCCGACCTGCACCAGCAGGCGTTCGCGCAGCTGCTTGTCGATCTCGTTGGCGATCGCCGGATTGTCGCGCAGGAACTGGCGCACGTTCTCCTTGCCCTGGCCGATGCGGTCGCCGTTGTAGCTGTACCAGGCGCCGGACTTGTCGATCAGATTCTGCGCCACACCCAGCTCGATGATCTCGCCCTCGCGCGAGGTGCCCTCGCCGTACAGGATCTCGAACTCGCACTGGCGGAACGGCGGCGCCACCTTGTTCTTGACCACCTTGACGCGAGTTTCCGAACCGATGATCTCGTCGCCCTTCTTCACCGCGCCAATACGGCGGATGTCCAGCCGCACCGAGGCGTAGAACTTCAGCGCGTTGCCGCCGGTGGTGGTTTCCGGGCTGCCGAACATCACGCCGATCTTCATGCGGATCTGGTTGATGAAGATCACCAGGGTGCCGGACTTCTTGATGTTGGCGGTGAGCTTGCGCAGTGCCTGGCTCATCAGGCGGGCATGCAGGCCGACGTGGGAATCACCCATCTCGCCCTCGATTTCCGCCTTCGGGGTCAAGGCGGCGACCGAGTCGACCACGACCATGTCGACCGCACCCGAGCGCACCAGCATGTCGGCAATTTCCAGCGCCTGCTCGCCGGTATCCGGCTGCGACACCAGCAGGTCGTCGACCTTGACACCCAGCTTTTCCGCATAGGTCGGGTCGAGCGCGTGCTCGGCGTCGATGAAGGCGGCGGTGCCACCGGCACGCTGGCAGCTGGCGATCGCCTGCAGGGTCATGGTGGTCTTGCCGGAGGATTCCGGCCCGTAGATCTCGACCACGCGACCGCGCGGCAATCCGCCGACGCCGAGCGCGATATCCAGCCCGAGCGAACCGGTGGAAACCGTTTCGATGGCTTCGTTGACGCGGTCGCCCATGCGCATGATCGCGCCCTTGCCAAACTGCTTTTCAATCTGGCCGAGGGCGGAAGTCAGTGCCTTGCGCTTGTTGTCATCCATCGTCTTGGGTCCGGTTGGGCTGTGAATGGAGTGCATGATGCCCGGATCAGGTCTCATGGGCTGCGATCAGGAATGATCGACTGGGGTACGGGAAGTATCCCATACCGGTCAAGCTGGCCTGACCGTCCGTGCCGCCTCATTCCGTCAGGGTTCTGCGCAAGCCGATGAGCGCCGCCGCCACGGTCTGCCGCCGCACGGCTTCGCGATCGCCCGGGAAGTGGAACAGCTGCGCATGCCCGTAGCCGCCACGACGCTTCCAGCCGATCCATACGGTACCCACCGGCTTGCCCGGTGTGCCGCCCGATGGCCCGGCGATACCGGTCACCGCCACCGCCACGCCCGCACCGAAACGCGCCAAGGCGCCAGACACCATCTCCAGCACGGTTTCCTCGCTGACTGCGCCGGCGTGTTCCAGCGTGCGCGGATTGACCCCAAGCAGGGCCTCCTTCGCCTCATAGCTGTAGGTCACCACACCAGCGTCGAACCAGGCCGAACTGCCAGGCAGATCCGTCAGCGTCTTGGCAATCCAGCCACCCGTGCAGGATTCGGCGGTGACCAGGGTCAACCGACACCGCTGTACCTCGGTCGCGACCTCGGCGGCCAGCGCCAGCAACTCGGCATCGGTAGGAACAGACGACAACTCCATGCGAGACTCCCGGACTTGAACGAACCTTGCACCACGTACAAGGGCACCGTTCTACCCGTTCCGCGCGACCACGCCAAGACTTGCATTGCATGAGCCCAGACGATCTCTCCCAGCACACGCCGTTCATGCGCCAATACCTGTCGGCCAAGGCCGAGCATCCGGAAGTGTTGTTGTTCTTCCGCATGGGCGACTTCTACGAGCTGTTCTATGACGACGCGCGCAAGGCGGCACGACTGCTCGACATCACCCTGACCCAGCGTGGGCAATCGGCAGGCGCGCCGATTCCGATGGCCGGCGTGCCTTATCACGCAGCGGAAAATTATCTGGCGCGGTTGGTGCGGTTGGGCGAGTCGGTGGCGATCTGCGAACAGATCGGTGACCCGGCACTGGCCAAAGGCATCGTCGAACGCAAAGTAGTGCGCATCGTCACGCCGGGTACGGTGACCGACGCCGCGCTGCTGGAAGAGCGCCGCGACAATCTGCTGCTGGCGATTGCCGCGGGTGCAAACGGCGCCTATGGCCTGGCCTGGGTCGACCTGTCCAGCGGGCGTTTCCTGCTCAGCGAGGTACCGAACGCCGAGGCGCTGGCCGCCGAGCTGGCGCGATTGCAGCCAGCCGAAACCCTGATCGACGAAAATATCGCGTGGCCGAAGCTGGTCAGCACGGTGCCCGGCCTGCGCAAGCGCCCGCCATGGCATTTCGATGCCGATGCGGCGAAGCGCGAACTCAACCGGTTCTTCGGCACCCGCGATCTCGGCGGCTTCGGCGTGGACAACCTGCCACTTGCCACCGCCGCCGCCGGCTGCTTGCTCGGCTATGTTGAGGAAACCCAGAAAAGCGCGCTGCCGCATCTCACCGGCATGGCGGTGGAGAGCGCCAGCGAGACGATTGCGCTGGACGCCGCCACGCGCCGCAATCTGGAACTGGATACGCACCCCAGCGGCCGCACCGAACACACCCTGCTCGGCGTGCTGGACGAAACCGTGACGCCGATGGGTGCGCGCTTGTTGCGTCGTTGGCTCAATCGGCCGCTGCGCTCGCGCGAGTTGCTGCGCCAGCGCCATCAGGCAATCGGCACGCTGATCGACAGCCGCCGCTACGACACGCTGCGCGAACAGTTGCGTGGGATCGGCGACCTCGAACGCATCCTGGCCCGCGTCGCGTTGCGCTCGGCGCGGCCACGTGACCTGTCCACCCTGCGCGATGGCCTTGCCGCGGCTCCGATGCTGCGCGAACAGATCGCCACGCTGGACAGCCCGCTGCTGCACGCGCTGGTCGAGCGCATCGGCGACCACGCCGACACGGCCGCCCTGCTTGCCCGCGCCATCGTGGAACAGCCACCGGTGCTGCAACGCGACGGTGGCGTGATCGCGGACGGTTACGACGCCGAGCTGGACGAACTGCGGCGCCTGTCGACCCACGCCGACCAGTACCTGGTCGAACTGGAGGAGCGCGAGAAGGCCGTCAGCGGCATCAGCACGCTCAAAGTCGGCTACAACCGCGTGCACGGTTACTACATCGAGATCACCAAGGCACACTCAGACAAGGCGCCCACGCATTACACACGCCGCCAAACCACCAAGAACGCCGAACGCTACATCACCGAGGAACTGAAGACTTTCGAGGACAAGGTGCTCTCGGCGAAGGAACGTTCGTTGATGCGCGAGCGCGCGCTGTACGAGGCGCTGCTCGACACGCTGACCGCAAAGCTGGAGCCGCTGAAGATCGCCGCCACTGCGATGGCCGAGCTGGACGTGCTCGCCACCCTGGCCGAACGCGCCGAAGCGCTGGACTGGGCCGCACCGGAACTCAGCGACGAGCCCGGCATCGCGATCGAGCGTGGCCGTCACCCGGTGGTGGAAAAAGTGCGCGACGAACCGTTCGAACCGAACGACCTCGCCCTCGATGACGGCCGCCGCATGCTGGTCATCACCGGCCCGAACATGGGCGGCAAATCCACCTACATGCGGCAGAACGCGCTGATCGTGCTGCTCGCGCATATCGGCAGCTACGTGCCGGCTTCGCATGCGGTGATCGGCCCGATCGACCGCATCTTCACCCGCATCGGTGCCGGCGACGACCTCTCGCGCGGCCAGTCCACCTTCATGGTGGAAATGAGCGAGACGGCGAATATCCTGCACAACGCCACCGAGCACAGCCTGGTGCTGATGGACGAGGTCGGCCGCGGCACCAGCACCTACGACGGCTTGTCGCTCGCGCGCGCCGCCGCCGTGCACCTGGCCCGCAACAGCCGCGCCTACACCTTGTTCGCCACGCATTACTTCGAGCTGACCGAACTGGCGAACGAGCATTCAACCATCGCGAACGTGCACCTGGATGCAGTCGAATACGGCGAGCAACTGGTCTTCATGCACGCAGTGAAGGATGGTCCGGCCAACCGCAGCTTCGGCCTGCAGGTAGCTGCCCTGGCCGGCCTGCCGAAATCGGTGATCGCCGACGCACGGCGCACGCTGGCCGAGCTGGAGCGTGGCATGCACAGCCATGCATCAGCCGCCATGCCAGCAGCGGAGGCCTCGCCGCAACTTGGCCTGTTCGCGCCGGCGCAACCTTCGTCGGTGGAGCGTGCGCTGGAGGAAATCGACCCGGATACCTTGACCCCGCGGGAGGCACTGGAAGCGCTGTACCGGTTGAAATCGCTACCTTGAATGTATTCCCGGTGCTTGCGCGCCGAAGTCGCGCTGGCACCCGTTGCCCGTGGTCATCCTGAAGGACGTCCCGGCGCAGTCATTCCGGCGGCTCTCCGTGGAGAACCCGTCCCTCAGGTGATGAGTCACGTCCGGAATAGCCGTCATGCCGGCGCAGGCCGGCATCGCTGTTGACATGGCGCCAAGTGGCCTTGATCCGCGGATGCTCGAACGTTGGCACGTCGCCATCACACGCGAACCCGCCTCCTTGCTTCGTTGTCATACCGCGCAGAGCGATGCCGGCCTGCGCCGGCATGACGAGGGTGGGGTGAGGTTGGATTTATTCGGGACAGCTGTGGGCCTTCGCCAGGATGACGGCAAACAAAGGTGGTTTTCGATGTTCCTACGACGAAGTGTCGTGCCCTCTCTCGCCCGCCGAACCTCTCTCATGCGCATGGATGAATGCCAGCACATCATCCAGTACCGGCGCATGTTCGCGCAGTGGCCGCGACAGCGAGAACAGCAGGCCCATGTGGCCGATGCCCGGATAAAGCCTCAGGCTCACATCCTCCTGCTGCGCCTTCATTGCGCGCGCCAGTGACATGCTGTTCGACGGTGCGACTTCGTGATCGGCTGTACCCTGCAAAAGCAGCATCGGCGGTTCGTCGCCACGGACGAACGAGACGGGTTGTGCCTGGCGCTGCGCGGTTGGTGTCCTGCCGAACATGCCGAGCATGTCCTTCTCCTTCGCGGGAATAGGCACTAAGTCGTACACGCCAGCCAGCCCGATGAACCCAGCCAGATCGCGCGGACGCATCCCGTCGGCCTCCAGCCACGCGGGAGCGGTGGCAAGCAGCGCGCCGATCTGGCCACCGGAGGAATGCCCCATGACAAAAATATCCCTGGCGTCACCATCGATCTGTGCGGCGTGATTGCGTGTCCATGCCACCGCGCGTGCGGCGTCCTGCATGAACCCGTCCAGTTTCACCTGGGGATACTTGCGATAGTCGGGAATCACCACGACCACACCGCGCGCGGCCAGCGCAGTGCCGACAAACCGGTACCACTGGCGCTTGCCGTGGGTCCAGTCCCCGCCATAGAAAAAAACCACGATAGGTGCATGTTCCGCATCCACCGGGCGATAGATGTCCAGATCGAGATGATTCGCGGCGTCAAACACCACATGGCGCTCGGCCTCGATACCCTTGTGTTCGTCCGTGGTATTCAGCCCGGCAAACAGGACGGTGTGACAGCCGCCTAGCAGGAGCAGCCCGCCGAGTACCAGCAAGGGCAAAAGACGGCGTGTCCGAAGTGTGTACAAACGAAACTCCAGGCTTTCGGAAACTCCGGCGACGAAAAATCCGACCGGCTCACATCGAAACAGAACGCCCACCCATTATCTTGTGCACGAACATGGTGACTCTACGCGCGGCGCAGGCAGGCTCTTGCAGCATGCGAAAGGCCCGATCAACCAAAGAGCCTCCTCATGCGAACATGAGGACGCTCAGACTATCAAGCGATGCCGCGCACCCGCTACCTTAAGGGGTCAGCCCGTCTTGCGCTGCTTGCGGATACGACGGCTGTCATGGTTCTCGGACTTGTTGAGGTTGTGCTGCTCCTGCTTGGTGAGATGGCCATTGTGCTTGGCCTCATCCGCACTTTCGCGCTGCGCGATATGGGAATCCTGCTTTTCGTCGCGCGCTTCCTGCTTGGCGTTGATCTGGTGGCCCGCCACACCGTTCTGGATACGATTCTGCTGATTGTCCAGGCGCTGGTTGACCTCATTGACCCGCGGGTGACCCGGCACCGTGGCATCGGGCGTCGCCTGCGCCATGGCTGCGCCTGAAGCGAACGCGGCGGACACCAGCAGGCCCATCAAGCTGTAACGGAACGTCGTCTTTGCATTCATGAGTCATGACCTCGTGCATGTTGATTGGCAGGATTGAACATGTATCGAAGAGAACCACACCGGCGCCATCGCAAAAACATGGCATCCGTGCACCATGCCCCACGCTCGCACGCTGAATCACCCGCGATCGAATCATTGAGAACCCCTTCCCCGCGTCGATCCAGACCGTCGAATCATCTGGCTGGCACAGCACGTGGAACGGCATGACCGAGAATCGCGTTGACCGTCAGCGCGACTGCCCGGGTATCTGTTCAGCCATGGTTGATGCAGGCACCCCCGCCAGGCGCACGCGAACGTCATGCGACGACGAGTCAGCCATAGCCACGGACTATCGGATACATGCATACAATCGAATTCCCCCAATGCATCCCAAGGGGTAGTCTTCAGGGGTCATCCACCAACAGGAAGTCCGCCATGAGCCACGATCGCAAGACCCTGACCACCGATGCCGGCGCGCCGCTGGCGGACAACCAGAACAGCCTCACTGCCGGCCCGCGCGGCCCGCTGCTGGTGCAGGACCATCAGCTTTTCGAGAAACATGCGCACTTCAACCGCGAGCGGATTCCCGAGCGCGTGGTGCATGCCAAGGCCTCGGCCGCATTCGGTACGCTGACGATTACCCACGACATCACGAAATACACCCGCGCCAAGCTGTTCAAGCCGGGCACACAAACGCCGATGCTGGCACGCTTCTCCACCGTCGCCGGCGAGCGCGGCGCGGCGGATGCCGAGCGCGATGTGCGCGGTTTTGCACTGAAGTTCTATACCGACGAGGGCAACTGGGATCTGGTCGGCAACAACACGCCGGTGTTCTTCATCCGCGATCCGTACAAGTTCCCCGACTTCATCCACACGCAGAAGCGCGACCCGCGCACCAACATGCGCAGCGCCATCGCGATGTGGGATTACTGGTCGCTGTCGCCCGAATCGCTGCACCAGGTCACCACCCTGATGAGCGATCGCGGTATCCCGGCCAGCCTGCGCCACATGCACGGCTTCGGAAGCCACACGTTCAGTTTCTGGAACGACAAGGGCGAGCGCTACTGGGTCAAGTTCCACTTCAAGACCCAGCAGGGCATCAAGAACATCACCAATGCCGAGTCGGCAAAACTCATCGGCCAGGATCGCGAATCGCATCAGCGCGACCTGTACGAGTCGATCGAGCACAAGGACTTCCCGAAGTGGACGATGTACGTGCAGATCATGCCGGAGGCCGACGCGGAAAAAACTTCGTATAACCCGTTCGACCTGACCAAGGTGTGGCCGCACAAGGACTATCCGCTGATCGAGGTCGGCGTGATGGAACTGAACCGCAATCCGGACAACTACTTCGCGCAGGTCGAGCAGTCCAGCTTCTCGCCGGCCAACGTGGTGCCGGGCATCGGTTTCTCGCCGGACAAGGTGCTGCAGTTCCGCATCTTCTCCTACGCCGATGCGGCGCGTTACCGGCTCGGCGCGAATCACGACCAGTTGCCGGTGAACCAGCCGCGCTGTCCGGTGCACAACTACGCACGCGACGGATCGATGCGCTACGGCGACAACGGCGGCGGCAGCGTGAACTACGAGCCGAACTCGTTCGGTGGCCCGGTCGAGGATCCGTCGGTGAAGGAGCCGCCGCTGAAGATTTCCGGCGATGCCGATCGTTACGACCATCGTGTCGGCAACGATGACTACCAGCAGCCCGGCGACCTGTTCCGGTTGATGGACGCCAGTCAGAAGCAGCAGTTGTTCGACAACATCGCCGCGGCGATGCAGGGTGTGCCGGAAGAAATCGTGCGGCGCCAGCTTGGCCACTTCGCCAAGGCCGATCCGGCGTATGCGGCGGGTGTGGCGAAGGCACTCGGCATCAAGGCCTGATCCACGCGACTGTCTGGAAGAATGCCGGCGATCCAGGTAATGGATCGTCGGCTACACGGCCATCGCTCAGGTAGCCAGGCTCGCCATGTTGCCCGGCTCGGCTTCGTGCGACATGGCCAGCGCAAGCATCCGTTCGAATGCGACATCGCGGGCGGCCAGTCGACCCGAGCGCACCAGCTGATCGATGCTGGCGGCGACATCGGCACGACCGAACGGCTTCCTGATGAAGTCATCCGCACCGAAGCGCTGCGCGTAGAACTGCTCGGTCGCCTGCGGATTGCCGCTGATCATCACGATCGGGATATGCCGGGTCAGCTCATCGTGGCGCAGTGCACGCAGCACCGCGAAACCGTTGATGCCGGGCAACACGATGTCCAGAAAGATCAACGCCGGCAGTTCGCTGCGCGCCAGCTCGATCGCGCTCTCGCCGTCGAGCGCCTTGCTCACGGCGTAGCCATCCTGGCCCAGCATCTTGCCCAGCACGGCGCAGATGGTGGGCGAATCGTCGACTACCAGCATACGGGCGCCCGATGCCGTCTGCAGTCGCGAGTTCGCCCGCTGCTCATCGCTGCCGCCAAGCAGGCGCTTGAAGAAGCCGATGCCGTTTCTCAGTGCGAGTCCGTCCATGCCAGCCTCCGCGCGGTGGGAGGTCATGCGGTTGCGCGACCTCGTGGATTGGCGCAGATGTTCCTGCAGATCCGGCCGGCATTCTGGGATGCACTGCTCAGCGCGCGTCTTTCATCCGGCGCAATTGACTGCGCGCGTGCTTGTCCGGTCGTCTGGCCGGACCGCTGGCGCCGACCAGCCGATGTTGCTCGCGGGCCGCCTCTCTGGCCGTGCGACTGGCCTCGGTTTCGAGGTACAGCGCCTGTGCCGCGCTGGCCGGTCCGCGCTTGTCGGACAAGGCCAGCACCTCGACTTCCAGCCGCTCCTCGCCGCTGCCGATCTTCAGCCGGTCGCCCACACGCAGCAGCTTCGCCGGCTTGCAGCCGGCAGCGTTGACGTCGATCCTGCCGCCGTCGATCGCCTGCTTGGCGAGGCTGCGCGTCTTGAAAAAGCGCGCGGCCCACAGCCAGATGTCGGCACGTAGTTCGGAAATCGGACTGGATGACAACGTGCTCTTGCCTCGATTGTGTCCGCTCAGGAACGGTCGCCGGACGGCACAATCAGGTCCTGCGGGTCCGGCATCGCGATATCGGGAATCGCCGCGTGCTCGGCCTCGGTGTGCTCCGGCGCTGTCGGCACGACATCCGCCGCTACGCGCTCACGCACCACC
>JBOHYM010000033.1:0-120963 GCA_050737735.1 Rhodanobacter sp. | reverse complement strand
GCCGTGTCGGCTTCTTCTTGGCTTCAAAACTCAACGATGCGAACGAACGCTGCTTCATCGGCGATGGGCTTCCTGGGGACTGCTGGCTATGATGCCGCAGACGGGGAATAAATCAGAGCATCCTTAGGTATTTTCCGCGGACGTCCGATTTTCGCCGGGCCTGCACGGCGCAACCGAAAGGGGGTCAGGTTCATTTAATCCCGACTTGGGCTGATTTCGGGGGCCTCCCGCGCGGTCTGACGCCGACCGCTCGCTGGGTCACGGTGTCGACAATGGGTGGCTGTGCAGTTGAAGTTGGGTCATGCTGATCCGATTGGCTGGAGGGCGAATCGTGCAAGCGATCCATGATGCATTCGATCTGGTGTTGTCCTATCCGCAGTGGCAAGGCTCTGGACGTCCGGAACATCTTCGGCGAGGCGCGGAAGCAGCGGCCGAGGTGTGCCGCAACTATGGGCCGCTCGTGCGTGTTGCGAAGGCCGGTGAAGGCGAGGCCGGCGGAGGTGTGCGACGCTGGACGGCGATCGTCGAACAATTTCGTTCGGCTCAGGCGATCCTCGATGCACGGCGACCCGCGCGCATCCTGACCGCCGGCGGAGATTGCGCCTGCGATATTGCCGTCATCGATTACCTGCATCGACGCTATCCGGATCTGACAGTGATCTGGGTGGACGCGCATCTCGACGCGAACACGGTGGACACCACGCCCAGCGGCCATTTCCACGGCATGCCGGTGGCCGCCATTCTGGGTTCAGCGCCGGTCGGCTTGCAGGCGTTGCTCGGGATACCGCTGCCGCCAGCGCAATTCCGTTATGTCTCGGCGCATGTCGGCGATGAAGGCGATTGGGTGTTTCAACGGGGCCACGATCTGGCGTGGCTGGAACCCGGGCAGTTCGTTGCCGGGCCCATCCACATTCATTTCGATCTGGACGCGCTCGATCCCGCCGAATTTCCCCATGTGGCCTATCCCGATGGCAAGCTGTCCACCGAAGCGGGACTTGCCTTGGTGCGCAGTGCCGCCGCCGGTCTGGTCGGCCTGACGATCACGGAGTTCGCGCCTGTCGACGAGCGCGCTGCGCAGAACGGCAGTCGCTTTCTCGAACTGCTATGTGAAGCCGCCATGCGAAACCGGGGCAGCGGAAGTTGAATGCAGCGCTCAGTGCGAACCCACGCTCGAGGAAGCCGCTGGCGTGCTGGCGTGGACGGGGTCAGAGTGCACTTTTCGAGGTTTGCTCTTTGGGTGTTTTCCGCGGACGTCCGATTTTCGCCGGGCCTGCACGGCGTGATAGCTGCGCTTCGATAGCGGTGCGGAAGCGGTCTGAGCCCAAGGCGTGTTGACGCTGCAGGTGGGCGCGGATGGCGTCGAGATGGTCCTGGGAAAGGTTTTCCATGGCGAGGGCGCGGTATGCGTTATGTCGCTCCTCGTCTGTCCTGCCCAACGCCAGGTAGGTCGAATGTGGATGGATCAGCGGGTCGTCACGGCCGAAAGCATTGTGTGCGTGGCTGGACCAGGCGTAGTCGATCGGGTCGGCGGTCATGCGGGCGCGAACTGGGTTCAACTCGATATAGCGATAGCAGTGCAGCAGGTAGGTTTCCCGATCTACCAGTGACGACTTGTAGCGTCCTTCCCACAATGTGCCGGTGCGCCGGTAGCGATCATTGATGTAGCGCACGTAGCGTCGGCCCAGGGATTGCATCACGCGCGCAACCTGTCCACTGGCGGCAGGCGTCATCAAAAGATGCACGTGATTGGTCATGAGCACGTACGCATGGACCTTGCATCCCTCGCGCAGTGCGGTCTCCCGCAACTCTTGGAGGTAGCGCATACGGTCCACGTCCCTGAAGAAGCACGGCTGGCGATCATTGCCACGCTGGACGACGTGCTGTGGAATGTTGGGGAGATCGAGTCGTGGCTGGCGAGGCATGATGGCGTCCGTGCTGGCATGGTTCCAGTTTTCCTGGGTAAGCAGACGCGATCTGTCGGGATATCCCACGATTTTCCGTCGGAAAGTGCACTCTGACCCCGGTTTTGGACCCCGGTTTTGGACCCCGGTTTTGACCCCGGTTTTGCTGACCCCGGTTTTGCTGATTCGAAGAGAAGGGGGCGCAGATTGCCAACGTGAAGACGTATGGCGACGCGCGCAACGGCTTGGTGCCAGAGAGCTTGCGCACGCTGCAGAACACGGCGCGCGAGCGGAAGAACGTGTTTGAGCAGTTGATGGAGGTGGTGAAGTACAACTCGTTGGGCAGATTGCCGATACGATCTTGCCAAGGCAAGTCAACCACAGCGATCGAGAGAGAACCCTTACCCTTACATTCTATCGGGGCGACGACTAGTCTGATGTGGGGGCGTACGCTGGGCCATCCGACTGCAATGGCCCAGCGTGTACGCGGGTAATGAAGTGCAATTACCAGCCGGTTTCTGCGCGCACCCACAAATTTTCGATACTTTGCGAACCAGAATAGTTCACCTGGTTATTGCATCCACCGTAAGAATATTCGTTATTCACCGTTGAACTGAGTCGCATAGGTGTAGTGGGTGCCATAAATTCGATATCAGCATAGGGAAGGCCACTGCAACCCTGCGGTACCGAAGAGGGAAAGTATTCCACAAACCCGCCGTTGCTACTGGCCAAGGCCGTCTTGTAACCAATGTCCCATGCACCAATTTCCGTCGGAGCGCATATTGCATAAGCGTTTGAAAAATTGAAATTGGTAGCCACTTCGCAAGCTGTGTAGTCGACGACTTCTCCTCGCCATATCTTCTTGTTATCGGCATCCTGGTAAACAGTGAGGTTGTATTGGTGTCCGATGACAAACGGGACCAACGTCTGACATGTCGTTCCGATACCACCGTCGGCTCCCGTCGTACAATTTTGTCTATTGATTGCTTTGGAACCCGTTCCGAAAAAGCTGAAATGCACATTATCTTGACCGTCAGCTCCGGGCTGAATGCCTATATAAGCGCCTTGGCTCGAATCGTTATTGTTGTTAACGAAAGAAAATTGTTGTGCAAAGAAATACCCGCTTGCGTTGGGTGCGCTGAATACTGTGAACGGAAAGGTTATGGATGTAAGTCCTTTTGCGGGAGCATTTTGGAAAGCCCAGCTCTCGCTTACTATGCCGCCGATTGCGCAATTCGTAGACGAGCCCGTGGCGCACCATGTTTCCGCAAAAACACTGGACACTGGGGAAAAGAAAGCACACAGAACCAGTAAAAACAGGCCAATGTGAAGTTTTGCCCCGTACCTTGGACGCGATCTACTAGTGTGAAATTTCATAGCCGTCTCCCTCTCCCAAAAGTAAAAAATCGTTAAACGACCCTTCGTTTAACTTTCGAAAGTACAAATAATTCTGCATTTACGAAAGTAAATGAATACATTCGAAAGTTATTTGTAGATATACATGAAAAATAGTCAATGTCAATAGATATTTTCTTTCATTTTCGTCTGTGATCGACACTTATGACTATTGAGGTGACGTCGGCTTGCTGTTGCACTCCGCCACGATCAGCGGCTCATTGATGGCTTGCTGAGATTGTTGCTGTGATCGTTCGATCGAAACCGGGGTCAATCGGGGATCAATCGAAACCGGGGTCGAAACCGGGGTCGAAACCGAAACGGGGAAACCGGGGTCAGAGTGCACTTTTTAGAAAAGTCGACTCTGACCCCGGTTTCGGACCCCGGTTTCGCCGGTTTCGGAACGACGCTGAGTCGGATCAGACGAGCCGTCGTTCCAGCGCTCGGAGCACCGCACGGGTGCGGTCGCTCACGCCGAGCTTCGACAGAATGTTGGAGACGTGGTTGCGCACCGTGCCTTCGCGGAGGCGCAGCGCCTCCGCGATCTCGCCGTTGGAGATGCCGCTGGTCATCAGCTTCAAGACCTCGAGCTCGCGCGGCGTGAGCGCGTCGGGCGTCTCGAATGCGTCATCGCGCCAGGCGCCGGTGCGGGCAGCGTCCAGGCTCTGGGCAAGCGGGGCGAAAAGATACGCGCCGCCGCCGGCGACCGTGCGGATCGCCTCCACGAGGGTCTCGGCGGTGACGGCCTTGAGCAAGAAGCCACGCGCGCCAGCCCGCACGCCGGCCACCAGGGCCGCATCGTCCTCAAAGGTCGTGAGCAAGAGAGTGGGTGGGAGGATACCTCGCGCGGCGAGGGTCTCGACGACCTCAACGCCGGTCAGCTTCGGCATACGCACGTCCAGTAGCAGGACGTCCGGCCGATCGGCGGTGACAACGGTGACCGCGGCCTCGCCGTCGGCGGCCTCCGTGCAGACGACGATGCCCTCGAACAGGGCCAGCAGGGCCTTGAGGCCACTGCGGATCAGCGCCTGATCATCGGCTATACAGACGCGGATCACGGCCGCGCGCCCACGGGCGGAATCGCGCCGCTGACCTGGAAACCTTCACCGCTGTGGCTGAACACCGTCAGCCAGCCGCCCAGGGCCTCAAATCGTTCGCGCATGCCGGCCAGGCCTTGGCCCTCGGCAACGTCTGCTCCGACGCCGTCGTCCTTGGCCGTCAGCCGGACCTCCCCGTTGAGAGCCTGCGCGAGCTCTATCCTGAGCTGACGTGCGCCTGCGTGCCGCCGGGTATTGGTGATCAGCTCCTGCACGCACCGCAAAAGGGCGTCCGCCCGAGGCGCGTCCAGCGCACCGAGTGCCTCGGGCAGGACGAGCCGAACGTCGAGGTCGGCCGCCCCTTCGGCCAACGCCAGCAGGGTCGCCTGCAAGTCCACCGGCTGCACGCGCACCTGGCTCACGACCTTGCGGACTTCAGCCAACAGCTCGCCGGCGATTTCGCGCGCCTGGCCGAGATGGGACGCCACCTGGCCCTCCGCCAGCCGTGCGGCCACATCGAGGTGCACATGCAAACTGGTTAGATGGTGGCCCAGCACGTCGTGCAGATCGCGCGAAATGCGCAGCCGCTCGCCCATGCGGGCGCTCTCGGTCAGCAGGGCCTGGGTGCCGGTCAGCTCGGCGTTTGCGCGAGCCAGGCGCTCGTGCGCCACAGCTTCGCTGCGGGCAAGGTGGGCGGCGCTGATGGCGAAGAGCTGGAAGCCACAGCTCGAGACCAGGATCACCGCCGACATGCCCTGTCCGCCGACGGCGCACTTCTGGGCGACCAGTGCCGTGGCCAAGGCGGCGGCTGCCAGCAGCGCCGTGCGCAGGGAAGCGATCCAGGCCACCTGCCAGGCGATCACGACGATCATGCTCGTCACCAGGAAGCTCGGGTAGAGCCAGACCAGGTATTGGGCCGCGAAGCCCTCGAGGAAGAACAGGGCGGCCTTGCGCCGCGTCAGGCCCGGGCTCCCGTCCAGCTCGGCCGCGACATAGGCCGCGACCAGTACGCCATAGGCGACCGTCCACTGGAGATCCCAGTGCGGATGGGCAGCAAAGGTTTCCGGTCGCAGCAGGCGGGTCACCAGGGCCTGTCCTGCGGCCGCCGCCAGCATCAGAACGCACGCGGCCTGGACGAGCAGACGGATGCGATCGAGCGATGTGCGCGGCCAGGGCATGGGCGGACCTTAACTCTCGGGCGCGATCCTGTCCCATGACGCTTGTCATGGGCAGCGGGCATGACGGCGTTCACTTATCGGGCGGGGCAGATCTGCCCAATCCTGAGCCGACCATCAACCAAGGAGACAACGATGCTTCGCTCACCCCTGCTTCGCCATACCACCCTAAGCGCGCTCGCCGGCGCCATGATCCTTTGCGCTTTTACCTTCCACGCCCGCGCCGCCGACCCGTCCGCGGCGGCGTGCGCCGGGATTGCCACGCCTGACCAGAAACGTGAT
Source organism: Rhodanobacter sp. (assembly GCA_050737735.1). Taxonomy (GTDB): domain Bacteria; phylum Pseudomonadota; class Gammaproteobacteria; order Xanthomonadales; family Rhodanobacteraceae; genus Rhodanobacter. Next base: position 115,173 of record JBOHYM010000033.1, on the reverse strand, counting down.
GCCACGACGATCCAGCGGATCGAGCAGGCTTGGCTGACCGCGGAATACCACGGCCACCGGGAATATCTGGCGTGCCTCTTGGAGCCCGACTACCAGACCTCCAGCCGATCCGGCCTGGTCCGCTCGCGGCAGGACGTGATCAATCGCGTCCCGCAGGTCGCCGACGACGCGCGCGAGGTCCCGAAGCTCGAGACCATCGTCGTGATCCACGGAGATTCCGCGACGGCCCATTCCATCCTCAAGACGACTGACAAGGCGGGCAATCCGAAGGAAGTGCACTTCGTCGACGGCTACACCTTCCACGATGGCCGCTGGTTCGCCTTCAGCGGCGCGGATCTCTAGTCGCTCGGCAATGCAAGACCGGATCGTGAAAACCGGGGGCAGAGTGGACTATTTGAGAAAGTGCACTCTGCCCCCCGGCTTTCGAACCGCTTTTATTCAGGCGGGTAACGACGGTACACGAGCGGGGCGGCGTCAACCGGGTATGGTCCAAGAAAAGCTGGTAACTCCACTGACCCCGCTAGGTTGACCCCGTTAGGTTATCGTGCCGTCCTGATCACGAAGAAACACCATGACGAAAAGCTACGACCCACCCCTGACCACGAACCCGCATGCTCCCCTCTACCGCGTCGATGAAGCGATCAAGGCAGCCCAGCAACGGCTGGATGCCGCTATCGACGCGAAGCGGCATCACACTAGCCAAAATCTGGCCCACGAAGTGATCAAAGAGGCTCGCGAAGGACTCAAAAAGTTTGAGCAGTTGCGTGCTGTCAAGATCAAGGAACTCGCGCAGAAGGCAGCGGAGACCGAGGCGGCTGGAAAATTGGAGCAAAACTAACCCGAAACAAAAACAGGGCACGAAACCGGGACGGAGGAAGTGTGTGCCCTCTGGCTTGGTATCCGCGCGCCGCGGCCGCCCGGGTCGGCGCAGGCTGACGGGCCGGCCGAGTGTCTCCCCACCATGGCCTGAAAGCGTTTGCTTCCCAAGGCGCGTTTCTGCTGCAGGTGTTGGCGGATGGCGATCAACTCGTCATCGCTGACGCCTTGTTTGAGCCATGCCCCTGAGGCATCGGCGCGTATCAGCGGCGTATTTCCCATCGCGATGAAACAGGGGTGGGGTGTCACCCATGAATCTTCGCAATGTGCCAGGTTGGCGTGCACGCTGGACCAGTGGTGATGCTCCAGTTTCTCGGCTATAGCGGCGCGTACCGGGTTGCACAAACGGGGGTCAGGTTGCGCTGACCCTGTTTAGAGGGTGCGTTATCGCTGATCCAGCTCGTGATGGATCAATACAACGCATTGCGAAGCAAACAGCATTTTCGATCCTAACGAGATACGGTTCGTGCCCATGCGTTCGAGGCTGTGGAAGGTCTTTTTCGGCATCGGGATGTGGTCGGTCAGCAGGAAGCAGGGATTGTCTCGAAACACCTGCTCTCGAATGGATGTGCCTTTCCTGTCCATCACAAACAGCTGATGGTCTTCGGCCAGTTCTTGCACCAGACGCTCGAAGCTCAACGTGCGCACGCTCACGCCCGATTCCACCGGACGCGTTTCTTCCTTGCCTATGCCTCTGGAAGCATCCAGCGCCTTCGCGATCTTGCCCAGCAGCGCGCGCTCGTCGAAGCCGCCGATGTCTTGCATGGCGTTGGCGTCGAATCGGATCGTGCGGGAGAAATCCTGGGTGCTTTCCAATACCAGGTAGACCGTCACATCCGAACGATGCGATTGGGCCACGAAGATCGCGTTCATCAGCACATGCGCCAGGATTTCGGTATGCGCCTCTCCGCCAACGGAAGCCCAGAGTTTTTGGCTGTCCGTGGGTGCCGCCCGCGCTCGCAGTACAAAGGTTCGCATGTGTGTCGTGATCGATTCAAAGAGGACAGGGATCAGAGTAGACGTTTTTCAGATGGCGCAACGCTACTTGACGTTAGTGTGGGGAAAAACACGAAGCCGGGACGCAGGAAGTTAAATCCAGGGCTCAGTGCGAACCCACGCTCGAGGAAGCCGCTGGCGTCGACGCCTCGGCGGCTGCGCGCTTGGGCGTGTCAGCTGGGCACCACATCTTGATGCGCTTGCCCGCACGAAACAGATCGATGGAAAAACGGGGCCAGCTGAACCTGACTCCGTTAGGCACCACCCCGTTAGGCACCACGGAAATCAGGAAGGTTTGCAACCGGCGCCGCAGGTACATAGTTGCTGACCGCACACCTGACCTGCGGCTACCCGGCTGCAAGCCTTCCTGATCTCACGCGACGATCTAAGACTGCCGGTATGCGCCTTGGTTCCCGAATGGAAAACGCCGCAAGGCGCACATCAGTGCGAACCCACGCTCGAGGAAGCCGCTGGCATGGACGACTCGGCGGCTGCGCGCTTGGGTGTGTCGACCGGGCACCATGTCTTGAGGCGCTTGCCCGCACGGAACAGATCGATGCATACACGCATCTCGGCCTTGAAGGCCAGATCAGGCGTGTTGATCGGGCAGCCATCGGACAGTGGCTTGGTGTTGTTGTATTCGGCGATGCAGGTCGACAGTGGCGGCGGTGTGGGTGGATGCGGATCGTCGGCCAGTGGCGGGGGCGGCAGGTTGAGGCGCTCGTCGCCGTCCTTGGGCGACGGTGGTATGGGAGGCGCGCCGCACAGCAAGTTGGAAGCCGTACTGCTCTTGGTGGGATCGCACATGCTTTTGCCGATCGCCTTGAGCGCATCGCCTATATGGCGACCCACCGCGCCACCGGCCGTCTCGTTCGGTGGCGGGAAATACTTTTCGAAACGGGTGGCCTTGTACTGCATCCGGTTGCTGTCGTGCTGCATGATCTGACGATCGTCTGCGGGCTTGGCTGGTTTGGCCTCGACGCTTGCTGCTGCCGGGGCGCCCGCCGCCGTGGGCGGTAGCCGCAAATTGACGGTGGCCGGCGTGGCCACGGAAGCCGCCGGCGCAGGTGTCGCTTCATGATCCTGCACGACCATCGCGTCACGACGTGGCTTCTCGTGCGTCACGGGGCGAACGCGCGGGGTCACCGCCTGCCGCGGCGGCACCAACTCGGGCGGCGCAGGCGGCGGCGGGACGGGTGGCGTGCTGGAATGATCCAGCAGACGCACGACCAATATCTGATCGCTATCGACAGGTACCACCGCCTGATGCTGCGGCTTGGGCTGCATCGCGTACCACAGCATCAGCACGAACAGCGCGTGCAGGACCAAGACCAAAGCCAGCGCGAGCGCCTGCGCCTGGCGAGTCAGCAGCGGCTGTCGCCAGCGCCTGTGACCCAAGGTCTCGCGCGTTGCGCTGTCGAGGAGTGCCAGACCGCGCGCACGATCCTGCTCCTGTGGATGTTGGACTTGCCCGGAACGTTCGATGACACAGCCTCATTCAAGCCAATGACCCCCACAAAACCTGCGCACAGCGTCAGCGCGTGTTCCGGCCAATTTCGGTAGACAGGTTCTTTCATTCAGGGTTCCCTTGATGGAAACCTTGATAAAACCCGGGACGGAGGAAGCTACATACTAATTTGGCATCACGTTCAAATTATCCCTGACACCATCCTTCTTTGGCTCACTTCCATTGTCCCACGCCGGCCGGCAAGAACGCGGGCGTGGTGGTGCTGATCGACGCGAAGGACTTGTCGAGCCCGATCCAGGGGCACGCGACGCTGATCGGTACACAAGCCAGAGACCTCCTCGCAGGCAACGGGTACTTCAACGTGCATACGGCGAGGATCCCCGGCGATGAGATTCGCGGACAGGTTGCTGCGGCGAAACAAGGGCGCGCAGGAAACAGAAACGGGGGCCAGCCCAGTTGCTGTTTTGTCAGCGCTGCAAGTTGCAGATGGCCACTCGCAACCTTCCGCCGATGAGGACACCTCAACGACTCGCTTAAGCATCACAGCGCGCCTATCATCGGTTTCGCTGTAGCAAAGACTGGTAAACCAGGTTGCAACGAGGTTGGGCCTGCCAGGAGAGCCCGATGCCCACGCAGCGCATTGCCCTGACGATCGGATGTCTGCTGCTCGCCTGCGCGCCCACGGCGGCCCGGGCCCAATCGGCCGCCGAATGGCGGGTACTGCAATCGGCCGCCGAAACCAAGTCGGACAAGATCATGGCTGAAGCCAACACCCACAAAGGGTTGCTGGCCCAGTACCAGGTGATGCGCCAAGCCTATCCCAGCGACAATTCTCCGGCGTTTCACCAGATCTTCGGGCAATACATCAGTTGGTATCAAAGCTTTCTCGGCGATTATCCCGAGGCGATGGACAGCTATTCGATCGGGCAGCCGCCGCTGGAAGACGACAGCCCGTCGCCACTAACCGAAGCTGGTTATGTGGCCCATCCGGCTTTGGATGCCATTCCGGAACTGGCGCGAGGCTACCGCATCGTGCTCTTTAACGAAGCGCACAACATACCGCTCACCCGCAGCCTGACCGTGCAACTGCTGAGCAAGCTACGCCAGGAAGGCTTCAATTATTTCGCCGCCGAAACGCTCTATGAGAGCGACACCGCACTGCAATCGCGCGGCTATCCCATCGACGCCAGCGGTTTCTACACCCGGGAGCCGGTCTACGCGGAAATGGTGCGTACTGCGCTGAAACTCGGCTTCAAGGTGATTGCCTATGAGGCAACATCGGATGCCGGAGGTAGTGACGCACGCGAAACCGAGCAGGCGCGCAACATCGATGAACAGGTGTTCAAGTCCGACCCACATGCGCGAATGGTGGTCAATGCCGGCTATGACCATATCGTGAAGTCAGGCGCGTATCTCAACGGCGCATCCATGGCTGAGCATCTGTACAAGCTCACCCACATCCCCATGCTGTCGATCGAGCAGACCATGCTGTACCCCCATCCTCTGAGCAGCGGCGATCATCCTTATTACACGGCTGTCATGCAGGAGTTGCGGCCGAAGGTACCTATCGTGTTCGCCAACGCAGCTGGCAAGCCGTGGTCGTTGCGTCCGGGCTACGACGTGAGCGTGTTCTTTCCGCCGGTGCAGATGCTGCATGGACGTCCTGCCTGGCTCAGCCTGGGTGGTCTGCGTCGGCCGTACCTGGTCAGCGGTGATCGCTGCCATATGCACTACCCCTGCCTTGTCGAGGCACGCTACAGCGATGAAGGTGCAGATGCGATTCCAGCGGACCGCATGGTGATCGCTCAGACACCGTTGATAAATTCCGGATCCCCCGTTCCCATGTTCACCAGCAACGAGAACATACCTTCGGGCGATCTCTATCTGCGACCGGGCAAGTACCAGCTGAGCATGGTCATTGAAGACGACAAGGTCATCGGAAAGAAAAGTATCGTCGTTCCGGATGCGCCGCCCTCGTCGTCCGGACAGCCATGACAAAAGCAGCAAACCGAAGAAGGTGTCAGGGCCAATTCTTGGCATTGCGTTCAAATTATCCCTGACACCATTGTTCGCTGACACCATTGTTCGGCCTGGTCGCAGCATCAGTTCGGTCATGGAGAGTGCGAACAACGACGGGTCTTCACAAAGTCACAATACAAAGGCACTTGACTGTCGATTAACCAAGTGGTTAAGTGACGGCATGGCAAATACCGACGATCCACTGTCCATCACCTTCGCCGCGCTGGCCGATCCCACGCGCCGCGCCATCCTGACCCGCCTGACCAGGGGCGAGGCCACTGTGGGGGAGTTGGGTGAACCGTTCGACATGTCCGCGCCAGCCATCTCCAAGCACCTGCGGGTGCTGGAAGGTGCGGGGTTGATCGCACGGGAAGTGGATGCCCGCTGGCGTATTTGCCGTCTCCGGGCGGAACCCATGCACGATGCGCACGATTGGCTGGAGGCGTATCGCCGCCATTGGGAAGGCAACCTGGATCGACTGGTCGAATTTGTTGAGCGAACCCATCGCGCCAAGGCAAGGAAACCCGCCAGCAGCGCACCGCGTGCACCGAGGAAAAAGCCATGACCACCCAAGCTGCAACCTTCGAATTGGAAATGACCCGCTTCATCCGCGCACCGCGCGAGAAGGTCTTCGAGGCCTTCACCGACGAGGCCGCCATGGCCGCCTGGCATTGCCCGCGCGGCCTCCACGTCGGCGAAGTCAGCGCCGATGCGCGTGTCGGCGGACGCTATCGCATCACCATGGTGACAAGGGACGGTGGCGTGCACGGCTCGGCCGGCATTTACCAGGCGATCGAGCGTCCCTCGTTCCTCGCCTACACCTGGACCTGGGATGGCGAAGGCGATGTGGCGGCGCGTACCACACTCATCGAAGTCACGCTGACCGAGAAGGACGGCGGCACGCAACTGCACATGCGCCATACCGGTTTTCCTGATGCAGCGGTGCGCGACGATCACAACCTGGGTTGGACCTCGGTCTTCAACCGACTGGTGGACTACCTCGACCCCGCCGGCACAGCGGGCAACGTCGTGATGGTGGGCAGCCCCATCAGCCCCTATACACGCGCCGTGCGCATCGCGCTTGCGGAGAAGGGCGTGGCGTACACGCTGAAGCCGGTGGCGCCACACGCGCCCGACGCTGACGCCATCCATCCGTTCGGTCGCATTCCCGCGATGTACGACGGACCGCTGCAGTTCTACGAAACACGAGCGATCCTGCGCTACATCGACGAAGCCTTTGATGGACCGAGCCTGATGCCCATGGGCGGTGTCACTTCCCGCGCCCGTGCCGAACAGTGGTACAGCGCGATGAACGACTACGGCTACGACGCCATCACCAAGCGCTACGTCTTGCAATACATGTTCCCGTCAGGAGCGGGCGGGCAACCGAACCGCGCGATCATCGACGCCGCCTTGCCGGATATCGACCGCGTGTTGGCTACGCTGGATGCGGGCTACGGCCAGCGCGACTTCCTGGTGGGCAATGGGCCGTGCATCGCCGACTACCTCGCCGCACCGTTGCTGTACACGTTGTCGAAGATGCCGGAAGGCCCGGCGCTGCTCGCCAGGCATCCCAATGTGCAACGTGCGCAGGCGGCGATGCAGGCGCGGCCCAGCTTCATCTCCGCCGAGCCGGATCTTGAAGGCAACGGTGAAGCATCCAACGTGACGCCGCTGCGCAAGGCGAGTGCGGCGTAGAGAAGGAGGAGGGCGAGCAACGCCGGTCGTGGCGTTGCTCTACCGCCGATGGTCGAAGGTCGCTGCGTCCGCAGAAGAGGTGTCAGGGACAATTCCTGGCATGGCGCTCGAGTCATCCCTGACAGCATTCTTCTATACCGCGGAAGTCGTCCTGGGGTCATGCCACCTATCGCACCCTCTGGCGTTCATTGCTGAACACCGAACGCTCAGAATGGGTGCTGCCGGTAAAACTGCTCGAGCTGACGATAGACGTCCGGCAAGTGCTGACGCAATGCTGCCGGTGCTTCGAAAAATTGCTCACTGGCAACCGCAAAAAATTCGGCCGGACTTTCAAGGCCGTACGGATCAATCGGCAGCTCGGCCCCGTTGCGTTGCTGATCCTGCAGGCGATCCCACGCGCTCGAGAAGACCTGCGACCACACGCGACGATCCATGCGCCGGTGCAATGGCGGAAAACCATTGGCGTCCCCGTTGAGCATGTCGAGCTTGTGTGCCATTTCGTGGATGACCACGTTGTGCCCCGGCTTCTGCTCGATATTCAGCACATCCGCCCACGACAGGATCACCGGCCCACGCCCCCATGCCTCACCGGCCAACACGGTGTTGGTCTGGTGAACCACTCCGGCTGCATCCATTTTTTGGCGACGTGGAATGAACGCGGCCGGGTACACGATGACGCTGTGCCAGCCGTCGTACCAATCAAGGCCCAGTTTCAGGATGGGTACGCACGCGTGGGTTGCGAGCAAGACACGGTCGGTGTCTTCAAGATGCAAGCCTTGGGCCGGCTCCAGCGACTTGCGGTCCAGGAACAAGGTTGCCAACACGCGCAGCGTGGCCTGATCGGAAGCACCTAGCCGACGCGCAGGGGCGCAGCGCTGGAGCGCGTCTCTCCAGAGCGATTCGGCGATCGGGTGCCGAGCGACGATGCGCCGTACGCGCCAGTTTCTGATTTTGTTGAACATGGCCAAATGCTGGAGGGAGTCGTAGGGTCAAGAGCATTAGGGTCAACGTGCACTTTCTCAAGAAGTGGAAATGGTGTCAGGGACGAATGGTACTTACTTAAGCCTCTTGGCATGGCCATGACACCGTACTTTTTCGCGAGCGATGGGACGTGGTTTGGTGAGCAGCGGGAAAGGTTTAGGTCTTCGTTTGAGGGCTCTGGGTTCGATACGACCGGGTCGACGACCAACGCGACGCTGGGCGATCAGGATCAACAGGCATGGGATCGACGCGTCATTCGCAGGAGGCCCACACTGACTCCAGGCCAGCCAAAGCTGCAAGCTGTTTGAAGCTGAGTTAGCGCGGCAGCACGTCAGCGAGCGTGGCTGACCGAAGCATCAGCAAGCGGATCAGGTTGTAGGCAAGCAGCCCAACCTGCCACTGTTTTTCGTTCATTGATGGCGTTTTGCAAACGAGACGATCCAGACCCAGTGTGGCTTTGATGTTGCGCAGGTCCAGTTCGATGTTCCATGCGCTGCGCATACAACGCCTTCAAGTCCTGCGCACGGGCTTGGGTCGATGACCACAAGGTGGTCACCAGTACCTTGGGGCCGACATGGACCTCGCGCATACACAAGGTTTCAGGGACGGCATCGAAGCGCTCCTGGCTGAGCCAGTACGGTTTCACCATGCGGTGGCAGTTCCCGCTCCACCTCATCCAGCAACGTGGGATCGGTCAGCAGGTTGAAGAAGTCGTAGGAGTGAATCGCGTGCGAGCGCTGGCGAACCCGATGGCGTTGCAGTCGGACGGATCGACGATTAGTGTGCATAGCGGCTGGCGACCTGTGAGGTCCGTCTGTTTGGGTCGGACCAGCAGTTTGCCCGGTCGCCAGCCACTCCCTCAAATCAGGCACTTGGCGCACATTTCATGAGGATGTTGGCGCTTAAGTAAGTGCCATTCGTCCCTGACACCTTTTCGGTTTTACGTTCATGACATCGGTGGACTCCGATGCAGGTGCGGCCGCGGCGTGGGGCGATCGGAAAAGAACGTTCTTCCTTCCTCTTCGCGCAGCGCGGTTTCAAGCAGGGTAATCACCTGTTCGCCTCGATAGGCAAAGATCAGTTCCATTGCCGTGTGCCCACCCAATGTCTCAATTTGCGTGTGGAACAACCAGTCCCAGATCACCTCGCGATCCGGTTCCAGGCGCTCGGCAAGGGTGACAATGCGGCGGATGATTCCGTTGCTCATGGCTTACAACGTGTAGCTCAGCGAAAGGAAATAGCTTTGCGTATGGCTGGCATCGGCCATCGGGCTGTCTTTGATGACATCGGGTAGAGCCGTGTAGCGGATTCCGCCGACGGCATGCCATGAACGCGATAATTTGTACGTCGCCACGATGCCGAAATAGGGCGACGATCCACCGGCTGCGTGATAGAAGGGCAAGCCACTGCGCAAGGCATCGTTGCCGCTGATGCCGTAGTAATAGTTGTTCACTCCACTGGTGTTGTAGGTCACACCAACCGTGGGTATCAGCATCAGGCTACCTTCGAATATGGGGTAGCTGTAATTCGCGTCAAATACACTGCCGCCGCCATGGCCTGTGAATTCCTTTTGTGCACTGGCCTGGATTACACCCCAGTCGGCGTGATGCCGCCATGCCACGCCGACCAGTCCGGAGATATCGCGATCGGAAAGCCGACGCAGGCGCGGATCGCTGGTGTCGTCATGGATGAAACGATTGGCCAATGGCGAGGCAGTGATGGAGAACTCGTCCGAGCCGGTTTTGAACAAGCGATAGCCAAACGTCGCTCCGCGGAAATAGAACGACTTGCCTTCATAGTTGACCATCGGCAGCGGCCACGCTTTGTTGTCATAGCTGCGGTAAGGGCTGGGGCTCCAGACTGCGCCGATGCCCAAGGTCCAGGGCGAGCCGGATTCCGGTGTGGATTGCGCCTTTGCCGGCACACAGAACGTGGCGCAGATCAATGCGGCGGACAGGCGGGTAAAGCGTAGCGATGTAATCGACATATATAGGCACAGACCAGGCGAACTAAACAGTGGGCCATGCTGCGCATCGCACATTGCCTCAACATTGCGCCGACCCGCGCAAGGTGGATGCTAAAGTTTGCCGGCACGCCGTTCGCGCGTAATGCAAAGGAGATAGCAATCATGCGCATCCTGCTGGTTGAAGACGAGCCGGAGATGGCCCAGGCGCTGCGCACAGCCTTGCAGCGTCACGGCATGCTGACGGATATTGCGCCAAGCCTGATGCAGGCCACCGAAGCCCTTCGTCAGAGCGTGCATGACCTGCTGCTTCTGGATCGTCAGCTTCCCGATGGTGATGGCGCCACCCTCATCCGTCTGGCGCGCAAGCATCGCACCGACCTTCCAGTGATTATGCTGACCGCACGCGGCGCGCTGGCCGATCGCATCGGCGGACTTGACCTTGGCGCGGACGATTATCTGGTCAAGCCATTCGCTGTCGAAGAGCTGCTTGCACGTATTCGTGCTGTATCGCGGCGCCCCTCGCAACGGGAATTGCCAGTTGCCATCGTGGGCAATCTGAGTTTCGATTTTTCTGCCCGAGAGGCTTTCGTCGCCGGCGTGCTGCTGCCGTTACCTAGACGACAATTGTTGGTGCTGGAGGCTTTGTTCCTCCGGCATGGGCGCACCGTGCGCCGCGAAGTGCTGCAGGAGTCCGTCTACGATTTTAACGATGAGATTCAGTCCAATGCGCTGGATGCACATGTGTCCAAGCTGAGACGCGCCCTGACCGACGCGGGTGCGCAGGCAGACATCCACGTCATTCGCGGTATTGGCTGTCTGCTCAAGGAACGCGCCGATGAGCGTCAAGAATAAATCGCTCACGGCACAGCTCGCATGGCGCCTGATCGGCTTGCAGACTCTGATCATCCTGGGGGTGATCGTCGCCATTACCTATGCGTTCTACCGCACAAACGTTTCCTATATCGACGACAACGTGCCGCGTACGATCCTGGATGCCGTGCACATCGACACGGCGGGTAACCTTGCACTCGCCGACGATGCAAAGCTGCAGGCGCTTCTGCGGGCGTTTCCCAACCTGTGGTTTGGCGTGCAGGACGAACAAGGCCGCCAGCTTGTTCATGGCGAGATACCCGCGATCTATCGCCCGTTGCTGGCACTGTTGTCACGGCTGCAGGGGTCGGAGATCCACGATGGCCACGCGCCGTACAACTTCTCGATGCGCGTGTATCTCGGGCAGACATCCTTGGGTTCCATGCGCGTCATCTGCGGTGACGCGTCCTCGACCAAGCTAGGCGCTATGTTTGTCGGTATCGCCGATTACTTCAGCTGGCGCATGACGCTGCCTTTGGCGTTGCTCACCTTGATCGTGGTGCCATGGCTGATTCGCCGCGCCATGTCCGGTGTCGCGGAAGTCGCCGCACAAGCCCAGTCGATCAACATCGACGAGCGCGGTGCACGCCTCGCCGACCAGGCGGTCCCACGCGAGCTGCAGCCGCTAGTGTTGGCTTTCAATGCGGCTTTGGAGCGCCTGAACGAAGGCTACAATGCCCGCGATCGTTTTCTGGCGGATGCTGCGCATGAGCTGCGCGCGCCGATCGCCATTCTAGAAGCGCGCATTGAAACCTTGGCATCCGGCGCGACGCGCACGCGGCTGCTTACGGACGTAGCGCGTTTGTCCAACCTGGCCGAACAGCTTCTCGATTTGCAGCGTCTGGACAGGCAGCACAGCACGCTGGAACCATTAGACCTGGTGGCGCTCTCGCGGGAAGTAGCCGCCGATGTCGCGCCGTTGGTAGTGGATGCCGGTTATGAGTTGGCGTTGGATGCCGTCGCTGAGCAGGTCATGGTGATGGGCGACCGGCTTTCGTTGTCGCGCGTGCTGACCAACTTGATTCAGAACGCCATTGCACACGGTGGTGGACACGGCCTGATCAGCGTGGATGTCGATGTGGATGGCAGCTTTGGCGTCAGCGATCAAGGGCCGGGTATTCCCATCGAAGAGCGGCATCACATCTTCGAACCCTTCTATCGGTTGCGGCCCAGCAGCACCGGCGCCGGGCTTGGACTGCATCTGGTGCAGGAAATTGTCACGCTGCACAGCGGTCGGATTGACGTGAGCGATGCGGCAAGTGGTGGCGCCTCGTTTCGGGTGCGTCTTCGTCTCGCGACACCGGTCGCGGCGAAGCTATCGATCACATAACGGTAATTCTTGGCTGGCGTGCATGGTCGGCGGTCCCTGTATGGTTATACCGCTTTGCAGACTGCGCCATGCGCGCACTTCTATCTACTTGCTATCGCCGTAAGCTATTGATCCAGTGGCGCTAGGAAACATGGGAAACCGGAGGGCAGAGTGCACTTACTCAAGAATCTCAAGAAGTCGACTTTTTCCCCTGTTTGAATTTGGTGCGTTATGCCCTGTCGGAAAGGGCTGGGTCAGTTGCTGGCAGTCGAGTGCGCCACCACCGGCAGTAGCACGGCGCTACGTCCATCGGCTCCGTGCTCAATCGTCACCGTGGCCTTTTGGTAATCCGACGGCTTGGCGAAGAGGATGTTGGACACGTAGGTCTGCGGGTTACGGTCGTAGAGTGGGAACAGGCTCGACTGGATCTGCACCATGATCCGATGACCGGGCTTGAACTCATAGTTCACCGTGGGCAGGCGGAACTTGTATTCCTGCACCTGGTTCGCCGGGATCGGCGAGGGATCGGCGAAGCTGTTGCGATAGCGCCCACGGAAGATGTCGAGCGAGACCGGCAGCTCGTAGCCACCCATGGCGGGATCGGTGGGATCGCTACCGAGGTAGACGTCGATCAGCTTGACCACGAAGTCGCCGTCGGTGCCGGTGGTCTTGGCGAAGATGTCGGCGATCGGTGCGCCTTGAATCGTTACGGTCTTGGTCAGCACCGGCGTGGTGTAGGTCAGCACGTCGGGCCGGCGCAACCTATCATGGTTGCGCGAAACCGGGATCGAAACCGAAAAAGGTGTCAGGGACAATCTCCGAGTTCACGGTCGAAAACGGCGCCACCGCGGAGATCGTGCTGACATCGGACACGCAAACGATCAAGGCGATGGCACTGGAGTGCTGAGCAGTAGCCCTTCAAATAGCTGACCACGAGACGTGTGGCGTCTTCGATGAGCGCTCCCATTGGTTCGTCCGAGAACATCTTGGAATCGTGCAATGCAACGCCTGTTCCAATACAAAGCTTGGGCGAACGATGAGCTATTGACCACTCTGGCCAGGCTCGGCCGCGAATCCCCCATAACGGGATTGGCCATCAAGGCCTTGAGCCAAACCTATGTCGTCGACCGGATATTTGCCGCGCACATGAAGCGAAGGGTTCACACGTATACGTCGGCCAATTTGAGCGAGATGCCGACGCTGGAAGCATTGTCCGCAGACATCAGGACAAGCGATCGGGAATATGTCGACTACGTCGCGGCGCTTGATCGCGACCCATTGGCGGAACGAATCGACTTCGCGTTCACGGATGGCACCCCGGGCCGCATGTCGCGCGAGGAGATGCTCATGCATGGCATCACCCATGGCACCGGCCACGGGGGACAGGTCACGCGGTCATGCTGCTCAATGCCGTTGCACCGGCGAGCGATGGCTCCACGACCTATCTGCACAAGGTCGAGGCTTCGACGAGAAGGGGGTCTGGCACGTGATCGTCGGGAAAAAGGTGTCACCATTTCGACACCTTTTCGGTACAGCTTCAGGAATGCGCTGCGTGCATCAATGCCATGTGCGCTTGCCACCCGCGCCAGCGAGGTTCATCTCGACGCTCAGGGTGAAGGTGCGTTGTTCGTCCGGCTTCATGGCGCCGACGCCCACCAGCTTGCGCGCGATCTCCTCGCCGCGTTCGTTGCGGATGGTCAGCACCATCGAGTATTCCCACGCACCGCTGTCGACGGGGTTGCGAAAGCTGCCTTCCACGCGCAATGGTGTGGATGCTGACACTGCGATCGCGTTGGTTGGTTCACTGAAGCGCAACTTGTGGCGGCAGGCAGGACACACTGCCGCACTTTCCAGGATGATTTCCCGGCAGTGCGGACAGGTACGCGTCGCCCCGGCCGTGCCCGGGGGCGCGGTGGTCACGAGGCTGTGCCGTTGTTTCCGGTGGCCTTGTGGGCGCCGTGGCCGTCCTTGCCATCGTCCCAGCCGAACTCGACCTGGCCGCGCATGCGCGAACCCGCCGCCACGCTGAGTGATTTTGCCTTCAGGTCGCCGGTCAGCGCGCCGGTTTGCAGCAATTCCACGTGCGCCGCGGATTCGATGTTGCCGATCAGTTCGCCCGCGATGGTGACCTTCTCGGCGCGCACGCTGCCGGTCACCCTGGCGCTGGGCTCGATGGTGACATCACCACGCACGTTGACGTCGCCCTTGAAGTTGCCGGCGATGCGCACATGGCCCGCACCTTCGATCTTGCCCTCAATGGTGATATCGGGCGCGATCAGCGATTCAGCCATGGGCTTGACCGGTGCGGGCGTGGGGCGGAATGCGGGCTGCACCGGCGTTTCCACTACGGGCTTGGTCTCCGGGATGTCGATGCGCGCCAGATCCGTGGCTTCGGGCGTTGAGGTGGTGGAGGTCTTGACGGGTTCTTTCCACAGGGCCATGGGGGATTCCGGTTCGTCAGGGGAAGGGTGAGGGTACCCCCCAAAAGACCGCGATGGGAACAGGCGCAGTGGGAAAGGTTCAGGTTGCACTGGCTCAGTTAGGTATCGCCTGGCTGTCGATCCGGCAGGCCGAGTTGTTCCTCCGCGAAATAGAGGACGGGGGAAACCTCAGGCACTGACCCGCTTTGACTGTTATCGGCCCGCGGCGGGAATCATGCCGATGGTGCCCAGCCAGGTCTCGGCCAGGGAGGGCCAGCGTGTGATCGAATTGGATGTTGGCCTCAGTCCGAACGCATGCCCGCCGTGTGCATACAGATGCATTTCCACCGGCACGTGCGCCTTGGCCAGCGCGGTGTAGTAAACCAGCGACTGGTTCACACCGTCCACGTAGTCGTCTTCTGCCTGCACCAAAAACGTGGGTGGTGTCTTGCTGGAGACCGGCACATGGGGATTCAACTTGCCATCAGCGATGGCGAGATGCCCCGGATAGATGGGCATGGCGAAATCCGGACGGCTGCTTTCCTTGTCGGCAGCATCCACCGGTGGATACAGACGGCGCTCGAAGTTCGTGCTGATTTCCGCCACCAGGAATCCGCCTGCCGAGAACCCCAGCACGCCAACCTTGTGCGGATCGACGTGCCATTGCGCCGCATGAGAGCGCACCAGCCTCATCGTTCGCTGGACGTCCTGCAGCGACGGCACCGACAGGGAAAAATTGTGCGGGCGGCAATCGCATTGCCAGACATACGGCTCGCTCGGCACGCGATACTTCAGCAATACGCAGGTGATGCCCCGGGATGTCAGCCAGTCGCAGACGTCGGTGCCCTCAAGATCGATGGCAAGGATCTGGAATCCACCCCCTGGAATCACGACGACGGCGGCCCCCGTGTTTTCCCCTTTCGGTGCATATACCGTCATCGTCGGCCGGGTCACGTTGGTCACGGCCGTTACCGGCAGGCCTCCAATCAGCTCTTTCGTGTTCGTGCTTGTCGTCTCCGGCCCGGGGACCGGCTGCAGATCGGGCGCCGCGCCCGGCCATATGGGTATTTGCGTGTGTCCGGCGGCTGGCTGCCAATCCATCGTCTTCGCATGCACGCTGCCGCCTGCAACCAGCAGGCACAGGGCAATGGCCCATGATTTCATGACACTCCTCCGTTTGGCGCTCGGCCCAAATCGTACGATCAAGGCAGGAAATCAGGTGTAACCCCTCTTGCCATCCTGCACGCCGCATCGGGCCTGCTGCAGCGGGTCCTGTGGATTTTTTCGGGCAGGCTGGTTGCAAACGCTTTCGGTGCGACCGCCCTGCGCCCGGTGCCAGTCGTGGCAAGACAGACGTCGGCAAAACAGCCGATGGGACCCCTTGCTGGAACGGTTTGGCGGCTGACGTGTCGATCGGCGAAAAAATCCACTTTGGTCCTGAGGGTTCCCCGCGTTTCCCGATGCCGGGTCAAGCGGATAAGGCGACACCAATTTTCACGATGCTCTTTCCGCGTTAGGCTCAGGCTCCCGACGCCACGTCCTGCCCGAGGGTGTGTGATGAGCCTGCGCCACTGGTTTTCGGTATTTGCCTGCGTGCTGATGCTGGGCATGGCAGGTTTGGCTGCTGCGGCTGACGCGCCGCTTCGAGTCATGACGTTCAACGTCCGTGTGCCGGTGGACACCGGCATGAATGCCTGGGTGAACCGGCGCGACCTGATGGTGAGCGTGATCAAGGCGGAGCATCCGGACCTGCTCGGCACCCAGGAGCTGACCGAGGAACAGGGCGAGTACATCGCCGCGCACCTTCCCGGCTATGCCTGGTTCGGGCAGGGCAGGGAAGGTGGCACGAAGGGTGAGCACATGGGCGTGTTCTATCGTACGGACCGCCTGGAGGTCTTGCAGTCCGGCGATTTCTGGCTCTCCGACACGCCCGACGTGCCTGGCAGCAAAACCTGGGGCCAGCCGTATCCGCGCATGGTGACCTGGGCGCGGTTTCGCCTGCGCGATGGAGGCGGCACCTTCGATTACTTCAATACGCACTTTCCCTACCGGCCCGAGGATGTCCGCGCACGCATGCTGAGCGCAGGCGAGATCATGCAGCGGATCGGCAAGCTGCCGTCCACGGCGCGGGTGATCCTGGCCGGGGAT
Source organism: Rhodanobacter sp. (assembly GCA_050737735.1). Taxonomy (GTDB): domain Bacteria; phylum Pseudomonadota; class Gammaproteobacteria; order Xanthomonadales; family Rhodanobacteraceae; genus Rhodanobacter. Next base: position 98,422 of record JBOHYM010000033.1, on the reverse strand, counting down.
TTCAATTGCGGCCCCGACAGCCCGGTGTACGCGAAGCTGACCGGCATGCTGCACGATGCCTGGACCGCCGCGGCCTCGCGATCCGGCCCGGCGAAGACGTTCCACAACTTCACGGGCAACCCCGACCAGCGCATCGACTGGATACTGACTCGCGGCTTCAAGACCATCGCCGTCCAGACCATCACCACCCACGACGGCGCACGCTATCCTTCCGACCACTTCCCGGTCGTGGCCGAGCTCGCTCACTAAGAGGTAAAAAGTGCCAGGGACAATGCCTGGCACTTGGCGGGCGCCCGGGATGCCGCTCACATTCACCCAGCCACCTTTCGCGTGCCATGATGGGCAGGTCATCCGGATCGGGTTTGATGGGCATGGCATCCGAGCTGCACACTTTCATCCACTTGCTCTTCATCGGCGTGGTGGCGCTGTTCCCGGTGATCAACCCGATCGGCACCGCCTTCGTGGTGATGCCTTACTTCGCGCATCTGGACCCGGCCGGCAAGAAGCGTGCGGTGCGCACGATCACGCTGTATGCGTTTTGCGTCTGCACGGTGGCGCTGGTCGCGGGCGAGTGGATCCTGAAGCTGTTCGGGCTGTCGATTCCCGTGGTGCAGCTGGCTGGCGGCATCATGATCTGCAAGATGGGCTGGGATTTTCTTTTGTCCGACAAGGATGCGAGCGCCGACAGCAGCAGCGAGGCGGGCGGTGCGAAACCGCGTGGCATCGACGACAAGTTGTTCTACCCGCTGACCTTTCCGCTGACCACGGGCGCGGGAACGATCTCGGTGCTGCTTACCCTGAGCGCGCACAGCGCGGATGCCGATCTGCGCCAGATGCTGTTCAACATGGGGGCGATCCTGCTGGCGATCGTGGTGATGTGCGTGCTGGTTTACGTGCTCTACCTCAACACCCAGCGCATCGAACGCTACCTGGGGTCCCAGGGCCAGCAAATTTTCAACCGCCTGATCGCCTTCTTCATTTTCTGTGTGGGCTTGCAGATCGCCGTTACCGGCGCCAAGGCGTTGTTTGCCTGAGCTGGCGTCGGGATGATGCTGTGCCATGACCTGCAGCGAACGAAGGCAACGACCAGCAACGGTGTCGGGAACGGTCACTGACACTCGGCTGGTTCCAGAAATGAAGTTGCGGCGCAGCTTGTACTGATCGTCGCGGTCGGGCACCTGCCGGGTCGTTCAAAGGGTCCTTTGCAGCATCCTTCGCAACGCGCTTGAGCACTCCGGTGCCACGTGGGACGATCGTGCCCATGACCAGCAGAACTGCCACGACGCTGCACTTGCGCGATCTCGTACGGTTGCGCCGCGTGCGCGACCGGATCGACCGGGAGTACGCGCAGCCGCTCGACGTCGAGGCGCTCGCCCACGGCGTGCATATGTCGGGCGGCCATCTCAGCCGCCAGTTCAAGCTCGCCTTCGGCGAGTCGCCTTATGCCTATCTGATGACGCGACGCATCGAACGCGCGATGGCGTTGCTGCGTCGCGGCGACCTCAGCGTCACCGACGTCTGCTTCACCGTGGGCTGCGCGTCACTGGGTACCTTCAGCACGCGCTTCACCGAGCTGGTCGGGGTGTCGCCCGGCGTTTATCGGCGCGAGGCGGCGGGAGCGACCGCGGGGATGCCATCCTGCGTGGCACGGCAGGTGACCCGACCGATCAGGAATCGAGAAGCGCCGGATCCCGAACCGGATCTAGCATGACGTCTCCACCCACACCGAGTACGACGGCCATGGATATCAACATTCACGCGAGCTTTCTGCCGCAAACCGACCCGGACGCGTCGCTGGCGTTCTATCGCGACACCCTCGGCTTCGAGGTGCGCAACGACGTCGGCTACAACGGCATGCGCTGGATTACGGTTGGCCCGCCCGACCAGCCCGGCACGTCCATCGTGCTGTACCCACCGGCCGCCAGCCCCGGTGTCACCGACGACGAGAAGCGCACGATCACCGAGATGATGGCCAAGGGCACCTACGCCATCATGCTGCTGGCGACGAAAGACCTCGACGCCGCGTTCGAGCGGATCCAGGCCAGCGGTGCCGAGATCGTCGAGGAGCCGACCCAGCAGCCGTACGGCGTTCGCGACTGCGCCGTGCGCGATCCCGCGGGCAACCTGCTGCGCGTGCAGGAGCGGCGTTGAGTCGTCCAGTACGCGATGCCATCGCACCGGTTGGCAAGAAGGTTCACTCGACGAGTGAGCGACAGCAGCGACGAGAAAAGGAGCAACGATCATGAAGAAGAACGATCCGAAGGAAGCAGGCGAGGGGAGCACTCCCTCACAGCTGATCGATGCGAGGATCGATGCGCTGGGCGATTGGCGCGGCGAGACGCTCGCCCGGGTCCGGGCGCTCATCCGGCAAGTCGTGCCCGGGGTGGTCGAGGAATGGAAGTGGCGCGGGGTGCCGGTGTGGTATCACGCCGGCATGATCTGTACCGGCGAGACGTACAAGGGTGCCGTGAAGATGACCTTCGCCAAGGGCGCCTCGCTGGCGGATCCTTCCGGCCTGTTCAACGCCAGCCTCGAAGGCAACACACGGCGTGCCATCGATATCCATGAGGGTGACAGGATCAACGAAACGGCGTTGAAAGCGCTCATTCGCGCCGCCGCAGCGCTGAACGTGTCGGGCAACAAGGGCGGCAGAGGCAAGTCCTGACAGCATTCTTTATTCTTTCGAGGGGAATGTCATGAAGCATCACGCAATCGCCGCCGCCCTGGCCGCCTGCCTGGCGATGACGGCCTGTCCCATCCATGCCCGGATGCCGCCGGTTGCCGGCGTCGACACCAGCCAGGCGAAGCCGTCCAGGACCGCCGATCGGGCCTCGATGCAGACCGTGCAGATCCCCAGCCACGGCGCGCTGATGAATGCGTTTGTCTACGTCGCCGCGGGTGCCGGGCCACATTCGGTGGTGATTCTGTTGCACGGATTCCCCGGCAACGAGCGCAACCTTGATCTGGCGCAGGACATGCGCCGCGCCGGCTGGGATGTCCTGTACTTCAACTACCGCGGTTCGTGGGGCACGCCAGGTGACTTCTCGTTCACCCACAGCATCGAGGACACGGCCGCCGCGCTGGCCTATCTGCGCCGGCCCGATGTAGCCAGGTCGCTGCGACTGGACCCGAATCGCATCGTGCTGATCGGCCACAGCATGGGCGGCTTCATGACCGTCGAGGGTGCCGCAGCGGACCCCGCCATCAAGGCCTTCGCCACCATTTCGGCCGCTGACATGGCCGGGCGCATGCAAGGCATGCTTGGCAAGCAAAAGCGCCCGGATGCCGTCGCCGCCATGGCAGCTGGTCTGGCTGATGAAGGCATGGCTCCGCTGGCTGGCTGCACGCCAGTGGGGCTGGCCAACGAGCTTGCCGACCACGTGACGAACTGGCCGTTCATGGGCAAGGTCGACGCACTGAAAAACCGCACCGCCCTGATCATCACCTCCGATGACGGCCTTGCCCACGACAACGACAGCTTCGCCGCCGCACTGCGCCAGGCAGGCGACAGCCATGTGACCACCGTGCACCTGCCTACCGACCATGCCTATTCCGACCAGCGCATCGAGCTGTCCAGTGCGGTGCTGCACTGGCTTGCGACGCTACCGAAATAGGCAGGGAAAAGGTGGGAAAGGTGTCAGGGACAATGCCTGACGCAGCCGCGATAAACACCAAGGAGCCGGAAGCCTTTTTCTTGCCGGTCAAATGTCGCTGGCTTCTTTTACCGCCCGCTCGCGGGCATGGGCTCGGACCAGACACGGATGGGTCTCCGGCATGGTCAGGAACGCGGGCAGCACGGCAATCGCGACGACCGCGATCATGGCCCCGGGCAAGGTGGTCCACCCGGTTTGCCGGACGAGCAACTCGGCAAGGAAGGGTGTCAGGCCGCCGAAGATGGCGGTCGCGACGGTGACGCCCAGCGCCAGTCCGCTGAGTCGCCCTTCGCCGGGAAACTGCTCGGCGGTGGCGGGTGCGCCTACCGCGCTCACGCCGCCGGCGAGGCAGGCCAGCATGATCGCGCCGCTGGCGATCGGCAGGTCGCCGCCGCCGGCCATCAGGCCGAACATCGCCAGCGGCAGCAGCATGCTCGCGACGGCCAGCCAGATCAGCACCGGCTTGCGTCCGACCCGGTCGGAGAGCGCACCTGCCAGCGGCGTGACGAGGATGACCATCACGGCGGCGAGAATCGACATCCCGAGTGAGCGGCCTTCGGCGAGGATGCCGGACGAGATCAGGAACGTCGGTACATACGTGATGCCGACGTAATAGGTAATCGAGCCAAGCGCCGAAATGGCGAAGGTTCGCAGCAGGGCGGGCTTGTGATGGGCGAGCGTGTGGCGCAGCGGCGAGTCGGGCACGCTGTGCTGCCGCACCTGGCGCAGGAAATCCGGCGACTCCTGCATGGTGGACCGCGCGAACCACACGCAGCCGGCCAGGGCCGCGCCCGCGAAGAACGGCATGCGCCAGCCCCAGGCGTCGAGATGGGCGGCGCTCATCACACCGACCGTTAGCGCGGATAGCGCCACGGCCAACAGCGCACCGACCTCGCTGGCGGCGGATGCCAGCGAGGTAATCAAGCCGCGGCGGTCCTCGCGCGCACCCTCCAGCAGATAGGCCACCACACCGGTGTATTCACCGCCGACCGAGAACGCCATCAAGCAGCGCAGCAGGATCAGCAGCCCGCCCGCCGCCGGCCCGATCGCGGCATAGTCGGGCAGCAGCGCCGTCGCGAGCATCGCCAGCGTCATCAGCATCATCGACAGCATCAACGTACGCTGCCGCCCGAAGCGGTCGCCGATATGGCCGAACACCATCGCGCCCAACGGTCGCATGCCATAGGCAATGGCAAATCCGGCCAGCGTTGCCAGCAGCGAGTTTTCACCGCCACCGAAAAACACCCGCGACAGCACCGTGGCGAAATACAGGTAAAGCGTGAAGTCGTACCACTCCACCACCGTCGACAGCGCTGCGACGATCATGGAGCCGCGCGAGACTTCGGGAGCGCCGTGCTTTTCGGATCGGGTCATGCAGTTGGGTTGCCGGAAGAAAGGCAAAAGCAGGGGAGAGAGTGCACCTTTGAAAATGCGTTTCTCATGCAAAGGGCCTGGGAGGCGATCCAGCAAGGTACTACTGGTAGGACTTTGGAAAAGTAAAGACGTCAGTTGTTTCAGGTCGTGATGCCTCAAACACTCTAATTCAAATAATCGCCACTTTGCCCTTTGATACTTCCTTCAGCGAACAATGCAGGTGCCGCAAGGCTGGCAACAACACCTCGGGTCCGCACATGGCCTTCAGGTTGGCCACGTCACGGCTCCATGGTTGGCTCACTTGCTGGAGGGTTTTGACCTGTCGCCGTGTGGCGTCAGACGCAGGCCAGTGGATCGGCAGACGTCGATGTGCGGAAAGAGCTTGGTGCGTTCTCCATGGAAGGTCACGCGGATGTCGCGCATGCATCCACCAGCGGGGACATCGAACGTCATCGCGGTCAGGCCGCCTTGCAGCGGCTGGCCGAGGGGGATGTCGTGAAAGGCATCGCTGTCGGCAGGTGCGATGGCGAGTGCGGTCACGCTGTCGAACGTGGCGTTCACGAGATCAAAGTGTCGCTGTGGCCTGCGCCCTGCATCGGCGTGCGCGATGCTGACGGATGGAACGACGAGCATGCTGCCAAGTGCTAGGGTGAGCAGGGCTGTGAGGGTGGTTGCGTGGGTCGTACTCATGGCGGGCTCCGGCGGGAATGAGACGTCGCCGGTGGCTTGCGCGCACTCGGTCGGCAGCGTCATCTGGCCGGATCGGCGGTGCTCCGCGAAAGCGTTTTGGGATGAATCGTCGTGGCGTGGTGGCGAATCGTAGCGGCGACGCGGTCTTGCTTTTCAGCGCCGTGATCTGCGCCTAGGATGGCTGCTCCAATCCACGGAACATCCCGCGATGATGGTTCGCCTCGGCAACACGCAGATCGGCCTGGCCCGCTACCTCGGCCTGTGGAGCGTGGTGGTAGTGGTGTTTGCGGTGCAGGGGTTCATGCAAGACGCGATCATCGGACAGACCTGGTCGATCTTCGATTACCTACGTTGGTCGATCATCGAGTGGTACACCTGGGCTGCGTTGACGCCGTTGGTGTTCCGACTGGCAGCGAAGTATCCGATCCAGTCGCCGGTCCGCTTGCGCGGGCTTGGCATGCAATTGGTAGCGAGCCTTGGCATGACTCTGCTGGTCATTTTGATCGGCGCGTTCGTGTCGACGGCGTTCGAACCCAGTTCCTTTGACGAACAGGTCAAGATATTTATCGGCCAGCATTTCGCCACAGATTTGCTGGCCTACTGGTCGCTGTTCGCGATTCAGCATGCCATGCAGTTTCATGCTGAGAAGACGCGTCGCGAGATCGAGGCGAGCCAGCTGACGACAGAGCTTGCGCAGTCGCGGCTGCAGGTGCTCAAAACCCAGCTGCAACCGCACTTCCTGTTCAATACCTTGCACGCGATTGCGACCTTGCTGCACGAAGACACGTTGTCGGCCGAGGACATGCTGTTACGCCTGAGCGATCTGCTGCGTGCTTTCCTCGAGGACTACGATGGTCAGGAAATTAGCATGCGGCGGGAGTTAGTGCTGCTGGATCTCTATCTCGGCATCCAGCGTACGCGCTTCAAGGATCGGCTGACTACGCGGATCTACGTTGCCCCGGACACGCTGGATTGCGCCGTGCCCAGTCTCATTCTGCAGCCCATTGTGGAGAACGCGATCGCTCATGGGATCAGCGAGCGCATCGGTGTGGACTGCATCGAGGTCGAGAGCCGGCGTGAGGGCGACACCCTGTGCATTGATGTGCGCAATCGCAACAGCACGCTGGAGGACGGGCCGGCATCGACGTCGGGGCACGGCATCGGCCTGTCGAACACGGAACTTCGCCTGCGTGAGCTTTATGGTGGTGTCGCGCAGGTGCACCTGGAGATGATCTGGCCGCAGGGTGTCATCTGCCGACTGCGTCTGCCATTCCGCGAGATCGGTGAAGCGGATGACGCACCCGAGGTCGCTTCAGCATGAGTATCGCCACCCTGGTCGTGGACGACGAGCCGATCGCACGCCGTGCCATCATCCGCCTGCTGCGCGACGATCCCGAGATCGAACTGGTGGGCGAGTGCGGCGACGGCGTGTCGGCGGTCGAGGCGATACGCAGCCAGTCGCCTGATCTGGTCTTCCTCGACATCCAGATGCCCGCGATCAACGGTATGGACGTGGTGGCGACCATTGGCCCGGAGCGCATGCCGGCAGTCGTGTTCGTCACCGCCTTCGAGCAATACGCGGTGCGGGCGTTCGAGGCGAACGCGGTGGATTACCTGGTGAAGCCATTCAGCCGCGAGCGCTTCACGAACACTCTGCGACGTGTGAAGGCGCGGCTGTCGACCGGCGAGGGCGTGGGTGGCGCTGCTTCCGCGCAGATCCTGCAGGCGCTCGACGCGTTGCGTCAGCGTGACGACTACCTCCAGCGCCTACCCGTGCGCATCGACGAGCACATCACCTTCATCGACGTCGACGACATCGTGTGGATAAAGGCCAGCGGCAACACCGTGCAGATCCATCGGGCCGACGGCGTCCACGAGATGCGCGAGACCATGAACGCGCTGGCCGCACGCCTCGATCCGCGGCATTTCGCTCGGGTACATCGCTCCGCCATCATCAATGTGCGCCGCATCCAGGCCATCCATCCGTGGTTCAACGGCCACCATGTGGTCACGATGGATACCGGCCAGAAGCTGCGCATGAGCCGCTACCAGCACGAAACTTTCCTGCGCCTGGTCTCGACTCGCGACGACAAACGGGTGGAGTAGAAGGCTGCCGCGAATGGCGAAGTGGGGCACCACTTCGCCTTGGCCGCGTGTCGTCGTCATGTTCAAGAAATAGAAGTGAACCCGGTCCCGCTGTGGCACAGCGGGTGCTACGTTGTGCAAATTCCTGGGTCTGCCTGGAGTTAATTTCGGAGCCAATTGGGTCAGAGCCCCTGCTGTGGGGATAGCACAACGATAAGTGGCTCATGCTCGTCCAGCCGCCTATAAGATCAGCCCTGTCCAAATCGCCAGATCTCGCGCGTCATGGGAATGGCGGCGCACACTGCCCGTAGATCACTCATTGTGGAGAATCCCGATGCAATACCTATTGATGCTGTATGCGAACGAGAACGTTTGGTCACAGATGACGCCGGCCGAACAGGAGCAGGGCGTCGCAGCCTACGGGGCGTATTCGCAGGCGCTGACGACGGCGGGTGCACTGGTCGGCGGGAACCGCCTGCAATACAGCACGACCGCGACTACCGTGCATGTGGCGGACGGCAAATCGCAGGTGCTGGATGGACCCTATGTGGACTCCAAGGAGCAGTTGGCCGGCTATTACCTGATCGACGTGCCTGACCTGGATGCGGCGCTTGCCTGGGCAGCACGCTGCCCCGGCGCAAGCCATGGCACGATCGAAGTGCGGCCGATCTGGAGCACGTAGAGTTGGATAGCGCGGCGCAGGCGCGCAGTACCGCGGACACCGTGGCGCGGCGCAGCTACGGCAAGCTGGTCGCCTTTCTGGCCGCCGCCATGCGTGATGTGGCGGCGGCCGAGGATGCGTTGTCGGAGGCATTTGCCGCGGCGCTGGCGAATTGGCCGCGCAACGGTTGTCCCGCGAATCCGGAGGCGTGGCTGCTGACCGTGGCTCGGCGCAAGGGGATCGATGGCATCCGGCGTCGTCGCAGCGGCGAAGCAGCGGCCGTGCAGTTGCAGATCCTGGCGGAGGTTGGCGAGGCTGCATCGGAGGTGATGGATGACGCGGCCATTCCGGATCAGCGCCTCGCGCTGCTGTTCGCCTGCGCGCATCCAGCCATCGATGCCGGCATCCGTGCACCGTTGATGTTGCAGGCCGTGCTCGGGCTGGATGCGAAGACCATCGCCTCGGCGTTTCTCGCGTCACCGGGCGCCATGGGCAAACGCCTAGGGCGGGCGAAACAGAAGATCCGCGAGGCTGGCATCCCGTTTGCCATCCCTACACGCGACGAGCTGCCCGGACGGCTGGATGGCGTGCTGGATGCGATTTACGCCGCCTTTGCGGAAGGCTGGAGCGATCCCGGCGGCACCGATGTGATTCGTCGCGATCTCACCGCGGAGGCGTTGTTTCTCGCCGGCCTGGTGGCCGGGCTGCTGCCGCAGGAGCCGGAAGCGTTGGGCCTGCTGGCCTGCATGCTGCACGCGGAAGCACGCCGCCGTGCGCGTCGCAATGCGGATGGCGACTACGTGCCGCTGGCCGAACAGGATGTCGCACTGTGGGATGCGGCGATGATCGACGAGGCCGAAGCGCTGTTGTTGCGTGCGAGCACGCTGGGCCGCATCGGCCGCTATCAGCTCGAAGCCGCGCTGCAGTCGGCGCATGTCGAGCGTCGCCGCAGCGGGCGCGTCGACTGGACGCCGGAGGTGCAGATCTACGATGCGCTGCTTGCACTCTCCGGGTCGCCGGTGGTCGCACTCAACCGCGCGCTGGCCATCGCGGAATTACAGGGTCCTGATGCTGCACTCGCGATCTTGGATGCGCTCGCTGCTGACGGCCGGCTCGTCGAATACCAACCCTACTGGGCGGCACGCGCGGCACTGCTGGCCAGAACCCGGGCCTATCCGGAGGCCCGCGATGCCTTCGACATCGCGATAGGCCTCGCCAGCGACCCCGCCGTCCGACGTTTCCTGCAGGAACGTCAGGTCGCGTTGCCACGCTAAGTCGATCCTTGTGCACTGGACCAGGAGGAGACTTTGACCCGCTTTGATCCGGAGTAGGCTAAGCGGCACTTGCCTGGATAAGGAAGACGCCGTGATGAACAAGCTGCTGGTTGCCGTTGTGGCTGTGCTCGCGATGCCGATCGGGGCGGCTTATGCCATCGATCACCCGCCAACGAAGGAAGGACTCTGGCTGGTCCGGACTCAGACAATCGACAATCCAGGCGGCAAGAAGTCCGAAGACACGATGAAGGTTTGCCGCGACCATGCTTCCGAGAAAGTCGGAGAGGCAGCGATGAGAAATATGAAGGGTTGCACCATCAGCAACGAAAGCCTCAGCGGCAATGTGTATTCCGTCGCAATGCATTGTGCCATCGCAGGTACGGTGATCGAATCGAAGGGAACGACCACGTTCCAGAGCGACACGGCAGTGCACTCCGAGAGCCATGTCACCTACACACCCGCCATGAATGGCGAAACGGGACAAACGGCGATCAGTGACCAGACCTACCTGGGCAGCTGCCCGGCCGGGGTGAAGCCGGGCATCGTGCAATAGCCACAAAGGCAGCACCAGGCGCGTCAAATTGTCTCTGGCACCATTCCGACAACGTCGCCCCGACTGGCTTACTTCAGCGCCAAAACCGTGGCCAGCCCATCCACCGTTCCGGGCAGGCGTTTCAAATGCGGGTAGCGAAGCGGGCCGCGGTAGGGAATGTCGATCGTCGATGGCTCACCTTCGGCGTCGATGGAAAGACGGATGGGCTGGTGGACTGAATCCGCTACCGCTGCCTTGAGGTTCGCTGCGGAGAACGTTTTGCCATCGACGTCGCCGATGTGTGTGCCGATGCTGACGCCCGCACGAAAGGCCGGCCCTTGCCATGCAAGCGAGCGGACATTGCCCTTGGCATCCACGGTCAGGCCAATGCTGAAGGTGAGATCGGTGGTGCCGCTGTCCTGCTCGCTTTGCAGGAAATAGGCAGTCGGTGTGTCGGTAAACGAAAGCGCATACCCATTTTTCGTGAGGCCGTCCAGCAGTCCACTGTCGTCATGGCTGTTCAATTTCTGGCGCAGGAAAGTTGCCCAGTCGCCATGGGCTATGCCATCGAGCGACTGGCACAAGTCCACGAACGAATAGGTGCTGGTTTCGGCAGGATGGGCGCCCTGGAAAAAGTGGTGGGCCAGATCATCCAGCGATCGGTGGCCACCACTTTTCTGGCGCAAGGTAGCGTCGACATCGAGCCAGAACAGCGGGCCTTCCAGGTAGTAGTCCTCACGCCGTTGCCAGTCGGTCCAGGTCACATGGTGGCCGGCGTCGAAGACTGGGTCGAGGCTGCTGTCGGCCAGCGACTTCCACACCCGGCCGCTACGCGCCAGCATCGTCGCCGCCTCGAATGCCCACATGTCCAGCGTGTCCTGTTGCGAACGTTCACCGTTACGCGCCGCCGTCACTTCGCCCCAGAACTGCGTCTGACCTTCATAGACCCACAACAGGCGGTCGTCCGATGGCGTATTGAAATCCGGTGTCCACAAGCCTTGCGGTACGCGATGTTTCCCGTTCCACGCATGCACCAGCTCGTGCCAGATCAGGTCGCGGTCGAGCAGGTGTGCGTGTTCGTTGGTGAAGAAATCCGCTGACAGATTGTTCTCCGCGGATGCGAGGTGCTCGACGCCGCCCGGTCCGGGAAATGCATCGCTCAGACTCACCAACATGTCGTAGTGCTGCCACGGCGGCGTGCCGAAAAGCCGTTCGGTCGCCTCCACCGTCCGCGTAAAGCGAGCAATCGTTGCGTCCGGGATCGCGAGAAACGGCGATTCATCAGCAAGCAGATCGAGGAATACCGGATGTGCACCCGTGGTCAGCGGGATGCGCCGCGTGTGTGTTCCCGCATACACGGGCGAGTCGACCAGCGTCTCGAGCGAAACCGAGGCATAACGAAGGCCTTCGCCGGACGATTGACGAGCCTCCAGCGCAGTGAAAGCGGTAAAGCCATGCGGCAACTTCAGCGTCGTGACAAACGGGATGTCGCGCACGTAGTATCCGGCGGGATACAGCAGCATCGACTGCCATTGCACATTGATGATCGCGGGTGTCATGGACAGCGCCCCTTCGCGCGACGTCGCCGGGGACAGAAACTGGAAGCGGAGGTCGAGGGTACTGGTGCCTGCAGGCACGTGAACCCGAAAGGCATACGGATTGTACGGATCGCGTGCCCAGTCGAGGGGTTTGCCGGCGGCACGAATGAGCAGCCCGGCCAGCCGATTGACCATGGCCGTCGGTCCGTGCGAGGCCGTTTCCCACTGCGGGTACAAAAGTGTCGTCACCGATCCCGGGGTGACAGGTATCGACTCGTGGACCTGGTAAACCTTGTGCCGGGTGTCGGTGGCATCGACATCAAGTGTGACAGTGCCAGGGTAGGGTCGGTCGGTGGCTTGCGGCAGGGCGGGCGCTGTTGCGCTCGCCAGCGGTCCATCACTACAGAAGGCCGGGCTCGTTGCCAGCAAGGCAAGGGCAACTGCGCAGCACTTGTACATGTCTGTTCTCAGCCGCAACGAAGACGCACAAACTAACCGGTGCTTGCCGCCCTGTCATCGGTGACCTTTGCCATGGCCAGAGGAACCGGGCGGGATCAGATTCATGGGTTGCGGTGCCATGCCCTGGCGGCACGCGGTGCCAAAACAGTCAGAACGCACTTTCCAGGGGCGAAGGGTTTTGCGGGAACGGCCGATTCTGGCGGGGCGGTCATGGCCTTGACCCAGCCGCCTGCGAAACGGCTGGCTCCGCCGCCCTCACCGGGATATGCGATAGTTCTCCCATCGGTCTTCCGGACCGACGGCTGATGGGCGCGTTGCCGGATGGCACGCTGCCGCGGTGAAAGCCGGATCGCAGGGGGCGGTTGGATTGCGCATGAATCGTTGTATCGGGGGCTGGTGCTCGCTCGTCTGGGTGCTGTGCGGCCTGCTGGCGTTTTCGCCGGCGCACGCGCTCGACCCCGATCGCGCGATCGGGCAATTGACCCACGTCTGGTACGAGAACCAGCTGCCGCAAGGCACCGTGTTGTCCATCGCGCAGGGCAAGGGCGGCTCGATCTGGTTGACGACATACGGCGGCCTGGTTCATTACAGCGGTGCGGAATTCGACACCATTGATCCACGCGTGGCACCGGCGTTGAAGAGTACGGCGATCACCGCGGTCTATGTCGACCACGAGGGCACGCTCTGGGTAGGCACGTTGAACGACGGGCTTTACCGCCGCCGGGGGCGCAGTCTGGAGCCGGTGGCACTGCCGGCGAACATCAAGAGCGTGTTCGGCATCGTGCAGGACCGCGGCGGCGCGCTCTGGCTGACCACCAACGCCGGCGTCGCACGGATGGGCGCGAAGGGCATCCGTCTGCTCGGCGAGGAAAGCGGGTTTCCGCCGCGCGGGTTCTATCACGCGATCGTGGCCGATGCGGCAGGCGGGGTGTGGATCGCCGCCGATGATTTTGGTGTCGTGCACTGGCTCAATGGCCACGTCGAGACGTTCGACACCCGACGCGGCCTGCCGACCAATGCCGTCCACAGCCTCGCGATCGACCATGCCGGCACGGTCTGGGTCGGCACGCAGAGCGGCGCCGTGCGTTACCACGATGGACGCTTCGAGCGCGACCCACGCGCGGCCGCGCTCGATGGGAAGAACATCTATGCCCTGTATGGCGACCGCGACGGCAGCATGTGGTTCGCGCCGCTCGGCATCGGTATCTGCCGCCTGACCACTGCGCGCTTCGAGTGCGACGACACATTGACCGGCATGGTCGGTGAGACCGTGCGGTCGATATTCGAGGATCGCGAAGGCAACCTCTGGCTGGGCACCACCTCCAGCGGCATCCATCGTTTCAGCGATTCGAAGCTCGTCACTGTCACCGGGAAAATGGATTCCAACGCGGTGCGTGCCGTCTATCAGGATCGCGCGGGCACGCTCTGGATCGGCACCGACGGCGCGGGTCTGGCACGTTACGAGAATCAGGTGCTCATGCCGGCTAAGGCGATCAACGCGAAGCTGTCGAGCCTGCTGCTGCGCGCGATCGAGTCCGACGCTGACGGCAACCTCTGGGTGGGGTCGATCAACGGGGTGAGCCGGATCGCGCCCGATGGCTCGGTGCGCAACTTCGGCGTCGGCGACGGCCTGCCCGGCACGATCGTGTTTGCGTTCGCGCCGAGTCGCGATGGTGGCATGTGGGTGGCGACCCTGCAGGGCGTGGCGAAGATCACTGGCGACAAGGTCAGCGTGGTCCAGGGCACGCACGGCGACGACACGCGTGCACTGTACGAGGATCCAGCTGGGCGTCTGTGGATCGGCGAGCGCAGCGGCTTGCGCTGCCTGCATGACGGCGTGGTCGACCGTTGCGGCACCGATGGCCTGCCGGGCATCAGCGTATTCGCGTTTCATCCGGAACCCGATGGCGACCTGTGGCTCGGCACCAGCGTCGGCCTCATGCGCATTCGCGGGCAGGCGGTGCAAGCCTTTACCGAGCGGGCGGGTTTCTATGGCGACGCGGTGTTCGCCATGCTCGACGACGACCTGGGTCACTTCTGGGTGAGCTCGAACCGCGGCATCGCACGGTTCGCGTGGGCCGATATCGATACGCTCGACCGCGGTGCGGTGAAGCAGATCGAACCCCACTGGTACGGCAAGAATGACGGCATGTTGTCGCAGCAGGCCAATGGTGCCTCGCAGACGCCGGCGTGGCGCACGAACGACGGGCGGATGTGGTTCGGCACAGCCAACGGCGTGGTCATCGTCGATCCGAAGCACGAGCGCGTGAACCGGTTGCGCCCGCCGGTCGCGGTCGAGCGCGTGCTGGTGGGCGGCAAGGACGTTGACCCGGATCACATCGGCCGGATCGGTCCGGGCATGGAACGTATCGAGCTGCACTACGCCGCGATGAGCTATGTGGCGCCGGCCGCGGTGCAGTACCACTACCGCATCGAAGGCTTCGACCGGGACTGGATCGACGCCGGCGCCAGCCGCGTCGCCTACTACACAAACTTGCCGCCCGGCGACTACGTGTTCCGGGTGATCGCCAGCAACAACGACGGTGTGTGGAACACGGATGGCGCGAGCGTGGCCTTCACCATCGTGCCGAGCTGGTACGCCACCTGGTGGTTCCGCACCCTCGTCGCGGTGATCGTGATCGGCCTGCTCGCTGCGATCTACCGGCTGCGCGTGTGGCGCCTGCACGAGCGCCAGCGCGAACTGACCCGCGAGGTCGCGCAGCGCACCGAGGCGCTGCGCGACGCGAACGCCGAGCTCAAGCGCCTCGCCGGGCTTGATGGCCTCACCCACATAGCGAACCGCGGTGCGTTCAACGAACGGCTGAGCGAGGCCCTGGGCGAGCATGCGGCGAATGGCACACCACTGGCGGTCCTGATGTGCGACGTCGATGCGTTCAAGGCCTACAACGATACTTACGGCCATCTCGCCGGCGATGCCGCATTGACCGCCGTCGCGGGCACGCTGACGAAGGTGCTACGCCCGGACACTGACCTCGCCGCACGTTACGGTGGCGAGGAGTTCGCGGTGCTACTGGCCGGGTGCGACGCCACCGAAGCCGCCGCGATCGCGCAACGCATGCTCGAGGCCGTGCGCGCGCTGGCCATCGAACATCGCTCCTCGAACGCCGCGCCCCACGTCACCATCAGCGTCGGCATCGCTGCCATTGTGCCCACCGCCACGGAGTCGCCGGAACGGCTGCTTCGCTGCGCGGACGAGGCGCTTTATCGCGCCAAGGCCGAGGGGCGCGACCGCATCGTCGGCGGCGCCTAGACAGTCCGGTCTGCCGAATGTGTTCTCGGCTATCGCCTGCGTGGAGGTAACGGGGCGAGCCGGCTTCTCTCGGGTGCAGTGGTGCTAAGTTGTGCGAATCCTTGGGTCTGCTTGCTGGAGTTCATCATGTCCATTGCCTCTCTCGCCGGGTTGCCGGCTGGTAAGCGCCGCACATTGGCGCGTCTTGCCGTAGCCGTATCGTTGGTACTTGCGGCGGGTGCCGTAGGGGCGCAGGAGACACGAAGCGACCAGGTGCCGCCGCCGCAGGACACGCCGTATCCCGGCACGGTCGCGATCCATGTCGATGCCAGCGACACATTGCAGGGGATCTTTCGCGTGCACGAGACGATTCCGGTCAAGGCGGGTGCGTTGACGCTGCTGTACCCGCAGTGGATTCCCGGCGACCACTCACCGAGTGGCCCGATCGCCATGCTTGCCGGCCTCAAGCTCAGTGCCAACGGCAAGCCGCTGATGTGGAAGCGCGACAAGTACAACGTGTACGCGTTCCATCTCGATGTGCCGGCGGGCGTGTCCAGCATCGATGCCGATTTTCAGTACCTTTCCGAACGCAACGGTGGGTTCGAGATCACCGACCGCATGATGGACATGGAATGGAGCAAGGTGGCGCTGTATCCGGCCGGCAATTTTTCGCGGGATATCACCTTCGCGCCCAGCGTGACGCTGGCGCATGGCTGGCAGCTTGGCACCGCACTGGAGACGGCCTCGCAGTCGGGTGACACCACCACCTTCAAGCCGGTGACCTTCAACAACCTGGTCGATTCGCCGATCTACGCGGGTCAGTACTTCAAGCGTGTCGATCTCAGCCCGGGTGGCGAGACGCCGGTGCATCTGGACATCGTCGCCGACGCGCCGAAGTACCTGGAGATGACACCCGAGCAGTTGAACGTTCACCGCGCCTTGGTGACGCAGGCGGTGAAGCTGTTCGGCTCGCACCACTACGACCACTACGACTTCCTGTTCTCGCTGTCGGATCAGCTGGGCGGCAACGGTACAGAGCACCACCAGTCCAGCGAGGACGGCCTGGGCGCCGATTACTTCACGGCCTGGGCCGATAACGCGACCGATCGCGACCTGCTGGCGCACGAGTACACGCATTCGTGGAACGGCAAGTTCCGCCGACCCGCCGACCTGTGGACACCCAACTTCAACGTGCCGATGGGCGACTCACTGCTGTGGGTGTACGAAGGCCAAACACAGTACTGGGGCTTCGTGCTGACCGCGCGTGCCGGCATGTGGACACCGCAGCAGTTCCGCGACGCGCTGGCCATGGTCGCGGCCAATTACGAGCGTAACCGCCCCGGTTTCCAGTGGCGCACGCTCGAAGACACCACCAACGACCCGACTGCTGCGCATCGCTCGAGCCTGCCGTACCGCAGCTGGCAGATGAGCGAGGATTACTACAGCGGCGGCCAGATGATATGGCTAGAGGTGGACGCCAAGCTGCGCGCCCTGACGCATGACGGCAAATCGCTGGACGATTTCGCGCGTGGGTTCTTCGGCGTCGACAACGGCAGCTACGTGACCAAGACCTATACCTTTGACGAGGTGGTGGCGGCGCTGAACGGCGTGGCCCCGTACGACTGGGCGAGCTTCCTGCATGCGCGCGTCGACGCGCTCGATCCGCCGTTGCTGGACGGTGTCGCGGCTACCGGCTGGAAGCTGGTCTACACCGATCAGGAAAGCGCGTACGAGAAGCAGTACAACAGCCGGCCACAAGCGCCCCGCCACTTGTACAACTTCGCCTGGTCGATCGGCCTGACGATGAACGACAAGGGGCAGGTCAACGACGTGCGCTGGAACGGGCCGGCGTTCAAGGCCGGCGTCAGCACCGGCGCCAGCCTGGTTGCGGTGAACGGCCAGACTTATTCGAGCGATGTGCTGAAGAGCGCGATCGCGGCGGCCAAGGACAGCAAGGCGCCGATCCAGCTGCTGCTGAAGTATCAGGGTAGCTACCGGACGGTACCGGTGGACTACCACGACGGCCTGCAGTACCCGCATCTGGTGCGCGTCGAGGGCACGTCGGATTATCTGAGTCAGATCATCGCGGCGCGCAAGTAGGGCGAAGTCGGTGGCGCAATCGCGAGAGCGGCGCCGAGGTCACTTCTTCGAGAAGTGACCTCGGCGCTGTCTCAGACTTGTCATCGGGCCCACGTTTATTTCGCGGTGCTGTCCTGTTGCTCGATCGCCTTCACCGCATTGAGTGTCTCTTCGACATGCTTGGTGGGGCTGAGGCTCGAATAGACATAGGTAATTTTCCCGGACGGGGCGATCACGTATGAGGTCCGGTCCGACCAGCCGGGCTTCAGGAGCAGCAGGGCATCGTATTGCTTGGCGATCTTGGCGCCCTCATCGGCGGCGACCGGGAACTTGCCGCTGCAGTGATCGGCTTCCTTCGAGAAAGCGGCCAGCTGGTCGAGATTGCCGGCGGTGACGCCGATCACGGTGGCGTGTTCTGCCTTGAACTGGTCGATGGCCTGCGAGAACAGGTGCGCCTCGATGTTGCAGCCCGAAGTGTGCGGGGCAGGGAAGAAGTAGACCACCACCGGTCCTTTCTTCAGGGCATCGGCGAGATCGAACGTGAAGGGCTGCCCGGCGAGATAGGCCGGCGCGGAGAACTCGGGTGCCTGCGTGCCTTCCTTCAATGCGGCGAAAGCCGGCAACGCCAGGGTGGCGGTCACGACAAAAGCGAGGGCGGCGAACTTCATCGAGGACTTCATGGGAGTGATTCCTGGGGGCGGGGAAGACAACAGGTTATACGCCAGAAATATCTGGGTGGATGCCACGAGCGCGTCAGGTTCAATGGCTCGTTTGATGGATCGTCGAAGTTGGCAGGATCGATGCCGAGAAAATCGGATCGGAGTGAACTTTTCCGGTTCCCGGTTTGGGACTCAATTCAGCAGTGAGTGCCACATCGTCAGCCTTTGGTTGCAATGACCCGCTTGCCGAAGAGATGCGCGATGCGGAAGGCGACTTCCAGCGACGGTGAATAGCGTCCCTGCTCGATCGCGGCGATGGTCTGGCGCGTGAGGCCCACGCGCTTGCCAAGGTCGGCCTGCGTCATGTCCTGTGCCAGGAAGCGCAGCAGCCGGACGTCGTTGGTCATCGACTCAGTGGGCAAGGCGCGGTGTCCGGCAGGCGATCACGACGAGCGTGCTGCGGATCGCCTCGGTCAGCACGATGAAGAACAGCGCAGCATTGACGATTTCCCAGCCGCTTTTGTTGAACGGCATGACCACGCCGACCACGATCATGCCCGTCAGCAGAATGAAGTAGGCCGTCCGTGTCGCGAGCCTGTCGATGGCGTGGTCGCGCTCGTCGTCGAGCAGGTTCTCGCCAGCTTCGCGCCGCTTCATCAAAAGCTCAAGGTCGGTACCCATCACTCCAGTTTGCCCGGAGACCTCTGCGATGCATGGGTCAGGTTAATGGGGAGTCGACTTCTCGAGGGCTTTCCCCGGATTCGTCCACTGCGCTTTCACGTAGTCGACGAACGCGCGCAGCGGCGTTGGCAGGTGTCGGCGGCCGGGGTAGTAGAGATAGGGGCCGGTGAAGTTCTGCCACCACGGTTCCAGCACGGGCTCCAGCGCACCGCTGTCGAGGTAGGGCTGCAGCCAGCCTTCGAACAGGTGGATGACGCCGAGGCCCCCGACGGCAGCGTCGACCGCAAGATCCACGCCCGCGCCGAGGCGCACCAGCAAGGGGCCAGTGGGATCGACTCGCACGACCTCGCCGTCGCGTTCGAACTCCCAGGTCGGGATGACGCCGCTGGTAAACTGTCCGCGCAGGCAGGCATGCGCCAGCAGGTCGCGTGGGTGCTCGGGTCGACCGCGTGCCGCGAGATAGGCCGGTGCCGCGGCGGTCGCCATGCACTGGACGGGCGGCCCGATGGGCAGGGCGATCATGTCCTTCTCGAGGCGTTCGTCGTAGCGGATGCCTGCGTCGCAGCCCGCTGCCATCAGGTCCACGAAACTGTCCTCGACGATCACCTCCAGCCGGATGTCGGGATAGGTCTTGAGGAACGGCGTGACGATCGCGGGCAGCACGAGGCGGGCGACGGTGGCCGGCACGTTGAGCCGCAGCGTGCCCGCTGGGCTGTCGCGAAAGTGGTTGACCACGTCGAGCGCGGCTTCCACCTCGCCAAGGGCGGGCAGTAGCCGTTCGGCCAGACGCGCACCCGCCTCGGTTGGGGAGATGTTGCGGGTGGTGCGGTTGAGCAGCCGCACGCCAAGGCGGGTTTCCAGGCGCCGCACGCCCTCGCTCAGGCTCGATGCCGACACGCCGCTTGCGCGCGCGCCCTCGCGGAAGCCGCCGGCCTGGACGACGGCGAGAAACGCAAAAAGATCGCGCAGATCTGCAGCCATTGTTCGAGATTCCATACAGCCCGTGCCGATTCGACCCGATTATCGATCATGCGGTCAATGCGTAGAGTGCACATCACGCCCGAACCCGGGCCTATCCTTAATCCGGAGATCGACATGAATAGCCTGACCAAAGCGGGGATGTTTCCTCTCGGCAAACAGCGCGTGACCCGCATGGGCTATGGCGCCATGCAACTGGCGGGCCCTGGCGTATTTGGACCGCCGAAGGACCACCAGACCGCGCTGGCGGTGCTTCGCGCAGCGGCGGCAGCCGGCGTCGATCACATCGACACCAGCGATTTTTATGGCCCGCACATCACTAACCAGCTGATCCGCGAGGCCTTGCACCCATACGCCGACCATCTCGTGATCGTGACCAAGGTCGGTGCAGTGCGCGGTGCCGACTCCTCGTGGATTCCGGCGCAGAGCCCGGCCGCGCTGACGGCCTCGGTGCATGACAATCTGCGCAACCTCGGTGTCGACACGCTGGACGTGGTGAATCTGCGTGTGATGGGCGATGTTCACGCGCCGGCCGAAGGCTCGATCGAGGAACAGTTCACGACCCTGGCCGAGCTGCAGCAGCAGGGGCTGATCCGGCAGCTGGGCTTGAGCAACGTCACCTCGACCCAGGTGGCACAGGCACGAGGCATCGCCGAGGTCGTCTGTGTGCAGAACCACTACAACCTGGCGCATCGCGCCGACGATGCGCTGATCGACGAACTCGGCCGACTGGGCATTGCCTATGTGCCGTTCTTCCCGCTCGGCGGCTTCACGCCGCTGCAGTCCGGCACCTTGTCGAGCGTGGCCACGCGACTTGGAGTGACGCCGATGCAGGTGGCGCTCGCCTGGCTGCTGGCACGTGCGCCCAACATCCTGCTTATTCCGGGCACCTCGTCGCTGGAGCACCTGCAGGAGAACCTGGCGGCAGCCCAGCTCGACCTCGCGGCGGACGTGATGTCCGAGCTGGATGCGATCGGAGCGCACCCGATCTAGGGCTTCGCAGGCTCTCCACCTGGGCCCGGAGTGCATCGCGGACAACGCTGCGCTTCGGGCTTGTCGCGCCGTCTAACGCCGTGTCGCCAGCACGCCGTCCAGCGCCAGTTGTGCCTTGAAGCCAGCCTTCTCCAATCGCTTGGCGACCTCGCGTGGGACGTCGCGGCCGCTGGTGAGCTTGTTCGGGCTGCCGGTGTAGTGGAACAGGCGCCCGCCGCGGCGGAGCACGCGTGCGAGTTGATCGTAGAACGCCTGCGAATACAGTTCGCCGGCAATGCCGAAGCGCGGCGGATCGTGCAGCAGCGCGTCCACCGAGGCGTCGGCGATCTGCGCGATGGCCTGTGACACGTCGGCATGATTGAGCTGCAGGCGGCCGCCACAGGTGGGTGCGTCCGGATCGGGCGACCACGGGTTGAGCGTGCGCAGCCACAGCACGTCGGCGTTCTTCTCGATCGACTGGATGTGCGCCACACCCGCTTCCAGGCAACATGCCGCGAAGTAGCCCAGGCCGCCGCAGGTATCGAGCAGCACCTTGCCGCGCGCCTCGACCAGCGCCACCTTGCGGCGTGCATCCTCGAATGGCGATTCTTTCGACGTGGGCAGCATCTTGATGCCGTCGATCTCGAAGGTGGGTGCGCCCCATTCGGTAGGCACCAGCTTGATCAGCGAGCCGGCAAAGCGCGCCACCGGCGCGAACTCCTCTCCGTCCCAGTAATAGATCGTGCGGTCTTTCAGCGTGGGCGGATACGGATAGGGTTGGTCGCGCCACTGCCAGGCGTTCGTCTGCAGCAATGCGTTGCCGTTCGAACGGCCCAGATCCAGTGAGCCGATCCACTCGCCTGCGCCGGCATCGCGAGCAACCAGCAGTGCCTCGGCGACGGGGCGCGTGATCAGGGGGCCGGAATAATGCGACACGACGGGTGCTCCTGGAACAACGGTAGCTGGTCACAACGCGACAAGGGGCGGCATCGTAACCCACTGACGGGCCCAAGCTGTTGATGGACAGCGTAACCGGTTCTTAAAGCGGGGGAGTCGACTTGGGTGGCTCGACATTTCCATTTTGCTCACCGGCACAGGTCTATGCTGTCGAGGTTGCGGCGAATGCCGCGTTACCCCGGAGTGGTGCCATGGCCAAGAACTTCACTCGTTATTTACCGGCACTCTTGCTGGCGCTCGCCCTACCCATGGTCGCGCAGGCGGCGGATTCGGACAGTGCGGCCTCGAAGCAGGTCGCGACGGCCAGCGCACACGCCGGCATGGCGCTCGGTGCTGCGGATCTGAAGATGGCGCATACGCATCTGCACCACGTCATCAACTGTCTGGTCGGCGCGTCAGGCAAGGGATTCGATGCCCAGGCCGGGAACCCGTGCCAGGGCATGGGGCAGGGCGCCATCGTCGATGCCAAGGGCGATACTGCTACCGAGTCCAGGTTGCACGCAGCGTTGACCCAGGCCGAGCATGGCGTGAAGGCCACGACGCTGGACGGCGCACACGCGGACGCGCAGCAGGCGATGACTGCCTTGCAGGCGAAATAGAAACCGGGAAAAACATCAGTGACCGGCATGAGCTGGTCCCTTTCTCGATCCGGTGATCTCGATTTACTGGAGCGGCCACGGCGCGGCGCGCCAGCAGGCTTGGTAATACTCCCTGAGCGTGCCCCGCACCGGGCCGAGTTCGAAGCTGAAGCCGTAGCGGAACGCGCTGGTCCTGCCGCCAACCCATGCGCCGACGGATCGCGCAAACAGCAGGTTCACCAGTTGGGTGGGTTGGTAGGGCCGGGTGATCATCACCGACTCGTCGGCGACACTGGCGCCGTCCCGCTGCTGCGTCAGTGTCTCCTGCCCGTTGATCTCGAAATACGACCGCGTTCCACGCGCCACGATCTCGCCTGCGCGCGTTGCACCGACCAGGTCGTAGGCGGCGAGCGTCACGCCGGCGACTCCGCACTGGAGCGTGATCCGGTGCTCGCCGCGGCGGTCGACCTGGCTGAGTACCAGCGAAGGGGCCTTGGGCGATGGCTGGTACTTCGCGATGAGGGGGAGGCGTCCATTGTTGGCAAGTCCGGTGGACATCATCCGGTCCGCGATCAGCCATACCACCTCGCCGGGTGATGTCGCCGGCGCTGGCGTGAGCCTGGCTGGATCGATGCCCATGTCTTTCAGGTACGAGGCGACTTCGCCTGGTGGCGGCTGTGCGGGGTCAGGGTCACCCGCCTTCGTGCCCGTCACGTGGTCCGCGGACAGGCCGATACGATCATTGCCGGTGGGAGTCCACCGGTAGAGTCCGCCGAGGAACGCATAGGTGCATGCATCCACGCAGGTGGCCGCCCTGACCTCGCGCTTCGCCTGCCGGGCCGGTCTTGGCGTGCCAAGGTGGGTTGTCATCGAGCCGGCCCGGAACAGCCTGCCCAGTGCCATGCCGGCGCCCAGGTCGCCGCTCGGCGAGTTCAGGTAGATGTCGGATCCGGCGGGGATCTTGCCCGACCTCTCCAGGGCCTCGAAGCGTTGCGGCGCGCCGGCGTCGATGACGCCATAGAGATAAATCTGCGGGACTTGGGTGACGTCGAGGGTCAACCGGTCATTGTTGACCTGGATGGACAACGTGCCGGCGGACTTCCCAGGCGTCGCCGCGTTTGCGGTGCGCGTCTTGCCGCCATGCGCATGGGCGCACGGCACAGGGCCGAAGCAGGCAGTCAGCAACAAGGCGGCGCACAAGGAGTGGTGGCGCCATCTCCCGCGGCAGGGAGAACGTTCATCAGCGTTACCGTATTGCACTGCCGCTCCTGAAGCCGAAATCACGGAGTGTCGCAGTTTCAACTGTCCAGCAGATGAACGTCACGGCAGCCTGGGCGCGAGTTTGGGGCAGATTCAAAGGCTGACACTGGATATCGGATGACCCATAGTGGAAGGTGCGGAAAGTTTTTGCGCGCATGTCGATTTGATCATTCCCTGTTCGTCGCATGGATAGCCGTCGAACCCGGGATGCGAAATCGTCCGGTGCGCGGCCCGGATCAGCCAACAACTACAGGAGAACCCGATGCGATTCCTTTCGATGGTCAGGATCAACGAGAGCAACGGGCAGCAGCCCAGCGAGCGGCTGATGAGCGACATGGGCAAGCTGATGGAAGAGATGACGCGGGCTGGTGTCTTGCTCGACACCGCCGGCCTGCGACCGACGTCGGAAGGCGTGCGCGTGAAGCTCTTGCGCGGGAAGATCAGCGTGGTCGATGGCCCGTTCACCGAAACCAAGGAAGTGATCGGCGGCTACGCGATGATCCAGGCAAGTTCGCGCGAAGAGGCCATTCAATGGACCAGGCGCTTCCTGCAGGTCCACGGGGACGAGTGGGATATCGATTGCGAGGTACGCCAGCTGGCAGAGCCGGGTTCCGACGCCGGATGCGGCGCCTGAAGCCAGGTTGGCAGCGAAGCTTTGCGGATAAAGGGGCAGCGGCATTTTCCGGGGGGAAGATGCCGCTGCCCCTTCATGGTTTCAGCGACTCAGCTGGCTGAACTCGTCACGGCTGCGACAGGGGCATGGCTTGCCGCAACTTTCGATACGGTTGTTTGCGATGTCAGCATGGCACCCAGGGTGAACACGCAGATCAACAGGCAGACGGCGAAAAGGCTCTGCAGCATCAGGGTCTCGAATTTCATGATGGTTCTCCGCGAGTGAGGTATGAAGCTTTCGAGGTAGTAATGGCAAAGCCCGTGCCAAAGCTTCGAATCCCTGGGAGGCCGTATTCCCAAGCCATTTCGACTGTCACCTTTCGGAAAGGGTGACTGTCCGCGGACGGTGTAGAGGTTGTCCGGGCATGGCGCGGACAACCTGCAGAACGCGCAAGGGCGTACAGGCGAAACACGCGCCGGACTTTGCAGCTCGAGGACTTGTGCAATGGGTACTTGATAGGCGCGGAGATTGACCGCCTACAGCGCGCGGCATAGCCTTTTCAAAGCACATTCCAGCCACCCACGCTGGCCGAGTCCCACTCGTCGTTGAGGAGCGCGTCACATGCCGCAAGCCGCTGTGGTGATTGTCGGGGCAGGGGCGGCTGGCCTTTCCGCTGCCGGGGCGTTGCAGCAGCGTGGCATCGAATCCGTCCTGCTGGAGCAGGATGCCGGGATCGGCGGAACCTGGGCGCGGCGTTACGATCGACTTCACCTGCATACGGTGCGCGCACATTCCGGTCTGGCTCACTATCCGATCCCGCGCCGTTATCCGACTTATCTGGCCCGCGATGATTACGTGGCCTATCTCAACGAGTACGCCGGTCATTTCAACCTGCGGGTCATCACGGGCTGCCCGGTGGAGAAGGTCGGGATCGAGCCAGAGGCGCCGGTTCGATGGCAGGTGTCAGGCATAAAGGAACACTGGCAAGCCAGGGTCGTCATCGTCGCGATCGGACAATATCGCCTGCCTCGCGCGCCGATGCTGCCGGGACGGGAAACCTATGGTGGCGAGTTCAGCCACTCGGTCAGCTACCGAAACGCATCGAGTTACGTGGGCAAGCGTGTGCTGGTGGTCGGTGCCGGAAACAGCGGTGCCGAAATCGCCACAGATCTGGCCGAGCACGGGGCTGCGTTTGTAGCCATCAGTATTCGCACGCCGCCGCCGATCGTGCCGCGCGATCCGTTCGGTAGCCCGGTCCAGCGGACCAGCATGCTGTTGAGCTTGCTGCCGCCACGCATCGCGGACCGCATCGGCAAGATGACCGCACGGCTGGTGCTCGGCGATCTGTCCCGCTACGGACTGCCTCCGGTCGACTGGGGACCGTATTCGACCGGTCGCGTACCCGTTATTGACGTGGGCTTCGTCAATGCCCTGAAAAAAGGATGGGTGGAGATCCGCCCGGCGCTGGTACGCCTGACCGCGACGCAAGCCGTTTACGCGGACGGACGCACGGAGCTGTTCGACGCCATCATCGCAGCGACCGGTTTCGAGACCGGGCTGGACTCGCTGCTCGGCAGCGCTGTGGCGCTCAACCATGCCGGTGAGCCGCAGGCTCGCTCCGGCGAGCCCACGGACAGTCCGGGATTGTTCTTCATCGGCTACACCCACAGTCTCCGCGGGCATTTGTTCGAAGCGAATCGGGCGTCGCGCAAGCTCGCGCTGCATGTGGCCCGATATCTCGAGCAATCAGCTTGAGCAACCGGCAGCGTTCAAAGCACGCTTTCTCCTGGCATCAGCTGCCGTAATCGAGCTTCGGATACCAGTCGCTGCCGCGCCCCTCGGGTGTCGCGTCGAGTATGGTCCACAGCGGCATCAGGTCGGGCGCGCCGCGCGGGTCCTGGCCGGGGTCAGCGGTCTCCATGCCCATTTCGCCGGCCCAGAAATGGCGGATGGTTCCATCGCGGCGGGTGAACACGTTGAAGGCCGCATCATCGCCGCCGTTCTTGCCGATGCCGTAGTAGTCGCGGCTGAAGCTGCCGTCGATATCCGAGTACAGCTTTAGGCCGCGCCAGCCGCGCTCGTTCTTGAAGGCGACGAGGCGCTCGATCGGCGAGCGTGCGACCACGGCCAGCGCGACGCGTTGCCCGACGTCACGTGCCTCGCCGTCCCATGCGCTCAGCAGCGAGGTGCACATCGGGCAGGGCCGCTCGCGCTGCGGGCCGAACATGTAGCTATAGATGACCAGCGTCTGCTTGTCGCCGAACAGGCCGGCGAAATCGATCGGGCCGTGTTCACCCTGAAAATGATAGTTGCCGGTGACTTTGCCGCCCGGTGGCAGTGCACGACGTTGTTCGGCGACTCTTTCGATGTGCCGACGCAGTTCGATCTCCTCGGCGAGAAGGGCATCGCGTGAGCGGCGGTAGTCGTCGCTTTCGTTGGGAAAGCGCATGCGGTTGCGCTTCACCAGTTCGATGGCGGGAACCAGGTTGGTGGCGTGGGTCATGGTAGGACTCCGGTTGCGGCAGGGATGGCATCAATCACGGTCAGGCGCGCCTAGCGGGAACAGCGGGCGGTACGGACGTGCCTCATCGACTGCGCGTGCGAAGGACGGCCGCGCCAGCAACCGCTGCCGGTAGGCGATGACGTTCGCAAACGATGCATCGATGCGATGTGTCCAGTCGGCATAGAACAGGAACGGCGCGGCACCGCAATCGGCGAGGCTGAAGCGGCCGCCGGCTGCCCATTCGCGATCCGCCATCGCCTTGTCGAGCCAGCCGTAGGCGGTGTCGAGCATGGCGCGTGCGTCGGTGACGCCACGGGCATCGCGTTCCGTTTCCGGGCGCAGGCTATCGGCCACGATCTTCTGTTGCGGCGTCGAAATGTAGTTGTCGAAGAAACGGTCCATGCTGCGCACCTCGACCGCGGCGCGGGCATCGGTGGGCAGCAGTGGCACCGGTCCCGGGTGGTGCAGGCCGAGATGCTCAATGATGATGCTCGCCTCGACGATCGTGTGGCCGGCATCGACGAGGAGTGGAAAGCGCTTCAGCGGCCACAGCATCGCGAATGTCTCCAGCACCTGCGGATTGTCTTGCGACAGCAGGCGCCATTCGAACGGAGTGTTGTTTTCATAGAGTGCGACCAGCACCTTCTGGCAGTACGAGGAGAACGGATGGGCATACAGGACAAGATTGTGTACGGGCATCGGGGCTTCCTGGGGCGTGGCGACGGGTCCATTGATTCGGCTTCTTCATACTTGCGACGAACGGGAGTGCATGGAATCGACATGGTGGAAAAAACTTTCCGTGGCGTCATTGGCACAGCAGTGCGCCCTTAAATTTTTCTTCATCCACGCACACGGCCCGGCTTTGCTGCATCGCAGTACGATGGCGAGCCAGTTCGATCCCGCTTTGCATCGACTCGCATGCGCATGAACACTCATGTATGGCGTGTCAGGCACCCGTTCCCCCATCCGAGGACATTCCATGGACTACAGACAACTTGGCCATTCCGGTTTCCGCGTTCCCGCACTCAGCTTCGGCACGGGTACGTTTGGCGGCAAGGGCGAGTTCTTCAAGGCCTGGGGCAGCACCGAGGTGGACGAGGCGCGGCGGCTTGTCGATATCTGTCTGGAGGCCGGCGTTACCATGTTCGACAGTGCCGACATCTATTCCGAGGGGCGCTCGGAAGAAGTGCTGGGTGAGGCGCTCAAGGGGCGCCGTGACCAGGCGCTGATCTCCACCAAGGCGACCTTCCGCTCCGGCACGGGGCCGAACGACGTCGGGTCCTCGCGCTTCCATCTGATCGAGGCGGTGAACGGTGCGCTGAAGCGCCTGCAGACCGACTACATCGACCTGTTCCAGTTGCATGGC
The DNA here is from genome assembly GCA_050737735.1 of Rhodanobacter sp. Taxonomy (GTDB): domain Bacteria; phylum Pseudomonadota; class Gammaproteobacteria; order Xanthomonadales; family Rhodanobacteraceae; genus Rhodanobacter. The sequence continues at coordinate 70,260 of JBOHYM010000033.1, read as the reverse complement.
TTCGATGCGATGACGCCGGTGGAGGAGACGTTGTCCACGCTGGACGATCTGGTGCGCGCCGGCAAGATCCGCTATGTCGGCTGCTCCAATTTTTCCGGCTGGCATCTGATGAAGTCGCTGGCGGCGGCGGAGCGTCATGGTTACCCGCGCTACGTGGCGCATCAGGCGTACTACTCGCTGATTGGTCGCGACTACGAGTGGGAGTTGATGCCGCTGGGGTTGGATCAGGGCGTCGGTGCGGTGGTGTGGAGCCCGCTGGGCTGGGGCCGTCTCACCGGCAAGATCCGTCGCGGCCAGCCGCTGCCGGCGAACAGCCGTCTGCACACCACCATCGAGGCCGGCCCGCCGGTGAGCGAAGAGCATCTGTATGCGGTGGTGGACGCGCTGGATGCGATCGCTGCCGAGACGGGCAAGAGCGTGCCGCAGATAGCCCTCAACTGGCTGCTGCAGCGACCGACCGTTGCCACCGTGGTGATCGGTGCGCGTGACGAGGCGCAGTTGCGCCAGAACCTCGGTGCCATCGGCTGGAATCTCACGCCGGAACAGGTCGCGAAGCTCGACGCCGCCAGCGCGCCGGTGAAGGCGTATCCGTACTGGCACCAGGCTGGTTTCGGCGAACGCAATCCGTCGCCGGTCGGCGGCTGAGGCGTATCAAGACCAAGGGGCAGGGATACGTCTCTGCCCCTTGGTGTAGCCACCACCGGCATCCGAAGACAGCTTGATGCTGCGCCAGGACCTTGCATCGATCTGAAGCAGGGCATGGCTCACAAGAGGAAAGGGACGGGCTGCAAAACCGTGACCCGATGGCGCTGTCCGGAAGCCGCCCTGCCACCAGACGCTGAATCTTCGGTTTTCGTGACCTCGAATCTCGCGTATGTTGGCGCATCCCGAACGCCAAAGGTACGCCCATGACCGCATCGCTGGAGCAGCATCCCGATCACCTGAGGCGCAGCCTGTCGAACCGGCACCTGCAGCTGATCGCCATCGGTGGCGCGATCGGCACCGGCCTGTTCATGGGCTCGGGCAAGACGATCAGCCTGGCGGGGCCGTCGATCGTGCTGGTCTACCTGATCATCGGGGTGATGCTGTTCTTCGTGATGCGGGCGATGGGCGAGCTGCTGCTGTCCAACCTGGAGTACAAGTCGTTCATCGACTTTTCCACCGACCTGCTCGGGCCATGGGCCGGCTTTTTCTGCGGCTGGACCTACTGGTTCTGCTGGATCATCACCGCGATCGCCGACGTGATCGCGATCGCCGCCTACACCCAGTTCTGGTTCCCCGGGCTGGCGCCCTGGATTCCCGCGGTATTGTGCGTGTTGCTGCTGCTGAGCCTGAACCTGGTCACGGTGAAGCTGTTCGGCGAGATGGAATTCTGGTTCGCGCTGATCAAGATCATCGCGATCTGCGCACTGATCGCCGCCGGCTTCATGCTGGTCGCCTGGGGCTTCACCTCGCCGACCGGCCACAAGGCCTCGGTGGCCAACCTGTGGAATGACGGGGGTTTCTTCCCGAAGGGGGTCAGCGGCTTTTTTGCCGGTTTCCAGATCGCCGTGTTCGCCTTCGTCGGCATCGAGCTGGTCGGCACCACCGCGGCCGAGACGGCTGACCCGAAGCGCAACCTGCCCAAGGCGATCAACTCGATTCCGGTGCGCATCATCATCTTCTACGTGCTGGCCCTGCTCGCGATCATGGTGGTGACGCCGTGGCGTATGGTCGAGCCTGGCAAGAGCCCGTTCGTGGAGCTGTTCGTGCTGGCCGGCATTCCGGCCGCCGCCACCCTGATCAACTTCGTGGTGCTGACCTCGGCCACCTCCTCGGCCAACAGTGGCATCTTCTCCACCAGTCGCATGTTGTACGGCCTGGCCGAGGAGCAGCATGCACCGAAGACGTTTGCGCGACTGTCGCGCGCGGCGGTGCCGTCGCTGGGCCTGCTGTTCTCTTGCGTGTGCCTGCTGCTGGGCGCGGCGCTGATCTACCTGATCCCCGACCTGATCACCGCGTTCACCCTGATCACCACCTTGTCCGCCGTGCTGTTCATGTTCGTGTGGTCGCTGATCCTGTTCGCCTATATCGCGTATCGGCGCAAGCGTCCGCAGCTGCACGAGGCCTCGACGTACAAGATGCCCGGCGGTGTGTTCATGTGCTGGGCTTGCCTGGTGTTCTTCGCTTTCGTGCTGGTACTGCTCACGCTGCAGCCAGATACCCGCGAGGCCCTGCTCGCCAGCCCGGTATGGTTCGTGCTTCTGGCGGTGGGCTATGTGTGGAAGGGACGCCGGGCTGCGCGTTTGAACGGCTCGGCTGGCTGACGGAAACCCGGAGCGACCTGGCCGCGCGCAACCCGGGCATCCCGATGCCAGGCATGGTCACGGAGCGTGGCGCCGTGGCTTCCGATGACTTGCCACACGTCTGTCACAAGCCCTGCTTAGGGTGGTTGGATGAGACGCGCATTTCGTTCCTGCTGCTGTTTTGCCCGCATAACGGATCACGCTGGCTACGGCGGTGAGCGGTGACACTCTCGCGTCGCCGCTTCCTGTGTGGAGCCGGCAGTCTGATCGGTGGCCTTGCGCTTGCCGACGCATTGCGCGCAGCAACGGCACACACGATGCCGGCGCGCATGGCGATGCCGACGCTGGCGGCGCCAAAAGTGGCGTTGGTGAATCCGGCGACGCTGGCGCGTTTCGTTGACCCGCTGCCGGTGCCGCCGATCGCGCGGCCGGTGGGCCGGCGCACGCATCCGGCGTATCCCGGTCGCAGCCTGCCATACTACCGGATGGAGATGCGTGCGTTCAGCGCACGCCTGCATCGCGACCTGCCACCGACGCCGCTGTGGGGTTACGACGGCCGCTCTCCCGGACCGACCATCGAGACGCTGCGCGGCGAGCCGCTGCTGATCGAGTGGGTGAATGCATTGCCGACGCAGCACTTCCTACCGATCGACCACAACATCCACGGTGCGGAACGTTCGAAACCCGCCGTGCGCACGGTGACGCATGTGCATGGCGGGCGCGTGCCGGCCGGCAGCGACGGCTGGCCGGAGGACTGGTTCGTCCCGGGTCATTCGGCGCTGCTGCATTATCCGGGCGCGCAGGATGCGGCAAGCCTGTGGTACCACGATCATGCGATGGGCATTACCCGGTTGAACATCTATGCCGGGCTGTTCGGTGCGTTCAACGTGCGTGATCCGGACGAGCAGGCGCTTGGCCTGCCATCCGGTGACTGTGACCTGCCGCTGATCCTGTGCGACCGCCTGATCGCGCAGGACGGCCAGCTGTATTACCCGGTCTCCGATGATCCGTCGGCGCCGTGGGTATCGGAATGCCGTGGCAACGCGGTGCTGTGCAATGGCAAGCTCTTTCCCTACTTCGAGGTGGAGCCGCGGCGCTATCGCCTGCGCCTGATCAACGTGGCCAATACCAGCTTCTTCGACCTGTCGCTGTCGGAAGGGCACACGTTCCAGCAGATCGGCAGCGATCAAGGGCTGCTGAATGCGCCGCTGCCGCGCTCGCGTATCGAGCTCTATCCGGCCGAACGCGCCGACGTGGTGGTGGACTTCACCGGCATGGCGGGGCAGGTGATGCATCTGCGCCAGCAGTCCGAGGCGATCCTGGAATTCCGCGTGCGCGAGCGTGGGCGACACGATGCTTCCGTGCTGCCGACCGCGCTGCGGCCAGTACCGCGCATCGATCCGGCAACCGCGGTGCGCGACCGCATGCTGACCGTGGGCGAACAGGACGATGCGAACGGCAACCCGATGATGATGCTGCTCGACGGCAAGATGTGGTCCGATCCGATCAGCGAAAAACCGACGCAGAACAGCATCGAAACCTGGAGCTTCGTCAACCTGACCGGCGATGCGCATCCGATCCATCTGCATCTGGTGCGCTTCCAGGTGATCGACCGGCGCCCGTTCGACCTGTTCGCGTGGAACGCCCATCGCGTCGTCAAATACACCGGCCCGGCACAACCGCCGCCGCCGCACGAAGCCAGCTGGAAGGACACCGTGCGCGCCGATCCAGGCATGGTCACGCGCATTGCGATGCGCTTCGAGGGCGAGCCCGGCCGCTACGTGTGGCATTGCCACTACCTCGAGCACGAGGACAACGAAATGATGCGGCCATATGAGTTGTTGCCGGGCTGAATCGCCGGTTTGTTGCAGTACGCACTGTGTGAACTGGCGCACAGGATCGCGCGCCGTAGCCGGATTGTCATGTTGGCCCCGCACGTTGTCGCCGCAATGCCAACGTAGCGTCATCTGCACGAATCACACTGGCGACGGCTCGCGAAGCGCCACGCGCACGCAAGCCGGAAATCAGGGGGATCACTCGAAGGCAGTCTTTGCCGGTCGTCAGCAGGAGATCCAGTCATGCGCACAGTGTTTGGCCGCAAGCGGTTGAAGCCGCTCTTCATCGGTGTGCTGGTTGCCGGCGTTGCCGGTGTCGTCAGTGCACAGACCACTCCACCACCCGACAAGGACGCGGCGTTCCGCAAGCAGGTGCCAGTCGCTGGCACGCAACATCAATCCAGTCTGCCCGGTGGCGTGGTCACGCTGCATCGTCCCGGCCAGCCTGGTGATCGCAGTGATCTCACACGGACGCCGATCAAGCACGTGATCCTGCTGATCGGTGAAAACCGCACCTTCGATCACGTCTACGCCACCTATCAGCCGCCGCGGGGGCAGAGCGTGCGCAACCTGCTGTCCGAAGGCATCGTCAATGCTGACGGGACGCCGGGGCCGAACGTCGCCCTTGCACAGCAGTGGCAGGCATCGAACACCAGCACCTACGCGGTCGCACCGGCGCATACCGCGCCTTTTGCGCAGTTGCCGGCGATGAACACCGGCGGCGCACCGACCCAGGCGCCGTTCGCCTCGGCGGCGCAGGCACAGTCGATCGAGCCGGCGCTGCCGCAGGATGACTACGTCGAACTCGCCGAGGGTGGTACCGGCCTGCCCAATGGCGTCGTCGACACGCGCTTTCCGGGCCAGCTGTCGAACGCACCCGTCGACATGCATGCGTCGATCAGCCGGGATGACTACGCCAACAGCCCGGTGCATCGCTTCTTCCAGATGTGGCAGCAGCTCGATTGCAACGTGCACGTGGCCACGGAGCGCAACCCGAGCGGTTGCCGCAACGACCTGTTCCCCTGGGTCGAGACCACCATCGGCGCCGGCAACAACGGTGCGACACAGCCGGCCGGGTTTACCGACCAGAGCACCGGTGAGGGCTCCACCGCCATGCAGTTTCTCAACATTGCCAAGGGCGACGCGCCGTACCTTGCCGAGCTGGCGCGCAACTACGCGCTGAGCGACAACTTCCACCAATCGGTGATGGGCGGTACCGGTGCCAACCACATCATGCTCGGCTTCGGCAGCCCGATTTACTACGCCGATTCGCAAGGCCATCCGGCAGTGCCGCCGGCGAACCAGATCGAGAACCCCAATGCGCAGGCCGGCACCAACAACTGGTATGTGCAGGATGGTTACGGCGGCGGCTCCTACGTCAATTGTGCCGATGACACACAGCCGGGCGTGGGGCCGGTCAAGTCGTATCTGAAATCGCTGCCTTATCGCACGTTCCGCGGCACCGATTGCAAGCCGGGCGCGTATTACCTGGTGAACAACTACAACCCGGGCTACCTCGGCGACGGTACACCTGCGCCGCTGGGCAGCCAGCAGTTCACCATACCGCCGACTACACAGGACAACCTCGCGCTGCTGCTGGAGCGTCATCGTGTCAGCTGGAAGTACTACGGCGAGGGCTGGGGTGACGGCAAGGAAAACGGCGAGGCTGGCACGTTCTGCAACATCTGCGATCCGTTCCTGTACTCCACCCAGGTGATGACCAACCCGAAGCTGCGCCAGAACAACCAGGACATCAACGACCTCTACACCGACATCCAGAACGACACGCTGCCAGCGGTGTCGATCGCCAAGCCCGACGGTATTCTGGACGGCCATCCGGCTTCGTCCAAGCTGGAGCTGTTCGAAGGCTACGTGCAGAAGATCGTCGAGATGGCCAAGGCGAACCCGAAGGTGTGGAACGACACGGTGATCATGGTGACGTTCGATGAGGGCGGCGGTTACTACGACTCGGGCTATATCCAGCCGATCGACTTCTTCGGTGATGGCACGCGCATCCCGCTGCTGGTGATCTCGCGCTACTCCGAAGGTGGCCGCGTGGTGCACACGTACTACGACCATGTGTCCTTCGACAAATTCGTCGAAGCCAACTGGGGCCTGCACGAGGCGATTTCGGCGCGCAGCCGCGACAACCTGCCCAATCCAATCGCGCGGCGCAGCGATCCCTACGTGCCGGTCAACTCGCCGGCGATCGGCAATCTGATGGACATGTTCGACTTCAATCCGTCGGATGTGACGGTTGCCGCCACGAAAGACTGAGCGTCGTGCGGATCACGCCCTGCCTGTCTTCAGGCAGGGCGGTTTGTCGGTTCCGGCGTCCGCATGATGCGGACGCCGGTTTTTGCCCAGGGTTGCGGAGAACGTTCCTGCCATGACTGATTTCATCCGGCATGCCCGGGGATGCTGCCATCGTTCCGCCGCAAGGTGCAGTTTTATCCTGGTACTGCTGGTCGCGGCCGGCTTCGTCAGCTCACCCAGTCATGCCGATCCCGGTGATTTCGCGGCGATGCCGGGGTTGTGGAAGGTGATGAAGACTCCGGTCGATCATGGCCATCGCGGCAAACCGCTGATCGAATGGCATTGCGTGGACGAAGGTGCCGATCCCTGGACCACGTTCGCCAGATTTTCCCTGCTGGCGCTCGGCCCGTGTCAGCTCAGCGGACAGCATCGGAGCAGCACGGCCCTGGCGTGGAGGATGAACTGCGGCGGAAATCCGCCGGTACATGGCCGCGGCCATGTGGACTTCGACTCGGCAGAACACTACACGGCCAGCATCGTGCTGCAGGACCGTGGCGAGATCGTGCAGGTCGAAGGCCAGCGCCGTGCCGCGTGCACCGGGCCCAGCGACTGAGAGGGAGGTTCCGCACAAGATCGACACGGCAGCGTTGCCGACGTGGCGCATCCGTTGCCGCTTCGGTCAATCGGCATCGGCAGGTGCGGGGAACATCAGGATGGTGATTTCCTGGCCCTCGGGAATCTGCAAGGTCGGCGTGCCCAGAGCAGCGATGCGGCCCTTGAAGGCATCGAGATCCTCGCGCTGACCCAGCGCCGAGCGACCGTTCACCGCCCAGACGCGGCTGCCTTGTTTCCAGCGTGCCAGGGCGACATCGAGCTGCGGGGTTACCAGTGCCGTGTTTCCAATCGGTGCAGCGCCTTTGGGTTGCAGCACCGCCAGCATGGTGGGTGCGTTCGGGTCGCCGGTGAATACGGTATCGCCGGGCTGGACATTGGCGGCCAACGTGGCCGCGGCCATGTCCCAGCGCGGCTTGGTCTCGATCCGGTAGACCGGTGCCAGATTGAGCGCGCACACCAGCAACAACACGGTTATCGCAGCGGGCCGGATGCGACGCGGCAGGGCGGCGGCACCGATGCCCGCCAGCACGAAAAACGGCGCCGCGCTCCACAGGATGTAGCGTGGCAGCACCATGGGCTTGATCAGCGAAATGGCCAGCAGCAGCAACGGCAACACCGCGAAGCCCAGCAGCAGGACGCGGCCCTCCAGCCGACCACGCATGCGCCACAGCCCGACGGTGCCCAGCATCACCACCAGCAAGCCGAGCAACGGCACGGCCGAGGGCAGCACAGTGAAGCGCACCACGGCGGCCATGCGCATCAGATACGCGCTCTTGGCGGCGACCTTGAGGTTTGGCCAGCTCAAGGGAGGAATCCAGTCGAACTTGTGCAACATCTGGCCATCACTCGCCGCCAGAATCGCACCGTAAAAAGGAGCGCAGCACACAAGGATGATCGCCGTACCCAGCAGCCAGTTGCGCCGGAAGCCAGGACGCGGGCCGGACGATGGTTCCAGGCGCAGGCTGCGCCAGATCAGGAACAGCGAAGCGTTGGCGGCGAGCAGCCACGGTGCCGCGTCACTGAGTACATCCAGCGCGCCGGTCGTGCCGAACACATAAGACACCCAGCCGCACCAGTCGAAATCAGGATGGCGGATATCCATGGAGGCTCGCGCCGGATTCTGTGCCAGACGCACCAGGCCCCACAGCGCGATGGTGATCAGCAAGGTGACCAGCGTGTAGGAGCGTGCTTCCTGACCGTACTGCACCTGCAGCGGCGACAACGCCATCAACAGTCCGGCGACGATGGCGGCGCTGCGACCGCCGATGCGTCGCGCGATGGCGAACACCATGCCGACGGACAGGGCACCGAACAGCGCCGAGGGGATCCGCAGCATGGCGCTGGCCGGGTCGAACTGCGAGATCAGTTGCAGCAGCAGGAAATAACTCGGCATGTGCCGATTGGCGTAACTGTCCGCGATCAGGCTGCCGGTGCCGAGATGGACGCGTTGGAAGGTCAGTGCCTCGTCGAGCCAGAACGGCTGGCGTTCGATGCGCAGCAGCCGGGCCAGCAGGCCGAGGCACAGCACGGCAAGCATCCATGCGGTGTCGCCCGCCGGCCATGTCCGGATGGTGTAGTTGTCAGTGGCGTTCATGGGAAGGCGGCCACAGCGATCACCTGCGTGATACCAGCGGACCGGGCGCAGCATGATCGTGAGCATGAGTATTTCACCGACATGACAGTGCAGCGATCCATCCCGGTTGTGGAGTGAAAGCTAACGCAGACAACCTCGATCGGTTGTCAGTACGAAATTGCGTGTTGGTCCGCGTTCAGTCCGGCGCCGGTCGAGAGGCTTGAAGGCGCTGACATTCGCCGCTGCTGACACGACGTTGTCAGCAGCCTGGAGTCACGCTGTGCGCATCTTCCGTCACCGGGCATGAGCATGTCGTCATCGAGCATTACCCTCTACACCTCTCGCGCCGGTTTCGGGCTGCCCGATACCAGTTCGTTCGTGATCAAGAGCGAAGTACAGCTGAAGATAGCTGGTCTGGCCTATGACAGGGCATCGACCATTCCGCCGCAGGCACCGAATGGCAAGCTGCCTTTCATCAACGATCACGACGAGGTGGTCAGCGACTCGACCTATATCCGCGCACACATCGAGCGCAAGTACGGCATCGATCTGGACGAGGGCCTCGATGCGCGCCAGCGTGCAGAAGCCTGGGCGATCGAGCGGCTGCTCGAGGATCATCTCTACTTCGCCATGGTCTGGTTCCGCTGGATCGATCCGGACAATTTCGCCAGGGGGCCGGCGCATTTCACCGACGGGGCGCCCGAAACAGAGCGCGCGCAGCTGCGTCACGACCTGCAGGCACGCAAGGCGGTCGAGCTGCATGCACAGGGATTGGGTCGGCATGCACCGGCGCGCATAGCCGACCTGGGCGCGCGTTCGATCGATGCGCTGTCGCAGTTGCTTGGCGACAAGGCGTTCCTGATGGGTGCAGCACCCACCGGTGTGGACGCCACGGCTTTCGGCATGCTCGCCGGCGTCAGTACGCCGTTCTTCGATATGCCGCTGCGCAAGGCGGTGGAGGCGCGGCCGAATCTGGTCGCCTACACCGCGCGCATGATGCAGCGTTATTACCCCGATCATGTGTGGCCGCCACAGTCGAACGGCTGACCCGGCGTGCTCCCGTTGCGCTACTCGGTCAGCGAACGATGCAAGTCCTGCAGGGCGGGCAGGATCTCGGCAGGCTCGCGCATCGACTTGCGCGCGGCCCCGACTGCCCGGCGCACGCTGCCCGACACTGTGCCCCTTTCGATCCATGCGATAGCCGGCTCCCGGCATGCCACCAATGTGTCCACCCAGTCTGCCGGTTGCACCGACCGGAAGCGGCGCGTCATCAAGCGACTGGCCCGGAACGCCGGGGTCATCTGTGCCACTGCAGCGACTGCGTCGGCGAAATCAGCTGGCGTTCGCTTCGGCGTTGCGGGGTCCAGAGCGTTGGAAAGGGCCGCCAGTGCATCGGCCACGCGCCGTCGCAGCACGGCGGTCGAACGCACCGGAAACACGAACCACGCAGAGGCAACACCAATCACTGCCCCGATCACGATTTCCTCCAGTCGCGGCCACAGGATGTGCGGTGCCGTCGAACCCCCGAAGCCCTGCAGCAGGGCCAGCGCGAGCGTGACAAACAGCGCCCACCACGCATAACCCAGCGGGCGCAGCCACACGCCGAGGAAGATGGCGGCAAGCATCAGCACGACGGTCGTCATGTCGTGTGATCCGAGATGGAGGGTGAGGGTCAGGGCAATGAGAGTTCCAGCCGCGGCGCCCAGTACGCGCAGCACGCTCTTGTACGCAACATCCAGGCGGCTACGGTTGCCGCTGTTGACGATGAAGGCGGTGAGCACGATCCAGGCCCAGCGCTCGGTGAAGAAAACGTAGCCGACCATGAAGGACACGGTGAGTGCGGCAGCCATCTGGATCGCCATCCGGGTGCTCGCCATCGGGCGCAGCGAGCTCGCGTGCGCTGACGCCGACGCCGGGCGTTCCGGCGCCGGCGCAGGTGGCAGGAAGCGCGCGCGACGGGCAAGTGCATGCAGTACGCCCACCCACAGCAGGGCCAGCAAGGCGATGAAAATCGGTAACAGCGGCGCCGGGATGGTGCTGGCTGGTGCCGCCCGGATGTGCGGCGTGGTGAGCAGCACGACGAAGGGCAGCGCGATCAGCGAGCCTGCCCGTCGCGCCATGGGGCCGAACCGGCGCAGCCAGATCGACAGGAACATGCCGGCGACGAAGACAGATGCGCCGAACCAGCGCGCGTGGTGCAGCAGCAGGCCGACGCCGACTGCGGCCACGCCGACGATGGGCAGTGCGATGGCTGCCTCGACGCGCCCGCGAAGATCGCGATCGAGCTGACTGCGCGACAGCGAGAGGCACAGCACCACCGCCAGCACCGCCGGGCCGGGCCCCGGCGCGATTGCCACGGCACACACCAGCGTGGCGATCGCGGCCAGCATGGTCACGACCGCCTCGCGCAGTGCGCGCAGGATCGTGTTGGCATGCGCTGCCGTGTCGGTTGGTGCCCTTGTCGGATCTGCAGAAATCATGGGCTCAATACCGGCGCAGCGCACTTGCTCAGGTGCTGAGGGGATGGTCAGGCGCAAGCCACCAGCTTGTCCGGATCACTGGGCCAGACTGAAGCGCACCGGCACTCTCAGGGAAGTGCCCAGGCCCGTGTCGAAATGCCAGCTGCGCACGGCAGCGAGGGCAGAGCGATCCAGTTCCTGGAAACCGCTCGACTGGTAGACGCTGTCCTCGGTGACCGATCCGTCCGCTGCAAGTTCGACGTGGACAATCACGACACCTTGGTGATTCTGGCGCATCGCCTGGGCCGGATACTTTGCCGGCAGTGTGGCTGCTGATGGTGGCGGCGACACCAGTGGTGGGACGCAATTGATCCTTTCGCTTTTCCGCAGCGATTTCAGGTTATCGAGGTCGGATGGCCCCGTAGCCTTGCTGTCGAGTTGTCTCTGGATCTGCGCCCTGGTCTGTTCGCACCGGAATTGCTGGCGCTGCTGTTCCGGCGTCATCCTGGCGTCGTCACCAACCGTCGGGCTGCTCGCCGGAGGCGTCTGGCCGAAACACGTCGTGGAAATGGCCAGCAAAGCCAGAATTTTCAAATACCGCATGGTCATACCCCCTGTAAATAATCATTCGGCCGATACGAGTGAATTGCATTCGACCGCCCACAACCTTAGCTCACGCACTTCGGGGGATGCAATTGGATGCCTAGACGGCTACGAAAAAAATACCGCAGCGTGACGCCCGGGAGATGGCCTGGCTGATGGGTGTTGCCTGGTATGACACGCGTATTTCAGTTGGAGGCATTGCAGGGCGGCGATAGAGTTTCACGGCCTGCGATGCGCACCTGCAGTGCTCGTCGGCACAGTCGCCAGCATCCCCGTCACGGCCACGCAAGAGACCGTGGATCGCGTCGTACGCATGTCGCTGACGATGCCGTCGTCGATCCGGTTGACGGTCACGCCCACCATGCGCATGCCGCTCGCTGGCTTCGCCCCTGACCTCGATGATGAAAGGGGCAGGCGTTTCCTGTCACTGGCCATCAGGAAATCGCCCGCCCCTGTTGTCGCTTTCAACCGGATAGTACGGGTCCGGTCTAGTTGGACGCCGGTGCAGACGTCGCGCTGGCTGGTGCGGCGGATTTTTGCTTGTGCATGGCCTTGTGCGGCTTCGCGTGCTCATTGCGGTACATCGTGTCGGCGACCTGCTTCTGATCGGTCGAAAGCACGGCATACAAATCGCTCATGGCGGCGGACAGCTTCTGCATGTTCTCAGCGTGAAGCTGGGTGAGCGCGGCATAGGACTTCATGGCCTCGTCGGCATTCATCGTCGGCAGCTTCTGTGCACGGTCGTGAAAAGCCTCGGCAGCTTTCCGTGCATTGTCGCGCATCGTCTGGGCGAACGCGTCCCACTGCTTCGACTGCTGATCGGTGATCTTCAGTTGGGTGTGCAGATCACTGATGCGCTGCTCCACGGCATCCGCGCGTTTTTGCGCGTGATGCGTCGCAGGCGCGGTACTCGGGGAAGTGGCGTCGGGAGTGGCTGCTGCCTTCTGCTGTGCCCATGCTGGCACGCTGAGCATGGCAAGCGTCAACAAGGCGGGCACGGCAACATGGCGAATGACGTTATTCATGACTGGATGCTCCGATTCTCGGGTTGGGGGCGACGATGGTCCGCACGGACATGTCGTGGCATTCAATTCTGATATGGCGCATTCGGGTAGGGTGGTGGCGGATTGTTGTTGTCGTAATAGACGACACCTGGCGGCGGCGGCGGTGGTGGGCTCGTATAGACCACCGCAGGCGGTGGCTGCTGTGCCGAATTCGCTATCACCGTACCGGCGATCACGCCCAGCAAGGCCCCGGCGATAAGAGCGCCGCCGTTACCACCGCCACCACGGCGATAGTCATGCCCGCGATATTGGGGGACTGGTCGCCCGTGATATCCACCGCGGCGGTATTGTTGTGCCTGTGCGGGTAACACAGACATCGTCATCGCGATGGCGAACACGGCCACGGCGATATGACGGTACAAGGATTGACGGCATAAGGGCCGACTGTATAAGGGATACCGAAAGGCGTGAGTCATGAACGTATGCTCCTCACTGTGTCGCTGTTATCGCATGCCTGGGGCCAGCATCGAATGCATGCGAGGATATGAATCACCACGGCGACATGGAGCATGACGGTAATGCCTGGCTGTCATGCTGATCGCCGACGACTGAGTCTATGCCAAATCATGTGCAGGTTTAATCAACTAGCACGAAGGAGTGGGGATTGATTCATCCCGCCTTCGTTCTGGAGCGTAGCTACCCTCCCTGATTCAGGAGAAACGTCATGCGAAAAGACTGGATAACTGGTGTTGTCGCCCTGGCTGGCATAGCGGGTCTTGTTCACGCCGAAGGGCTTCCCGCGAAGTCGTCTGCCATCGAGGCCTTCGGCAAGGGCGTGCAAATCTATGCCTGCAAGGCGGCATCGGGCGGCACTTACACATGGGCGCTGAAAGGCCCTGACGCGACCCTGCGGGATGCCAGTGGCCACGTCATCGGCAAGCATTTCGCCGGGCCGAGCTGGCAGGCCAATGACGGCAGCCGCGTAGTTGGCGAGCCTCTGAACGTTTCGCCTTCACCCAATCCGGGGTCCATACCATGGCTCGTGCTCCGCGCCAGATCGCACATGGGTGCTGGTCAGATGGCGGATGTCGAGTACATCGTTCGTACCCGGACCGAAGGTGGCGTGGCACCGGCCGGCGGTTGCGACGCGAGTCATGCGAATGCGGAAGTGCGGGTGCCTTATGGTGCGATCTACCTGTTCTTCCGTGGCTGATCGCTGGCGTTGATTTCGGGTGGGGACCGATGTCAGCGGATACGCCATGGCATGGTAGCAGTCACCGCTCCACGGCCGCCTTCAGCTTCATCAGCGCGTGATCCCATTGCTGCGCGATTATGTCGAGCGAGTGTCGCGCCTGTGCCAGCTGGGTGGGTTCGAACTCCCACAGGCGCTCGCGCCCGAGCTTGATGTCGCGCACCAGCCCGGCATCCGCGAGGACCTGCAGGTGCTTGGTGACGGCTTGCCGCGTGATGGCGGTGCCGGTGGTGAGCTGGGCGATCGACATGGCGCCGCCAGCACACAAGGCGGCGACGAGACGCAGGCGGGTCTCGTCGCCCAGTGCGGCGAAGATCGGCGCGGATTTACGCAACACGAGGCTCTGCAGTTTCCTCGAAGACGGGTCAGGGCGAGGCGACATGCTTTTCGATGTTCTTCATCTGTTCGTCCCAGCCACCGCTGTTCATGCGGAACGATTCCAGGCGACGCGCCGCAGGAATGCCGTCGAAGCCGGATTCGACCAGGCGTAGCAGGGTGCCTCCGCCGACCTCTTCCAGCTCGAACACCACCAGGGTGGCGGTTTCCTGCGAATAGTCGACCGCGGGATCCATCGCATAGGGATGCCAGCGGAAGGACAGTACGCGCTCCGGTTCGATACGCTCGACCAGCACATCCCACAACAGGTGTTCGTACCCCGGATAGGTGATGTACCCCTGCGTGCGCTGGCCGGCGACGAAGTGTTTGCCCTTGAGCGCCACCCCGAACCAGTCGCCGAAGGCCTCGGCATCGGCCAGTGCGCGCCAGACCCGCGAGCGCGGTGCCTTGAGCAGGATCTGTCTTTCGATACGATCGGTTGAAGTGTTCATATGCATCCTCCTGGTTGCATATTAGATCGGTGGACTGTAAAGAGCAACTTTATGGTTGCATGATTGTGAACGCGGATCGATTGAATGAGCAATCGCGGAATCCTTGCAATGCTGGTGGTGGCCGGTGTGGTGGTGGCGCCTGGATCGCTAGTCTGTGATATAGGTCGCGAAGCCACGCAGGAAATCGCCCAGCTGCTTTCGAATGGCTTCGTCCTGCAGCTCGCCGTTCTCGTCGAATACCTTGTACGCACGCGACACCATCAGGCGGCCGCCCGACCACTGCCGCGTGCCAAGCGCCTTCAGTACCGGCAGCCAGCCGTTCTGGGCGAGGATCGTGCCGAAGCCGCCGGGCGATGCGCCGATCACGGCGACCGGGCGATGGCCGAAGACACGTTGGATGTCGGCTGCCGGCCGTGACAGCCAGTCGATCGCGTTCTTGAAGACGCCGGGTATGCCGTTGTTGTATTCCGGCGTTACCAGCAGCAGGCCATCGCTGGCGACGATGCGTTCCTTCAGCGCGCTGACCATCGCAGGCAATCCTTCGCGTGTTTCCAGATCACCGTCGTACAGCGGTATGCCATGCAAGGTGGCGATATCCAGCGTCACGCCGGTATCGACCAGGGCGTGTGCCGAGCGCAGCAGGGCGGTGTTCCAGGACTGCGCACGCAGGCTGCCGGAGATACCGAGGATGCGGGTCATGGGTGATCGGCTTGCAGTCGGGTGGCGATGCGCACCTCGCCGGTCAGTACCTTGTGAATCGGGCAGGCGTTGGCGATCTGCAGCAGGCGTGCGCGCTGTTCCTCGGTCAATGCGCCCTGCAGCGTGATCGCACGCGTGATGTCGTTGCCGGCAGCAGGTGTGCCTTCGGGATTGAAGCGCAGCTCCACGCTGACGCCGGTCAGCGGCCACTGCTTGCGTGCGGCATACATCTCCAGGGTGATGGCGGTGCAGGCGCCGAGCGCCGACAGCAGCAGGGGGTGCGGCGACGGGCCTGCATTGGCGCCACCGTCCTCGGCGGTTTCGTCCGCCAGCCAGCCATGACCCAGGTCGTCGGCCAATGTCACGGTATAGGGTGTGGAAGTCGTGGTGGCGTGCACGGCGGGAATGGTCATGCGGCTGCTCTCCGTTTGATGGTCGACATTATCTTCGTCCTGTTTGCGCTGGGGGTGGAGGCCAAAGGCGGGCGTCCGCGATTCCATTGTGACGACCGTCGACTCCTGCCGGTTGCGCGATACGTCGCTAGTTTCCGGGCTCGAAGATGCGGTTGGCCTTTTCCAGCCGATAGTAGTTTTCGACGGCAGCCTTGTCCTCCGCGAACGGCCTCAGGTATGGCGCCGGAATGCTGCCCTCCGGATAGACGCCGTGCGTATCGGTGGCATAGAACTCCTTGCCGATCGCGAACCTCGGCGCGAAGTCGATCGAGGTCCTGCCGTTGGCATCATAGGCTGGTGGTAGACGGTGGAATGGGTCGTACGAATGGTAATGGGGATGATGGTCGGCGAAGGTCGTTGCGTGGCGTCTTCCCCAGCGTGAATTCCACGATGGCGCGCGGACTCATGAGCAGGCTGGAGCGTGCGCACTTTGTGGCTGCGGCGGTTGCCAGTCTGCCGGTGGTTCGAGCGGCCGCCCGGCGTCTGCAAGCATCGCGTCGATGCTGTCGGCCTCGCGCTCATGCGCCAGCATCGTGGTCACCTGTTTCGTCGGCGGCAGTGCAGGGGTTCCGGTGATCGTGTGCAGCTGGTGCATCCGCCACTGCAGGCGGCGGCGTTGCACCAGCGCCTCGGCACGGTCCGCGGCATCGCGTGTGGACCACTCATGCAGGCGCAGGCCAACCATGTTTGCGATCAACGTATCGCCGCGTTCCATCGAAGTGGCGATGGCACGGCAGGTCTCGCGGCGGCTTTCGCTGGCCGACGAGCCGGGTTTGCAGGCGTGGACCAGGTCCTGCATGGCCGGAATGGCCAGGGCGGCAACCATACCCATCGCCTGTACCTGCCGCTGAGCTTCGGGCGTATCGGCATGGTCTGCCGGACCGCCAAGCGGCAAGGGAACACGATTCAGTCCGTTGATGAAGCGTCGCCCCAGAGACGCGAAGTAGAAATTGAAATAGGTGGAGTGCGCCATGTTCGAGAGGGCGTCGTCGATGCGCGCCTGATCCGAATGCTCGGAGGCATTATGCAGCGCAGCCATCCATGCATCGCCATTCTGTGGGTCGATGCCACGTACGCGGGCTTCACGGCTGAGCACGTCACAACCTGGCTGTGTACTGCACTGGGCGACATCAAGCAGGCCGATGTCCGCGGCCTTGGGTGCGAGCGCTGCGGCGCGATCGAGCAGGCTCAGCGATCGGCTTGCGCCGTCTGGCAGGCTGCGGGCAAGTCCGGCGGCGGTTACCAGTGCGTCGGCATCCGGCATCGTTGCCAGCGTCTCGATGGCGCCCGTTCGCCATGCGAAGGTGGTATCGGGGTGCGCTTCGGAAGTAGCACCGGCCAGCGTGGTTGTCAGCAGGCCTGCGGCAAGGATTGTCGCGGCAATGATCCATGCATGACGCATCGTGTGATCCTCACAGTCCTTCGGAAAGGCAAGTGTAGCCAGCCCAGCCTGCCGTGCGTATTCATCCACGAGGATGCCGCCCGGCATGCGGATCAGGTCGGGTGTCGTGAAGGTTGACACTTGTGGTGGCGTCTGGCTCACGGCAGTCTGAATGGGCGAGGCGGCGCGGGTATGCCGTCGTGAGCACAAAGTGTCGTTACCGCTTTTGCCGTGGAGGCTCAGCTCATTCCTGTCCCGACGATTCAGCACGAACTTGCCGACGGCATCAGCTTTTTCTTTGCCGTGCTGCCGGATGATCGGGCCTGCTCGGCGATCGCCGGTGTCAGCGAGCGTTTTCGCAAGTCGCATCGGGTGAGTGGTTCGCCGGTTGGGGCCGAAAACTTCCATCTGACGATCTGTCCGATGGGCAGGCCCGCGCAGCCGCTGCCCTCGCTGGAGGGGGCATTGCTGGCTGCCGCCGGCGCGGTGCGCGCCTGTGCTTTTGACATCACGCTGGATTCGGCCATGCGTTTCAGCGCCAGTGACGGCCGTTTCCCGTTCGTGCTGTGCGCGGACGGCGCCAGCACGGCATAGGCGTTGAAGCTGCGCCAGGCCATTGTGGAGGCGCAGCGTCGTGCCGGACTGGCGGTGACCGGTGTTTCCAGCTACCTGCCGCATGTCACCTTGCTGCATGGCCATGCGGTTGATGCGATCCAGGAATCCATCGTGCCGATCCGCTGGACGGTACGTGAGTTTGTACTGGTCCGTTGTTTCTTCGGCCAGGTCCGCCAGGAGGTGGTCGAACGCTGGCCGTTGGAGCCGGTATCCGCAGCCCGGCTTCCCGGTGTGCTGGATTTCTCCGATCTGCCGGATCTGGGCGAGCTGCCTGAGGACGAGTGATTCGTCCGGCACAGTCGGACAGGGCCGGCATGACCTCACGCGTTATCGGCGCATCTGCCCGTGTGCTCGGTGAGCCAGTGACGGAATGCCGCTGTCGGTAGTGGATGACTTATCAGGTAGCCCTGGATGGCGTCGCAGTCCAGGCCGGCCAGCACCGCTCGTTGCTCCCTGGTCTCGACCCCTTCGGCGATCACGAACAGCTTGAGGTGGTGCGCCATGGTGATCATGGCCTCGATGAAGTGATCGTGCGGGCCGCTGTGCAGTCCCTCGATGAATGTCCGATCGATCTTGAGTTCACGCACGGGAAGTTTTTTCAGGCTTGCCAGCGACGTGTAGCCGGAGCCGAAATCGTCCAGCGAAAACCGGAACCCGGCAGCTTCCAGCGCACGGATCTTGCGGGCCACATCGTCCAGATCGTGCAGGAAGGTGTTCTCGGTGATCTCCAGCGTGATGCGGCGGGGATCGGCACGCGTCGAGGCCACGGTTTCCTGCAGCGTGCGCACGAAATCCTGGGTGAACAACTGCCACGGGCTGACGTTGATCGAGAGGCGCGCCTGCGCGTGCGCTGCCGGCCAGTTGTCCAGCTCCAGGCAGGCCTGATGCAGGACGTGGCGACCGATGCGATGGATCAGCCCGGTTTCCTCGGCAATCGGAATGAATTCGGCCGGGTCGATCAATCCGTGTTCCGGGTGCCGCCAGCGCAGCAGTGCCTCGGCACCGATGAAGCGTGCCTGCATGTCGACCTGGGGCTGGTAGTGCAGTTCGAACTCGCCGCGTTCGAGGGCGAGCCGCAGGCCCTTTTCCAGCAGCAGGCGACGATCGGCCTGTGCCTGCATGCCGCTCTCGAACACTACCGCAGTATGGCGACCTGCGGCTTTCGCACGGTACAGCGCCATGTCGACCTGGCGCAGCACGCTATCGACATCCCGGGCAGCGCCAGGGAGCGGCGCGATGCCGGCACTCACGCCGACCACCAGGTCATGGTTGCCGATACGCAGCGGTGCGGTGAGTTGTGTGGTGATCTCGCGGGCGATGCGCAGGGCCGCCTGCGCAGGCGCTGCGTCGGTGCCGGTCAGTGACGGGAGGTGCAGCGCGAATTCGTCACCGCCGAAACGGGCGAGGCAGGCACCGACCGGCGCGGCTTCGCTGATGCGTGCGGCGACGCCCTTCAGCAACTCGTCGCCGACGTCATGGCCAAGCGCCTCGTTGATGGTCTTGAAGTGATCGAGGTCGAACAGGATGAGTGCGCCAGCCACCGGTTCGGCGGAACCGAGCGCTGCGTGCAGGCGCTCGTGCATGTAATGGCGGTTCGGCAGGCCGGTCAGCTGGTCGTGGTAGGCAAGGTGGCGCAGGTCTGCCTCGACGCCTTCCCGGCGCAGGGTTTCGCTGCGCAGTTCATCGAGGCTGCTGGCCAGCGCCTGGGTCCGTCGTTGCAACTCGCGTCGCAATACACCGCTCATCAGCAATACGAGTACGAGAAACGCCAACGAATCGAAGGTGAGCCCTTGCCCGCCGGCAAGATTGACCGTTTCGGCGTGCACGGATGCAGCGGCCTGCACGATCAGGTAGAGCGTGAGTGACCAGACACGGGCGCCACTGCCACGGCGCCACAGCATGATGCAGCAGCACACGGCCCACAGGTAGCTGGCGTCCACGGCCGTGTAGTAGATGCCGGTGAGCAGCGACGCTTCGGTGCCAGCAAAGTCGTGCACGGTTTCGCCCCAGGGCAATACCAGCGGCGCGCGGGCAATGATGTCGGTGTACAGCAAGCTGTATGGCGACCCCAGGTTGATCACCAGCAGGACGCCAAAGATCGATGCGGCAATCGTCAGCCAGCGTCGCCAGTGCACGAGACCCGCATACAGGCTGAAGAACCAGATGCCGGTCGGGTAGATCAGACAGCTGAAGCAGATCTGCGCGCGTACCAGCGCGACTGCCGTCGACAGGGTGGTGGTCTGGTAGAGCGCGGCAGTCAGCGCAAGGTAGATCGAGAGCAGCAAGCTGAGGCAGCCGAACGCCAGGTACACACGATCCTGCCCGGCCGCGGACCCTGCAAACATCGCGTGGATGCCAGCGAAAAAACAGATGCCGCAGGCAATCAGCAGGCTGGTTATATACAGCGTCAAGCGATCACCGGTAATTCCCCTGTGCGGCCGCCGTCCGGCGACCGTCCGGTTCATGGTACGCCTGCGGCCAGGTACGGACCACGCATCGGAGGCGGCGAGTGGCAGGCGCCGGCTTATATACTCACAGCCCCTTGATTGACCCGACCGGATCGAACCATGTTCGAGATTCCCGCCTGTCCGTTGTGTGCGATGGAGAACACCTATCCGGACGGCGACAACTACGTATGCGCCGACTGCGGCCACGAATGGTCGATCGTGGCTGCGGCGGAATCGGGCGAGACGCGCATGCCGGTGAAGGACGTCAACGGCAACGTCCTCGGCAGTGGCGACACGGTGACGGTGATCAAGGATCTGAAGGTGAAGGGTTCATCCATTCCACTGAAGCAGGGCACCGTGATCAGGAACATCCGCCTGGTCGAAGGTGACAGCGAGCACATCGAAGGCAGTTCGGACAAGATCAAGGGACTGGTGCTGAAGGTCTGCTTTCTCAAGAAGGCTTGAGGACGCGGCCAGCAAGGCAGCTCTGCTGTCGCGGAGCCCCTGATGGCATCTGCGTTTGCGTGGGCACGTCCGGTGATGAGTGCGTCCGTGGCAGCAGGTGCGCGACAGCCAAGGGTTCCAGCCGTCGAACCGGGTGATGCAAAAAAACGGGCCAGGTTGCCCTGGCCCGTTGGATGTCTGGAATCACTCCAGGACGTGTGCGAAGGGATCAGTGCCGCTCTTGACTCCCACGGTTGCCGCCGCCATGCGTGACCTGGGCATGTGCCTGTGGGCGCGCAGGGCGATAGGCCGATGCCGCCGGCCGCATCGATCCCCGATACCCGGCCGAGCTGCGCACGGGACGCGCATACGAAGCCGAATTTGCGCGGTTGTACGAAACCGATCGCTGCGCATTCGGGTTCCTCGGTACATAGCTGGCAGATCGCGGTGCGCTGTAGCCGTTGCGCGAGGTGGATGCGCGAGTTGCCCTGGCTGTCGCCGCGCTCATCGCGGGACTCGCTGTTCCGCGGGCACGGACAACACCGTTCGCGCCGAAGGCACCTGCCCGCGGTGTGGCGGCAATGGCCGGCGCGCCATGGTTGACTGAGGCTCGCAGTGCACGGTTCTGGCTCGCCATGCGCACCTGTCGCTGCTGCGCAGCCAGTGGTTGCATGTGACGATCGCGTGCGCCCAGTCGATCCTGTGGCGTGGGGCGTGCCATCAAGCCGCCCCTGCCGCCGTTGTAACTGACGCGGCCGCCGCCCGTGTTGTAGCCGACGTTGCGGTTGTAGTTGAACCGGCCATGGTTCCAGTAACCGCCACGGTAACCCACGCCGTCATAGCCGTAGCCGTAGTTGATGCCGCCATAGAACCCTACATGCGGGCCCCAATAACCGGCATTGAAGACATAGAAGCCATTGTTCCAGCCCCAGTATCCGGGTGTCCACAGCGCACCCACATAGGGGGCCAGCACCCAGGTGCCCGGAATCCAGAAGTAGCCATAATCGCCGTAGGCCCAGTAACCCGGTGTCCAGATATAGCCGGCGCCGGGCATGACGGGTTGCGCGTAGACCGGCAACGGCGGTGGCGCGATGCCGACCGAAATGAACACCCCGGCGAAAGACGAGAACGACATCGCCATGAAACAGGCGGCCGCCATCCACACGGTCAGGCGACGAAGCAGGTGTGATCGCACTGTCGGACGATTGCTCATATGCAGTTTCATCGGAATACCCCTTGGGGGTTGATCATGCCAGGCTACGATAACGGGGCAACATCCATCCGGTGGACGATACGCGCAGGCTCGCCGAAAACCGTTCATACGGGAGTCGGCAAGGTGTACTCCACGTAACTTGTGCGGGTGCGTGGACCGATGAAGTTGACCAGGCGGGCCGATGCTCGCTGATCAGCGGACCGGGGCTCGTTGCTCACTTTACTGATCGGTTTGCCCGGCTGGCAGCGTCCGTTTCGGGCTGCGGCCTGTATCAGTCGTTCGTATTGGCGGCTCAGAAAGGCAGCTTGCGGCGACAGGCTGTGAGCACTAATTGCCGAAGCCAGCGGTGAGCGGGATCGGCCTCCAAACGCGGGTGCCACATTTGCGATACCGTAATTCCCGCGGTTTCCACGGGAAGCTCAAAAGCGTGCATGGCAACGCATGGGGCATGTCCTTGATGATGCATGGGGTCACCTGGCAAAGACGCTGGCACAAGTGCTATCAAGTCGGACGCTCGCGCCACTGCCAGTGCAGCTGGAAAGCTCGGCACCACGGCGACAATCCGGCGCTTCAACCCTAACGACGTCAACGCTTCATCGACAGGTCCGTTTGTGCGACCGCGGCGTGAAGCGACAACATGGCCGAAACTGACGTACCGTTCGGGTGTCACCTTTTTCTCCAGCTCAAGGGGATGCCCCTTCCTGACAACACCTAGAAAGCGGTCGCGAAACAGTGCTTGCAAACGCACCTCTGGACCCATCTCACTGACTACACCAATCTCGAGGTCAGCCAGGCCCTCTCGCAGATAGGTCGAGGTTTTCTCAGGCTTGGCTGCAAATCGCAAACGCACCAATGGTGCACTCGCTGCTGCATCGGTGATCAGTAGCGCAGCAAATGCCTCGACAAAACCATCGTTTGCACGAATGGTAAAGG
Source organism: Rhodanobacter sp. (assembly GCA_050737735.1). GTDB lineage: Bacteria > Pseudomonadota > Gammaproteobacteria > Xanthomonadales > Rhodanobacteraceae > Rhodanobacter. Next base: position 47,367 of record JBOHYM010000033.1, on the reverse strand, counting down.
TCCGCTGCAACGTAGCGATGTCCAGCTTCGTAACTGACGGGCGCAATACGGCACGTGCATCATGAACCGCACTCCGAGTGCGTTCACGAAGCTCCTCGGCATACGGTGTCAGCACCATATGCCGTCCCGCTCGAACCAATAGTGGATCGCCGGTCGCAGCGCGAAGGCGATTGAGCGTTCGGCTCATGGCCGAGGCGCTCAACCCCAACCGTCGGAAGCACCTGCCACGCTTCCTTCGGCGAGCAGTACGTCAAGCGCGACGAGCAGGTTCAAGTCCGGATCGGCCATGCCGCATGGTAGTGCGAATCTACGAGACAAGGCGTTTGATGCACGTATCAAGTGCGACAACTGCGCCTTCCGCTTTGTCCGATGCATCGATACCTTGGCTGGGCCGGCTCGGTGGTGTTGACGTTGTGCTTCGATGTCTGGACGGGCCTCAATCACAGGATCGATCCATGAAAATCATGCCCTCTCAGAAAACAGTCCTGCTTGTCGGCGCGTCCCGTGGTCTGGGCTTCGCGATGGTGGAGGAATATCTAAAGCGTGGCTGGCGGGTGATCGCCACCGGGCGAGACAGCTCGACCGAGAAACTCCGCTAGATCGCAGGGGCCTTTGCTGGAGCACTTGAAGTCGAGGCTGTCGACATCACGATTCCTGGGCAAGTCTTGGATTTGCGAGCCCGTCTTGCTGATCGAAAAATAGACGTTCTTTTTGTCAATGCGGGCGTCACAAACGACGACCGCGAAACGATTGCGGACGTCTCAACCGAGGAATTCGTACGCGTGATGGTGACGAACTCGCTAAGTCCGATGCGTGTGGTCGAGGCATTCCAGGACCTGGTACATCCAACCGGAACGATTGGCATCATGTCGTCCGGGCAGGGCAGCCTCACCAACAACACCAACGGCAATCACGAGGTGTATCGGGGCAGCAAGGCAGCACTCAATATGTTCATGCGCAGCTTTGCGGCGCGCCACGTCAACGACCCGCGAACTTTGTTGCTGATGGCGCCCGGCTGGGTGCGGACGGGCCTGGGTGGCTCTGAGGCTCGTTTAAGTATTGAAGAAAGCATTCCAAACCTGCTGAACACCATGGAGTCCCACGAGGGACGCTCCGGCTTGCATTACCTGGACTACCTTGGGCGTGTCGTTCCTTGGTGAGGGGCGGCATACGGGCGCGTTAGTTGGGCCGTTGCGGTCATTCTGTGTGTCGACCTGCGCCGATGGGGAGCGCCAGTTCTGGCCGTCGATCAGGGATGGATAGCAATGCCAACAAATGCGACTGATTATCATTGGTGTTTCAGGGAAACTCCGGTAAAGTCCGCAGAATTTCTTTGAAGCGCAGGTTTTATGTCCACGGCACATCGTTTCCTCAAGGCTGCCCGCAGCATCCATCTCTACCTTGGCGTGTTCACCGCGCCGATGCTGCTGTTCTTTGCGATTACCGGCGGCCTGCAGACCTTCAGCCTGCATGAAACGACCCGCGGCAGCAGCTATGTGCCGCCGGCCTGGCTGGCGAGCATGGCGCAGTTGCACAAGAAGCAGACCACGGTGATGCCGGTGCGGCGTCCGCGTCCGGCGGAAACAGCTGTGCCGGTGACCGGTTCCGGCACGGTGCAGGCAACCACGCCTCCTGCGGCGGCCACGGCAACGGATGTGCGGCCAGCGGCATCGTCCGGTCAGCCGGCCAAAAGCATCGGCGAGCCGCCCAGGAAGAACCTGTTGCCGATGAAGATCTTCTTCGCGCTGGTGTCGCTGGGCCTGCTGATCTCCACCTTGACCGGGCTCTACATGTCCTACCGTTACAGTCGCAAACCGCGGCTGGTCACCATGATCCTGGCTGCCGGGATCCTCGTGCCGTTGTTGCTCCTGCTGTTCTGAGCGCAGACCGCGGATCGGCTGGAGAGGCGATGGCGGCTGTCCGTTTCCGCCGTCGCCGATCTCCTGTCGGCTTGCGTCAGACGACGGTCAGGGTGACGTCGATGTTGTTGCGGGTGGCGTTGGAGTAGGGGCACACGATGTGCGCCTTCTGCACCAGCGCCTCGGCATCTGCGCGTGCCATGCCCGGGATCGTGATGCTCAGCTCGACCTCGATGCCGAAGCCGGTCGGGATCGGGCCGATGCCGACCTGGCCGGTCACCTGGGTATCCGCCGGCAGCTGCAGTTTCTGCTGGCCCGCCACGAATTTCATCGCGCCGAGAAAGCAGGCCGAGTAACCCGCTGCGAACAACTGCTCCGGGTTGGTGCCGTCGCCGCCGGCACCACCCAGCTCCTTGGGTGTGGTCAGCTTGATGTCGAGGACGCCGTCGGACGAGCGGGCGCGACCGTCACGGCCGCCGGTGGCGGTGGCCTTGGCGCGGTACAGGACTTTTTCGATGGACATGGGATGTCTCCTTGTCGGATGGGTTGGGTCAGGTGGGTGGGGTGCTGCGGCGAAATCAACGGCCTGTTATTGAGTGAGGCTGGCCTGCCATGCATTCAATACACATCGCATGAGATAGCTTATGGTCCTCCTGCCATGGGGACGCCGCCATATGCCTGCTGCCATCCGCACACCCTTGATGATCGTCGGCGCCGGTCCCACCGGGCTGGCCGCCGCGTTGTTTCTCAGCCGCCGCGGTGTGCCGGTTCGCATCATCGATGCCGCCGCGCAGCCAAGCACCACCTCGAAGGCGCTGCTGGTCAATCCGCGCTCGCTGGAGATCCTGGGGGCCTACGGCGTGGCGGCGCGCATCATCGCCGAAGGCTACGAAGTGCTGGGCATGACGATGCATCGCGGTGGCCTCGAAGTCGTGTCGATCGACCTGCAGCACGAATTGAAGTCGCAGTTGCCGGTCGGCTTGGCGCAGGCACACACCGAGGCCTTGCTCACCGAGGCGCTGCAGGCGAAGGGTGTGCAGGTGGAACGTGGCGTGACCCTGCAGACACTGACTCAGGACGAGCAACAAGTAACACTGACCTTGCAGCAGGCCGATGGCAGCACGCAGACCGTGCAGGCGCCGCTGGTGTTCGGGGCGGACGGCGCACGCAGCACGGTGCGGCATGCGCTCGGTATCGATTTCGTCGGCACCGCCTTGCCCGAGCCGTGGCAGTTGTGGGATCTGCGGCTGCGTACATCGCTGGATCGGCAGCGTGCGCATGTCGGGCTGCAGCCCGACGGCTTCCTGTTCCTGATGCATCTGCAGGCGGGCGTATGGCGCGTGATCGGCAACGGCGCAGACCCGCTGGCGCAACTGCCGGGCGACAGCGTGCCCGGCGAAGTCATCTGGCAATCGCAGTTCCATATTGCGCACCGGCTGGCCAGCCAGTTCAGTGTGGGGCGGGTGGCGCTGGGTGGTGATGCGGCGCACATCCATTCGCCGCTCGGTGCGCGCGGCATGAACCTCGGCATCGAGGATGCCTGGGTATTTGCCGACTGCGCTGCCGATGCCATTGGCGGCAAGCTTGAGCGGATGCAGGAATATGCCGAGTTGCGCCTGCCGGCGGATCGCCAGGTGGTGCATCGGGTCGCCGCATTCACCCGGCTGATGCGTGGCCGTCCCGCGTCGTTGCGCTGGCTGCGCGATGCCCTGATGCCGCAGGTCATCAAGTTGCCGCCGGTGCGTCGACGGCTGTTGCAGACTGTGGCCGGCCTCGATCATCCGCTGCGTACGCGGCTCTGAGCACCGCGGCATCGGCAAGGCAGCCGGCGGCGCGGCTATCCGTGCCGATTCAGTCGTCGCCGTCGTCCGCGCCGGCTTTCCAGTAGCCCTTGGCCTTCATCCAGTCCTTCGGCACGCCGCGTTCCTCACTGAGCCACAGGCGCATGTTGCGGGTGCGGTGCGACTCGGCGGCGATCCAGTAGAAGGTGTCGCCGGCAGGCGTGGGGAGTTCACGCAATGCCTGCTCCAGCAGCTTGCTCTGCTCGGCAGTCGTGCCGTTGCGTGCCAGCCATCGCACGTTGACATGCGCGCGTGAAGGCAGTGGCTGGCGATCGTCCGCATGCGGGATTTCAGCCAGTACTTCGACGCGAGCGCTCGCGGGCATTTCTTCCAGCCGGCGGCCGATCGCGGGCAGGGCGGTTTCGTCGCCAACCAGCACGTAGGTGTCGAAGTCGTCGGCGATGAGGTTGGAACCGCGTGGTCCGCCGGCACCGATCCGCTGACCTGGCGCGGCTTGCGCTGCCCATGTAGCGGCGGGGCCATCACCGTGCAGCACGAAATCGATGGTCAGTTCGTTGAGCTTGCTGTCGTAACGGCGCGGGGTGTAGTCGCGCATCGGCGAGTACTCGCGATCGGGCGGATAGGTCGGGCCGTTCGGGCCCAGCACCGGCGGCACGATCTCACCGGCACGGTTGGGGAAGAACAGCTTCACGTGGTCGTCCGGTGCGGCACTGACAAAGCCGCGCAGTTCCGCACCGCCAAAGACGACGCGTTGCATGTGCGTAGTCAGGTGCTCCACGCGCAGCACTTCAAGCGTGCGCAGCACGACGGGGTGACGAATCATCTGGTGGACATGGGGTGTCATCGACATGATTTCTCGGGTATCCGGGCAAGGCGTCGGCTGCAGGCGCTGCGTGATTTGCGCATGGCGGACGGGCAGGCGATCAGCGCGTCACGGCCGGTTTCAGTCACGGCGCTCACCGCTGGCGATCGCGCTGGCGGCGTGCTCCAGGATGTCGGCCACGCGTTGTGCCTCGGCCTTGCTCCATTCGCTGCCACGCATCAGCAGGGCATGCTTGAGTGCATGCATCGCCTTGCGCACGCTCATCGGCGCGGCCATCTTTGCCGCCATTCGGGCGCTGTGTTCAGTGCGTGCAGTGACCGCGTCCACCGCCTCGCGGTTCTCGTCCAGGTAGGTCCGGCCGGCGGCGGTGATCGCGTACAGCTTGCGGCCACCCTGTTCATTGGTCACCTCGGCGTAGCCGAGTTCCTCCAGCATGGTGAGGGTGGGGTAGATCGCACCGGGGCTGGGCGAGTACTGGCCGTGGAACATGTCCTCGATGATGCGGATCAGTTCGTAGCCGTGGCGCGGCTGCTGCTCGATCAGGGCCAGCAGCAGCAGCTTGAGGTCGCCGTGGCCGAACATGCGGCCACCACCACCTCGGCGGCCACCACCACGCATTTCGTTCCAGTCGGCGAAGAAGTCGCCGCCGCCGTGGCGGCTGCCGAACGGGCCACGGCCGGCATGGCGTTCGTGATGGTCGTGCTGTCCGCGATCGTCCCGGCCTTCGCCATGCCCGAAGGCGCGACCGTGATGATGGTGATGCAGGGCGTTGAACAACAGCTGGCGCATGCGCATGACGTAGTCCGATATATCGTTGAGGTAACATTACGATATATCTTAGATCTATCTAAAGCAAGACGTGATCTGCACGGCGACACTCTGAAATGTAGGGCAGGAGGCGATGAGCGCAGCGGAGGCCCGTCGCCTGCGACGGGTGTCGAAGACGTGCACAGCCACAGACACGCTCCTGCGGCCACGCCGTCCCTGCCGACTTTCGCGGTTGGTTGTTGTCGTCGCCCGGCATCGAACCCACGATGCCGCCCCGCAATCCGCCGCCGACGCTGGCAGAGGCGGCGTGGCCGCTGTTGTGGGGGATGTATTCGGCAAGTTGGTGGGTGAGTCCTCGCTGGTTGCGCTAGGTCCGGGCCGTGCCATCCGCGCAATGACCGCCACCGGACTCCTGCAGGTCGGCCATCAGGAACCGGTTGCCGCCCATTTTCTTGGCGCGGTACATGGTGCTGTCGGCCTGCCGGATCAACTGTTTTTTCTCGTCGCCGTGCTCGGGAAAGATCGCGACGCCGAGGCTGGCGGATATCTGCAGGCACTGGTTGGCCAGCTCGAAGGGCTGGCCGAGCGTGGCACGGATCTTCTCGGCAATCATGGCCGCATGTTCGGGCAGCTTGATGCTGCTGAGCAGGACGACGAACTCATCCCCGCCGAAGCGTGCGACCGTGTCCAAGTCGCGCACGCAGTGCCGGATGCGCTGGCCTACTTCCCGCAGCAGTTGATCGCCGGTGGCATGGCCATGGCTGTCGTTCACCTGCTTGAATCGGTCCAGGTCGATGTAGATCAGGGACAGCCGATCACGGCCCAGCCGGGCCTGGGCCAGCGCGCTGCGCAGGCGTTCGCCGAACAGCACACGGTTGGGCAGGTCGGTCAGCGCGTCGTGGCGCGCGATGTGGCGCAGCCAGGTCTCGTTCTGCTTGCGCTCGATGGCAGCCGCCACTTGCGCGGAGACGAACTGCAGCAATGCCTTGTCCTGCTCGGTATAGCGCACTTCGCCCGAATAGCTCTGCACCACGAGTGCGCCGATGACGCCTTTTTGCGAGACAAGCGGGACACCCAGCCAATCCATTGAATCCCAGCCGACGAGGGTGCTGGAACGATCGGACAGGGCCAGCCGGGTGTCGGGCGTCAGCAGCAGAGCGTGGCCGGTACGGATGACTTCCCCGCTGAGGGTGCCGGAGTCGAGTTTGCGGGGTGCCGGCGCCTCGTCGTGCTCGTCGACGAAATACGGGAAGCTGAGCTGATCCTGCTTGTCGTCGTAAAGGGCCACGAAAAAATTGGTGGCCGGCAGCAGGTCGCCGATGATCTGGTGGATGCGCCGGAACAGGGCAAGCAGGTCCTCGGCCGAGTGGGCCGCTTCGGAAATGGCGTGCAGCGCAGTCTGCATGAACTCGGCGCGTTTGAGTTCGGTGACGTCACGCGCCACCGCAATCCTCAACTGGTCCGCTTCCGACCAGCGAGCCGACCACATGATGTGGACGATCTGCCCATCCTTGCGCACATAGCGGTTCTCGAAATGGAGCTGGAGATGCCCAGCCATGACCCTCGAAGCTGCATCGATGGTCTTTGCCCGATCTTCAGGGAATACCAGGTCGAGCATCTGCCGACCGACCATTTCCTCGGGTGCATAGCCGAAAATGCGCTCGCATGCGGCACTGACGAACATAAAGCGCCCCTGTGCGTCGACCACGCAGATCGCGTCGAGCAGGAGGTCCATGACGTTCGTCAGGGGCGGGCAGGTGTTCTTTTCCATCTATCTATGCATCGTGTTGCCTGGCAGGAATAACGTCACTCAAGCACATACCATGCCGAAGAGCGGTGGGCTTGAATCAGGAGCCCGGCTCCGGCCGGCGATTTCAAGGTTCACGCGCAGCATGATCTAGTGAACCGCTCTGACTCTCGCTTCGTACTCGGCAAGCTTGTTTTGCAGGAAGGTGGCCGAATCGATGGTGCGGCCATCGTGGAAGCGGATGCTGTATTTGAGGCCGGACATCGACGAGCCGGTTCCGCAATAGACGATGAAGTCTTCCGCCGTCTTTACACGGCTGCCGGCAAGGCGCAGTTTCAGGCGCATGTGATCGGCGGCGTGTGCCGCATCGTAACCGGTGCCATTGCGGATGAAGGTCGCATCCTTCAGGGCGGCCACCGAGTCGATGAGGTAAGCGATCTTCTGCTGCTCGGCATCCTGCTGACCGAACACCGGCATCGCCAGCAGGACGAACAGCAAGCATGCCGCGATCATCCTGTTCATGTGTCTGCTCCGATGCGCACGGTGGTGCGCCGCAAGTATCGCGTTCCGCGGTTGCCCTTGGGCGGCCGGCATTCGAACACGCGATCCTGTCAGGCGATCGATCAAAGCATTCTCTCGATCGGCATCAGCCGGAGCAGATCCACTTCCAGCCGGCGTTTCATGGTGGCCTCGGGATCGCGGTGGAAGATCACCGGTTTGCCGCCATCGCTGGCCTGCCATTCCATCCTGCCGCCATGCGGCGAATCGTGCGCAGTCAGTACCACGTGGTAGGCCGTTGCCGGCAGGGTGGCGGTATCGAAAAACTGCGTCACCGCGACCGCCAGCTGCGGACAGTCGACAATGATGCCCATTTCGGTGTTGAGCAGCTTCGAACGCTGATCCATGTTCATTGAGCCGATGAACACCACCTGCTGATCCACCACGATCGCCTTGGCATGCAGGCTGACGCCGGAAGAGGTGCCCTTCGCGGTCACCGGCTGCTCCACGCCGGCGGCGGCCCGTAGCTCGTAAAGCTGCACACCACCTTCAAGCAGTGGGCGTCGGTAGCGCGAATAGCCTGCATGCACGGCCGCTTCATCGGTGGAGGCAAGCGAGTTCGTCAATACCTTCACGGCGATGCCGTGGCTGGCGAGACCGGTGAGGTACTGCGTGCCTTTGTCGCCGGGGACGAAGTACGGCGAGATCAGCAGCACATCCTGCTGCGCCTGGTCGATCATCGACTTGATCTGCGGGCCGATGCGCAGTGAACGTTCGTCCCTGGCGTTGTCCGCATCAATCTTTGCCGGCTGGTCGGCGACCAGTGTGGCCGATCCCCAGAACCACGCACCGGGGCGATCGGCGGAAGGGCCGTTGGGCAGCTGATCCAGCGTCGCCTGTGCATAGTCGGATTGCGCGAACGCGCGCGCGTCGTGGGCCAGATCCACCCGCAGCTTGGCCAGGTCATAGTGGCTGGCCCGCTTGCCGTGGAAGGCGGTTACCGGAATGGCGGCATCGCAGTTCCAGTATTCGTCAAACGCATGCGATGCATCCTTCACCACCGGCCCGATCGCGATCAGATCGAGGTCGCGAAAATTGGTGTCGCTGCCGGCGTCGAAATACGCATCGCCGATATTGCGGCCGCCGATGACCGCCACGTTGCCGTCCACGATGAACGACTTGTTGTGCATGCGGCGGTTGAGCCGGTGCGCATCGAGCAGGAATTGCGTGGTCTTGGACAGGATGGACGGGTTGCGTGTGTGGAACGGGTTGAACAGTCGCACCTTGATGTTCGGATGCGCGTTGAGCGCATTCAACATGTCGATCTCGTTGTGCACATTGATGTCGTCGATCAGCAGGCGCACTCGCACGCCCCGGTCCGCCGCCGCCAGCAGGCGCTGCGCGATTAATCGCCCGGTCGCGTCATTGTTGAAGATGTAGTACTGCAGGTCGATCGAATGCTGTGCGTGGTCGGCCAGCGCGACACGGCTCATCAATGCGTTGTTGCTGAGCGTGAGCAGGCGGAAGCCCGACTCGTCGATATGCTGCCCCACCTGTGCGTGGATATAGCGTCCACTGGGTGTGCCCGTGGCCGGCGGCAGGGCCTTTGAAGGCCGTTTGACATAGTCGGTACGCAGCGACGAGCAGGCACCGAGTGCCAGCACAGCGAGCGCCAGGGCAGCCATGAAACCTGTACGTCGCAGCATCAAGCTCACATCGTCCCCCTTCTCGAATCGCAATCCAGAAATGCCACCGCATGCCGTGTGCACTCCTGTTGTCATAAGGAGGCGCGCGTCAAACGCTGGCCCGACGGCTGGATACGGATTCGGGCGTGAAGGCAATGTGTGCCTGACGTCGTGAACATGGCGCGAGGTTAAGTAGCGTCCAGCTCTTCGACAGGTCACATCTGGCTGAACGCAAGCTCCACGGCAACATCGTGCCAACGGCACGGTCACGGCCTGTCGACCCGGGCACACCTATACCTGAGCCTGCCTGCAATTCCGCAGGCCTCATCTCCCGGAGATATCACATGGATCACAATCGCGTCGAAGGTACCAAACATGAGTTCAAGGGCACGGCCAAGGAAGTGGTCGGCAAGGTGACCGGCAACAAGGCGAAGGAAGTTGCCGGCAAGCTGGAAAAAAACGTTGGCAAGATCCAGAAGGAAATCGGCAACGCCGCCGATGAACAACGCGACGCAGACAAGCGCCAGCACTGAGTGGACTCAAGGTTCGGACGGGCGCGTGGTCAGGCCGCGTGTACCGTCCGTTCTGTGGCCTGAACGCTCTGTCGCGTAGCGGGAGTCTTCGGCACGCTAGCCCTGCACGCGCGTCCGGCATACCATCGGCACCTTGTTCCGCCGCATCCTCCAGGGAGACCGCGTGCAGCCGATCATTTCCGTCAGGCAACTCAGCAAGACCTACGCTTCCGGTTTCAACGCGCTGAAAAATATCGACCTTGAGATCCGCCAGGGTGAGATCTTCGCCCTGTTGGGCCCGAACGGCGCGGGCAAGACCACTCTGATCAGCATCATCTGCGGCATCGTCAATCCCAGTACAGGCACCGTGCTGGCCGATGGGCACGATGTGGTGCGCGACTATCGCGCGGCGCGCGCAAAGATCGGCCTGGTACCGCAGGAGCTGACCACCGACGCCTTCGAGACGGTGTGGAACACGGTCAGCTTCAGTCGCGGCCTGTTCGGCAAGGGACCCAACCCGGCGCACATCGAGAAGGTGCTGAAGGATCTGTCGCTGTGGAACAAGAAGGACAGCAAGATCCTCACCCTGTCCGGCGGCATGAAGCGTCGCGTGATGATCGCCAAGGCGCTGTCGCACGAGCCGCAAATCCTGTTCCTGGATGAACCCAGCGCCGGCGTCGACGTGGAGCTGCGCCGCGACATGTGGGCGATGGTTCGCTCGCTGCGCGCCACCGGCGTCACCATCATCCTGACCACGCACTACATCGAGGAAGCCGAGGAGATGGCCGATCGCATCGGCGTGATCAGCAAGGGCGAGCTGATCCTGGTCGAGGACAAGGCGGAGCTGATGAACAAGCTCGGCCGCAAGCAGCTGACGCTGAACCTGCAGAGTCCTCTGGCCATCATTCCCGCCGCGCTATCCAGCTATCCGCTGGAACTGTCGGCCGACGGCAGCGCGCTGACCTATACCTTCGACGCGCAGGGCGAGCACACCGGCATCGATGTGTTGCTGCGCCGGCTCGGCGAAGCCGGCATCGACTTCAAGGACCTGCAGACCCGGCAGAGTTCACTGGAGGATATTTTCGTCAGCCTGGTGAGGGAGCGCGCATGAACATCCACGCCATCCGCGCGATCTACCGCTTCGAGATGTCGCGCACGCGGCGCACCCTGCTGCAAAGTGTGGTGTCGCCGGTCATCTCCACCTCGCTGTACTTCGTGGTGTTCGGCGCTGCGATCGGTTCGCGCATGACCGCCATCGGCGGGGTCAGCTACGGCGCCTTCATCGTGCCCGGGCTGATCATGCTCTCGCTGCTGACGCAGAGCATCTCCAACGCGTCGTTCGGCATCTACTTCCCGAAGTTCGTCGGCACGATCTACGAGATCCTGTCGGCGCCGGTGTCTTCGATCGAGATCGTGGCCGGCTATGTCGGGGCGGCGGCGAGCAAGTCGATCATCCTTGGCCTGATCATCCTGGCCACGGCGCGGCTGTTCGTGTCGTTCCAGATCGAGCATCCGCTGTGGATGCTGGCCTTCCTGATCCTCACCGCGCTCACCTTCAGCCTGTTCGGTTTCATCATCGGCATCTGGGCGGACAACTTCGAGAAGCTGCAGCTGATACCGCTGCTGGTGGTGACTCCGCTGACCTTCCTCGGCGGCAGCTTCTATTCGATCCACATGCTGCCGCCGCTGTGGCAGAAGGTCACCCTGTTCAACCCGGTGGTGTACCTGATCAGCGGTTTCCGCTGGAGTTTCTACGGGGTGTCCGACGTGGGCGTGGAGGTCAGCATGGGCATGACCCTGGTGTTTCTCGCCGTCTGCCTGGCCATCGTGTGGTGGATCTTCCGCACCGGCTATCGGTTGAAGGCCTGACTGCCACGCATGCCAGTGCCGTGTGCGAGTGAAACGGCAGCATCGCGGCACCGACGCATGCGATCGCGATCGCAATCGCTGACGGGCTGGCGCCCGCGATCGGGTCAGCGCTGCCAGCTGGTGGGCGTGCTCACTCGTTTTCCCAGCGAACCTCGATCGCGTCGGCGTCCAGCAGGCCCCACCAGTAGCTGCCCAGCCGCAGCCAGCCGCTGCGGATGCGATGCGTCGTTTCGTCGTAGACCTTGACGTGCATCAGGGCCTGTTCCCGACTCGTGGTCAGCAGCATGCGCAGCGGTGGAAAGAATCCACGGCGGGTCTCGAGGATGGTGAGCCGGTTCGCCGTCGCCCATGCGGCAAGCATGGCTTTCATGCGCGCGTGGTACCACCCGATATAAAACGGTATCGCCAGCAGCAGGATGATCAGCAGCGCTTTCATGAGAGGCCTTCGATGACCTGCCGGCCATCCAGCTGCGGTCGCCGTCAGCATAACGGTGATCGGCTCCCTGTTCGTGGTGTCGCGATGAACGGATGAACGAATCGGCCTTGTGCCAGTCCAACCCATCACTGAACTGCCAAACGGAGCAGCGCATGCGTAGACAAACATCGGTGGGAAGCTGGATCGGCGCCGTGGTCGTGGTGCTGGCCGTGGTCGCGGCAGGTGTGTATCTGGCGTACAAGGCACTCCATCCGGGTATGCCCATCACCACGGCGACACAGCCGGCTTCTTCTTCGCCGGCCCCGGCCAGTGCCGCGACTTCGTCGATCCAGCATCCGATCGCGCAGGCTGCCGCACCGGCCAGTGCATCGACCGCACCGTTGCCGGCACTGGATGACAGCGACGCCAGTGTGGCGGCGGCGCTCGCCACGCTGGCCGGCGGCGGCGATCTGCGTTCGTTGCTGTTGCCGCAGCAGATCATCACGCGCATCGTGGCGACCGTCGATACGCTGCCGCGTCACGAGCTGGGCACCTTGATGTTGCCGCTGCACACGCCAAAGGGCGCGTTCACCACGGCCGAGCTCGACGGCCAGACCGTGATCAGCGAACAGAACGCCGCGCGCTATGCGCCGTACATGCAGATCGTGGACAGCGCCGACCCGAAGACGCTCGTCGCCTGGTACGTGCATGCCTATCCGCTGTTCCAGCAGGCCTACCGCCAGCTGGGTTACCCCCGCGGCTACTTCAACGACCGGCTGATCGCGGCCATCGACGACATGCTGGCGGCGCCGGAGTCGGCCCAGTCGGCGGCGCTGGTGCGATCCCACACATCCTACGTCTATGCCGATCCCGCACTGGAGTCGCTGTCGGCCGGACAGCGGCTGCTGCTGCGCACCGGCCCGGCCAACGAGGCGAGGATCAAGACGAAGTTGCGTGCCATCCGCGCGGAGTTGACCGGCCAGGTACTGCCAGCCACGCCAGCCACCGGGCGGTAGACACATCGCCCCCTGTAGTCGGCATACTCGGCAGTACGGGTGCGCCTGTGCACTTGTTGGTCAGCGACGTACAAAGGGGGGCAAATGAGCATCATTCGGGCAAGCCGGCACTTCGACGGTACGCGCAAGGCAGCGCGGCCGCTGGAACGGATCAGCAATGTGCGCGAGGCGGCCAAGGATTTCCGCCGCGAGCTGCTGGCACAGTCCAAAGTGCAGTTCTACCGCTCGTTCGAGCTGGTACGGGTGCCGTATCCGACCAAATACGCCTACCTCAATGCGTTCGGTTCGTTCTCGCCGTACCTGCATCTGGTCAACCGGCTGTTCGTGATCCAGTTCCAGTCGGCCGAGGGCATCAAGACCCTGCTGGCCTCGCCATCGGACTGGGAGCACCAGAAGGAGACGCCGTTCTTCACCCGGCTGGGGAAAATGAGCGGACCGTTCGAAAGCGCCGTCGAAAGCGTGATCTTCAAGAAGACCAGCACGGTGCTGAACTGCCTCGCCAGCATCGGCCTGCGTACGGAGGACATCGACTACCTCACCTACGACCACCTGCACACGCAGCGACTGACCCGCTGGCTGGGCGACGACGATCAGCCGGCGATCTTCCCCAATGCGAAGCTGCTGGTGATGCGTGAGGAATGGGAGAGTGCGCAGTCGCTGATCCCGTGGCAGAACCAGTGGTACTGCCCGGATGGCATCAAGCACGTGCCAGCGGACAAGGTCGTGTTGCTGGATGGTGACGTGTTCCTCGGTGAAGGCGTGGCGCTGGTGCGCACCAAGGGCCACACCGAGGGCAACCACTCGATCGTCGCCTCCACCGATGGCGGCATCCATGTCACCAGTGAGAACGGCGTGTCGCTGGACGCGTATGCGCCGCTGCATTCGCGCGTGCCCGGCGTGGCCGAGTTCGCCCGTTACACCGGCGCGGAAGTCATCCTCAACGGCAACACGGTGGAATATGGCGTGGACCAGTACATCTCGATGATCCAGGAGAAGGAGATCGCCGGGCCGTCGCCACGCTTCGACGGCTATCCAAACATGGCGCCGAGTTCGGAGTCGCAGGGGCACTGGCTGTTTCCGCGTACTCATCCCAGCGTCAGCGTGGGCGATCTGCATTACGGCACGCTGCATGTGCCGGCGCTTTCGTAAGCGACCCAGCTACCTCGTACGGAAACTGACCCGATGAAAACCTTCCTCGTCACCGGCTGTGCTTCCGGCATCGGCGCACAGCTGGCCACCGCCTTGCTCCAGCGCGGCGAGCGGGTCTGCGCGGTGGATATCAACCCGACGCCGATGGAGGCATTGAAAGCCGCGGCAGCTACGCCCGAACAACTATGGATCGCCTCGCTGGATGTGCGCGATGCCTCGGCGTGGGATGCCTTGCTCGATCAGCTGAAGCAGCGCTGGGGTCAGCTCGACGTGCTGGTGAATGTGGCCGGCGTGCTCAAGCCCGGCTATTGCTACGAATCCACCGCCGCCGAGGTGGACTTCCATATCGACATCAACACCAAGGGCGCGATCCACGGCACGCGTGCGGCGGCGCGGCTGATGAAGGCACAGGGTCACGGCCACATCGTCAACATCGCCTCGCTCGCCGGCATTGCCGCCGTTCCCGGCCTGTCGCTGTACAGCGCGTCCAAGTTCGCGGTACGCGGCTATTCGCTGGCGGCGGCGCTGGAGCTGCGCGATAGCGGAGTCAAGGTAACCGTGGTCTGTCCGGATGCAGTGCAAACGCCGATGCTGGATCTGCAGGTGAATTACGAACAGGCGGCGCTGACCTTCTCCGGCAGCCGCTCACTCACCACGCAGGAAGTGGTGGCGGCGATTCTGGATGGTGCCTTGGTCAAGGCGCCGCTGGAGATCACGCTGCCGGCCAGTCGCGGCCTGGTGAGCAAGCTCGCCAGCTTCTTCCCCGGCCTGAGCGCACTGGTGTTGAATGGCCTGCTCAAGCGCGGTCGGCAAAAGCAGGAGCAGGTCAGGCAGCACTAGCCAGGTCCCGCCATTCTCCCTGCCGGCGCGAGGTCGCTATGCTGTGCTCCATCCCCTGCCAACAGGGGATGGCTGGGATGGGGTCGCTCTTCAACACACTGCACATATCAGCTGAAACAGATGCCCATTCGCCAAACCCTGCCTGAAACCCACCAGTCCGATCTGCTCGGCGGCATCGCCTCGATGGAAGTACACCGCCTGTTCTTCGCGCTGATGCCCGACAATGCCACACGCGAGCGACTGGCAGCCGTCGCCGGTGCGCTCAAGGCTTCGCGTCCCGGACTGCGCGCACGCTGGATCCATCCGGACCGCTATCACGCCACCCTGCATTTCCTGGGCGATCACGCCGCCTTGCGGCCAACCCTGGTCGATGGCGCCATCGCGGCGGCCGACAAGGTGCGTGCTGCGCCGTTCAGCTGGACGCTGGACAGCGCCACCAGCTTCCGCGGCCGTGAGCCACCCTGCGTGCTGCGCGGCGTAGAAACTTGCGCGCCGCTGCAGCAACTGTGGCAGGCGCTGGGCAAGACCTTGGCGCTGGCCGGGCAGGGCGCCCGTCTCGAACGCAGCTTCACCCCGCATGTCACGCTGGCGTACAGCCATGGCACGATGCTGCCGGAGTTGGCCGTCGAGCCTGTGATCTGGCCGGTGACGGAGTTTGCGCTGATCCATCACGTGGTCGGGCAAGGCGCGTACCAGATACTGGGGTGCTGGCCGCTGTCGGACAGCTAGTCAGACAGGCGGGACAAGCAATGCTTGCTTCGTTCTGGTCTTCGCGGATAACGTCATCAAGCTGACGCCGTGGGGAGGCAAGGGCGTTAATAGATGCCACAGGGGATTCACCGCAACGACTCAAATACCCGGGACGATACTTGGGTAGTGATGTGCGTGTGCAGCAATACACCTTTCAGATCAATTAACGAGCAAGCAAACGAATGAATGCAGCAAAGTCCACCGGCAGTCTGGTCTGCGTGGGCCTCGGCATGACGCTGGGCTCTCATCTCGGGCCGCTGGCGCGAAGCCATATCGAACAGTCCGACGTGGTCTTTGCGGGGCTCTCTGACGGCATCGTGGAATTGTGGTTGCAGAAGATGCACCCAGACGTGCGCAGCTTGCAGCCTTACTACCACGAGGGCACGTCGCGCATGCAGACCTACAAGCAGATGGTTGAGGTCATCCTTGCTGAGGTGCGCGCGGGCAAGAAAGTGTGCGGAGTGTTCTACGGTCATCCCGGTGTATTCGCCTGGGCACCGCACAAGTCGATAGAGGTCGCCCGTAGTGAGGGTTATCCCGCGCACATGGAGCCGGGCATTTCCGCCGAGGACTGCCTGTACGCCGATCTCGGCATCGACCCGGGCCGCTTCGGTTGCCAGCACTACGAGGCCAGCCAGTTGCTGTTCTACCAGCGCCGGATCGACCCGACCGCTTACCTGGTGCTGTGGCAGGTGGGCATCGTCGGTGACCAGTCACTGGCGCGTTTCAGCACCGGCGCGGCCTACCGCCAGTTGCTGGTCGAAGTGTTGGCGCGCGACTACCCGCTGGAACATGAGCTGATCATCTATCGCACGGCGACGCTGCCGATCCAGCAGGCCAGCATCGGTCGGGTGGCGCTGGGCAATCTGCCGCAGACGGACATTGGCATGGCTGATACGGTGGTGGTCCCGCCTGCGCGTGCCTTGCAGGTGAATCACGAGATGAGGGAGCGGCTGGATGTACTGGACCGAGCGATAACTGATACCGTTCGCGATGCCAGCTGTAAAGCTTGATGCAGCGTGTTGCGCCGTCGAGGCCATCGACGTTTTTGAGGACGTTCCGAATCGTTGTACGAAGCAAGTGGTTGGGTGGCAACAATCGACATAGGGGGCATCAAATGTTCGACATCATCGATTTTCTTGAAAGCGTTGGTCAGGATGCACAGCTGCGTTACGCTTCTTCGGAGGACGTCGCCGGTGTTCTGGCGGGGCAGCCCATCGATGCGAAGCTGCGCGATGTCATTCTTGCGAAGGATGCACAAGCGCTTGGGGTGATGCTGGGGAAGGGGCCTTACTGCTGCTATATCGATCCAGGCAAGGAAGATGAGGGCGAGGAAAAAAAGAAAAAGGACGACAAAGGCCAAGGCGACAAGGACGGCAAGGATGACAAAGGCAACGTCAAGAAAAGCCCGTCAAACAGGCCGAAAAAATGACTTTGATAGTTCCGGTTCTCACACGGATGTGGGTGGCCCTGTAAATGTGTAGGCCGGGTACAAGGCGCGGGTTGCTCTGTACCGTGTTGGCAATCGTATTGCTTCCGCTGACAGGAGCGACTGTTGCGGACGAATTGCGGCCCGCTCCTGTGCCCGAAGAACCTGCACAACTCCTCAAGCAAGCTGATGGCCTGGAGTCGTCTGATCCCAGTGCGTTCTCGGTACTCATGCGGCGGCTTGATGGCAGCAAGTTGAAGTTTTCGCCGCAGCAGGAGTTGCATCGGCGTTATCTTGATGCACGGGAAATCGCCTTTCGCGGGGACTTCAAGGCGGCCATTCCATTGATGCAGACGATCGCGAATCAGTCAGTGGATCCCGTTCTCTCGATTCGGGCTGGCGCAACCGAAGTAGATTTGTTGCTGACGCAATCTCGATATGGGGAGGCGTTCGGACTATTGAGCTCGCTTCTGGAAAAACTTCCGCAAATAACGGAAAAGGCAGTTCGCATACAGGTTCTTGGTTCTGCATCGCAAATGTACTTCGAGGCTGGGCAATACGATTTGGCCGTTAGTTATGCGGAGTTGTTGATCAAGGAAAGCGATAGCCCGAAGGAGGCTTGCATCGGCTGGTTTGACAAGCTTGGCCCGCTTCTTCAAGCAGGGCAGCTGCAGGCAGTGGGTGAACAAATCAACGACGGCAAGGCTGCCTGTGGTCGCGCTGGTAATGTCCTGATAGCTGACATGTTCAAAACAATTGTCGCGAAGTTCGATATGCAGAACGGGAGGCCTACTGAAGCCATCAACCTGCTTCAAAACAGCTACGCAGAAGTTCAACGCAAGCGCTTTCCGCCGCTTGTTTCCGATGTTGACGAATTGCTGGCGCAGGCTTACTGGAAAACCGGCGATGCCGAGTCGGCGACGTTGTATGCGCTTCGCGTCATTGAAACCAACAAGGGTTTCGGTGGTGTATATCTCGCGACAACAGCGGGTGCTTATCAGGTTTTGTACCAGGCTGAGAAAAAGCAAGGCGAATTGAGTAAGGCTCTTGCGTATCTGGAAGACTACATGATCGCCGACAAGGGCTATCTGAATGATGTAAGTACAAAGGCGCTGGCATACCAGACCGTCAAGCAGCAGGTGCTGGCGAAAAAGCTGCAGATCGACACGCTGAACAAGCAGAACCAGATCCTCACGCTGCAGCAGAAGCTCAACAAGAAAGCCGTGGAAGCCAGTCGGCTGTATATCGTCCTGCTGCTGCTGGTGCTGGCCTCGATCGCCTTGTGGACTTACAGGATCAAGCGTTCGCAGCTGCGCTTCATGAAGCTGGCGCGGCGCGATGGCCTTACCGGCATCTTCAACCGGCAGCACTTCGTCAACGAGGCCGAACTGCAGCTGCAGTACTGCCGGAAATCATCGCGCGACGCCTGCCTGGTGCTGATCGACCTGGATCATTTCAAGGCCGTCAACGACACCCATGGCCACGCGGTGGGTGATCGTGTGTTGCAACGTGCCGTCACGGCCTGCAAGACCTACCTGCGTTCGACTGATATCTTTGGTCGCCTCGGCGGCGAGGAGTTCGGCATCCTGCTGCCCGAGTGCACGCTGGCACAGGTCCTCGTCCGGGCCGAGCAGATCCGCCTGGCAATTGCGACCGCTTCCGCTGGCGAGGACGCTCCCGGCGTTCCGATCTCCGCCAGCTTTGGCATCTCCAGCGTGGTTCATTCCGGCTACGACCTACGCCAGCTGCTGATCCATGCCGACGAGGCGCTGTACCGGGCCAAGCGCGAAGGCCGCAATCGGGTCAGCGTGGTCGACCATCCGGAACCTGCCTGACGGCTGGGTTGCCGGTAAGGCGAGCGGCGTCCGTCGCCGACATTCGATTTTCAGACCCTGCCTGGATGTAACAAACGGCATAGGGCTTTCGAAAGAATTTGACGGAATGACCCGCTGCGCGGGTCGAACGCTCATGACCGATGATAGGGAGGAAGATTGCGCTGTCACCGGCGGGCACCTGTGATATGCCACAATCCGGCGTATCCGGGGGGATAGGGGCCTTGGTCGAACGTGTCTGGTCAAATCTCTTGACCATCGCCGTGCGTTTCAAAACAACCAACTGTCAGGGGACAGGCTATGACGGACGTCATCGATTTTCTGGAAAGGATGGGGCAGGACGCGCAATTGTGTCATGGGTCGCAGGATGAAGTGGAACTGGCGTTGACCAGCGCAGAGATTGCTCCTGAGTTGCAGGCGGCAATTCTCGCCAAGGATCAGACGAGCCTCGAAACCTTGATGAGACAAGCTCCTGTTTGCGGTTATTTTTTGCCCGGCAAAGAGGGTGAAGAGGAGGAGGGCGACGAGGACGAAGAGACGCCGTCAAAGGAGCCGGATGAGGCCCCTGAGCACACCGGGGTTCGCGCCGCGATCGCGGTGGCCTGATCGATGTCTCCGCCGGGCAGGCTGTGCTGGGCATACTTTGCCGGCTGGATCTTGCTCGTAGCCATGCTGATGGGCACGGCCGTTGCGGCCGTGCCCATCGCTGACGATCCTGCGCAACTGCTGAAGCAGGCGGACAGCATCAAGACATCGGATCATCCCGAGTTCCTGCAACTCATGCAGCGGCTCGGTGGTGAGGCGGCCGGGCTTTCCCCGCAGCAGCATATGCACCTGCGCTACCTCCAGGCATGGGAGGTGGGTTATCAGGGTGACTACGAAACCGCCACGCCACTATTGAACGCGGTTATCGCGGAATCCACGGATGCCACTTTGCGGTTTCGTGCGGGTACAACCCTGGTAAACATGCTTTCCATCGGATCCCACTATGAGGAAGCGTTTGCACAGATAAGCCAGTTACTGGACCAGCTTCCGCAGATTACCGAGAGGGACGCCCGCATTCAGGCCTTGGGCGTTGCCTCGACGCTCTATAACGATGCAGGTCAATACGATCTCGGCTTGACCTATGCGAACCAGATGCTCCGAGAGAACCCGGACGGAGATGGTGGCTGCAAAGGCAGGGTTTTCCAGGTTCAATCGTTGTATGAGAGCGGCAAGTTCACGACATTCGGCAAGCAGTCCCAAGAGGCCATTGATGCCTGCAACAAGGCATCGGAATTCCTCTACGCCAATGGGGTTCGTTCCTATGTGGCAAGTCTTGACATTAAACGTGGTCAATCGTCCGCGGCGATCAAGCTTTTGCAGAAGAACTATACGGACGTCCGGCGCATCGGTTACCCGGAACTAATCGCGGAGTTTGATGCGTCGCTGGCGCAGGCGTACTGGAACGAGGGCGAGGCTGCGCTGGCGCAGCAATACGCACATGCTGCTGTTGATAGCGGCGTCAAGAATGAGTTCACCAAGTCGCTGGCCAGCGCCTATGCATTGCTATATCAGATCAACAAGAAGCAAGGCGACCCGGATGCTGCGCTGATCTATCACGAAAAATACATGGCGGCCGACAAGGGCTATCTGAATGATGTCAGCGCGAAAGCCTTGGCGTACCAGACCGTCAAACAGCAGGTGCTGGCGAAGAAGCTGCAGGTCGACACGCTGAACAAGCAGAATGAAATACTCAAGCTGCAGCGCACGCTGGACAGGAAAGCGGCGGAAACCAGCCGGCTGTACATCATTCTGCTATTGATCGTGCTGGCGTCGATCGCGTTGTGGACCTACAAGGTCAAACGCTCGCAGCTGCGCTTCATGAAGCTGGCGCGGCGCGACGGCCTCACCGGCATCTTCAATCGGCAGTATTTTGTCAGCGAGGCCGAGCTGCACCTGCAGTACTGCAGCAAATCGTCGCGTGGCGCCTGTCTGGTGCTGATCGATCTGGATCATTTCAAGGCGATCAATGACAACCATGGTCACGCGGTGGGGGATCGTGTGCTGAAGCGTGCCGTCGAAGCCTGCGAATCGCGTTTGCGTTCAACCGATATCTTCGGCCGCCTCGGTGGCGAGGAGTTCGGCATCTTGCTGCCCGAGTGCACGCTGGAGCAGGGCGTCGCCCGTGCCGAGCAGATCCGTCAGGCGATTGCGACCGCTTCCGCGGACGAGAACGTTACCGGTGTTGCCATCTCCGCCAGCTTCGGCGTCGCCGGCACAGTGCACTCCGGCTACGAACTGCGCCAGCTGCTGATCCATGCCGACGAGGCGCTGTACCGGGCCAAGCGCGAAGGCCGTAACCGCGTGAACGTGAGCGACAGTTCGCATGAAAATTTGCATGTGGCCTGATACGGGCAACACTCACGCTGGCGTATGCCATGCCGGTCACGCGTGTGCTCTGTATTCGGCGGATCACCCGGCGTAAGGTGTTCCGTTCTTGTGCGTGTAACCGACATGTCGATCCAGATGCAGGTCGATGTCCGGGTAACTGCAGGTGTCGTCCGCGCGACGCGTGCCGATTTCCAGATAGGTGGCAGTTTCCGCGCCCCGGTTGATCAGATGGTGGCCGTCGGCGACGTTCTTTGGAAAGGCGGCGCAATCGTCTGCACGCAAGGTCTGTTCGCCGGCATCGGTGACCAGCACCAGTTCACCTGACAGCACGTAGACAAATTCGTCCTCGGCGGAGTGCCAGTGCCGCTGGCTCGACCACGTGCCTGGCGGCAGTTGCGTGAGGTTGACACCGAAATCGGTGAGCTCGCCGGCATCGCCCAGCGCCTGTTTGGTGCGTGCATCGGTGCATGGCGCAAATGGGGCCGGATAGCGCGAGCCCTTGCGTTCGGGGATGGTGCGAATATCAATTTTTGGCATGGCGCTGCTCGCTGCGGCGGGTGGGCTCGATGCTGTCATCGGTGCAGGCGCCATCGTACGACAGCTGTTGTCGGCGGCAACTTTGCCTGTATGCCGTGGGTTACCCATGGTTGCCCGCATGGGCAGCGTAGTTTCGTACGCAGCAGGTGTGGTCGCCAGCGTGGACAGCGATGGATGGTCGCGCTAAAACAGCAGCTTGTCCCCGGCACTGGAGTTCCCCGATGCGCGCCATGACCACCGTTCTTCTCATCGCTCTGGGTACGGGCGCGAGTTCGCTGATGGCAGCGACGCCACCGGCTCCCACCCATGCGTCGTCTGCCGAGGTGGCCCTGGCGTCGCAGATCAATGCCGCGGATTTCGCACAGTTCGACAAGACGCTCAGCTCCGATGCGTTCGGTGGTCGCAAGCCCGGCACGATCGGCGCGCAGCGCACCACCGACTGGCTGGTCGGGCAGTTCCAGCGCATGGGTCTGCAGCCGGGCAACCATGGTTCCTGGTACCAGACGGTGCCGGCCGACTCCACCCAGTTGCTGAATACCGACGTGACGCTGGACATCACCGCGCGCGGCAAGCCGGTGAAGTTTGCCTATCGCACCGACATGATGGCCGAGACGCTGCAGGCGAAGGCCCAGGTCGACCTGAAGAACTCGCCGGTGGTGTTTCTGGGCTATGGCGTGGACGCGCCGAACTGGCACTGGAACGACTACAAGAATATCGACGTGAAGGGCAAGACGGTGATCGTGCTGGTCAACGATCCCGGCTTTGCCACCGGTGATCCGAAACTGTTCAACGGTCGTGCGATGACGTACTACGGTCGCTGGACCTACAAGTATGCGGAGGCCGCGCTCAAGGGCGCCGCTGCGTGTTTCATCGTGCATACCAGTGATGCCGCCACCGGCTATCCGTTCAGCGTGCTGCAGAACAGCGGCAGCGGGCCGCAATTGAGCCTGCCTGCCAGCGTCGACTCGTCGCCGCGGCTGCCGGTCGCTGGCTGGCTGACTCGTGACGCAGCCACGCGGTTGTTCGCCGATGCCGGACTCGATTTCGGTCAGCTGGAGAAGGCCGCGGCGAAGCCGGGCTTCCAGCCAGTGCCGCTGGATGCCACCGCGTCGCTGAGCCTGCACAACAAGATCGGCCACCTCGAATCGAAGAATGTGGTGGCGATGGTCAAGGGCAGCACGAAACCCGACGAGGCGGTGATCTATACCGCGCACTGGGATCACCTGGGCACCGACCCCACACGCAAGGGGCATCAGGTCTTCAGCGGTGCAATCGACAACGGTACCGGCCTGACCATGCTGCTGGAGCTTGCCAACGCGTTCGCCCACCAGAAGACGCTGCCGCCGCGCAGCGTGCTGTTCTTCATGCCCACGATGGAGGAGTCGGGTCTGCTTGGTTCGCAGTACTACGCAGCGCGGCCAGTGTTCCCGCTGGACAAGACCGTGGCCGACATCACCGTCGATGCGCTGCCGATCATCGGCCGCGCCCACGACATGACGGTGATCGGCATGGGCCAGTCGCAGCTGGAGGACATGCTGGCCGACGTGTTGAAAACGCAGGGCCGGGTGACCTCACCGGAAACCACGCCGGAGAACGGTTTCTACTTCCGCTCCGATCATTTCAACTTCGCCAAGGCTGGCGTGCCGGCGATGCTGGCCAGCTCGGGCCTCGACCTGCTCGATGGCGGCAAGGCCGCCGGACAGAAGGCGGCCGATGACTACACGGCGCACCGCTATCACACGCCGAACGACGTGTTCAATCCGAACTGGGATTACTCGGGCATCCTCGAAGACACCCAGGCGCTGTACGAACTGGGCCAGCACCTGAGCCAGCCCGGTGTGTGGCCGGCGTGGTACGCCGACAGCCCGTTCAAGGCGAAGCGCGAGGCGATGATGATGCCGGTCAAGTCAAAGGCCGCTGTCGCGAAATGACAAAAGCCCGGGGCGGTGTCGTTCACTGCCCCGGGCTTCTCGGATCCGATTTCCAGTCTACGGTGGACTCAGGGCCTGTGAAGAAAACCACTTCTTGCGGTTTTCTTCTATCGCGAGTCCGGTACACGCCCGGACTCGCTCACGCGAATCAGGCACTGGCGTGCCCGATCCGCGACCGGCCATCCGTGGCCGGACTGAGAGGTTGAATGTCACAACCTCTCAGGCGCCGCCCAGCGGAGTGGTCAACCGCAAGCTTTGATTGAGCTGATAGATGCCACCATCGGGTACGGCATCCGGGGCATCCGAAAGCAACTTGTTCTTTTCGCTCCATGGCACCAGTTGGCGTGGGCCGGGTATATACGTCTGCCACTTTCCGTACGGTTCCCTGTCCGCGGATGAACCCAGTGGACGTACGTCGAAATTGACGGGCACCCGCGCCACCCAGTACGCATCGTCGACATGCTTGCCGGTGGTGGGGGTGTTGAAAGTCCACTGCCTGGCTGCCGCCAGTGCCGCCTTGGCCAAGTCAGTTCGGAACCTGTCCATGTCGTGATCGCTGGCGTAGATTTTCAGATTGACCTGTTCGGCGGCGGCATCTTCCACCTGCCCATTCCGGCCGACGCGTACCAGCAGGTAGACGGTGCCGGATACATGCGAGTGCAGCGCCAGTTGAGGATACCGGGGCTGCTGTCTCGTCTTGTAGCTGACGTTTTCTCCCGGCACCTTGTGGTCTTCGCCGAACTGCGTTGCCGAGATACTGACCGAATCGTGTTTGTCGTCGACCCGCTTGGCAAGAAGGCGCAAGCTCATCTTTGCCTTCATCGGGGTCGCTTGCTGGCCGTCGAACTGAAACTCCCAGTTGAGCACATTTTGCTGGACAACCTGGACAACGGCCGGCGGTAGCTTGTCGGCCTGATCGAGTGCATAGCTGCGGACACTGCCGTCCGGCATCACTTCAATCGTTCCGGTAACCAGCATGCTCGCTTCGGCCCGCTCGCGGACTGCGGCTGGCCTTTCGGCGAATGCCACACATGCCATCAAGGCGCAGAACAGTCCCACTAGCCACTGTTTCATCCGTGTGCTCTCCCTGGATCGCTGGATCAAGTCTACCTGTGCATTGAGGCGGATGGCAGCTGGTGTGCTCGTCATTGGCACGCCGATCCGAGCCGGATCGTCCAGGTGAAAGGCACGGCCTGTCGCGCAAGCTATGTGAATGATCGGTTTCTATACATCGTCCGCGCTACAGTGGCTGCATCGGCGCGGCGATGGTCCGGAGGTCGGCGTGATGGCACGTTGCGGGTGGCTGGTCTGGCTGGTGGTTCTTTGCACGGTGCCGCTGCGGGTTGCCGCTACCGATGCTGCACCGGTGGTTGCCGAGTATACGGCGGCCAACGGCATGGTGGCGCAGATCGCGCTGGATGGCCCGATCGGTCCGGCGGCGGCGGAGTATTTTGATGACGCGTCGAAGCGCGCCGTGGCCGACGGTGCGGTGGCGATCGTGCTGCGGCTGGACACGCCGGGTGGGTTGTCCGATTCGATGCGGCAGATCATCGCCAGCATGCTGGCGTGCCGGTTGCCGGTGCTGGTGTATGTCGCGCCGGGTGGCGCGCGGGCTGCATCGGCCGGCACCTACATCCTGTATGCCGGGCAGATTGCCGCGATGGCTCCCGCCACGCACCTCGGCGCGGCGACGCCGGTGCAGCTGGGCAGCGACACGCCGATGCCGTTGCCGCAGGCCGGTGACAAACCCGCCGTGGCCGGCTCCGCCCGCGACAAACCGGCCGATGGCGACGATGCCGAGTCACACAAGGTATTGAACGATGCGATTGCCTATATCCGTTCGCTGGCCCAGTTGCGCGAACGCAACGCCGCGTGGGCCGAGCAGGCGGTGCGCGGCGCGGCCACGCTGACTGCCAGCGAAGCGGCGCAGCAGCATGTGATCGATTTTGTCGCGACGGATGTTGCCGACCTGCTGGCCAAGGCGGACGGCCGGCAGGTGCAGGTGGGCGATCGCAGTGTCACGTTGCGGCTCAAGGGCGCATCGGTGCGTGACTACGCGCCGGATGCGCGCACGCGTTTCCTGGCGATCATCACCAACCCCACCATCGCCTACCTGCTGTTGCTGGTCGGCATCTTCGGCTTGCTGCTGGAAGCGATGCATCCGGGTGCGATGCTGCCGGGTATCGCCGGCGGCATCTGCCTGCTGGTCGGCCTGTATGCGTTGCAATTGCTGCCGGTGAACTACGCCGGGCTGGCGTTGATGGCTTTGGGCGTCGGCTTGCTGGTGGCCGAGGCGGTCAACCCCAGCGTGGGCGCGTTCGGTGCCGGCGGGCTGGTCTCGTTCGTGGTCGGTTCGGTGATGCTGATGCATACCGGCGTGCCCGGTTACGGCGTCAATCTCGGCGTGATTGCCGGCATCGCAGTAGGTGCGGCCGCGTTGCTGGGGCTGATCGTCTGGCTGGTGTTCCGTTCGCGGCGTGCGCATCAGGTCACCGGCGACGCGGAGATGTTCACCGACACCGGCCGGCTGCTGGCGCCGGTGAACGCCGGTGGCGAGGCCTGGATGATGGTGCGCGGTGAACGCTGGCGCGTGCGCTGCGACACCGCGCTGCCGGCGGGCGCCACAGTGCGCATCGTGCGTCGGCAGGGGCTGTTGCTATGGGTCGAACCACTATGACTTTTGTAGGGCGGGCACTGCCCGCCGGCTTTTGGTTTCTGTGCTGATGCGAGGTCGCGGAGAACGGCGGGCAGTGCCCGCCCTACGGAGCGAGGTGTTTGGAGCTGCACGGCGCACCGGTTTGATGGGGTGCGGCGGCTGCACTGTTCGGTTTATCGGAGATGATCATGTTCGGATTCGTTGGTGTGGTGATAATCCTCGGCGTGCTGCTGCTGTTCTCAGCGGTCAAGATCCTGCCGGAGTACCAGCGTGGCGTGGTCCTGACGCTGGGCCGCTATACCGGCACCAAGGGACCTGGCCTGGTGCTGCTGATTCCCGCGGTACAGCGGATGATCCGGGTCGACTTGCGGGTGACCGTGATGGACGTGCCGCCGCAGGATGTGATCTCGCGCGACAACGTGTCGGTGCGCGTCAATGCGGTGGTGTACTTCCGCGTGGTGGAACCCGATAAATCCGTCTTGCAGGTGGAGAATTTCCTGCAAGCCACCAGCCAGCTGGCGCAGACGCGATTGCGCTCGGTGCTCGGCCAGCACGAGCTGGACGAGATCCTGTCACAGCGCGATTCGATCAACCACACGCTGCAGACGATCCTGGACGAGGCGACTGACCCGTGGGGCATCAAGGTCGCCAACGTCGAGATCAAGGATGTCGACCTCAATGAAACCATGGTGCGCGCGATCGCCCGCCAGGCCGAGGCCGAACGCGAACGCCGCGCCAAGGTGATCCATGCCGAGGGCGAAATGCAGGCTGCCGAGAAGCTGCGCGATGCCGCCGCGATGCTGTCGCAGCAGCCACAGGCATTGCAGTTGCGTTACCTGCAGACGCTGGCTGACATGTCCAACAACGGCAAGTCCTCGACCATCGTGTTTCCGCTGCCGCTGGATCTGATCCGGCCGCTGCTGGAGGCGCTGCCGTCCAGGTCGGATTCCGCAAAGCCGGTCTGATCCGGTGCGGGCGCGCTAATTGCCATGACGCGCCCGTTCACGCGCCTTGCAAGGGGTGACGAACGGCATGCAGGCATAGCCGGATTTGGGAGCACAATCGCGCACACCATTCCCCAACCGATGGAGTTCGTCATGCGTCCGACTGTGCTCGCCGTGCTGATTACGCTCGCGCTTCCTGCGGCCGTTCTGGCCAAAGTCCCATCTCATCCGGCAGTTGCGACGCCGGCGTATGTCACAGCTGCGGTCAGCGATCCCGCGCGCCAGGCCGATACGGGAAATGATGCCCGTCGCAAGATCGTCGCAGTGATGGCATTTGCCGAGGTCAAGCCGGGCCAGAAGGTGCTGGAGCTGATTCCTGGCAGCGGCTATTTCACCCGGGTGTTCAGTGCCATCGTCGGGCCCACGGGCCATGTGTTCACGGTGTGGCCGAACGAGTACGCGAAAGAGGCCGTATCGGATGTGGCCGATCTGCGCAAGCTTGCCATCGAACCGCATTACGCGAACATCAGCGTGCTGACCCAGCCGGCCAATCAACTGAGCTCGCCCGAGCCGGTCGACGTGGTGTTCACCTCGCAGAACTACCACGACTACCCGGACCAGTTCATGGGCAAGGTCGATCCCGCGGTGCTCAACAAGCAGGTGTTCGCTGCGCTGAAGCCCGGTGGCCTGTGGGTGATCATCGATCATGTAGCGCCGGCCGGGTCGGGCCTGCAGGACACCGATACGTTGCACCGGATCGATCCGGCCATCGTGAAGCAAGAGGTGGAGGCTGCCGGCTTCGTCTTCGATGGCGAGAGCAGCGCGCTACGCAATCCGGATGACCCGCACACCATCAAGGTGTTCGACAAGTCGATCCGCGGCAAGACGGATCAGTTCATGTACCGTTTCCGCAAACCGGCGCACTGAGCATCGAGCTTGACCTGATCGTGTGGCCATGCCTCGATGCATGGCCGCACGGACTTCTCAGGGCTTCGATGATGTCGCATCCAGCCGGTCGAAGTTGACGATGGCGTTGAACACCAGCGGATAGCTGCCGATGGTTTCGCCGCGCCAAATCGGATTGCCGGCGAACAGCAGCACGTGGCCCTTGCCGTAACGGGCATCGACCACGGCGGCGCGCTCGGCCATCTCGTCGCCGCCGTCGAGCAGGCCGGCGAGCAGCAGGTGGGGGGCATCGGCGTAATGCAGGATTACCTGCGGGCGCTGATCGGCCGGAATCACCCACGGGTTGTTGCGCATCTGCTCGGCATTCAACGGCAGCGCCTGCCACGGTTTGACGTCGGGCAGGGCCGGTGGCTCGATCGAAGCGCGACCTTCGGGTGTATCCGTGTCGTGCGGGCCGCCGCGTCCGGTCGGTCGCTGGAAGTCTTTTGCGGTGGGCAAGCCATTGTCACCAGTGACCAGGTTGGACACGGTGAAGGACTGGCCCAGCGAGCTGTACAGCGCCAGATCATCTTTGGCGTAAGTCGCCGCGATCGGACTGCTGCGGTCGACGAAGCTCGCCTGCAGCACGCTGCCGACGACCTTGAGGTTGTGCGTGGGCGTGACGAACACGCCCGGTGCCAGACCGGTGTCGATCGCGAACTTCGCGGTGTCCTCGGCCGTGATCAGCAGGCCGCCGGAGCGCACGAATTGTTTGAGGTTGGCCAGGCCACTCGATCCCAGGCCGGGACGGATGTCGTCGGTGCTGTCGATATGGCCGATGTTCGGGGTCAGCTTGGTGGTCTTCCACGGCATCGGGTTACCCCACATCGGCAGGCCGTCGACGATCTGCTGCGCACTGACGCCGCCGATCGGGCCGAACAGGATCACGTCGTACTTCGCACGCAGGTCGCTGGTCTTCGCCACGTCCTGGGTGCTGATGTAGCTGTACCGTACATGCAGCTTGTCCAGTGCCATGCGCCACCAGCCTTCGGTCTGGGTATCCAGCCAGGTGTGCATCAGTGCAATGCGTGGCAGTTTCGCGTTGGGCATGTCCAACGACGCCAGACCCTGCGGCACCGTGACGGGCTGGCTGAGCAGATCCATCGGCGCCTTCAGGATGCTGTTGTCGGTGACCCGCACTACCTGCACGTCGAACAGGTCGCCCATCGACCAGGCGGTGTCGTCGTAGGGGTGCTGCTGCGGGTCCTTCGGCGACCAGTACTGGCGGTCCAGCAGGGTATCGGCGATGCGCGAATACGGCTGGTCCATGCGCACCACATAGCTGCCGGCAGCGAACGTGCGCGAGGTCGGTTTGCCAACCTTGCCATCGTCACCCCTTGCACCGGGCATGGTTACGCTGACTGGCGCGCTCAGGCGGCTTATCTCGGCATGCTGCAGCTGCATGATGCGCAGCAGCTGCGCCTGCGAACCGCTGCGCTTGTCATCGGCGGGGAATACATAAGCGGCGGGGCCGGCTTCCTGTGGCTTCTCGATCGAGCGCTTACTCTTGAGATAGAAGTTCTTCAGGAACAGCTGGCTGTTGTCGGAAAAATAATTCAGCGCGGTCAGCAGGCCTGTCTGCTCGTAGTTGTTGTTGTCGCGCTGCGACCAGGTGACCACCGGCCATGGCGGGTTCGGCTTGTACCAGGTGCGTGCATATTCCTCGGGGCTGAGCGTGCGCTTGACGGTGTCGGCGCCGTCATTGCCGAAAGTTTCGTACAGCCGGCTCACGCCGTTGTGCATGGCCGCGATGAACATCAGGTAGCCGGGACTCCAGGTGTCGAAGTCACCGTGCGTGAACACGCCGGGCATGCCGAACTTGGTCAGCTGCTGCACGTTGTCCCAGCCCAGTTGCTGCCATTCGCCGGTGAGGATCGGATCGATCCACGCGTTGTACGGTCCGTCGCCCACGGTGTTGTCGTACAGGAACGGCACCGACTCGTGCAGGTCGTGCAGCACCTGCGCATGCCAGCCGATATAGGTGTCCGCCACGTTGCGGGTGAGGTTGAGCGTCATGCCCATCGCGTCGCGGTTGTTGTCGTGCGCGACGTAGTGGCCCCAGTACATCAGTGGCGAATAGTTCTGGCCCGGGTGCGCTAGGTGCCAGTTATAGAGATCGACCATGCGGTCGCGGCCGTCGACCTCGACCACCGGCGTGATCAGGGTGATCACATGCGAGCGGATGTGCTTGACGTACGGCGCGTCATCCACCGCGAGGCGGTAGGCCAATTCCATCAGCGCGGTAGGCGCGCCGGTTTCGGTGGAGTGGATGGTGCCGGTGATGTAGTAGACCGGCGTCGACTGCGCGATCAGCTGGTCGGCGGTGGCGTCGTTCATGCCGATGCTGCGCGGGTCGCCCAGCTTGGCCAGGCGCGCCTTGTTCGCATCCAGGTCGGCCAACAGGCTTTCGTCGGCGATCGCCACCGCTATCATCTCGCGGCCCTCCTCGGTCTTGCCGATGGTGAACACCTTTACCCGCGGACTGGCCGCGGCCAGTGCGCGGAAGTAGCGGTAGACATCGGCCGAGTAAGGCAGGTAGTTCGGCGCACCGGAAATATGGCCGAGCACCTTTTCCGGCGTTGGCACGCTGGCCGAGGCGGGCAGGTAATCGGTCAGCGGCGAGTTGAACGACGGGTCGGTGGTGAACTTCAGGATCTGGTCGGTATAGCCCTGGTCGATTGGCTGGGCCGGATCGCGGGCATAGGTCATTGAGCCGTTTGGATCGGTGGCTGCCCACGCGCTGACGGTGCCGATGGCCAGCAGGACAGCCAGAAAAAGTCGGTTGGAGACACGCATGGTAAGGATTCCCTGAGGTCGCATGGCAGCTGATCGCCGCACTGTGCCAGAACGGCAGCGGTCGCGTGTAGCCCATCAGTTGGGGGGTAAGTACCTGTGCCGGTGCCGGCCATGGCACCGGCGAGGAGGTGTGCTCCCGACCGGAAAGGTCGGGAGCACACGCTATGCCTGCTAGCTCAATGCGCGGCTGCAGTACTGGCGCTGGTTACCCCTGCACTCGTTACGCCGGGGCCGATATTGGTGCCGATGAATTGCACCAGTTTTGTGTACAACTCGGTGTTGTTGGCTGCGTCATAGAAGCCATGCATTTCGTCCGGTTTGTACAACCATTCATGCGCGATGTTGTGTTTCAGCAATGCCTCATGCAGGTTGTTGCCCTGTATCGGCGGTACACGCTCGTCTTTACCGCCTACTATGAGCATGACCTTGGCTTTAAGTTGATCGAGTTGGTTGATCGGCGAACGCTGCGTCAGGACGTTCGTGTTATCACCCAATACGGTCTGGAGATAATTGGTGCCGTTAACCGATTCTGGAATGTCGCCACGGTAGGACATCAGTGCCAGGTCATAGACGCCTGCGTAACCGATCGCGCATTTGTATAGATCAGGTTCCTTCACTGCGCCCTCAAGTGCTGCATAGCCTCCGTAACTCCCGCCAAAAATACAGATGCGCTTCGGGTCGGCGATGCCTTGTGCAATCGCCCAATGGGTGGCGTCAGTGACATCGTCCTGCATCTTTCCGCCCCATTCGTGATATCCGGCGTGTACAAATTTTTCGCCGTAGCCGCTGGAGCCGCGGTAGTTCACTTGCAAGACCGCGTAGCCGTGCGTTGCCAGCACCTGCACGAGGGGGTCGAAATTCCAGCTGTCGTGTATGCCGTAGGGACCACCATGGACGAGGACTACGGTGGGCAGATGCTTGGCGGTTTCCTGGCCGGGCGGAAAGCTCATGTATCCATGAAGTTTCAATCCATCGCGTGCAGCAAGTTCAAAGGGCTGTTTGCCTGCCATCTGCTGCGGATCGATCCATGACCTGCGTGCCAGCAACAGGGTGAGTTTGTTGGCTTGATGATCGTACAGATAAAACGTACCTGGATCGGCGTCAGCTTCGACCAACAGAACGCTGAGATGGCCGTCCTCGGTACCGGAAACGAAACGCACACTTTCTCCGGGGAATTGCTGCATTAGCTTGATCAGAGCCTTTGCATCCGACGAATCGCTGTCAAACAATGCTGCGCCTGGACGGCCGTCAATGAAATCCACGCCGACGATGTCACCCTCGGCCATGCCGTGTAGCAGGCCACTGGGTTCGACCGCCGAGTTACTCCAGACGGTTTTCCAGTTGTCATTAGCTGGATCCCAGCTGCATATGCTGAATCCAAGGCCGGCTGGTGCACAGCTGAAGTACACCACACTGTCGTCCTTGTTGAACGCCAGTGGAGCAGAGTGATCCAGCTCGGCTTTCGGCATTTCCACCCAGCCGTTGCTATCTATCGGATGCTGATACACCCTCATTTTGCCATCGACGTCCTCGCCGATGGCAAAGCGGATACGACCTTTGTGATCCGCGATGAATCGTCCAATGTTTCCGGGAGCTGTGGTAATGCGTACCAGGCCGCCGTTGTG
Organism: Rhodanobacter sp.; assembly: GCA_050737735.1. Taxonomy (GTDB): domain Bacteria; phylum Pseudomonadota; class Gammaproteobacteria; order Xanthomonadales; family Rhodanobacteraceae; genus Rhodanobacter. The sequence continues at coordinate 14,566 of JBOHYM010000033.1, read as the reverse complement.
GACATCCATGCGGAAGACAACCCATGGGTGGAAGGAGGCGAACTTGCTGGCAGCATCCGTGCTCTTCGTATTCACCAACTCTTTTGCGATCAGCATATGGTCGGGATCATCCGGAATCGAAGCGATGAATCTGCCAAGTCCGAGTATTTTCGGATGGCTGCCATCAGCGTCGACCCCGAGCAGCTGGCCGGTGGAGAACGGTATATCGTAGCCGCCCCTGGGCATGCCTACCGTGTACACCACGCGAGTGGGCGAAACCCACCAGAAATGGACGACATCGTCACCTTCGCCTGGCTGGATGACATGGCCGCCATTCATGTCAGCCAGAGGTATCAACGCAAGTGAAGTATGCCCTTTGACCATCGCCGTGGCTGCTAGATACTTCCCATCGGGGGAAATCTTGACGTTCCCGTATTCAGGGTGTCGTGCCAGATCGGCAAACGACACCGTTTGTGCATGCAAGGCGAAAGTACACAGCAACAACAACGCTACGATCCAGCGTCGCAAAATCATCGTCATATTCCCCTGTGGCGAAAGCGCGGTCGGCCCCTGGCTCGACCGCATCACGGCGTACTCTATCGCAGCTGAAAGTTCTTGTGCGCCATCGGCAGATGGTCGAAAGAGGTCAACGGTCGCCCTTTCGATCAATCCGCACAAATTTGCACAAGACGCAATAATTTACTTGTTGCGACAGTGCAATGGGTGAAGTTAGGAACCTGAGTGTCGCCGAATCTCTATTTCTGGATCGTCACATTTCTTGGGAGAAGGTCAAATAGATACGCATATGCTCTTCCCTGGCGATATCGAAGAGTAAATACCCGTATTGCCGCTGACTACTCGCCGCTCGCCGAGTCAACGCTTCGACATGCAGTCCACAAAAAAGGCGACCCTTCCGTGGGTCGCGTTGCTTGTGACATGACGAATTGAACGGCTGTTATTTATTCAACATCGCCGTCAGCTGGTCGAGTTGTGCGCGGTAGCGATCAAGCACTTTCGCGGTGACCACGGCGTAATGGTTGGCCTCGTCCCAGCGGCGTGCCTCGATCGCTTCGCGCACGCCGGGCACGGTCTTGACGCCGTAGCCGGTGAGCATGCCGGGCGCGTAGATGAAGTGCTTGAACCATGGGCGGCCGGGCAGCCCGGCCGGGTCGGTCAGGGCCTGTTCCATGCTGCCCATCAACTGGTTCAGTTGCTGCTGCTGGGCTGCCGGCATGTTGAAGTCGGCCGCGGTGCGTTTGGCATAGGCCGCCTGGTACGCCTGGGCGCTCTGCTTGAGCTGCTTCGCGGCCTGGTCCAGCGGAGCCAGGTCGATCGCGGGCACGTCGGAGTCGCGTGCCGGCGGTGCCAGCGGTCGGGTCGGATCACTGGTCAGCGTGAACGCGTGGGTGTCCAGCAATTGGTGTTGCTGCTCGGTGTCCTTGCGGGTGTCGTCGACCAGCTTGTGCAATTCACCGACATAGCGGTCGAGCGTGTTGCTGAAATCGCCGAAGCGCATCGGCAGTACGTTGGCGTCGGCGGTGCGCAGCACGATGTGGCCGGCGACCTTGGCCAGCGCCACGCCATACTCGAACGTCGGGTCACCGAAGCGCACGTAGTGGTCGAACGAGTCGTAGCGCGAGTGGTAGATGCCGCCGTCGTCATCCTCGCCACTGAAGCCTAGGTCGAGCGAGGCGATGCCCAGGTGTTCCAGGAAGGCGCTGTAGTCGGAGCCCGAGCCCAGTGCCTCGATCGGCACATCGCCGCCGGCTGCCGCGATTTTGGCGTTCGCCTTGGCCTCAGGCTTCGCGTCCTTGCCGTAGCCGTCGACCAGCATGTGCGCGCGCATGCGTTCACGCACACTGACATGGGTTTCCGGATCGGTCACGCCAGCGGCCACCTGGTTGACCAGATGCTGCAGCGAATGACTGCCGCCGGCATCGAGGAAGCCGCGTCCGTTGGTGTCCGAGTTGAGGTAGAGCACGGCCTTGGCCTGCAGCTCCTTCGCATGGGTTTCTGCCCATTCGGTCGAGCCGAGCAGGCCCGGTTCCTCGCCGTCCCAGCTGGCATAGACCAGGGTGCGCTGCGGCCGCCAGCCTTGCTTGACCAGGCCGCCGATCGCCTTGGCTTCGGCCATCAGGGCGACGTTGCCGGCGAGCGGATCCCATGCACCGAACACCCAGCCATCATGGTGGTTGCCGCGCACGATCCACTGGTCCGGTGCAGTTGAGCCCTTGAGTACCGCGATCACGTCGTAGATCGGTTTCTGGCCCCAGTCCGACAGCACGGTCAGGTGCACCTTGGCCGTGCTCGGGCCGACGTGGTAGGTCAGCGGCAACGAGCCGCGCCAGCCGGTCGGTGCGACCGGGCCGGTCAGTGACTGCAGCAGCGGCGTGGCATCGGCATAGGAGATCGGCAGCACCGGAATCTTCAGGATGGTTTTCGCGTCCTTCAGCGCTAGCCGCTTGGCGCCCGGGGTGGAACCGATGCCCGGGGTCAGCGGATCGCCGGGATACAACTGCATGTCGGCGACCGAGCCACGCTGCACGCCCTGCGCCGGACGCCAGCCACCTTGCGGGTAGGCATCGCCCTGGGCGTAGCCGTCCTCCTTGGGGTCCGAATAGATCAGGCAACCGACGGCGCCGTGTTCCTGCGCCAGCTTGGGCTTCAAGCCGCGCCAGCCGCCGCCGTAGCGGGTGATGACGATCTTGCCGCGCACTTCGATGCCGCGGCGGGCCAGCTCCTTGTAGTCGTCCGGCATGCCGTAGTTGGCATAGACCAGTTCCGCCGTGACGTCACCGTCGCCGCCGTAGACGTTGTACGGCGGCAGGGCGCCCGGGAGGCTGGAGGTGGCATCGCCGGCTATCGCCGGTTCCTTGAGTGACGCGGTGTAGGGGTGCGGTCCCAGCAGTTCCAGCGCCTCTTTTTTCGGCGTGGGGTACAGCACGCTGAAGGTTTCGATGTGCGCGTCCCAGCCCCATTCGCGGAACTTCGCCAGCATGAACTCGGCATTCGCCTTGTCGTGCGGCGAGCCGACCTGGTTGGGCTCGGACGACATCTGCTTGAGCCAGTTGCGCTGATCAGCCGGATCGAGCTGGGCGTCGAAGCGCTGTTCCAGGCTTTGCTGGGCAGCGGCATTGGCGGGAGTGAAGCCCAGTATGGTGCCGTCGTCATGACGGTTCTGATCGGTGGCCGCGGCAGCCACGCAGGTGGCCAGCACGCCGGCCAGGGTCAGCAACGGGCGCATTTTCCATCGGATCATCGGGTATCACTCCCCATCGGTTGGTCGTCGTGCGGATGACAGCACCGGGAAGGGCAGGCTGTGCAGCACCACGGTTGCATCGGGCCTGTTATACGCGCACGCAACGAAGCTTGCCTAGGACAGTAGTCATGCTTTCGGCAGGCGTGGCGCGACTTTCACGTTCGCTGGGCGGCAGGGAGTCCGGTGTCCCTCATGGGGCTGGGGGACTTGGGGTGGTCCCGGCTTTTGCCGGCGACGAGGGCTGGGCCTGGTCGGGCTGGTCCGCTGCCTTGTCGGTGTCCTTTTCCGGGATGGTGATGTCCTGCGTCGTCAGCGTGCGTGAATCCGCGTTGCTGTAGAGCAGCCGGTATTTGCCGGGCCGCAAATAGAGTTCGCTGAAGGGCGCTCCCGACATGAACTTGATGCGGTCCATGGGTACCGCATTCAGCGGAACCGGGTCCAGTACCAGGCGGTCGGCGGGGATCGCGTCGTCAGCCTCGCTGGCGTAACGCGCCTCGACCATGCAGGGATAGCTGCCTTGGCATCGCTCGCCGCTGACATAGTACGGCTTGCGTTCGCCGCCCAGGTCCAGCCAGGTGGGACGACTGCGGCGGATGGTCTGCGGCGGAAAGAACACGCTGACGTCATAGCCCTGCCGCAGCGACCACGGTTTGCCGGCCTTGTCCACGAACACGATCGGTGCCTGTGGCTGCAACTGCTTCATGATCGGAGCGTAGTCGGGATGATCGTCGCTGGCGGCCGGGTGCGCGTAAAGCATGGTCTGCTCCACCGAGAACGGCACGATGCCGCTGAGTTTGTGCAGATGCTCGGCCATGGACGAGCCACCCAGATAGACGCCCGAGGTCTGGATGTGTGCATATCCGGCGTCGAGCACCAGTCGAGCCGACGGGTCTTTCTGGAACACCGCCTTGTAGAGGTTGCGCGCCTGTTCGGCCTCGCGGGCGTCGCCGGTGGCATTGGAGAGCGCCTCGTAGGCGACCACCTTGAAGCCGAGCTTCAGGGCGGTGCGCACCATCTCGGCGCAGATCGGTTCCTGCGTGTAGAAACCGCTGTCCGCAATGGGGTAGCCGCGTGACTGCAGCTTGGTATCCGTATCCGTCTGGTAAAGCGTTTCGGCGGCGAAATAATTAAAGCCCTCTGCGCGCAGCTTGCCGAGCAACTGCACGGTCAGCGTGCGGGTGAGCGGGATGTTGTGGGCTTCGTTGAAGAACACGGCACGGTAGTTGCGGGCCAGTTCGGGAATCGCTTCCAGCGCCGGCCGGGCGGTGTAGTCGGCGTTGCCCAGCGGTGAGGGACGGTCGTCCGGCAACGCCGTCTGCCTGATGGAGAAGGCGGTTGCGGCATCCGGGTAGTCGCCGATGAAGGTCTGGTACCAGCTCAGGTACTGGCCAAAGATGACGTGGAAGGCGGGGTCCTTGTTGCTGTTGTAGGCGTAGCGCATCACCTGGTACTGGGCCAGCAGGCTCTTGTGCTTGTTGGCCTCCTGCATGATCTGCTCGGACTTGTTCGAGGCCTCGATCTGGCGAGCCTGCCATTGCGAGGCAGACTGTGCGCGACCCGACGTGGCTGCGCAGGACAGCAGCAATGCACAACCCAGCGGAATTCCCTTGCGAAGCGACGGCATGGATGCTGCTCCCTTCGATTGACCGGCAAGATGACGGTATCCGTTTTACCAGTGTATGCGGGTGCTGTCGTGTGACGACCGGGCACGCGATGCTTGCAGCAAGCATGCGACTCGGGTCGATCCGGCGCACCATGCCAAGCGGCACAGGGCCGGGGTCACAATTCGGGAGCACAATCGGCACTTCCCCCGATGAAGGAGTACGTCATGCGTCCGACTGCCCTTGCCCTGCTGCTGGCCCTCGCGCTTCCTGCCGCGACCCTGACCCAAGCCCAATCCATGAGCGGCGGGGCGATCCCTGCCACGGTGACCAAGGCGCTCGTCGACCCGGCGCGGCAGGCCGATGCGGCCGATGATGCGCGCCGCAAGATCGCCGAGGTGATGGCTTTTGCCGAGGTCAAACCCGGCCAGAGCGTACTCGAGCTGGTGCCCGCCAGCGGCTACTGGACGCGCGTGTTCAGCGCCATCGTCGGGCCGCAGGGGCACGTCTACACCGTATGGCCGGACGAAATGGGCAAGTATGCCGCCAAGAGCTTCGCCAACTGGCAGAAATTGACTGCCACGCCGCACTACGCCAACGTCAGCCTGCTGCAGCAGCCGGCAGCGCAGTTGAGCGCGCCAAAGCCGGTGGACCTGGTGTTCACCGCGCAGAACTACCACGACTACCACGACCCGTTCATGGGGCCGGTCGACATGGCGCAGTTCGACAAAGACGTCTATGCGGCACTCAAGCCCGGCGGCCTGTTCGTGGTCATCGACCATGTGGCGCCGGCCGGCTCCGGCCTCGCCGACACCAACACCCTGCACCGCATCGATCCGGCGGTGGTGAAGCAGGAGGTGGAGGCAGCCGGCTTCGTGTTCGACGGTGAGAGCAACGCGCTGCGCAACCCGGCCGACACGCACGACAAGAAGGTGTTCGATCCGTCGATACGCGGCCATACCGATCAGTTCATCTACCGTTTCCGCAAGCCCGCGAACTGACCTGCGGACGTGCCGGGTCGTGCCGGCGAATACCCCTTGGAGAGGGTGCTACGGTACGAGCCGGCGCGAATGCGGGAATCGTGATGGCGATGGATCCGTTATGCAGACGGGTGACCCGTGGGGCGGCGGGCGGCACGGTGCCGTATCTGCTCGTATCACCCGGGCCAGCCTCGGGTGAGGAGTCATCCGATCCACCACCACAGCGTCCGATCGAGCCCGATGTCGCCGATTGCTGCGGCGAAGGCTGTGCCCGCTGTGTGTTCGATGTCTACGAGGAAGCGCTCGAGCGCTACGAGGCTGCGCTGGCCGCATGGCACGCGCGTCATCCCTGATCCGCGATCGTCATACCTACGCCAAGGAATGTCATGTGGTTTGCCATTACCCGTGAAGTCAGCCCCGCGCTGGGCAACTGCGAGTTGTCGTATGTCCCGCGCGTCGCGATCGATGTGGCGCTTGCCCGTGCGCAGCACCACGATTATCTGCATGCGCTGGAAGCGCTGGGTTGCCGCCTGCTGACTCTCCCGGCCGAGACCGGATTGCCCGATTCGGTCTTCGTCGAGGATGTGGCGATCGTGCTGGACGAGGTTGCGATTCAGACCCGGCCCGGCGCACCGTCCCGACGTGGCGAGGTGGCCAGCGTCGCGGAGGTGTTGCACCGTTATCGAACAGTCTTGGCCTTGGCGGCGCCAGGCACGCTCGATGGGGGCGATGTGTTGCGTGTGGGTCGCACGCTCTATGTCGGCGAATCCGCACGCAGCAATGCCGCCGGTATCGCGCAATTGCGCGAACTGCTGGCTGCCCATGGCTACGCGGTGCAGGGTGTGCCGACCCGCGGCTGCCTGCATCTGAAATCGGCGGTAACACAAGTTGCCGACGACACGCTGTTGCTGCAGCCCGAATGGGTGGATCGCGAGCTGTTTGCCGACTTTCGGGTGATCGAAGTCGATCCCGTCGAGCCACACGCCGCGAATGTGCTGCGCATCGGCGACGCGCTGCTGATGCCGGCCAGCTTTCCGCGCACGCAGCAGCGCTTGCTCGATGCCGGCTTCAAGGTCACTGCTGTTGACGTCTCCGAACTGCAGAAGGCCGAAGGTGCGGTGACCTGCTGCAGCCTGGTGTTTCGCGTAGCGGAATGATCGGGGCGCGAGTGATTCCTTCACTCCTGGTTCGACATGCGTCCGTGCTTTTCATCGTTACGATTTGGGATACCTTTGCGCAGCCGCTGTTGGCGCAGTCACTGGAGATTGTCTGTGGATCGGAAGGCTCGGACGCATCGCTTGCCATACCTCGCTCGAATGGCCCTGGCGGGATTCGCACTCGTCATCGTGTCGCAGGTGGCATTCGCCGCCGTCGACCATGTCGACGTCATCGACCGCAAGCCGTACCAGGATGGCAAGGTGTTCCCCGGGGTAGGGATTTACGAAGTGATCCGCGGACGCGCCTGGTTCAAGCTCGATCCGGACAGCAAGGCGAATGCCCGTATCGTTGATCTCAAATACGCCCCTCGCGACAGCAAGGGTCAGGTCGAATTCTCGACGGACTTTGTGCTGTTGCGGCCGACCAGGGCAACCGACTCGACCTTGCTCTACGACGTCAATAACCGGGGAAATCAGATTTCCGGGATGCTGAATTTTGCCTACGACCCGGTCGGGAAGCCGTCATGGGTGGATACCGGGTTCCTGCAGCGCCACGGCTTCACGGTGCTGGCTTCGGCCTGGGAGTGGGACGTCAAGCCCGATGGTCCGGACGATCATCCGCTGGTGTTCACACCGTCGATTGCCACCGACCATGGCCGCACGATCACCGGCAAGGTGGCGAACGAATTCACCGTTGAAAAACCGTCCGGGACGGCGTCCTTCGTTGGCATAGACGGGCGCGCCTATCCCGCGGCTGTCGCGGATGATCCGCTGGCGGTACTGACGGCACGAGCCCGTCCCGGCGACCCGCGCGTGGCTGTCCCGCGCAAGCTGTGGAGCTTCGCCCCGGCAACCGATGGCCAGCCGCCGACCGAGATCCGGATGCGTGGCGGATTCAAGCGCGGCCTGATCTACGAACTCACTTACACCGCACGTGACCCGTATGTCGTCGGTGCCGGAATGGCCGGCATTCGCGATCTGCTGTCCTGGTTCCGGACCCATCCGTTCGAAGGATCGCCGGCACCCAAGCGGGTCCTGCTGTTCGGAGCCAGCCAGACCGCGCGACTGATCCAGCAGATGCTTTACGACGGCTTCGATGTCGACGAGCGGCAACGCCTCGTCTTTGATGGCGCGCTCAGCCTGGTGGGCGGCAGCGGGCGAGGCAGCTTCAATCATCGCTTCGCATTTCCGACCCGAGCCGCCAATCTGGTGGTGGATCGGGACTATCCGACGGACCTGTTTCCGTTCACCACCGCGCAGGAACACGATCCCGTTATAGGACAGTCCGGCTCCCTGCTGACGCGTGCGCGTGACTCGGCCGGGAAGAGCCCCAAGCTTTTTCTGGTCAACAAATCCACCGAGTTCTGGGGGCGCTCCGCATCCCTGCTGGAAACCACGCCCGACGGCAGCCGGGACGTGGCGCCGGATCCGAATACGCGGCTATATCTGCTGGCCGGCATGCAGCATCTCCTCACGCCTGGGCCCACACGCGACAATGCGGTCAACTGCTCCGACCCTATCGACGACCTGTCCAGCCTGCGAGCCCTGCTGATCGATCTGGATCGCTGGGTACGCGATGAGGCCGTGCCGCCTGCCAGTGCCTACCCGACGCTGGCGAGTGGTACGTTGGTATCGGCGACGCGCTATCGGCAACTCTTTCCCAAGGGCACGGGCCTGACCCCGCCGGACGGCCCCTTCGTCCCTGCGCGTCTCGATTTCGGGTCCCGCTTCCTCACGCAAGGCATCGTCGATCGACTGCCGCCCGTTCGCGGCCAGCCGTATACGGCGCTGGTGCCTGCACCGGATGCGGATGGCACCGACTCTGCCGGATTGCGGCCCGTCGAAGTGCAGGTTCCTCTCGGCACGTATACCGGCTGGAATCAGAGCAATGCCGATACCGGCTTCGCTTGGGCATTCGACCGGTTCGAGGGCTCGTTCCAGCCCTTTGCGCGTACGGAAGCCGAGCGAAAGGCTGCTGCCGATCCACGTCCATCGCTTGAAGCCCGCTACGGCTCGCGCCAGGCATTTATCGAGAAGACGCGGGCAGCGGCGAACCAGGCGGTTGCGGCGCATCTGCTTCTGGCGGAAGACGTGGATCGCATTGTGGCCGCCCAGGCTGCTTTCCACGATCGCATCATGGCCCATTCGCCAGGCGACATGAGTTGCCAATATCTGTGGCCGATGCCATTCAACTGAGCCGGTGGCTGCGTGGCGAAAAGGCGCCACCTTGCCGGCCCTGCACGACGGGCGGGCTACACTGCGCCGATCACCATCGACACATCAAGGAAAAGCCCGTGACCGACGCCATGTACACCAGCTCCGTTTCCGTCTTCAAACAGATGCTCGGCAGCCTCGATGCGATCCTGGCCAAGGCCGCAGTGCATGTGGCCGAGAAGAGTATCGAGCCGACGGCACTGACCCAGGCACGGCTGTTTCCTGACATGTTTCCGCTGGCCAAACAGGTGCAGGTCGCCTGTGATTTCGCGCGTGGCGTATCGGCGCGGCTGGCTGGCGCCGAGGTGCCGAAGTACGACGACCACGAGCAGACGTTCGATGAACTGCGTGGCCTGATTGCGCGCAGCCTCGATTTCATCAACGGCCTGGGTGCGACGCAGTTCGAGGGCGCCGCGCCGCGCGAGATCGTGATACGGCCGGGGACGCCGAAGGAGCGTCGCTTCACCGGCCAGGCCTATCTGCTGAGCTACGGCCTGCCGCAATTCTTCTTCCATGTCACCACGGCGTACGCGCTGCTGCGCCACAACGGCCTCGAGATCGGCAAGCGCGACTACATGGGGCAGTACTGAGCGGTCATGCCGCATATCGCCACTAGCGGTATTGCGGCAACGAATCAGGTTGTGTGACGCGAGCGATGTCGGATGAAGGGTAGGGCCGCCGCCCCTTCAGGCGGCGTGCCTTTCATCCATGGGGAAACTGGCGTTGCAGATCCTGTTGGCAGCGCGCCAGCAGCGATGGCGCATAGATATCGCTGCTGTGGCTCAGGTCGAGGTCACCGGTGAGCTGCTGATGTTCGTTCAGCAGCTGGGCCATCGCGAGCAGGTCGGCGCTTGCGAGTGCCTCCCCCAGGGGCGACGATGCGCCCGGATGCGGGCATTCCCTCAACGCCTCGATGACATGCGGCGGCAATTCCCAATGCTGCGCGGCCTGCAGCGACAATCGTGCGGCAAGTTGCGCACAACGATCGAGGAAGCCGGACGAAGGCGGATCGGAGGATGCGGCAGGCATCAATTGGTCCAGCAGGCGCACCACGGCACCGGTGCCGGCATGACAGATGATGCCGGCCAGATAGGCCTCGAAGGTGTCGCAGCCGCTGGTCCTGCCAAGCCACGCGCAGGCATGCGCGCAGCGTTCGGCGTGATCCCACAGGCGTTTGCCGGCGGCATGGCCAAGTGCGCCAGCGCTGGCTTGCAGGATCGGTTTCATGGCGTGCTGGGTGAGCACTTGCCGCAAACCGTCCTGCCCCAGCACCATCACCGCGTGCTGCAGACTCGTGATGGGCTGGGCGGCGCGATAGTACACACTGCTGGTGACCCGCATGACTTCACCGACCATCTGCGGGTCGCGCCCAACCAGCTTGGCCAACTGACCACCAGCGGCATTGTCGTTTTTCAGCGTGCGCAGCAACTGCGGCAATATCGTCGGCAAGCGTGGCAGGCTGCGCATGTCGAAGCGCGTGTGGAGCAACTCCAGCCGATTGAGCGTGGCCAGTTCGACGGCACTCGGTTCGGCCGTATCGCTGGGAGGCAGGCCTAGTAGAAAGCGATGGAAGCGGTCCCCGACGTCCGCCGGCGACAGGGCTGACGAAAGCGCCAGCGTAGTGACTGCGGCGTCTGCCGGCATGGCGGCACGTGGGCGCGCGTGATTGGCAGCCTTGTTCCGGCCGCGAAAGAAGCGCCACATGCTCCTCATATTTATGCGCCCCTCATCCCCGTGTGCGGATTCCGTGTCCCCTGATAACGGTATCGGCACGAGGCGGCGATAATTTAGGGCTGGACGAATGCCGCTGAATCCGGCGTCCAGACGCATCAGGCCGCTGCCGGCTGGTGAGCCGGTGGCAGCGACGTGATGGTTTTGGCTGGTGTCTGCCTGGCGAGTCAGGCCCTTATTTGTTTTTCTTCTTTTCCTGCTTGGCGGCCTTCTTTTCCTTCATGGTCTTGGCCGGTTTTTTCTTCTCGCTTTTCTTTGAATCCATGCCCTTGCTCATGGCGTACTCCTTGGACGTGTTGAATGGATATCAGGCGCCTGCGGTACTCGGGGTGCCGCGTGGGACGCGCAGGCAAGTCTAAGCTGTTCCGGCCGCAATGGGGCGCGCTGCGGCAGGACGTGGCCGCTCAGAGCCTGTGAAGAAAACCACTTCCTGTGGTTTTCTGCTATCGCGAGTCCGGTACACGCCCGGACTCGCTCACGCGAATCAGGCACTGGCGTGCCCGATCCGCGACCGGCCATCCGTGGCCGGCCTGAGAGGTTGAATGTCACAACCTCTCAGATGCGTTCGCCGGGAGCCAGGTAACGCCACTGCCCGGGCGGCAATCTGGCCAGCGGGATGCGGCCGACGCGCAACCGCTTCATCGCCAGCACCTTCAGGCCGACTGCCTGGCACATCGGTTCGATCTGGGTCGGTTGCAGGACCTTGAACGCGAAGCGCAGCCGCCGCTCGCTCTGCCAGCTGACCTTGATCGGCGGCATCGCGTAGTTGTTGAAGCGCAGGCCGTGGTTGAGCAGGGCCAGTCCATTGGGAACCAGCGTGCCCTCGACATCGACGACGAACTCCTGCTCGACCCGGTCGATGTCCTCGGTGAGCTTGCGGGTGACGCGCCAGTCCTGGGTGAAGATCAGCAGGCCGCTGGCTGCGGTGGGCAGCGCCAGTGGCGAGGTCAGCCGCAGCAGATGTCGCTTCAGCGGGCGTACGCCGGAGGCGTCATCGGGCGATCGTGTCTCCGGTGTGACCAGCGCACTGGCCGGCTTCGCGTCGTTGCCTGCGTCGTAGCCAGCAGGTTTGTGCAGTACGAGGGTGGCGGGTTCGGTCGGTGTTAGCTCGGCGGCAGGATCGAGTTCGACGGTCTGCGCATCCACCATGAACTGCGGCTCTTCCACCACCACGCCGTCGACGCGCACCCAGCCGCCCTCGATGTATTGCTCGGCTTCGCGTCGCGAGCACTGGGTCAGTGCGACGATGCGTTTGGCGAGGCGGACGGGTTCGGTCATCGGGATGCCATGGGGCGAGGATGGATGATTGTAAGCGCTTGCAGGAACGACTTCGGGAAACCTCGAACAATCTCCGGGCGGGATGCGGGCTAGGCGGGAGCGACTTCAGTCGCGACGCCTTTCTTCGTACTTCCGCGCAACAGATCAAGATCGTCGCGATTGAAGTCGCTCCCACAAAAACCACCCCATGCAACGCCGCCATCCTGTGGGAGGGGCTTCAGCCCCGACGTCCCCGGCTTCACTGCAGACAACAGCGTCGCGACTGAAGTCGCTCCCACAAGAGCAACCCCATGGCAGCGAAGCGGTGGCAATTCGCGCGACAGCCCCCACATCAGCAACTTCCATGATGGCGAGAGCTCGACATGATTCCCTTTTCGATCCTTGACCTGGCACCCGTCACCGAGGGCAGCGATACCGCTCAGGCATTCCGCAACACGCTGGATCTGGCGCAACTGGCCGAACGCCTCGGCTACCAACGCTACTGGCTGGCCGAGCACCACAACATGCCGGGCATTGCCAGCGCCGCGACGGCGGTGCTGATCGGTCATGTGGCGGGTGGCACCTCCACGATCCGCGTCGGTGCCGGCGGCATCATGCTGCCGAACCACGCACCGCTGCAGGTGGCCGAGCAGTTCGGCACGCTGGCCTCGCTGTATCCGGGGCGCATCGACCTGGGGCTGGGGCGCGCGCCGGGTACCGACCAACCGACCGCGAAGGCGCTGCGCCGTTACTTCGACAGTGCCGATGCGTTTCCGCATGACGTGATCGAGCTGCTTGGCTATTTCGAGCCAGCCGTCCCCGGCCAGCAGGTGCGCGCCGTGCCCGGCGCGGGCATCGAAGTGCCGGTGTGGTTGCTCGGTTCCAGCCTGTTCAGCGCGAAGCTGTCGGCGCAGCTCGGCCTGCCGTTCGCGTTTGCCTCGCACTTTGCGCCCGATGCGATGGACGAGGCGCTGGCGTTGTACCGGCGCGACTTCCAGCCATCGGCACGTCTGCAACAGCCTTACGCGATGCTCGGCATCAACGTCGTCGCGGCTGAGAGCGACGCCGAGGCGCGGCGGTTGTTCACCACCCAGCAGCAGAGTTTCATCAACCTGCGCCGTGGCCGACCCGGGCTGATCCCGCCGCCGATCGACGATATCGAGTCGTACTGGACGCCGCCGGAGAAATTGATGGTCGAGCGTGCGCTGGCCTGCGCGGTGGTCGGTGCTGCCGGCACGGTGCAGGAGGGTATCGAGGCCTTCATTGCGCGGCACCGGCCGGATGAGTTGCTGCTCACCGCCAACGTGTTCGAGCATGCGGCGCGGCGCCATTCATTTGAAATCGCGGCGGCGGTGCGGGAGCGGTTGAGCGCGTCGAGCTTGCACACAAGCTGACCGGGATGGATGCAAAAAGGGCGGCAGACGCCGTCGATCGGCCATAATGGGCGTTATTCACTGAATTGCAGAAGCTCTCTCACGCATGAAAACACCCAAGGGCCTGCAGGATCTGATCGAAGAGGGCGTGATCGATCAGGTGCTGCGACCGCTGAAGAGCGGCAAGGAAGCTTCCGTCTACGTCGTCCGTTCGGGCGAGGACATCCGCTGCGCCAAGGTCTACAAGGACATGGCACAACGGAGTTTCCAGGCGCGTGTGCAGTATCAGGAAGGGCGCAAGGTGCGTGGCAGCCGGCAGATGCGCGCGATGAGCAAGGCGACCAAGTTCGGCCGCAAGGAGGCCGAGGCCGCCTGGAAGAATGCCGAGGTCGATGCGCTGTACCAGCTCACCGCGGCCGGTGTGCGGGTGCCGAAGCCGTACGGCTATTTCAGCGGTGTGCTGGTGATGGAGCTGGTCACCGATGCGGACGGCCATTCGGCGCCGCGGCTGGGCGAGGTGGAGCTGTCAGCGGAAACCGCGCGTGAATACCACCGCTTCCTGATGCAGCAGGTGGCGCGGATGCTGTGCGTGGGGCTGATTCACGGCGATCTGTCCGAATACAACGTGCTGGTGGGGCCGCAAGGCCCGGTGATCATCGACCTGCCACAGGCGGTCAGCGCCTCCGGCAACAACGCTGCTCGCGCGATGCTGCGGCGTGACGTGGGCAACATCACCATCAGCCTGTCGCGCTTCGCACCGGAATTGCTGGATACCTATTACGGCGAGGAAATGTGGGCGCTGTACGAGCTGGGTGAACTGTATCCGGACAGCGAACTCACCGGCGAATTCGAGTTTGACGAGAGCATCGCCGATGTCGACAGCGTGATGCAGTCGATCATCGACGCGCGCGAGGAAGCGATCATCCGCCAACAGGGGCGCGAAGCGGCGGCGCAGGAAGACTAAGCATGCGACCGTAGGTTGGGGTGAGCGTAGCGAACCCCAACAATCCATGCC
>JBOHYM010000032.1:0-31544 GCA_050737735.1 Rhodanobacter sp. | reverse complement strand
ATCCGCAGCTTCCAGTGCTCGGCGAGGCGGAAGAAGCCGCGCAGGGCCGGGGCGGCCAGAGTGTCGGTGGGCTCGGTGTAGCGCGGCGAAATTTCGGCGATGCGGGTCGGATGAGCGGTCATGGTGATACTCTCTCCGTGAAGTATGACCGCATATTACTTCATATCAGGAGTATGCGCCAGGCGCCGCTGCTGTATCCTCAGTGCACGGAAGCATCCTTCGCCTTCGCGCACTCGCAGCCGTAGTCCGGTTCCGGGCCACCCTCGGCGATGAAGCGGTCGATGCGCTGCTCCAGTACCGGCAGCGGCACCGAGCCGGTCGAGAGCACGGTGTCGTGGAAGTGGCGCAGGTCAAACTTCGCGCCCAATGCCTTCTCCGCCTTGGCACGCAGGTCAAGGATCTTCAGATAACCCAGCTCATACGACAGTGCTTGGCCCGGCCAGCTGATGTAGCGATCCACTTCATTGGCAATCTCGCGTGAGGACAGCGCGGTATTGACGGTGAGGTAGTTGATCGCCTGCTGGCGCGTCCAGCCGAGGTGGTGGATGCCGGTGTCGACCACCAGCCGGCAGGCGCGCCACATCTGGTAGGTGAGGAAGCCGAACTTCTGATACGGCGTCTGGTAGATGCCCATCTCGTTGCCGAGGTATTCCGAGTACAGGCCCCAGCCCTCGCCATAGGCGGAGATGTAGCCGTTGCGGCGGAACGCGGGCTGGCCGTGGCTCTCGTCGGCCAGTTCCAGTTGCAGCGAATGCCCGGGATAGGACTCGTGCAAGGTCAGCGCGGGCATGTTGTACAGGGCGCGCGACGGCAGGTCGTAAGTGTTGACCAGATAGACGTCCGGACCGCCGCGGCCGGAGGTATAATACGGCGCGATGGCGGCCGGCACCGGTTCGATGGTGAAGCGCTCGCGCGGCAGGTGGCCGAAGAACTTCGACATCTGGCCGTCCACTTCCTTGGCCACCCAGGCACTCTTGTCGAGCAGTTCCTGCGGCGTCTTCGCGTAGAACTGCGGGTCGGTGCGCAGGAACTGCAGGAAATCCGCAAAGCTGCCCTTGAAGCCGGTCTGCTGCATCACGTCCAGCATCTGCGCGTGGATCTTCGCCACCTGCTCCACACCGATCTGGTGGATCGCGTCGGGGCTCAGGTCGAGCGTGGTGTATTCGTGGATCTGCTGGCGATAGAACGCCTTGCCGTCCGGCATCGCCTCGGCGGCCAGGGTGGTGCGCGCCTGCGGCACGTACTCGTCATGGAAAAAGGCCAGCAACTTCGCGTAGGCGGGAATCACCTCGTCACGGATACGCTGCAAAGCCTGACCCTGCAGCGCCTGCGCCTGGTCGGCCGGGATCGACGATGGCAGCTGCTTGAACGGCGCGTAGAAGCTGCTCTGGGTCGGGTCCTTCAGATCGGCCACCGCGGCGATCGACACGTCACGCCCCTTCAGCACCTCGCGCGGCACGCTGAAGCCGCGCTTGAGGCCGGCGCGCATGTTGGCGATCTGCTGGTCGAAGTACGCGGGAATCTGGCCGAGCCGGTCGAGGTACTTGCGGTAGTCGTCGACCGTGCGCAGCTTGTCGCCGCCCAGGTCGTAGCCGATGTCGGACCAGAACGCCGAGTCGCTGTTGAACGGCATCTGCCAGTTCATGAATTTCTGGTCGGCGACGAAGTTGCCGATCTGCTCGCGATAGACCGCGTAGTTGACCTGGTTCTCCGGCGACAACTGTGCCACGTCGATGCCATCGAGCTGCTTGAGTACGTGCTGCCAGTAGTCCAGCCGCTGCTGCTGGCTGGTCGCATCGACGTCATCGAGCCGGCCGTTGTTCGGCTGCGACTCGCCCGACGCGCTGACGCCGGCCTGCCCGCTGCGCCAAGCCCATTCCGCACTATAGAGCTGCTTGAAATGCGCGTCGGTGTCCTGCGCGGCCCATGCCGGCGTGGTCAGCGCCAGACCGAGTGCCAGCCATTGCATGCCCGTGATGATCTTCACTGCAGAGGTTTTCCCGTCGGTTGCGGCGCGGGTGCAGCCGCCCTGGCTGCATCTTCCACGCTCCAGTAGTCGAGCGCCTGTGGCGAAAGCTGGGGGAGCGCTGCGCGCAGCAGCAGTTCACGCACCGCATCCTTCAGGCGTGCCACCCGCAGCATGATGTCACGCGCGGCGAGCCACGTCGCGAAATCCGCGAGTGCCTCCAGTGCGGTGCTGTCCAGATCCGGTGACTCCTCCAGGCTGAGCACCACCACCCGGCTGCCGGAGTGGCTTTCAACCTGCTGGCGGGCCAGCACCAGGATCGATTCGGCATTGGCGAAGAACAGCGGCTCCTCCGGTCGCAGGATCAGCATGTCCGGCGGCAGCTGCGCCGCCGGATGCTCCGCGACGTCGACAAAATCGTGGCTGCCGGCCAGCTGGCCGAGCACGCTGAGACGTGGCGTGGCGAGCTGGCGCAACAGCATCACCAGACTGAACGCGATCGCCACCAGCAGCCCGTTGAGGATGCCCAGCGCGAGCACCGCGACGACCGCGGCCAGCGCCACCAGCCGGTCGCGTTTCCATTGCAGGTAGGGCTTGAACACCGACAGCCGCCACGACTTGCTCACCGCGTGGATCACGATCGCCGCCAGCACCGGCTCGGGAATCCGTTCGATCCAACGCAGCAGCAACAACACCAGCAGCAGGATAGTCACCGCGGCGACCAGCCCGGCCAGCCGCGAGCGCGCACCGGCCGCCTCGTTTGCGGAGGTGCCCGAATAACCTGCGCCGAGCGGCATGCCGTGCAGCAGTCCCGACAGCGCGTTCGCCACGCCGATCACCAGCAGGTCGCGGTTCGCATCGACCGGATCGCCATGCTTCAGCGCAAACGCGCGGATCGCGCCGTACGACTCCGCGTACAGCACCAGTAGCAGGGCCGCGGCCAGCTCGATGCTGGGCAGCCACTGGCTGCTGGTCGGCCACGTTGGCAGCGCCCAGTCCGGCGCGAGGTTGATCGCGCCGGTCAGGGTCACGCCATGCTGTGCCAGCCAGCCGGAGGCGGCCAGCCCAGCACGATGACCAGCAGGCTGCCCGGCAGGCGACGCACCCGCTCGCACAGGAACAGCAGCAGCAAGGCGACGATACCGGCGCCCATCGTGGCCGGCTGGATCTGGCCGATCGACTTGAACAGCGTCGCCAGCAGCAGCGGCACGAAGTCGCCGTGCAGGCCGGGCAACCCGAACAGGTTCGGCAGCTGCTTCAGCGCAATCACGCAGGCCAGGCCGAAAGTGAAACCGCGCAGTACCGGCCGAGCGATCAGATGCGACAGGCCACCGAGACGCGCCGCTCCGGCGATCAGGAAACAGCCGCCGGTGAGCAGCACCAGGGTCGCCGCTACCACGGCACGCGAAACCGCATCCGGCCCCGCCAACGCCAGGGTGCCGGCGGCCAGCACGGCTGCCGAGGACGAGGTAGCCGAGACGATCGCGTAACGGCTGCGGCCGAGCAGGCCATAACAGACCAGGCCGACCAGCAGCGCAATCACGCCGGCCTGTGGCGGCAATCCGGCAATACCCGAGTACGCCACCGCCTCGGGCAGCAGCAGGCCGGCGATCGACAGCCCGGCCAGCACATCGACGCCAAGGGTGGACCCCGGCGCGACGGCGGCGGCCGGGCCTGCGCTCATGTGATCGTTCCGCTCCAGCCCGGCAGATAGGCCATGTCATGGCTGTGCGCGAGCAGCAACGCCTGTTGCATCACCTTCGCGCTGATCTTGCCGCCCGGCAGTTTCAGATGATGGCGATAGAAATCCGCCCACAGGAATTCCGCGTACGGCACGGCGTCCTTCGCACAACCACCGGCCGTGCGTACCCGCGCGGCAAGCGTGCGATAGGGATCATCGGCCATGTCGATAAGGCTGGCCGGAATCGCCGTGTAGTCGGTGCGAGTGCCGTGCTGATCATACGGATGCGCCCAGCGGTTGAACTCCATGGTGCGCCAGAACACCGCAGGCTCCAGCCAGGAGAAATCACGCTGGATCATCACCGGCACGCTCTTCACGCGCTCCTCCAGCAAGGCCAGACCGAGATGATGGTGGTCGACGATGTAGACCTGATGCTTCGGCCCCAGCACACCGGGAAACCAGTGCGATTCGAGCAGTTCCTTGCGCTTCTTCTTGCCAAGCTCCTTCCACTCCGTGCGCTTGGCTGCAACCTCGGCCTTGCCCACGGTCATCTGGGTCGGCCGCAGCTTGGCCGGAGCGATCGACAACAACGGATGATGCAGAACTGACGACATGGTTCGACTCCCTCGGACAGACGCAGTGCTGCCGAGCGTAGCCGAGTCGGCGTGGCGATGGGGTCATGCGTTACACGAAATTTCCTGCGATAGCAGGGCTATGCCATGCCGGCGTAATAGCCGCCCACCGACTGCAGATAGGCATCCAGATCGCGGCCCGGCTGCTCGTCGAAGCATTCGCCGGATACCGTGCACAGAACGATCCGGTCGGGGCGGAAGTTGCGGAAACCTTCGCGCAAACGGCACCACGTGCCCAGCGTCCATTTGCCGCCCCAGAACGCCAGGCACAGCGGCTCGATTGCGCGTGTACTGATGTTGCCGCCCTCGTCGCTGTATTCGATCTGCAGCACGTGGCGTGCCTCGATCGCCGCATGCAGCTGGTCGATCCGTGCCGCAAAATCGGCCTTGCCCTGGTCGCGCCAGACCGGCGCATAGATGCGCGTCCGTGCCGAGCGCTCGCGCAATTCGGGCGGCAGCACTGCCTCGATCTTCAGCAACGCGGCCTGCGCACTTTCGGCCAGTTGCGTGCCGGCGAACGCGCGCACGAAGCGCGTGCCGACCACCAAGGCTTCGAGCTCGTTGGCGGTGAACATCAGCGGCGGGATGTCCGAACCCTTGCGCAGCACGTAGCCGACCCCGGCCTCGCCCTCGATCGGAACGCCCGAGAACTGCAGATCGGCGACGTCACGATAGACCGTGCGTAGGGAAACACCCAACGTCTCGGCAAGCTGCCGTGCCCGCAATGCAGTGCGGCGTCCACGCAAGGCGTGGATGATGAGGAACAGGCGGTCGGCACGGCGCATCCGCACATCATCGCCGAGGCGAGTGATGGCGAACAGCGCCGAACGTCACGCCATGCAGCGTTCACGGTATCAAGGCCCTGCGGATCAGGCTGCCTGCGCAGCTGCCAGTTCGGCATCCGCGACCGCGGCGCGCTGCATGGCCGGCCGCGAAAGCACCCGATCGATATAGGCGCGGATCACCGGCAGTTCCGGCACCAGCTTGAACATCGTGGTCCAGTTCAGCGCGGTACCCCACAGCACGTCGGCCGCGCTGAAGGTATCGCCAAGCACGTATGGCCCCTGTTCCAGTTGATCCGTGAGCGTCTTCAGCATGGTGTCGAAGTCGCCGTATCCACAGGTCGAGGATGATGCCGGTCCGCGCTGCATCGATTTGTCGAGTACCGCCGGCTCGAAGCACGAGCCGTAGAACACCAGCCAACGCAGATACGGGCCGCGCAGCGGATCGCCGATCGCTGGCGCCAGCTTCGCCTCGGGGTAGAGATCGGCCAGATAGAGGAACACTGCCGGCTGCTCGGTGATCAGCGCATCGCCATGCCGGATCGCAGGCACCTTGCCCATCGGATTGACCGCCAGGTAAGCCGGCTGGCGCTGCTCGCCGTTTTTCAGGTTAAGCACGTGCAGGTCGTAGTCGACGCCGAGCTCCTCGAACAAGGCACGCGTGCCGCCGGATCGACTCTGCGGCGCATGGAAGAAAGTGACTCGTGGTGGATGGGTCATGGCTGGCTCCGATGATTGAAAAGATGCCGACCCAGACCGGTCAGCGCGACCAACAGCATGCGCCTGCCGGACTGCACAGCGGATGCCGGCGGCGGCGGATCGTCCGGCGCACGCAACGCCGGCAGCTGATACTGCCCGTCCATCAGCAGGCCATGCAGGTACAGCGGTCGGTACGCCTTCAAGGCGCGTTGCAGGATTGGATTCACGGCGATGTCCTCATGCCATGGCCACCGCTTCGCCGACGCACCACGGCGGCAGCTGGGCGTGTTTGAACAACCGGTACCAGTGTTCGCGGTCGCTGGGGCTATAGAGATCCAGCGTGTGGATCACCTCGCGGGCGAACTCGACACTACCGAGGTGACTGGCGGTGATCGTGCCGCCGTCACTGACCGCCAGCATCTCGCTGTCGTACTGATCGGCGCCGGCATAGCCGGGCACCTGGCTGGCGATCTGACCGGGCCAGTTGCCGGTGTGTCGGCAATCGTCGAGCAACCCGGCACGAGCCAGCGCCAGCACACCACTGTCGATGCCGGCCACCGGCGCACCGGCCGCATGCATCCGGCGGATCGCAGCCACCGCCGGCTCGCCTTCGCCGCGTTGCCACAGATGACCGCCGGGCACGATCAGCAGCGCAGCGCGCTGCGTGTCGAGCTGGGCCAGTGACAGCTCCGGCTGCACGGTGAGGCCACCCATCGAAGTCACCGGTGCCCGCGAGAAACCCACCGTGCGCACCTGCCAGTCACCGGGGCGGCGGATCTCGCACAGAGCTAAAGCGGCCTGCCAGTCTGCGAAGCCGTCAAAAACCAGGAAGTAGATCGTGTCGCGCATGTCTTGTCCCTCCGCTATGGAGGTACAGCATGCGCACCCCCTGCTGCCAACGTGATGTCAGCAGAAGGGCCGGACGATGACCGGCCACGCCCGACCCGTATCAGGCTGGCGCTGTTCAGCCGGAGCCGGGACAATGCCTGAATCATCTGCCACGGACCCGTCATGAAGCCCATCTCGCTGATCCAGTTCCTGATCGAGGAACGCCGCGCCGGCCATATCAACGCCGAACTCTCGCTGCTGATCGAAGTGGTCGCGCGCGCCTGCAAGCGCATCGCGGTGGCCACCAACAAGGGCGCACTCGGCGGCGTGCTGGGCATGGCCGGCAGCGGCGATGCGCTCAGCATGAACATCCAGGGCGAGGCGCAAAAGAAGCTCGACGTGATTTCCAACGAGATCCTGCTGGAAGCGAATGCCTGGGGCGGCCACCTCGCCGCCTGCGCCTCGGAGGAGATGGAAGACCCGCAGCAGATCCCGGACGGCTATCCGAAGGGCAACCACCTGCTGCTGTTCGATCCGCTGGACGGCAGCTCGAACATCGATGTGAACGTGTCGGTCGGCACGATCTTCTCGGTACTGCGCTGCCCGGAGGGCGTGACCGAGGCCAAGGCTGCCGACTTCCTGCAGCCGGGCACCGAACAGCTCGCCGCGGGCTACGTGGTCTACGGCCCGGCTACCGTGCTGGTGCTGACGTTCGGTCACGGCACGCACGAGTTCACGCTGGAGCGCGAGGTCGGCAGCTTCATGCTGAGCCGGCGCGGCATCCGGATACCGGAAGAAGCCACCGAGTTCGCCATCAACATGTCGAACCAGCGCCACTGGCAGGCACCGATGCAGCGTTATATCGGCGAGCTGCTGGCCGGCAACGAAGGTCCGCGCGGCAAGGATTTCAACATGCGCTGGGTCGCCTCGATGGTCGCCGACGTGCACCGCATCGTGACCCGCGGCGGCGTGTTCTATTACCCGCTCGACGCGAAGATCCTCCAGCAGGGCGGCAAGCTGCGCCTGATGTACGAGGCGAACCCGATGGCCTTCATCATCGAGCAGGCCGGCGGCGCGGCGACCACCGGGCGCGAGCGCATCATGGAGCTGCAACCAACCGGGCTGCACCAGCGCGTGCCGGTGTTCCTCGGCTCGAAGAAGGAGGTCGAGGTAGCCACGCATTACCATCAGGAAGCCGATGGCGCGCAGAGCTGACCCGCCTGTGGGAGCAACAGAGCAAGAGTGCGCGCCGTTCAACGCCCCGGTCGCGCCATGATCCCACCATAGACTCCCACCCTGTCCATCCTCTTCAGCGCGATACCATCGAATGTCTTTCCGCCGCCTCCTGCTGCCACTGCTCGCCACGCTCGCGCTGAGTGCCTGTTTCAGTGGCAGCAAGCCGACACCGGTCATCGCGCCACCGCCGGTGGTGATACCCCCAGCCGCGCCAGTGAAGCTGAAAATCGGCCTCGCCCTCGGCGGTGGTGCCGCGAAGGGCTTCGCACATATCGGCGTGATCAAGATGCTGGAGGCCAGCGGCATCCATCCGGATGTCGTATCCGGCACCAGCGCCGGCAGCGTGGTTGGCGCGCTGTACGCCAGCGGCATGGATGCGTTCCAGCTTCAGCAGACCGCGTTCGGTCTGGATGAAGCAAAAATTCGCGACATGCGGCTTTTCTCCGGCGGCCTGGTGCAAGGTCAGGCGTTACAAGATTACGTCAACAAGCTGGTTGGCCAGCGCTCGATCGAGCAATTGAAGATCCCGTTCGCCGCAGTCGCCACGCAATTGGAAGCCGGTCAACGCACCGCGTTCGTGCGCGGCAATACCGGGCAGGCGGTGCGTGCGTCCTCCAGCATTCCCGGCGTATTCGAGCCGGCCGAGATCAACGGCAAACACTATGTCGACGGCGGCGTGGTCAGCCCGGTGCCGGTGGATGCGGCGCGCCAGCTCGGCGCCGACTTCGTGATCGCGGTGGACATCTCGACCAAACCGAACGGCAGCAATCCGCAGGGCCTGGTGAACATCGTCAGCCAGACCATCGCGATCATGGGCCAGCAACTGGGCGCACAGGAAATGGCCCGCGCCGACGTGGTGATCCGACCCAACATCAGCGGTATCGGCCCGACCGATTTCGAGCAGAAGAACCAGGCCATCCTCGAAGGCGAGAAGGCGGCGCTGGCGGCGATTCCGGCCATCCGCGCCAAGCTCGCCGCGATGACTGCCGCGCGCGAGGCTGCCGCCGCGCCAGCACCGCCGCCCCACTGATCTGGCCGCCCGTGCAGGTAGCGGGCCATGCCGTCCTGCACTTGGCGCACGGGAAATCGGGTTGTAGCGTGACGGTTTTCCCGCGCCGGAACGCCTCATGCCGAAACGTCTGTCCCTGCCCGTCCCGCTGCTCTTGCTCACCGTGGCGCTGACGCCCGCGGCGTTCGCCGAACCGACCGACGTCGACCCGCGTATCGGGCAGTTGCTGACCGAACTGACCAAGGTGCAGCCGATCGAAGCCGTGGCGATTTCGCCGGATGGCAAGCAACTGGCCTGGGTGATCGAACGCCAGGGCAAGTCGACGATCGAGGTGGCCGCCGCCGATGGCAGCCACGCGCATGCGGTGAGCGCCACGGCCAAGCCCGGCAGCTGCGCCGAATCCGGCATCGCCTGGGCGCCCGATTCGCGCCATCTCGCCTTTGTGTCCAACTGCAGCATCGACCTGACCAGCACCAAGGTGATGCAGAACGACATCTATCTGGCCGACACCGCCAGCAACGCCGCACCCGCGCGGCTGGCCCAGTTGCAAGGCTACGCGCGCGCGCTGCAATGGACCGCCGATGGCAAGTCGCTCGGCTTCCTGTACGTGCCCGGTGCCACCCGCCACGCCAGTGCGCTGGCCGCAGCCAAACCGGCGGCGGGCGAGGTAGGCGTCACCGGCGTGGAAGTGCAGCACGTGGCCAGCCTCGACGTCGCCAGCGGCGCACTGCACGAACTCACCCCGGCCGGCATGTATGCGTACGAATTCAACTGGTCACCGGACGGTACGCGTATCGCCTATACCGCCGCACCGCCGCCGGGCGACAACAACTGGTGGATTGCCAGACTCTATGTGCAGCCGGCGCAGGCGGGTGCCGATGCCAAGGTTGTGGTCGATCCGGCCGATGCCAGCAGCGGCTCATTGCACGGTCTGCAGATCGCGTTGCCGCGCTGGTCGCCGGATGGTTCGCGGATCGCCTTCATCGGCGGCCTGATGAGTGACCAGGGCGCCACCGGCGGCGACATCTATGCGGTATCGGCCAGCGGTGGCACGTTGGCCAACCTCACGCCCGGCATCCACGTCACGCCGTCCTGGCTCAGCTGGAGCGGGCCGCAATCGCTGCGGGTGAACCAGATCAGCAACGGTCAGGTGCAGCTCGCCGACTATGCCGTGCACGGCGACCGCGCGACCCAGCAGAAAGTGTGGTTCACCGTGCCGGCCAACATCGGCGATGGTACGGCGACGCTGGCAGTGTCGCAGTCACGCAACCAGCAGCAGATCGCCTTCATCCAGAGTTCCTATGCCGCGGCGCCGGAAGTGCACGCCGGCGCACTCGGCAGCACGCCACCGCCGGCGGTCACCGCGATCAACGCCGCCCTGAAGCCGGCCTGGGGCAAGGCCGAATCGGTCGAGTGGAACAACGAGGGTTTCCACGTGCAGGGCTGGCTGCTGTACCCGGTCAACTACGACCCGAAGAAAACCTATCCGATGATCGTGGTGGTGCACGGCGGCCCGTCGAGCGCAGTGATCCCGAGCTGGCCGAGCGTGGGTTACGGCGGCGCGCCGCTGTCCGCGCTGGGCTATTTCGTGTTGATGACGAACCCGCGCGGCAGCTACGGCCAGGGCGAGAAGTTCGTGCAGGCCAACCGCAAGGACTTCGGCTACGGCGACCTGCGCGACACCCTCGCCGGCATCGACGCGGTGGAGAAGAAACTGCCGATCGATGACAAACGCCTCGGCCTCACCGGCTGGAGCTACGGCGGTTTCATGAGCATGTTTGCACCGACCCAGACCCAGCGCTTTCGCGCGGTGGTGGCGGGCGCCGGCATCTCCAACTGGCAGAGCTATTACGGCGAGAACCTGATCGACCAGTGGATGCCGCCATTCTTCGGCGCCAGCGTGTACGACGATCCGGCGGTGTACGCGAAGAGCTCGGCGATCAACTTCATCAAGCAGGTGAAGACACCGATGCTGATCGTGGTCGGCGATCGCGATGCCGAATGCCCGGCACCGCAATCGTTCGAGATGTGGCATGCGCTGCGCGCGCAAGGCGTACCGACCTCGCTGGTGGTGTACCCGAACGAAGGCCATCACTTCGTCGATCCCGAGCACCAGCGTGACGTGCTGCAGCGGGCACTGGGCTGGTTCGAGAAATACCTGCCGGCGACGAAGTAACAAGCGAAGCCGGGCGAGCCCTTGGGCCGCCCGGCACCACCTGGCCGGGTGTACGACGCTGGCTTAGAACAATTCGCCCTGCGGTGAGACTTTGCGAGGTGGTACGAATCGCGAGGTGTCGAGCCTGAGTTCGCGCGCACGGCCGTAGCCGTGCCTGCGGCAAGCCACTTCGAAACGGCGCCGCAACAGATCGGCGAACACGCCGTGGCCACGCATGCGGGTGGCGAAGTTGCTGTCGTAGTCGCGGCCGCCGTTCATCTGCTGCACCAGGCTCATCACGTGCTCGGCGCGCTGCGGCGCATGCAGTGCCAGCCATTCGCGGAACAGTTGCTTCAGTTCGTATGGCAGGCGCAGGGTGGTGTAGCCGGCGCAGCGCGCGCCAGCATCATGCGCCTGCGCCAGCACCGCTTCCATGTCCTTGTCATTGAGTGCCGGGATGATCGGTGCCACCAGCACGCCGACCGGCACGCCGGCGTCGGCCAGCGTGCGGATCGCCCGGATCCGCCGGTGCGGCGCGTTGGCGCGCGGTTCGAGTTTCGCGGCGAGGTGGTTGTCCAGCGAGTTGATCGAGACGAATACCTGCACCAGTTGCTCGCGCGCCATCGGCACCAGGATGTCGAGGTCACGCTCGACCAGCGCGTTCTTGGTGACGATGGTGCATGGGTGATGGCATTCGGCCAACAGCTCCAGCGCGGCGCGGGTGAGTCGCCAGTGCTTTTCGATCGGCTGGTAGGGATCGGTATTGCTGCCGATATTGATCGGGCTGATGACGTAACCGGGCTTGGCCAACTCCGCGCGCAGCACCTCGGCGAAATTGCCTTTCGCGCGCAGTTTCGTCTCGAAATCGAGGCCGGGCGACAGGTTGAGGTAGCTGTGCGACGGGCGCGCAAAGCAGTAGATGCAACCATGCTCACAGCCGCGGTACGGGTTGATCGCCTGGGTGAAGGCGATGTCCGGCGAGTCGTTGCGGCTGATCACGCTGCGCGCGCGTTCCTCGGTGACTTCGGTGCGCGGACGTGGTGCGTCCTCGTCCAGCAGCGCGCTTTGCCAGCCGTCGTCCTCGGCATGGTGGCGGATGCTCTCGAAGCGCCCTTCGGGATTGGAGGCAGCGCCGCGACCCTTGATCAGCCGGCTGGCTGGAGCCTGCCCGGGCGGAATTGGCGATGGCAGCGAGTCGTCCATCGGCGCAGTGTGCCGCGCCGGCGTCTCAGCCATCGCGACATCTTTTGCTCGCGTGATGCAGCACCTGCCAAGGGAAATTCGGCGGCGTTATGATGCGCCCATCCAGTCGCGTCAGGCGGCGTCCATCCTGTGTCAGGGGCTCTCATGCGCTGGTTGCTGCTTGTCCTTACCGTGTTCGCCTTCGTGCTGTGTTTCACCCGCCACAGCGCCGGTGCCTGGGGCTTCTGGCTGCTGGTCGGCGTGATTGGCGTGATCGCCTCGACGCTGGCCTTCGCGCAGGCGCGCATCGCCGGCAATTCACGCAGCGACAGCCTGTCCGAGTACGACCTGATGCGGCTGCGCGAGGGCAAGGATCCGCTCGGCCACGAACGCCCTGAACCGTAGGAGCGCACAGGGCGAGGCCCCCTTTTCGGGGTGCGCTCCTACAGGCCAGACAGTTCCGCACTCATCGCCTCGCGCATCAGGAACTTCTGCACCTTGCCGGTCACCGTCATCGGGAACGCATCGACGAAACGCACGTAGTGCGGCACCTTGTAGTAGGCCAGGTGATGGCGGCAGTAATCCTGGATCTCCGCCTCGCTGGCAGTGCTGCCCTCGCGCAGGCGGACCCACGCGCAGACCTGTTCGCCGAATTTCGGATCGGGCACGCCGAACACCTGCACGTCCTGCACCTTCGGATGGGTGTAGAGGAATTCCTCGATCTCGCGCGGGTACACGTTCTCGCCACCGCGGATGATCATGTCCTTGAGCCGGCCGACGATGCTGCAATAGCCGTCCGTATCGATCACCGCCAGATCGCCGGTGTGCATCCAGCGCGCCGCGTCGATCACTTCGCGGGTACGCGCCGCGTCCTCCCAATAACCAAGCATCACCGAATAGCCGCGCGTGCACAGCTCGCCCGGCATGCCACACGGCACCACGCGGCCCTGCTCATCGACCAGCTTCGCTTCGAGATGCGGATGGATCCGTCCGATGCTGTCGACGCGGCGCTCCAGCGGATCATCGGATACGGTCTGGAAACTCACCGGGCTGGTTTCAGTCATGCCGTAGGCAATCGTGATATCGGCCAGGTGCATCTCCTTGACCACCCGGCGCATCACCTCGATCGGACACGGCGAGCCGGCCATGATGCCGGTACGCAGGGACGACAGGTCGAACTCGCGGAAGCGCGGATGCTCCAGCTCGGCAATGAACATGGTCGGCACGCCGTGCAGGCCGGTGCAGCGTTCCGCCGCCACCGTTTCCAGCGTGACCAGCGCATCGAAGCCCGCGCCCGGTATCACCATGCAGGCAGCGTGAGTGACGCAGGCGAGGTTGCCGAGCACCATGCCGAAACAGTGATAGAACGGCACCGGGATGCACAATCTGTCCTGCTCGGTGAGGCGCATCGCCTCGCCGATGAACCAGCCGTTGTTGATGATGTTGTGATGGGTCAGCGTGGCGCCCTTGGGTGCGCCGGTGGTGCCGGAGGTGAACTGGATGTTCACCGGGTCGTCGAAGCCGAGTTCCCATTCCACCTCATGCAGCTGCGCCAGCGCGGCGGCATCGCCCAGTGCCAGCAGCTGCTGCCAGCTGCGCGTACCTGGCGCTGGCTCGTCGTCGAGCAGGATCACTTCGCGCAGCGCCGGCAGCCGCACGGTATTCAACGCTCCCGGCACACTGTCGACCAGCTCCGGTACCAGCTCGCCGAGGATGTCCAGGTAATGCGAGGCCTTGAAGCGCCGCGGCAATACCAGTGCGCGGCAGGCCACCCGGTTGAGCGCGTATTCCAGTTCGTGCGAACGATAGGCCGGATTGATGTTGACCAGGATCAGCCCGGCCTTGGGCGCGGCAAACTGCAACACCACCCATTCGGCCCGGTTCGGCGCCCAGATGCCGATGCGGTCGCCACGTTGCAGTCCCAGCGCCAGCAAGGCAGCAGCAGCGCGTTCCACCTCGGCATGGAATTGCCGGTAACTCAGCCGCACGTCCTGGGAGCGCACCACCAGTGCGGGACGTTCGGGGTGGGTGGTGGCGATGCGATCGATCAGCAAACCGACTGTGTCGCCCAGCAAGGCCTGGTCGCTGGCGCCATGAACATAGCTCGGTGCTGCGGCCATCGTCGGTCTCCCGCGTCATCGCCTGCTTGCGACAGCAGCATAACCTCTGCGTTCGCGCCCGGGACGTGGCATGACGTGCATGGCGCGTGACGATAGCCGTGCCATCACGACCGCTGCACGCCGGTGCAAGGAGGCTTGCACCACACCGTCGCACGGCGCCGCCGTCCGGCATCACCCCGGCCAACCCTGGAGTTCATGATGACTGCATCCGGCCTGATCGTCTTTCTGCTCATCGGCGCGATTGCCGGCTGGCTTGCCGGCCTGATCGTGCGTGGCTTCGGCTTCGGCCTGCTCGGCAATATCGTGGTAGGCATCGTCGGTGCCTTCCTCGCCGGCTGGCTGTTGCCCATGGTGGGCCTCGTGATCGGCGGCGGCATCATTGCCGCGATCATCAACGCAATGATCGGCGCGATCATCCTGCTGGTGCTGATCGGCCTGATCAGGCGCGCCTGAGCGTTCGCACCCGGACCGAGCCATCGCCGGCCATGCCGTGGTGGCCCTTGCACAAACGGCGCGCTACTCTCGCACGCCTATGAGCGAACTCAACCAGCGCGATTTCACCCTCGACCCCGAAGACAACGCCCGCCTCGCGAACCTGTGCGGGCCGTTCGACGAGCACTTGCGCCAGATCGAACTGCGCCTCGGCGTGGAGATCAACCACCGCGGCAGCATCTTCCAGGTGATTGGTGAAGAGGTCGCAGTCAGGGCCTCGGAGAAAGTGCTGCGCGCGCTGTACGCCGTGACCGAAGACGAGGCGCTGACCGGCGCGAAGATCAACCTGCACCTGGCCGAATCCGGCATCGACGCGATCACCGAGGCGTCGGCTGAGGACGCGCAGGACGTGGTGATCAAGGTCAAGCGCGGCGTGATCAAGGGTCGTGGCCCGAACCAGGCGCGCTACCTGCACGCAATCGCCAGCCACGACATCAACTTCGGCGTGGGCCCGGCCGGTACCGGCAAGACTTACCTGGCCGTCGCCAGTGCGGTCGAGGCGCTGGAGGCGAACCGCGTGCAGCGCCTGCTGCTGGTACGTCCGGCAGTCGAAGCTGGCGAGAAGCTCGGCTTCCTGCCCGGCGACCTGTCGCAGAAGGTCGACCCGTATCTGCGCCCGCTGTACGACGCACTCTATGAAATGCTCGGCTTCGAAAAGGTAGCCAAGCTGATCGAACGCAACGTGATCGAGATCGCGCCACTGGCCTATATGCGCGGACGTACGCTCAACGATTCCTACGTGATCCTCGACGAGGCACAGAACACCACGGTCGAGCAGATGAAGATGTTCCTGACCCGGATTGGTTTTGGCACGGTGGCGGTAATCACCGGCGACGTCACCCAGGTCGACCTGCCGCGCAGCACTCGCTCCGGCCTGCGCCAGGCGGTGGAAGTGCTGCGTGGTGTTGGCGGCATCAGCTTTACCTTCTTCACTTCACGCGACGTGGTGCGCCATCCGCTGGTGGCGAAGATCGTGCGTGCGTACGAAGCGTTCGAGCAGAAGGAGGAAGACGGCAAATGAACCGGCGCTCACGCGCCCCTGTGGGAGCGACTTCGGTCGCAACAGCTCTCTCGTCGGGCGCAAGGGCGTCGCGACTGAAGTCGCTCCCACAACCGAAGGAAGTCCCCTTGGGGCAGATTCACCTCGGTTACGCGGTGCCGCGCAGCGGCCTGCCCGCGCCGGCAAGTTTCCGTCGCTGGGTGGAGGCCGCACTGCGCGGCGCAAGCCGGCGCAAGCCGGCCGAGCTGGCGATCCGCATCGTCGACGTCGACGAAGGCCGCGCGCTCAACCGCGACTATCGCGGCAAGGACTACGCCACCAACGTACTGTCGTTCCCCGCCGAACTGCCGCCCAGCGTGCTGCTGCCACTGCTTGGCGACCTGGCAATCTGCGCCCCGGTGGTGCTACGCGAGGCCGCCGAACAAGGCAAGGTGCCGCGCGATCACTGGGCGCACCTGACCGTGCATGGCGTGCTGCACCTGCTCGGTTACGACCATATCGAGGACACTGAAGCCGAGGCGATGGAGGCCCTGGAAACCCGCATCCTGGCCGGCCTCGGCATCGCCGATCCGTACGCCTGATCGTTCTCCGGAGCCGCCCAGCGCTGGCTTGTGCTCTGAATGGTCACGGATTTTCCGCTAGACTCGTCGGTACCGCCCGCTTGCGGGCAGCACTCCAACCGTGAATGAACGACGACCCTGGCAGTACCAACGGCCCGGCACACCGCACCTGGTGGGACCGGCTGGGCCACATGTTTTCCGGCGAGCCACGCAACCGCAGCGAACTGCTTGAGGAGTTGCGCGCCGCACAGACCAACGGACTGCTGTCCGTCGACACCCTCACCATGGTCGAGGGTGCCATCAAGGTCACCGAGCTCAACGTCGACGATGTGATGGTGCCGCGCGCACAGATCGTGATGCTCGCGGCCGAGTCCCCGCTGACCGAGATCCTCGCCACCGTGGTCGAATCCGGTCACTCGCGTTTCCCGGTGCACGGCGAGGACAAGGACGAGATCCTCGGCATCCTGCTGGCCAAGGACCTGCTGAAGTTCTTCGGCGCTGCCGAGCATTTCGACATCCACGCGATCCTGCGTCGGGCCGTGCTGATTCCCGAATCGATGCGCCTGAACGTGCTGCTGGATGAGTTCCGCCGCTCACGCAACCACATGGCGTTGGTGGTGAACGAATACGGCGGCGTCGCCGGCCTGGTCACCATCGAGGACGTGCTCGAAGAGATCGTCGGCGAGATCGACGACGAACACGACGACGACGAACCCGAGCTGATGCACGAACAACCTGGCGGTGACTGGCTGGTCAGCGCCTTGACCCCGGTCGAGGATTTCAACGAGCAGGCCGGCACCGCGTTCTCCGACGAGGAATACGACACCGTCGGCGGGATGGTCACCTCCGAGTTCGGTCATCTGCCCGAGGTCGGCGAGGAAGTGGCGATCGGCGGTTTCCTGTTCCACGTCACCGAGGCCGATGACCGCCGCGTGCAGCAGTTCCGCGTGGCGCGACACACCTCGCGCTGAGGTGTGTCGGCTTTCATCACATAAATGGATGATACCACTGGCTCAAGAGACGCGCGGTGCTCCCACCGGCAGCACCGTGCGCTGCTGCGATTCGTTGATCACCTCGGCTGCGGACAGATAGAACGCCAGTGCCGCCGTGAGCAACCCGGCATAACCACCGGCTGTGTGCAGCGCCGTCACGCCCGTCCACTCGCCCGCCGCGAGCAGGAAGAAGGTGATCCACAACACCAGGAAGACCAGTTGCAGCGCCCGTGGTGCACGGAACGTGGCCAGCCACATGTAGAACGTGAACACGCCCCACAGGCACAGATACCAGCCGACGAAGGCCGGCGGCACCTTGTCGTGCAGGAACAACACGAACAGTGCGAACGACCACCAGAACCCACCGTAACTGAGGAACGCGGTGGCACCGAACGTGTTGCCGCGTGGCAGTTCCATCACGCCGGCAATCATCTGCACGGTGCCGCCATAGGCGAACGCGCAGGCCAGCACCATGTTCATCGCGTCGCCGCTGAACCAGCCGGCGTTGATCATGCTCAGCAGCCACGTGGTCAGCGCGAAACCGGCCAGCCCCAACGGCGCCGGATTGGAAAACTTCAGCTGCGTCTCTGCGTTGCTCATCTGCAAATCTCCCCATCAAGTGAATCGGAACGACGTGTGGCGACACGCTGCCGTCACGCTCAGAAGTGGTACAGCGCACTGACGCTCACCTGGTTGCCGCTGCTGGTCTTGCGGTTGATGCCGTTGCTGGTCGAGTCGAGCTTGTCGTAGATCCATTCGACACCGAGTTCGTAGGCGCCTGCCGCGTATTGCAGGCTCAACGCCGATTGCCGGTTCCTGAGCAGGCCGGTTGCACCATTGCCCATCCAGCGGATCACGTCGTCGGTATTCGGCTTGCTCATGCTGTAGAACGCATAGGCGCTCCAGTGCTGCGTGAAGTTGTAGCCGGCCTGCAGATAGCCGCCGGTGTCCTTGATGTCGCCGAACTGGGACATGTCGCCGAAGATCTCGCCCAGGCCCTTGCCGGTATAGACCAGGCCCTTGAACACCCACGGGCCGGGCTTCCACTGGCCGCCGACTTCGTAACCCACGCTCTTCACCGTGCTCTGCACCGGCGTCGGCGCGGTACCACTCACGCCGCGCAGATCGACTTCGCTGTAGTGCGCTACGGCATAGGCCAACCAGTCCTTGTCCTGCACGTGCAGGCGCGCCTCGATCTGCGGACGGAAGCCGACGTTGCCGGCGGTCAGGTAGTTGGTGTTGTTGACGGCAGCATCCGGGCCGTTCCACGAACCCTGGAACACGCCGAGATCCAGCCGCCAGATCGGGCCGGTCGAGCCGTGGTTGAGCTCCTGCAGCCACTCCACGCCGGGGAAACGCCAGCCGATGATGCCGGTGCCATAGCCCAGCGGAAAGGCGATATGCGAGAGTGATGTCGGCACATTCTCCAGTGGGAACATGAGATCCCATTGCTGGCCAATCCTGATCGTGCTGCCGGTATCGGGGTTGATCAGATCCATGTAGGCCTGGCGCAGGCGCGGTAGCGGTTGCTGCTGGCTGTACGCGCCGGTGCCGTTATTGCCACCGAAGAAATCCATCTCGATGCGGCCGCCGCCGATCCAGTCACCGGCTAACTTGGCGCCGCTGAAATCAAGCCAGAAACGCGTGTTGCGCACATCGAAACCGCTGAGCGATCCGCTGGAACCCGGTACCGGGTATTCGGCATTCTGGCCATTGCCGTAGGTGAAACTCTTGTTCTGGCCGAAGGCTGTTGCGTTGATGAACCCGTGCAGGGCCACCGACACACCCGGGGCACTGGTGAAGGTCGGCATCGCGGACGCAGGCGCGGCAGCGACGTTCTGCGCCGGTGCGGCCGGTGCCGTCTGCGCAGGCACGGTTTTCTGCGCCTGGATCATCGCCTTCAGTTCATTCAGTTGCTGCTCCAGCTGCGCCACGCGTTGTTCGAGCTGCTGTTCGCGCGCATCACTACTGCTCTGCGAATGGGCCGTCAGCGGCAGCAGCAACGCACATGCCATGCTCAGGGCGAGCGCGGTGTAACGGTTGGGATATCGCGTTGTCATGCGTGCATCTCCCCAGGGTCAAGGTCGCGCCGAGCATGGCCATGCTGCAGCGCGCGCGACTATTCGCCATTGGTCGAAGTTCGACCAAAGTCGACGCCGGTTGTGTCCGCAACCCTCGTGGGGATCGGGCTACACTCGAACTTCAAGCTCCGCCGGGCGTTGGCGCCTGCTGCGGTTCTCGCGTTGCCACCGTCGATATCCCGCCAGCAGGAGGCCAGTCATGTCCAAGCTTTATCCGGTCGATCCCACGTTTGCCGCCGCGGCACGCCTTCGCCACGACGACTACACGCGGCTGTACGCCGAATCGGTCAGCGATCCGGAGGGTTTCTGGAAGCGCATCAGCGAACGACTGGACTGGATCAAGCCGCCGACCAGGATCAAGGACGTCTCGTTCAACCCGAAGGATCTGCACATCCGCTGGTACGAGGATGGCGAACTCAATGTGTCCGCCAACTGCCTCGACCGCCAGCTCGCCAAGCGCGGCGACAAGGTGGCGATCATCTTCGAGGGCGACGACCCGAACCATTCGCGCCGGATCACCTATCGCGAACTGCACACGGAAGTGTGCAAGTTCGCCAACACGCTGAAGAACCTCGGCGTGGTCAAGGGTGATCGCATTGCGATCTACCTGCCGATGATTCCCGAGGCAGCGGTGGCGATGCTGGCCTGTGCCCGGCTCGGCGCGATCCACTCGGTGGTCTTCGGCGGTTTCTCACCCGACTCGCTGGCCGGACGCATCGCCGACTCTACCGCCAAGGTGGTGATCACCGCCGACGAAGGCCTGCGTGCCGGCAAGCGCATTCCGCTCAAGGTGAACGTGGACGCGGCACTGGAACGACCCGGCACCAACAGCGTGGAGACCGTGATCGTGGTGCGCCACACCGGCGGCGCGGTGAACATGCAATCGCCGCGCGATCGCTACTACCACACCCTGATGGAAGGCCAGTCGGCCGATTGCCCACCAACCCCGGTCGAGGCCGAGCATCCGCTGTTCATCCTGTACACCTCCGGCTCCACCGGCAAACCGAAGGGCGTACAGCACAGTACCGGCGGCTACCTGGTGTTCACCAGCTACACGCATGAGCTGGTGTTCGACCTGCGCGAGGACGACATCTACTGGTGCACCGCCGATGTCGGCTGGGTCACCGGCCACAGCTATGTGGTGTACGGCCCGCTGGCGAACGGCGCGACCACCGTCATGTTCGAAGGCGTGCCCAATTACCCGGACTTCAGCCGCTTCTGGCAGGTGATCGACAAGCACAAGATCAGCCTGTTCTACACCGCGCCCACTGCTATCCGCGCGTTGATGCGCGAAGGCGAGGGCCCGGTGAAGAAAACCTCGCGCGCCTCGCTGCGCCTGCTCGGTTCGGTCGGTGAACCGATCAATCCGGAAGCATGGGAGTGGTACCACCGCGTGGTCGGCGACGAGCGCTGCCCGATCGTCGACACCTGGTGGCAGACCGAGACCGGCGGCATCATGATCTCGCCGCTGCCCGGTGCGATCGGTACCAAACCCGGCTCGGCCACCTTGCCATTCTTCGGCATCAAGCCGGCGATCGTCGATGCCGACGGCGGCGTCAAGGAAGGTGTAGCCGAGGGCAACCTGCTGATCAGCGATTCCTGGCCCGGCCAGGTGCGCACGATCTACGGCGACCACCAGCGCTTCATCGAGACCTACTTCAGCGCCTATCCCGGCAATTACTTCACCGGCGACGGCGCACGCCGCGACGAGGACGGCTACTACTGGATCACCGGCCGCGTCGACGACGTGATCAATGTCAGCGGCCACCGCCTCGGCACCGCCGAAGTGGAAAGCGCGCTGGTGTCGCATCCGAAAGTCGCCGAAGCCGCCGTGGTCGGCTGCCCGCACGAGATCAAGGGCCAGGGCATCTATGCGTATGTCACGCTGATTGCCGGCGAGACCGGCAGCGACGAACTGCGCAAGGAACTGATCGCCTGGGTGCGCAAGGAAATCGGTCCGATCGCCACGCCGGATTACCTGCAATGGGCACCCGGCCTGCCGAAGACCCGCTCCGGGAAGATCATGCGCCGCATCCTGCGCAAGATCGGCGAGAACCTGCCCGACCAGCTGGGCGACATCACCACGCTGGCCGATCCCGGTGTGGTGAAGAACCTGGTGGATGAACGCTTGATCAAATAAGGAGGCGGTAGGAGCGCACCCTGTGCGCGATGTTCTTTCGCACATCTGAGCAGAAGCATCGCGCACAGGGTGCGCTCCTACATTCCCCCATGGAACCCATGCCCGACATCCTGATTGCCGATGACCACCCGCTGTTCCGCGACGCCCTGCAACGCGCGGTGCTCGCCGCGTTGCCGCAGGCACGGGTGCACAGTGCCGCCAGCGTGGAAGCGCTGCTCGGCCTGATCGAGCAGTTTCCCGATGCCGAACTGCTGCTGCTTGATCTGCACATGCCCGGCGCGCGCGGCTACTCGGCGCTGGCGCACATCCGCGGGCAATACCCGGGGCTGCCCACCATCGTCGTGTCCGGTCATGAAGAAGCCCAGGTCGCGCGCCGCGCGCTGGCGCATGGCGCCTCGGCCTACATCCCGAAATCCACCCCTGGCGAGGGCATCGTCGCGGCGATCCGCGCAGTGCTCGACGGCGATGTCTGGCTGCCGCATCCCCAGCTCGGCGGCGCCAGTGAACTGCGGCCCGACGAAGCCGCCGCCGCCGCGCAGATCGCCACGCTGACACCGCAGCAGTTCCGTGTGATGACGATGATCGCCGAAGGTCTGCTCAACAAGCAGATCGCCTATGACCTCGGCGTCTCCGAGGCCACCGTGAAGGCGCACATGACGGCGATCATGCGCAAGCTCGGCGTCAACAACCGCACCCAGGTCGCGCTGATCGCCAGCCAGCTGGCGGTCGACCCGGAAGCCATGCCGACGGTGCCTGCCGGCGGGGATTGAAGCGGACTCTGCCCTAGCGTCGCAGCAAGGCCGTCAGCAAGGCGCGCAAGGCCGCCGGGCGCACTGGTTTGTGCAGCATCGGATAGCCGAGCGCGCGGGCGCGCTGCTTCAGCTCGCTGCTGCCGTCGGCGGTGATCAGGGCGGCGGGTGGCAGCGGAGCGAACGCGCCGCGCAACTGCTGCAGCGCGTGCAGGCCATCGACGCCGTCGGCGAGGTGGTAGTCGGCGAGGATCAGGTCGACCGGGCCACGTCGCAATTCCATCTCCGCCTCTGCTGCATCGCGTGCGGTGCGGCAATCCACGCCCCAGCGACCGAGCAGGGCACGCATGCCGTCCAGGATCGCCGCGTCATCATCGAGACACAGCACGGTGAGTGGCAGCTGTTCGTCCGGGCCGCTGCGGCGCACATCGTGACGACGCTTCGGCACTGCCTCGGCGCGCGGCAGGGTGACGGCGAAACAGCTGCCACGACCGAGCTGCGAGTCCAGGTCGAGCCGGTGGCCGAGGATGCCGGCGATGCGCTCGCAGATCGACAGCCCCAACCCCAGCCCCTTCTCGCCCCACGGCGAGGGCCGCTCCAGCCGCTGGAATTCGCCGAAGATGCGCGCCTGCTGCTCAAGCGCGATACCAGGGCCGGAATCCCAGACCTCGATGCGCACATCGCCGCGCACGCGCCTCACGCCCAGCAGCACGCCGCCATGCTGCGTGTAACGCAAGGCATTGGACAAGAGGTTCTGCACGATCCGGCGCAGCAGCTGCGGATCGCTGCACACCGCCAGCCGGGTCGGCACCACCCGCAGGCGCAACCCGCGCTGCTCGGCGACCACCGCGAACTGCGCCTGCAGCGAATCGAACAGTTCGGCCAGCGCGAAACCGCCCACGTCCGGCCGGTAACTGCCGGCATCCAGTCGCGAGGTGTCGAGCAACGCATCGAGCAGATCCTCGGCGGCGCGGAATGAGGCATCGATGCGCTCGGCCAGCTGGCTGGCCTCCGCGTCCAGGCCCGGATGCTGACGCAGCGCCGAGGTGAACAGGCGTGCCGCATTCAGCGGTTGCAGCAGGTCATGGCTGGCGGCGGCGAGAAAGCGCGTCTTGGAGATGTTCGCCGCCTCCGCCGCACGGCGTGCCTGCGCGGTGGCCGCCAATGCTTCGGACAGCTCGGCGGTGCGTTGCTCCACCCGCTGTTCCAGTGTCTCGTTCGCCTCGATCAACGCCTGCTCGGCATGCTTGTAGGCCGTGACATCGCTATACGTGGTGACATAACCACCTTCCGGCAGCGCGCGGCCGCGCATCTCGATCACCGTGCCGTCCGGCCGCACGCGCTGGAACAGATACGACGAACCGGCGCGCATGTGGTCGATGCGTTTGGCCACATGGCCGTCCACTTCACCCGGGCCGCACTCGCCCAGCTCGGCGTTGCGGCGGATCAGGTCGGCCACCGGCACACCGACGGTCACCATGCCGTCAGGGTAGTCGAACAGCTCCAGATAGCGCCGGTTCCACGCCACCAGCCGCATCTGCGCATCGACCACGCTGATCCCCTGCGAGACGTTCTCCAGCGTGGTGGAAAGCAGCGTGCGGTTGAAGCGGAGCTCCTGCGAAGCCTCGTCCATCAACGCCACCGCCTCGGCCAGGTCCAGCCCGCTGCCCGACAGTGCGCTGATCAGGATGCGCCGTGCATTGGCCGCGCCCACCGCCGAAGCGAGCAGGCGCTCGGTGTACAGGATCAGTGCGCGGTCAGCCACGGCGCCCACCGGCAACGGCAGGCTATGCCGCTCGCCGTATTCGGCAAACGCGCGCGTGCTGTTGCGCTCGCCCACGATGCGTTCGGCAATCGTGCGCAGGTCGGCCACCGTCACCCGGCCGCGCCAGTCGCCGGCACCACGGCGTATGGCCGGATTGCTGTCGACGAACATCGCCGCATGCAGGCGTTCCTCCAGGCTCGGCCGGAAACGCAGCGAAATGAAGACCAGGCAGCTCACGTTGACCAGCAGCGACCAGAACGCGCCATGCATCACCGGGTCCCAGCCGTCGAGATGGAACAGCGCCTGCGGGCGCAGCCAGCTCCAGCCGAACGGGCCATTCTGCAGCCATGCCGACGAACGGATGACCGCCGGCAACAGCAACGTGTACAGCCATACCGCAAAGCCGCCAACCAACCCGATCGCGACACCGCGGCGGCTGGCACCGCGCCAGTACATGGCGGCGATCAGTGCCGGCGCGAACTGCACCACCGCGGCAAATGCCAGCAAACCGGTGGCCGCCAGATTCTGCGCATCGGCGGCCACCCGATAGTACGCATAAGCCATCAGGGCCAGCGCCATGATCGCCGCCCGCCGCACACGCAGCACCAGTTGCGACAGATCGCTGCGTTGCTCCAGCCGCAACCGGCGGATGCGCAGCAATGCCGGCATCACCAGGTCGTTGCTGATCATGGTCGACAGCGCCACCGACGCCACGATCACCATGCCGGTCGCCGCCGAAAGGCCGCCGACGAAGGCGAGCAGTGCCATCCCGCGATCGCCATGTGCCATCGGCAGGGTCAGCACCCACGCATCGGCCAACCCTGCGCGCACCATCGGCACATGCATGCCCGCCGCCACGATCGGCAGCACCGCCACACTGATGACGACCAGATACAACGGCAGCATCCAGCGTGCGCGCTTGAGATCGTCAATGTCCTCGCATTCGACCACGCCGATCTGGAATTGCCGCGGCAGGCAGAACATCGCACCGAACGCGAGCAGGGTCTGCGCCAGGAATCCCGCAGGCAGGCCGTGGTGCAGCTGCGCCAGCGGAAGTTGCGCGGTGACGGCCAGCCCGGGTCCACGCCACCAGGCATAACCGGCCAGCGCCACGAACACCAGCAGCTTGATCAGCGACTCCAGCGCGATCGCCAGCATCAAGCCGTGGTGGTGCTCGGTCGCATCGATGCTGCGGGTGCCGAACAGGATCGCGAAGACGGCCAGCAGCAGGGCGCACCACCATGCGCTGTCGATACCGCCCGGCAACGCGCCCTGCACGGCGCCGCCGAGCACGCCGAACGATACCGCCACTGCCTTCAGCTGCAGCGCGATGTAGGGCACGATCGCCACCACCGCGATCACCGCCACCAGCGCCGCCAGACCGTGTGACTTGCCGAAGCGGGCACCGATGAAATCGGCAATCGAGGTGATGTTGCGCTGCCCGGCGATCTGCACCAGCCGGCGCACCAGGCCAAAGCCGAAGGCGAACAGCAGGATCGGGCCAAGATAGATCGGCAGGTACGCCAGACCATCGCGCGCCGCGCTGCCGACCGCGCCATAGAACGTCCATGACGAGCAGTACACCGCGAGCGCCAGGCTGTAGATGATCGGCCGCAGGCGGGGCTGGCGCGGATACAACGGCCGGCGATCGCCCGCGTAGGCAACCACGAACAGCAGTCCGACATACAGCAGCGACACCAGCAGCAGCAACCAAGCCTGGATCACGCCGTCATTCCCCCATCCAGCAACAGATTCATGTTCACGGAATCAAGGCCCCGATGGAACGCGGCGACGCATCGCCTGCATGCTTGTGCATCGGCAACACCAGCGGCACCATGCCTGGATGATTGCATCGCATGCACCGACGCTTGCCAACGTAGCAGAGCACCTGCGCGATGACGAGATTCATGTCTGGCATCTGGCCTACCGGCACGCCCAGGGGCGCGCACCCTTGCGCCGTGTGCTGGCTGCCTATCTCGGCATCGACGCCGACACGGTGGCACTGATGGATGGCGAACACGGGCGGCCGGCACTCGCCGCCGGCCACGACCCCTCGATTGGTTTCAACTGGTCACACAGCGGCGAGCATGCCTTGATCGCGATTGGGCGGCATGTCGTGCCGGGCGTCGATCTGGAACAGGTACGCGCGCGGCCGCGCGCGCTGGAGATTGCCCAGCGCTATTTCAGCGCGGACGAGGCAGCCGCCCTGGCGATCCTGCCGCCCGTGGAGCGCAGCACCGCCTTTCTGGAACTGTGGACAGCCAAGGAGGCCGTGCTCAAGGCGCTCGGGCGCGGCCTTGCGTTTGGACTGCATCGGCTCAGCATTGCCAGCGCGGGCACGCGGTTGAGCCTGCAACAACTCGAGGGCGACGACATCCACGCCTGGCAACTGCAGCGACTGGCGGTCGATGCCACGCTGCTGGCCGCGCTGGCCTGGCGTGGCGAGGCGCGTCGGATCCGGCTGCACCGGCTTGCCAGCAACGACTGATCGGCGCACTGTCGTCGTCCGCCCGCGGCAGCTCGCGTGATTCGCGTTGCCGTGCCGATCTCACAGCCAGAGACCGTGCGTCCACGATGACCCTGCTCAGCGTCAACCTCAACAAGATCGCCGTGCTGCGCAATTCGCGCGGCGGCGATGAACCGGATATCTGCCACGCCGCGCAGACCTGCATCGAAACCGGCTGCGGTGGCATCACCGTGCATCCACGTCCGGACCAGCGCCATGTGCGACCGGACGACGTGCGTGCACTCGCCGCCATGCTGGGTGGCCGGGTCGAATACAACATCGAGGGCAATCCGTTTGCCCCGGCGCGCGGTGAATACCCCGGGCTGCTGGCGCTGGCGCGAGAGGTGCGGCCGACCCAGGTGACCCTGGTGCCCGATGGCGATGGCCAGATCACTTCCGATCACGGCTTCGATCTTGCGCGCGACCTCGACCGCCTGCGTCCGCTGGTGGCCGAGTTGAACGAGCTCGGTTGCCGGGTCAGCGTGTTCGTTGACGCCAGTATCCAGGACTTCGCCCTGGCGGCAGCGATCGGCGTGCAACGCATCGAAATCTACACCGGCCCGTATGCACAGGCCTTTGCCGACGGCAACCCTGCACCTGACCTCGCCGCCTGCGCCGAGACCGCGCGCCGTGCGCAGCAGGCCGGGCTTGCCGTGAATGCCGGGCACGATCTCAGCCAGGCGAACCTGGGCACGTTCAAGGCGGCGATTCCCGGCCTGGCGGAAGTCTCGATCGGCCATGCGCTGATCGGCGAGGCGCTCTATCAGGGGCTGGTCACGACGGTGCGCAACTATCTGCAAATCCTGCGCTGAGCCGATCGGCGCTGGCCGTCCGAGCGGAGGCATCCTCACCTGACCGTACCCTGCACAAACAAAAACCCCCGCACGAAGCGGGGGTTTTGCGTTGGTCATACCTTGCCCGGTCAATCGGCTTCGGTGAAACCGATCTTGGTCAAGTTGTAGCTCTTCGCGTCGGCCAGCACGAGTGCCACGTATTGATAGGCGGCTGCATCATCCGCGGCAATCTGGATTTCCGGCTGATTGCTCTGCTGGGCGATCACCGCGAGCTGGGCCTTCAGGCCCAACTCGTCGACCGGGGTGTCGTTCCAGTAAAACGCACCGCTCTGATCGATCTTCAGATGGATCGGGTCCAGCGGGTTGGGCGGGTTGACCACGTTCGGATTCGGCTGCGGCAGATCGACCTTGATCTTGAGCGCCGGTATTGGCGCCGTGATCATGAAGATGATCAGCAGCACCAGCATCACGTCGACGAGCGGCGTGACGTTGATTTCCGACATCGGTCCACTGGTATTGGTAGAGAAGGACATTTCTTCAATTACCCCTTCGGCACGTCATGCGTCATGAAGCCGACATGGACCATGCCCGAATCCTTCGCGTCGCCAATGACCTTCTTCACGATCTTGAACTGGGTCGACTTGTCCGCGCGGATCTGCAGCTCGGGCTGCGGTGACTTTTGCGCTTCCACCGCGAACTGTGCCTTCAGTTCGGCCTCCGTCGCCGGATGATCATTGAGGTACAAGCTGCCATCCTCTTTGATCGCGAGATCAATGGGCGGTACCGGCAGATCCTCATCCTTGGTCTTCGGATTGGCGGTGGGCAAATCGATGGTAATGGAGTGCGACATCAGCGGTGCGGTGATCATGAAGATGATCAGCAGTACCAACATCACGTCGACCAGCGGCGTGACATTGATTTCTGACATCGGTCCGCCGGTATTGCCACCGGTGCTCATGGACATGAGTCAGACCTCTCTTACGACTTCAGTGTCGGTGCGGAACCTTCGACACGCGAACCGGTAGCGAAGAAGTCGTGCAGGTCATGCGCGAATTCGTCGAAGCGGGCGTAGGTCACTCGGTTCGAGCGGCTGAAGAAGTTGTAGGCGAACAGCGCGGGGATCGCGGAGAACAGACCGAACGCGGTCATGATCAGCGCTTCACCGACCGGGCCGGCCACGGCGTTCATCGAGGCGTTGCCGGTGGCGGCAATGCCGATCAGCGCGTGGTAGATGCCCCACACGGTACCGAGCAGGCCGACGAACGGTGCGGCAGAACCGACGGTGGCGAGCAGGGTCATGCCGCCTTCCAGACGCATGCTCTCGCGGGCCACGGACTGGCGCAGGGCGCGATCGATGAACTCCGAGCGGCTCAGCGACTCAGCCAGGCGACCGGTGGTGCCGGCGGTGGTCTGCTGGTGATGGGCTACCGCCGAGGCGGCATCCAGCGCGATCTTGGAGAACGGCTCGCTCTTGGGCTGGGCCTCCAGTTCGCGGATCGCGTCCTGGGTGGAGCCATTGCTCCAGAAGCCGTCAATGACCTTGTCGGCGCGTGCCTTCACCGTGGCGTTGCGGATGCCGTTGGCGATGATGAAGTACCAGGACAGGAACGACATCGCCACCAGCGTCACGAACACGACCCAGCCGAGCCAGTCGAAGTTCTGCATCAGGTTGGCGAAGCCCATCTGCTTCATGGCTTCAGCGTTGGTATTGCCACCCATGGCCTGGGCGGCATCGGTTGTTGCAGGAGTCTGTAGGAACATAACGCTACCCTAGGGAAGTCAAGCGTGAACTGTAACTGTAATCCACTGAAACCGGATTACAGCGAATTGAGATTGAAGT
This sequence comes from Rhodanobacter sp., assembly GCA_050737735.1. Taxonomy (GTDB): domain Bacteria; phylum Pseudomonadota; class Gammaproteobacteria; order Xanthomonadales; family Rhodanobacteraceae; genus Rhodanobacter. Next base: position 2,335 of record JBOHYM010000032.1, on the reverse strand, counting down.
TGACGGGAACGCGAGCGTAACCCTCAACCTTTTGTCCGTTTCTGATGGTCGGGTTGAACCGCCACTGTCTTGCCGCTTCCATGGCTGCACGATCAAGTTCGCGGAAGCCACTGGACTTGTCGACCTTGATGTCCTTTGGTGATCCGTCCACTCCAACCAGGATCATCAGGATAACCGTGCCTTCATGATGCTGCCGCATGGCTTGCGGGGGGTACTTCGGCTGCATCCGGCTGTTGTAGCTGAGATCCTGACTCGCCGTGATGTCTGCCGGTGGCGCCGGTGGTGCTGGCGGTGCCGGTGGCGGTGCCTGGGTCGCCATCGCCGAGCGTTCTTCCACCGGTGGTGGCGGTGTCGGCGGCGGCGGTGTCGGCGGCGGCTTGAGCTGCTGGATGATCTTCGGCGGCGGCTGCTTCGGCGGCTCCGGCGGCGGCGGCGGTGGTGGTGGTGGTGGTGGCGGCGGTTCCTGGAAGGTCACCTGGACAACGTGTTCCTTATCCTTGTGGTTCTGGTGCGGCGGTGCCATCGGCGCCACCAGCAACATAAACGCAAACGCATGCAGCCCGATGGCAACTGCCAACGCCCAGGTGCGTTTCCAACTAAACGGCTCGCGCCCGATTTCTTCGTTACTTGAGGCCATCTGTCACTGTCTGGAGCTGATCAATCGGAAGAGAACGTTACCGCAGGGCGTAACCCGAATCCGTCTGTGTTGCCTGGACGGAACTCGCCGCTGGGGAGACGCAGGGAAAGGTTTCAACGGTACAACAGCACATGACTTTTGTATAGCACCCGCGAGGCAGATAGATGGACGTCCATCTACCCCACGCAAGTGCAGCGCACGGCCTTACTTGCTGGCACTGACCTGTTTCAGTCGGGCCCTGGCCTTGTCGGCGGTTTCCGGTTGCTGTTCAGCCTGCTTCAACGCTGCGATCGCAGCAGGCTTGTTCTTCAGGCCGATCTCGCTTTCGGCCAGCAGCATGTAGGCGGCACCCTTTTGCTTCACGCCCTTGCCGATGCCCTGCTGGAGCATGCCCTTCGCCTGGCTGAACTTGTTTTCGGTCAGCAGCAGCTGGCCCGCGCGCAGGGCGGGCTCACCGTTGGTGGCGGTCGCCGCAGCCTTGGTATAGGTATCGAGCGCCTTGCTGGAGTTGTCCGCCATCTCGTAGGACTGCCCCAGCAGCATCTCGTTGTCCGCGCTGCCGGTGACCACGCCCTTGCCCATGCCCTCCTCAAGCACCTGCGCGGCCTTGGCCGCATCCGGCTTGGGATCGTTGCTGGACTGGCCCGTGATCAGGTACAGCTTGGCCAGATTCACGTAGTTGGTTTCGGACTTGAGCGTGCCACTGGCCCGCGCCTTTTCCATCAACTGGATCGCTTCGGGATTCTTCTGCGCCTGCATCAGCACCGCGACGGCATTGTTGAGTGCGTCAGGATCATTCGGGTTTGCGGCGTAGGTGTCCTCGGCCACTTTCGCAGCCTGGTCGCCCTGGCCGGACTCGGAATAGCTGGCCATCAGGATCTGGTTCCAGCTGGCTTCCGGCTTGTCGGTCAGCGACTGCGCCTTCTTGATCGCAGCAATCGCCTCCGGGTACTTCTGCAAGCGGTAATCGGCATTGCCTTCGAGCGCATAGGAGTTGGCGGTTTCCTTCTTGCCCTCGGCGCGCCATTTGGCGATCGTGTCCAGCGCGGGCTGGTACTGCTCGGCGGCCAGCTGGAACTGCGCCAGCATGTATTCGAGCTGGAAGTAAGTGTCGTTCGGCATCACGCCGATGGCCAGCGAACGCTGCAGCAGGTCGATCGCGCTCTTGAGGTCGCCGTCGTTGTACTTGATCGTGGCCAGACCCTGCAGCGCGAGCGCCTGGGCGTACTTGCTCTTGCTGCCATCGACCAGCGGCTGCAGCGTCTGCTCGGCCTTGGCCTTGTCGCCGGAGCTGACCGCATCCAGACCCTCGTTGAGCTGCTTCTGTTCTTTCTCGCTGGTCAGATCGAGTTTCGGTGCCACGCGGGTTGCGTTGGGATACTGCACTTGCTGCTTGGTCTTGGCCGTGTCACTGGCCAGTACCGGACTGCTTGCCAAGGTCAGCAGCAGGGCTGCGCTCGCCAGCATGGTCAACCCACGGACATGCTTCATGGTGATCCTCATCTGCGTGTGCGCGTCTCAATGACGCGGGGGATTACGGAGCGTAACCCGAGCGGGCGCACGATAACAAGTCGCACTGCCGCATTAAAGAGTGTTAAAAATCAATTACTTGGGAGAAAATGCTCGCCGAATCCACGACTTTTTCGCGCCAACACGGCCATTCCTGCCGCCGTGCCGGTTGCACGCCTGCATGACAGG
>JBOHYM010000031.1:0-106134 GCA_050737735.1 Rhodanobacter sp. | reverse complement strand
CAAAGCCCTCTACGCGGTCCATTTTTCCGCCGCTTCTTGGCCCATAGAACCACTATGGGCCGGCGAATCGTCGAAAAACTGTCCTCGCGCAGAGGACTTTTCGCCGCGAACGTTTCTACCGCCCACGTTCCTAGCCGTCGCCGTGCAATGCCTGCAGCGCCGCCAGTGCAGCCAGTCCCGCCGTTTCCGTGCGCAGGATGCGCGGCCCCAGTCGCAGCCCGTCGAAGCCGGCAGCCGTCAACGCGTTGATATCGCGTTCGCCCAGGCCGCCTTCCGGACCCACCACCAGCAGGCCGCCGGCCGTGGCAAAGCGCAGTTCGCGGGATGAGCGCGTGGCTTCTGGCAGCAGGGCCACACGCAGCGCACCGTCATCGGCCAGACTTTCGAGCCATGTCGGCAGCGACAGGGCTGGCGTGATTTCCGGCAAGCGTGCGCGGCCGCTCTGCTCGCAAGCGCTGGCCGCTACCGCACGCCAGTGCGCCAGCCGCTTCTCCGCACGGGCGGCATCCAGCTTCACCTCCGAGCGCTCGGTCAGCAGTGGCACGATCCGTACCACGCCAAGCTCGGTGGCCTTCTGCACGATCAGGTCCATCTTCTCGCCGCGGGCGACGCCCTGCGCCAGGGTCAGCGGCAGGGGTGACTCATTGGCGAGAGTCTGTCGCGCATCCACCCGCACCACGACTTCGCGCTTGCTGACAGTCTGGATGGTTGCCGGATAGTCGTTGCCATCGCCATTGAAAAGGGTCAGCGGACCGCCGGCGGTGAGACGCAGCACGCGCGATACGTGCTCGCCGGCCTGTGCCGGCAACGCCAGTTCCGCATCGACGGCAAGCGGCAGGGCGACATGGATACGGATGGTGCGCATGCAGGTATTGCGATCATGCTAAAGACACAAGCATAGCCGAGGCGACGGGGCGCCGGCGCTCGAACAGTGGCGGGGAGCTGGTTAGCTGAACGCCGGCGAGATACCCGCATGGCATGCCTTGCTTGCCGGTGGCGATCGGGGGAGGATGAAGAAGCACATATGCAGGTATCAACGAGGTGTACGCCATGCTCAAGACCACGATCATTTCGCTCGCACTGGCCGTCGGCCTCGGCGTCAGCGCACTGGCCGTCGCCCAGAGCGCGTCCGCGCAGGTGGCCAGCCCGAGTGCCAACACGACATCCAGCCAGGCCAACGCCACACAGGATCATCAGGTGATCAAGCCGGGTGACCGTGTGTGCATCCGCGATACCGGCAGCCTGATTCCCGCGAAGAAGGGGCAATGCCTGCAGGGTGTGGCCGGGCGCAGCTATAGCCGGCAGGATCTGTTGAACACTGGCGAGATGAATACGGGGCAGGCCCTGCGCATGCTAGACCCGTCCATTCACTGAGGCGATGCTTCAGTGAGACGGTGGCTCAGTCAGCCACCGCACGTTCGATGCCGGCCACCGCCACGTCCACCAGCAGGTCGATCTCGGTCTTGCTGACGACGTAGGGCGGCATGAAATACACCACGTCACCGAGCGGGCGCAGCAGTGCGCCATGCTGGAGTCCGTGCAGGTAGACGCGCAGGCCACGTCGTTCCGCCGCCGGAAACGGACGACGGCTCGCTTTGTCGGCGACCAGTTCGATGGCGGCGATCATGCCGGTCTGGCGCACGTCGGCGACGTGCGGGTGTTCGCGCAACGGTTGCAGGCGGAGTGCCAGATGCATGGCGAGCGTGCGGTTGCGTTCAAGCACCGGTTCATCGCGGAAGATCGCCAGCGTCTCCAGCGCCACCCTGCAGGCCAGCGGGTTGCCGGTGTAGCTGTGCGAATGCAGGAAGGCCTTGCCGGCACTGTATTCCGCGTAGAACGCCTCGTAGATGCGGTTGGTGGTGAGTACGGCCGACAATGGCAGGAAGCCACCGGTAAGCCCCTTCGACAGGCACATGAAATCCGGTGACACGCCGGCTTGTTCACAGGCGAACAGTGTGCCGGTTCGGCCAAAGCCGACCGCGATCTCGTCCGCGATGAAATGCACCGCGAACTCGTCGCACAACGCACGCAGGCCGGTCAGATAACCGGGGTGATACATGCGCATACCGCCGGCGCATTGCACCAGTGGCTCGACGATCACCGCGCAGGTCTCGTGCGCATGACGTTCCAGCAGGGCACGCAGTTCGCCCAGGCGACGCATGGCCGTCTGTTCGGGTGATTCGCCCGGCTCACCTGCATAGGCGTCTGGCGAAGGCGCCAGGAACGGTGTCAGCAGCAGCGGCGCATAGGTCTTGCGATAAAGCGCCACATCACTGACCGACAGCGCACCCAGCGTCTCGCCGTGATAGCTGCCAGTGAGCGCGATGAAGCGGGTCTTCTCGCCGTGACCCTGGTTGAGCCAGTAGTGGAAGCTCATCTTCAGCGCCACTTCGATCGCGGCCGAGCCGTTGTCGGCGTAGAACACGCGATCCAGTCCCGGTGGCGTGATGCGTACCAGTTCCTCGGCCAGTTCGATCGCTGGCTCATGCGTGAAGCCGGCAAAGATCACGTGTTCCAGCATCGTTGCCTGGGCGGCCAGTGCGGCGGCGATGCGTGGATTGGCATGACCGAACAGGTTGGTCCACCACGAGCTGATGCCATCCAGATAGCGCCGGCCGTCGGCATCGATCAGCCACGCGCCTTCACCACGCACGATGGGCACCATCGGCACACTGCCGTGACCAGTGATGCCGTGGTCATGCATCTGCGTACAGGGATGCCACAGATGTTTCAGGTCGCGCGTGGCGAGCGCGGCATTGCTGCTTGCGGGGATGGTCATCCGGCTATCATCGGCGCTCCACGACGGGTGCTCAAGCCTGCGTGGGGACCATTCCGGAAATCGACGTTTGAACTACCTGCGAAAATGCCTGCTTGGTCTTGGTGTCCTGTTGCTGGCCGCGGCGCTGCTGTTGTGGTTCCTGCCGGTGCGCTGGGCGCTGCCCTGGATCGAACCGCAACTGCACGGACTGCGCCTGCAACAGCTGCAGGGTTCGCTGTGGGATGGTCGGGCCGGACAAGTGCTGGCTGCGGATGGCCACCCGCTGGGACGACTGCAATGGACGCTGTCACGGCGGGCGCTGCTCGGACAGGCACAGGCCCGACTGGATTTCCATGGGCCACAGCTCGATTTTTCCGGAGAGATGCAGCCGCTGCCCGAGCAACGGGTCGAATGGCGTGGGGTGAACCTGCAGGCCGAACTCGCAGCATGGTTGCCGCATGCCAATCTGCCGCTGGGTCAGCCGCGTGGTGAGGTGCAGCTGACCGTCGAACACGCCATCCTGCAAGGTGGCTGGCCGCTGCAGTTGCAGGCGCAGGCGCGATGGCAGCACGCCGTCATGCATACGCGGAATGGCGAGGTGGCCCTGGGCGATCTGCAGGGTCAGGCGCAGGCACAAAATGGCGTGATCCAGGCGCAATGGCAGGATGACGGACACGGTCCGCTGCAGGTCGATGGCCAGCTGCAGCTGAGTCCGCTCGGCTGGCGACTGGACGCGACGTTGCGCGCCCGACAGACTGATCCGTCATTGCGTCATTGGCTGGCCGGGCTGGGCCAGCCGGATGCCAATGGCAAGATACATATCCAGCATAGCGGCGGTTTGGCGGGTGCTTTACCCGGCACGACTGTCACCAATCAGGGCACCCAACTACCATGAATTCCGCACCATGAATCCCGAGATGGCCGTGTCGACACTGGGCGCCGCACGTGAAGCGGCGGCCGCGGCCGCCGAAGTAATCCGCCACTACTGGCGCCGCGGCGTCGAGGTGGAACTGAAGCCGGATGCGACGCCGGTGACCATCGCCGACCGCGAGGCCGAGCGTGCGATCCGGCAGATCCTGCAGGCGGCGTTGCCGGAGGCGGCGATCTATGGTGAGGAATTTGGTTATGACGGCGGCGGCCTCGAGGGTGACCGCGGCGGCCTGCTCTGGCTGGTCGATCCGCTCGATGGCACCAAGAGTTTCGTGCGTCGCACGCCGTTCTTTTCCACCCAGATCGCCTTGATGGTTGGCGACGAACTGGTGCTGGGCGTATCCAGTGCACCGATCTACGGCGAGACGATGTGGGCCAGCAGCGGCAATGGTGCATGGCTCGATGGTGAACGCGTGCGCGTGGCGGATACCAGTGCGATCGGCGAGGCATCGGTCTCCACCGGCAATATCAAGACGCTGACCGGCGATGCGCGCTGGGACGCACTGGGTGCACTGATCCGCGACAGCAACCGTATCCGCGGCTACGGTGATTTCTGCCACTACCACCTGCTGGCGCGCGGCTCGCTGGATCTGGTGATCGAGTCGGACGTGAACATCCTCGACATCGCCGCACTGGCCGTGATCGTGCGCGAGGCCGGTGGTGTTTTCACCGATCTGGAGGGCGCGCCGCTGACGCTGGACACGCGCAGTGTGCTGGCGGGTACGTCGGCGATCCACCAGCAGGCGCTGCGACGGCTGCACAGGCCTGCATCTTGATCGTCTGCGCCGGGATGGTCGCCGCGCTAGAATGTGCGGATGCGCAAACCACCGATCATCCACGCCACGCGTGACGTCAAAGACAGTCACTTCCTGCATGTCGAGCAGCTCGACCTGGAGTTTTCCAATGGCGAACGCCGCACCTACGAGCGCTTGAAGGGTAGTGGCTTGGGCGCCGTGATCATCGTGCCGATGCTCGACGACGACACCGTGTTGCTGGTGCGCGAATACGGCGCCGGTGTTGGTCGCTACGAGCTCGGTCTGCCGAAAGGGCGGCTGGATCAGGACGAGACCGCCGAGCAGGGCGCCGAGCGCGAGCTGAAGGAAGAGATCGGCTATGGCGCGCGCCGACTGAAAATCCTGCACAACCTGTCGCTGTCACCGTCGTACATGACGCACATGGCGCATGTGGTGCTGGCGCAGGATCTGTATCCCGAGCGCTTGATCGGTGATGAGCCGGAGGAACTCGATGTGGTGCCGTGGAAAATGTCCGAACTGCATACCCTGCTTGGGCGCGATGACGTGACCGAAGGGCGCTCGATTGCCGCGCTGTTCATGGCCCGCGAGTATCTCGCCGGGCGGTTTCAACGTGCATGAGTCAGCGCACATGAGTGCGGTTCCCGCCCTTGCCCGCCAGATCGGCGAGATCGCCCGCGCCGCCGGCGAGGCGATCCTGGCGATCTACCACAGCGATTTCGCGGTGCAGACCAAGGCGGACGCCTCGCCGTTGACCGCCGCGGACCTCGCTGCGCAGCAGGTCATCATGACCGGTCTGGCGGCACTCGATCCGGTATTGCCGGTGCTGTCGGAAGAGGCCAAGGCACTGGCCTGGTCCGAGCGCCAGCACTGGTCGCGCTACTGGCTGGTCGATCCGCTGGACGGCACTCGCGAATTCGTGAAGCGCAACGGCGAGTTCACCGTCAACATCGCGCTGATCGACGATCACCAGTCCGTGCTGGGCGTGGTGCTGGCGCCGGTGACTGGTGAGTTGTATGTGGCCGAGCAAGGCCACGGCGCGTGGCTGCAGACCCATGCGGGTGGCGACTGGCGACGCATCCACGCACGGCCATTGGCGCAACCACCCGTGCTCGCCGGCAGCCGCTCGCATGGCAGCCTGCAGGACAGTATGCTGCAGGCCCTGCTGGGTGCCGATCATCAGCTGGTGCCGCTCGGTTCCTCGCTGAAATTCTGCCTGATCGCGCGTGGCGCAGCGGACGTCTATCTGCGCCTCGGTCCCACCAGCGAGTGGGATACTGCGGCGGCGCAATGCGTGCTGCAGGAAGCCGGCGGTGCGGTGATGGATCTGCAGGGACGGGCGTTCCGCTACAACCGTGGCGAGTCGCTGCTCAACCCCGAGTTCATCGCCGTGGGTGATCCTTCGATCGACTGGGCCGCCCGACTGCATGCAGCCGGCTGTGAATGACCCGGTGAGCGACGACCAGCGCTACAGCGTGGCCGACCTGCTCGCCATCATGGCGCGCCTGCGCGATCCGCAGCACGGCTGTCCATGGGACGTGCAGCAGGATTTCGCCTCGATCGCGCCATACACCATCGAGGAAGCCTACGAGGTGGCCGACGCGATCGACCGTCGAGACTGGTCGGACCTGCGCGATGAGCTGGGCGATCTGCTGCTGCAGGTGGTGTTCCATGCGCGGATGGCGCAGGAGGCGGGGCTGTTCGATTTTGCCGATGTCGCCGATACGATCAGCCGCAAGATGCGCCGGCGCCATCCGCATGTGTTTGGTGACGTACGTTATGCCGATGTCGAAGCACAGAAACAGGCGTGGGAAGACATCAAGACGGCCGAACGCATGGCCAGGGGCGAGCCGGCCGACACCAGTGCTCTGGCCGGCGTTTCATCAGGCCTGCCAGAATGGAAGCGCGCGTTGAAGCTGCAGCAGCGTGCTGCAGCCACGGGTTTCGACTGGGCCGACCCGCAACCGGTGCTGGCCAAGCTGACCGAGGAAGTGGGCGAGGTGCGCGCCGAGTTCGCCAACGGTGCCGACCCGGCGCGACTGGAAGACGAGATCGGCGACGTGCTGTTCGTGGTGGTGAATCTGGCACGTCATGCCAAGGTCGATTTCTCACGTGCCCTGCGCCATGCCAATGCGAAGTTCGAGCGACGCTTCCGGCAGATGGAGCAATTGGCGGCGGCCGAGGGCGGTGCGTTCGGTGAGCGTACGCTCGCCGAACAGGAGCAGTTGTGGCAACGCGCCAAGGCACTTGAACGCCAGCCGTGAAACTGCGCGGTGGCCTGGCCATCGCGTAGCCCTCATCGGGATCGATTCACCACGGTTGCAACCCTTTTGCCATCCGCGGCATCTCATGCCTGTCGATCACCCGAGGAGAGTCCCATGCACCGCCTTTTTGCCGCAGCCCTGCTGCTGGTCCCGTTTGCCGCGTTCGCCGTCACCCCATGCAAGTACGAGGCGCCACGTAATCTCCAGCTCGACCTGGCCGGGGTTCGTGCGGTACAGATCGAGGTGCATAACCAGAACCTGCACCTGGCGGGCAGTGACAGCATCAAGGGGTTGACTCTGACCGGTCGTGCCTGCGCCTCGGACAAAACCTTGCTGGATGGGCTGCAGGTCACCCAGCGACGCGAAGGCGATCAATTGCTGCTCGATATTGGTGGTGACAACCATTTCTCCATCAGCCTGTTCGGCAGCTCCTACGCGAATCTCGACGTCTCGGTGCAGTTGCCTGCCAGCCTTCTGGTGACGGTCAGCGTGGGTTCGGGCGACGCCGATGTCAGCGGCCTGCAGCAGCTGCAAAGCAATGTCGGCTCCGGTGATCTGCACGTACACAAAGTCTCCGGCAAGTTCGCCACCAGCGTGGGTTCCGGTGATGTCGATGCCACCGATATCGGCAATCTGGAGCTGGGTTCAGTTGGTTCAGGTGACTTCAAGGCCACCGGCATCACCGGCGACGCCAAGATCGGCAGCATCGGTTCGGGCGATGTAGTGTTGCGCAAGGTCGGTGGCAGCGTGCGTGCGGATACCTTGGGTTCCGGCGATTTCACCGTGAGCGATGTGGCTGGCGATTTAAGCCTCGGCGCCAAGGGCAGCGGCGACGTCAGCCACAGCGACGTCAAGGGCAAGGTCAGCGTGCCGAAAGACGACGATTGATAGCGAGCGATTCAGCCCAGCCAGCGCCAGGCCAGATATACCAGCGGTGCGCTCACCATAAGGAATGGGATCGAGACCAAGTGAAACAGCCGCAGTCCTTGTGGTTGTTTCGCCAAGCGCAGCGCGATCAGGTTCGCCAGCGAGCCGATCGCCAGGCCGAAGCCACCCACATTCACCGCAACGGCCAGCGCGATCGCGTCGGAAGCTCGGTCGAGCAGCAAGACCGTCGATGGCACATTGCTGATCAGTTGCGAGGCGAGGATGCCACTGACATACAAGGTCAGCGGCTGGCTGAAGTCGAGTCGGTCCAGCGCCTGACGCACTAGCGGCAGCTCGGCGCCGTGCCCCAGGCCAAGGAAGATCGCGGCGAATGTGAGCAGCAGCAACCAGTCGATCCGCAGCAGGCTCGAACGTGCCAGCAGCGCGAACAGCACCAGCAGCAGCGCGGCACCCAACGGTGCATGGTGGTATTCCATCAGCACCACCATCCCAGCCAGTGCCGCCATCGACCAAGCACCGAGTCGGCCCGAAGTCACCCGGCCGTCGATCCGCTCCGGCGTCAGTTCGATCCGGTCACGTGGCAGCCACAACAGGGTGAAGGCCGCTAGCAGGACGAACATCACGGCGGCGGTCGGCAGCATGGCCAGGGTGAAATGCAGGAATGGCAGTTGCGAGTGCTGCCACAGCAACAGGTTCTGCGGATTGCCGATCGGGCTCAGCGTGGAGCCCGCATTCACTGCCAGCGCCTCCAGCACCACCATGCGTCGTACCGGCAGATTCGAGATGCCGCCGATCGCCAGCGTCAGCGGCACGATCAGGAACAGGCTCACGTCGTTGGTCAGCACCATCGACAGCAGCGCCGACGCGGTTACCAGCAGCAGACCAAGACTCCGCAATGAATGTGCCTGCGCCACGACCGCCACCGCTGCATGCTGCACCAGCCCGCTGTCACGGATGCCCTGGATCGCGATCAGCAGGCCCGTCAGGCCGGCTAAGGTCGGCAACTGCAACCAGTGCCGGTACTTCGCCAGCGGTTGTGGATCGAGCACGGCCAGTGCGATCGTCAGTGCGCCGAACAGCAGCAACAGCCATTCGGCCTGCAGCTTTTGCATCCACGAGGATGACGCTGTGGATGATGCATTCGCATCACTCATCGTCAGCGCCTGGTCGAGACGCAGATCACCATTCACCGAGTCCTTCGATCTCGTACAGCTTCTGCCAGCTTGGTCGTGCACGTATCAGATCAGCCAGCCGCTTTAGCGCGGGCCATCCGGTGGCCGGACGTGGCATGTTGCGTGACCAGCGCATCAGCATGGTCAGAAAAAGATCGGCACCCGAGAACTGCTGGCCGAGCAGATACAGACCATGTGCGGCGAGCTGCGCATCGAGCAGATCCCACACGCCTTCGATCTTGCGCTGCAGGGCGGCGCGCACTTCCGGCGTGTGCTCGGTTGCGCCCAGTTCCGCTGGATAGAACCAGAAGCGGTAGGTCGACATCAGCGTATTGCTGAGATAGACGATCCACTGTTGCCACGATTCATGTCCAGGCGTACCCGGCGCAGGCGCCAGTTTTGCTTCCGGATGGCGCTCGGCCAACACCATCAGCAACGCCGCCGATTCCGACAATGGCCGCCCGTCGATCAGCAGGGTCGGCACCACGCCGCGCGGATTGAGCTTCAGATATGCCGCGGAGTGCTGGGCGTCCGCGTCGAAATCCACCAGCCGCAATTCATGCGGTGCACCGATCTCCAGCAGCGCCAGGTGCACCACCATGCTCGCCGTGCCGGGGGAGTAGTAGAGCGTGTACATGCAGACTCCGTCAGTGTGCAGAATAGCCTGATCTTGGCGGCGGCTCAGCCTTCGCGCAACAAACGCATCGGTGAGGTCCGCGTCACCTTCCGCGTGCCGGCCAGCCCCAGCAGCATCACCACGGACGCGGCACCGAGCGCGGCGCACGCGAGCGGCCACAGCGGTGGCACGAAGCCGTCGATGTGGAACACCGCATGGCCCAACCACAGGCCGGCACCAGCGGCACCGAACGCGGCAGTGAGGCCGGCGATCAGGCCGAGCAGGGCGAATTCGCAGGCGGCGGCGATGCGCAGCTGGTTGCGGCGTGCGCCGAGCGTACGCAGCAGGGCGGCTTCATGCCGTCGCTCGGCGGCGCTGGCGGCGAGTGCGGCGGCCAGCACCAAGGCGCCGGCGAGCAGGCTGAAGCCGAGGATCCAGCGCACGGCGTTGCCGACGCGATCGACGATCTCACGCACGCGATCGAGCAGCGAGTCGACATCGACCAGACTGAGGTTGCTGTACTCGCGCGACAACTGCGCCAGTTGCACGGCATGGCCGCGTGGCAGATAGAAACTGGCCAGCCAGGTATGTGGCAGATTGCTGGCATGGGGCGGATCGAGCAGCAGGAAGAAGTTGACCCGGAACGAACTCCAGTCGACCTTGCGGATGCTGCCGACGCGGGCGTCGAGGCTGCCTTCGCCGACGTTGAAGCTCAGTGTGTCGCCCACTTTCAGCGCAAGCATGTCGCGCCACATGGTGTCGATCGATACCTCGGCCTGCGCTGGATTTGCTCCGGCCCATTGCCCGGCGACCACCTGGTTCGCTGGTGGCAATTCGCCTGCCCATGACAACCGCAGCTGGCGATCGGTCCAGTCCTTCGCACGCTCGTCGGCAAACGTCATCTTGTCGATCGGCCGGCCGTTGATCGCGGTTAGCTTGCCCACCGCCAGCGGCATCATGTTGAGCTTGCTGCCGCCGATGCCGGCCAGGGCCTGCTCGAAGCCGGCGCGCTGGTCGTCCTGCAGGTTCAATGCGAACCAGTTCGGGGTATCCGCCGGCAGCTCTTGTCGCCAGCCCTGCAGCAAGGCTGGCGCAACGATCGCCAGCAGCAGCAAGGCGCACAGGCCCAGGCTGAGCGCGGTGGCCTGGATCAGGCTCAAGGTGCGCCGCCGCGCCAGCGCGGCGAGGCCGAGCCGCAGTGCCGGATGTGCGCCGGGCGCGATGCGACGCGCCAGCCACAGCAGCAGGGCTGCCAACAGCGCAGCCACCACCGCCACGCCGCATAGGCTCACGGCGAGGATGCCGGCCAGCTTGAGCGAATCGCTCTGGCTCCAGATCAACCCGAGCGCGACGAGTACCGGAATCAGGTACAGCACGTCGAAGCGCCGCACCCGCGATGTGATGCTTTGACGGAACACCGCGACTGGTGGCACGTCGGCCAGTCGCACCAGCGGCGGCAGTGCAAATCCGGCCAGCACGGCGATACCCATCGCGGCGGCGGCGAATGATGGTGCCAGCGGCAGCACGGTGGGCACGCTGCTGAACAGCTGGCTGGCGAACAGCCATGCCAGCTGCGCCAATCCCAGCGCCAGCAACAAGCCGAGAGTTGCCGCCGGCAGGGCGAGCGCGCCAAGTGTGCCGAGCAGCAGCCCCAGCACGCGACGGCGTGACGTACCGAGTGCACGCAACAAGGCCACTTCGGCCGTCTTGCGTCGCGCGTAACGCTGTGCGGACAGCGCGATGGCGACGCCGGCGAGCAGCGCCGACAGCAGCGCGGTGAGGCGTAGAAAAGCACCGGCACGATCGAATGCGCTGCGCATGCGCTCCTGCGTCTGCTCCGGGGTGATCAGTTCGGCGCCCTGTGGCAACGTGGTCGACTGTGCCCAGTCGCGCCAGCCCTGTACCGCTGCCGGTTCGCCGGCCAACAGCAGGCGATGGCGGGCGCGACTGCCGACGCCGAGCAGGCCGGCTTGTTCGGCGTCGGCCAGACTCATCAGCGCACGTGGTGCCAGCGCGAGCAGTTCGCCGCCATCCGGCTGGCGCAGCAGTTCGGCGGCAATCGTCAGTTCGCGGCCGCCCAGTTGCAGCGACTGGCCGACCTTGAGGTTCAGCGCGACCAGCGCGCGATGGTCGAGATAGACCTGGCCAGCGGCCGGCGCGTGACCGTTCCAGGAGCGTCCAGCGGCGTCGGCCAGCTCCAGCGTGCCGCGCAATGGATAGTGCGGATCGCTGGCCTGCACGTCGAGCAGTTGGCTCTGCTGGTGGGCGAACGCCACGCTGGGGAAGCTCGCTGTGCGCGTGCTCTGCAGGCCGCGCTGCCGGGCCTCGGCGACGAAATTTTCCGGCACCGTCTGCGGCGACGACACGCCGATGTCGCCACCGATCAATTCGGCGGCACTGGCCAGCATGCCGCGCTCGATCCGCGTCGCCAAAGTGGCAACCACGCCAAGTGCGACCACCGCCAGCACCAGCGAGGCGGCCAGTGTGCGCAGTTCCGGCAGGTGCCATTCACGGCGCAGGCTGCGCAGGGCGAGCAGCAGGAGTTTCATGCGCGTGCGTCCGCGACGGGTAGCACGGTGCGGCCTTCCTCCAGTTCGATCCGCCGGTCGCAACGTGCAGCCAGGGTCGCGTCGTGGGTCACCAGCACCAGGGTGGTGTGATGGTCGCGGTTGAGCGCAAACAGCAGGTCGCAGATGTGGTGGCCGGTGCGCTGGTCGAGGTTGCCGGTGGGCTCGTCCGCGAACAGCACGCGCGGGCCGTGCACGAACGCGCGCGCGATCGCCACGCGCTGCTGTTCGCCGCCGGACAGCTGGGCCGGATAGTGTCGGCGTCGCGGGGTCAGCCCGACCGCTTCCAGCGCCTCGCGTGCACGTTGCCGCGCCGCGCTGCTGCCTTCCAGTTCCAGCGGCAGCATCACGTTTTCCTCGGCGGTGAGCGCGGGCAGCAGGTGGAACGACTGGAACACGAAGCCGACCAGCCGCCGGCGCAGGTCCGCGCGCGCCTCCTCGTCCAGCAGTTCCAGCGCATGGCCGTCCAGCTGGATGCGGCCGCCGCTGGGCGTGTCCAGCCCGGCCAGCAGGCCAAGCAGGGTGGTCTTGCCGGAGCCGGAGGCGCCGACGATGGCGAAGCTCTCACCGCTGCGGATCTGCAGGCTGACCTCGCGCAGGATATCGAGTCTTCCCTCGGGGCCGCTGACCGACTTGCTAACATCACAGGCCTCGAGAAGTGGACCGGAAGAATCACTCATGCGTCGATGCCTTTGGTTGTGGGTATTTCTGTTCGGCATCGGCAGCGCCCAGGCGGCGCAACCGAAAACCGTACTGGTGCTGGGTGACTCGCTGTCCGCCGCGCACAACATCCCGATCGAGTCCGGCTGGGTGCATCTGCTGGATGCGCGTCTGGGCAACATGGTGCCGAAGTGGACCGTGGTCAATGCCAGCATCAGTGGCGAGACTTCGCTGAGCGGGCGCCACCGCCTGCCGGCGCTGCTCACGAAGTACCACCCGGCGGTGCTGATGCTGGAGTTGGGCGCCAACGATGGCTTGCAGGGATTGCCGCTGCCGGCCCTGCACGACAACTTGGCAGCGATGCTGGACATGGCGCAGCAGGCAAAGGTGCGCGTGTTGCTGCTGGGCATCGAGCTGCCGGTGAACTACGGCCCGCAGTATCGCGATGGCCTGCGTGCGATCTATGCGGAGCTGGCCCGCACGCGGCATGTCGCCTTGGTGCCGTTCCTGCTCGATGGCATCGCGCTCGATCCCGCGCTGATGCAGGACGATGGCCTGCATCCGGTGGCCAGTGCCGAACCGAAGGTGCTCGACACCGTATGGCGGCAACTGCAGCCGCTACTGCATTGAACGGCAAGCCGAACCGGTTCTGAACCACCCGCGGTTGATTTCACGTGACCATCACCCTTCAACCGGTTATCTCTTCACATATGTGAAGTAGACGGAGGTGGCACGACATGACCATGCATGACGAGCAAGCGGGACTGATTCTTCTGGTCGAGGACAATCGCCAGATCGCCGAGATGGTCGGCGAGTTCCTGGAGCGCCGCGGCTATTCGGTCGACTTTGCGGCCGATGGCGTCAGCGGCCTGCACCTGGCCGTGGCGAACAGCTACGACGTGATCGTGCTGGACCTGATGCTGCCCGGCCTGGATGGGCTGGAGGTCTGTCGCAAGCTGCGCCGGGAGGCCAAGAAATCCACGCCGGTGCTGATGCTGACCGCGCGTGACACGCTGGAGGACAAACTATCAGGTCTCGAGGCAGGCGCCGACGACTATCTGGTGAAGCCGTTCGAGGTACGCGAACTGGAGGCGCGGCTGCGCGCACTGATCCGCCGCGACCGCCGCCAGGTGTCCACCGAGGTGCTCACCGTGGGCGACATGACCCTGGATACCGCCACCTTGCGGCTGACCCGCGAGGGCCAGGAACTGGTGGTTTCACCGATCGGCCTGAAGCTGCTGGCGATCCTGATGCGCGAGTCGCCGCGGGTGGTCAGCCGGCGCGATATCGAGCGCGAGATCTGGGGCGACACGTTGCCCGATTCCGACACCTTGCGCTCGCACCTGTACAACCTGCGCCGGGTTATCGACAAACCCTTCGCACGGCCCCTGCTACACACCATCCATTCGGCCGGTTATCGCCTTGCGGATCTTGAGTCGGAGGTGGCGTCGACCGTCCAGACGGCGTGAAATCGATGCGGCGAACGAGGGTCATGGACAGCAGGGTCAAAACACTCCATTTTCAGGTGGGCGCCTTCCGCCGGCGTATCGCGTGGGTGTTCGGGCTGCAGTTCGTGGCCGTGGTGATCATCTGCGTCATGGGCATTTATGGCGTCGCGCCGGCGCCAGCGGTGATTGCCGCGATCGTGATCACCACCATGCTCGCCTGGGTGGCTACCCGGCGTGAGTGGCGGCCGGTGCGTGCGCTGGCCCGGTTGGTCAACCGCTGGGACGGTCAGCAACCCGGCCCCGAGTCGCAGCGTCTGGATCAGCTGTCCAGCCATGGCGATGCCGATGTCGCCTCGCTGGCGCGCGGACTGCAAGGCTTCGCCACCCGCATCGCCGGCTACAACCAGCGCGAGCGCAACTTCACCCGCGATGCCAGCCACGAGCTGCGCAGTCCGCTCACCGTCATCAAGATGTCGGTCGACATGCTCGCCGACGAAGAGCACATCAGTGAATTCGGTTCCCGCTCCGTGCGCCGGATCAAACGTGCCACGCTGGAGATGGAGGCGCTGGTCGAGGCGCTGCTGATTCTTGCGCGTGAATCGGACGTCGGCCTCGAGCGCGAGTGCTTTATCGTCAATGACGTGTTGCGGCAGGAACTGGAGTCTGTCCGTGAAGTACTGGCCGGGCGGCCGATCGAGTTGCAGCTGGAGGAACCCGCGCGTTTTGCGCTGCAGGGCTCGTCGCGGGCCTTCGCGGTGCTGTGCTGGCAGCTGATCCGCAACGCCTGCCAGCAGATCGAGCAGGGGCGCGTGGTGATCACCGTCCTGCCTGGCGTGGTGAGCGTAAGTGGTCCCGTCGATGCGCCGGTGTCCGGCGCCCCATTGCGCGCGCGCGGCGCCGATCGGCACGGTTTCGAGCTGGCGATCGCCCAGCGCATCAGCGAACGCTTCGGCTGGCCGCTGGAACTGCAGCGGCGTTCGGGACAGGGAAACAGCGCGCGCATCCGCTTTCCGCAACCGCTGCCCGAGGGTGCTGCAGTCAGGGACACGTTGCAGCAGTAATCATGTCGGGCATCGAGCAGGCCCGGATAACCGCGCTCAGGACGAGTGGTAGCTCACCAGTTCCATCACGGTGTCGCCGCCGTCATGCTGCGACAACTTCACCGGCAGCGGGTAACGATCCGGCGCATACCACGCGCTGAAGCCGCGGTCGGCATCGGTGCGATCGACGCGCACGGCGTTGAAACTGCCGGCCGGCACCTTGATGTGCTCCTTGCCGGTGATCTTGAAGTTCTGCGTCTGCACATTCTGGCGCACTGCCACCGGCAACGCGATCTGCTGCTTGCCGTCGCGCAGTGCCAGGCCCAGTGCCAGTGGCGTGGTGTTGCGCTCGACCATGCCGGGACTGGCCGGGTAAGTCTGCGGGCCCTTGCCCTCGTTGACCGTCACCCGGTGCGTGGCCCAGTCGACCGCCATGTGGCGCTGCTTGTTCTTGATCGCGGCCACCAATTGGTAGTCGTAACTGATTGCCTCGGGGATATCGCTGTTCCAGCGGAAACGCGAGGTTTCGGTGACATCGGCACCGAGCGCGGCGGCCAGGCCACTGGTGCCCTTCATCTCCTTGCGATAGACCCACTCGCCGTTGCCGGCGGCACGCAGGGTCACGTTGGCGACGCCGATCGGCTCGCCGCCCTGCAGCACGTTGTAGGTGGCGGTGAAGCCGGTGGGCGTGGCGGCGCTGGCGGCCTGCGTGCCGAGCAGCAGGCCAAGGCCGAGGAGGGGGGCAAGCAGGGATCGGATCGTCATCTGCCGAGTCTGCCGACTCCGGGCTGAACCGTGGATCACTCCGTCGCCAGCAGTCCGCGCTCACCCAGCAGCAGCGGCGCCGGCAGTGGCTGGCCGTCGAAGCGGGGAGCGTAGCCATCCCATTGCAGCCGGCCGTTGGCCAGCAGCTGCAGTACCGCCGGCAACAGCCGGTGCTCCAGCGGCAGCAGTCGCTGTGCCAGCTGCTGTTCGTCGTCGCCGGCCTCGATCGCAAGGCGCGCCTGCGCGATCACCGGGCCGCCATCCAGCTCGGCGGTGACGAAGTGCACGCTGGCGCCATGTTCGCGGTCGCCCGCTTCCAGCGCGCGGCGATGGGTATGCAGGCCGCGGTATTTCGGCAGCAGCGAGGGGTGGATGTTGATCATCCGGCCGACCCAGGGACGTAGCGCCTCGCCATCGAGAATGCGCATGTAGCCGGCCAGCACCAGCAACTGTGCACCGCTGGCGGCGATGCGGGCCAACAGATCCAGATCAAACGCGCGCCGATCCGGGTAGCTGCGCGGGTCGAGCGCCAGTGTGGGGATGCCGGCGGCTTCGGCCAGCCGCAATGCGCCGGCAGCGGCCTTGTCGCTGCCGACCAGCACGAACTCCACCGGCAGTTCGCCCCGCTCACGCGCGGCGAACAGGGCGGCCAGGTTGCTGCCGCGCCCGGAGGCGAGCACGGCGACACGTGGCAGTGACGTGGTCATCGACAGCGCTGCAGGCGTGGTCAGCCGATCCGCACGCGCTCGTCGCCCTGCGCCGGCACGATGCCGCCGATCACCGAGCTGGCCAGGCCATGCTTCGCCAGCAGGGCCGATGCCGCAGCCACCGCGTCGTGCGGCAGGATCACGGTGAAGCCGATGCCGCAGTTGAACGTGCGCCACATCTCTTCGCGCGCCACGTTGCCCTCGCGCATCAGCCACTCGAATACCGGCGGCAGCACGATCGCCGAAGCGTCCAGCGCAATGCCGAGACCGTCCGGCACCACGCGGATGATGTTTTCCTTGAGGCCGCCGCCGGTGATGTGGGCCATGCCGTGGATGGGGGCATGCTTGAGCAGGTCCAGCATCGACTTCACATAGATCGTGGTCGGCGCCATCAGCGCGTCGGCCAGTTTGACGCCGCCGAGGTCGAGCTCCAGCGGACTGCCGGCACGATCGAGGATTTTGCGAACCAGCGAATAACCGTTCGAGTGCGGGCCGGACGAGGCCACGCCGAGAATCACGTCGCCGGCGACGATCGCGTCGCCGCCGAGCATTTGCGACTTCTCCACCGCACCCACGGTGAAGCCGGCCAGGTCGTATTCGCCCGGCGGATACATGTCCGGCATTTCGGCGGTCTCGCCGCCGATCAGCGCGCAGCCGGCCAGCTCGCAACCTTTCGCGATGCCGCCGACCACGGCGACCGTGGTGTCCACGTCCAGCTTGCCGGTGGCGAAGTAGTCGAGGAAGAACAGCGGTTCGGCGCCTTGCACCAGCACGTCGTTGACGCACATGCCGACCAGGTCGATGCCGATGGTGTCGTGGCGGTTCAGGGTCTGTGCCAGCTTCAGCTTGGTGCCGACGCCGTCGGTGCCGGACACCAGCACCGGCTCCTTGTAGCGCCCGCTGAGGTCGAACAGGCCGCCGAAGCCGCCGAGTCCGCCCATCACCTCGGGGCGGAAGGTGCGCTTGACCAGCGGCTTGATGCGTTCGACCAGCGCATTGCCGGCATCGATGTCGACGCCGGCGGCGCGGTAGGTGAGGGCGTCAGACATGGCGGAAACCGGCGTGGATGAAACGCGCAAGTTTAACAGCTTGTGGCGCCGTTGCCGGCCGGCCATGGCGAGTTTGGTGACGGCTCCGATGGACGCTGGCGGCGCGATTGGGCAGACTTCCGACAGCTTTCCTCCAAGATGCCACCTCCATGCGCCTGTCCCGCCTGTTGATCGTCACCCTGCTGCTGGGTTTTGCCGCGCTGCCGGCGTTGCGCGCGCAAACGGCCGGCTCGCCCTATTCGGTGACTGTGCCAGTCACCGACACCAACGCCGCCCAGCGCGACCAGGCGTTTGCCATCGCACTCGGGCAGGTGCTGACGCGGGTCGCCGGCGGTCAGGATCTGCGCAGCAACGCCGGTTACGCCGATGCACTGGGCAACGCCGGCTCGATGGTGCAGAAATTCCAGTATCAGCGGGCTGCGACCGGGCTGACCCTGGCCGTGGATTTCGAACCGGGTTCGGTGCGCCGGCTGATATCCCAGCTGGGCGTCGCCAGCGCGGGTATCAAGCCGCCGGTCCTGCTGCTGGTGCAGGGCACCGATGGCAACCTGCTGGATCAGTCCGCGCTGGTCAGTCTCGCCGCGGCCGCCACCGCACGTGGCACCAATGTGGTGTATCCCGCCGCGGGCGGCACCCTGGACGCGGCCAAGGTCGCGGCGGCCGACCCCGCCGCGCTGGCGACGGTCGACCAGCAGTACCACACCGGCCTGGTGCTGCTCGGCAAGTTGCATGACGGCGGCGCCGACTGGACGCTGGTTTCCGGAGGCCAGGCGCAACACTGGAGTGCTCAGGGCGCCACCGAGGATGCGTTGCTTGCCACGGCGGGCAACAGTATGGTCGATCGCATCGGCAAGCAGCTCAACATCGTCGGTGCCGGCGTCAGCGAAGGCAAGCTGTGGGTGAGCGGACTGCATTCGGCGATGGACTATGCGAACCTGCTGGCCACCCTGCGCGCTGACCCGTCCGTGCGTCAGGTGACGACGCTGGGCGCACAGAACGACAGCGTCTTGCTGTCCGTCAAGGCGGCCCTGCCGCTGAGCGGGCTGGCGGCGAACCTGGCCGCCGGCGGCCGGCTGCTGTTGCAGGGCGAACCGCACCCGGGCGCCGACGCCAACCTGCGCTGGCTGCATTGATGATGAATCCTGATCATTCGCGGCGCTGGCAGATGCTCGCCATCGTGGCGGTCATCGTCTATCTGCTTTGGCTGCTGGCGCCGATGCTGATGCCGTTTGCGGTCGCCGCCATGCTGGCCTATCTGGGCGATCCGCTGGCCGACCGGCTGGAACGGCTCGGGCTGAATCGCTCGTGGGCGGCCAGCATCGTGTTCATGGTGCTGCTGATCGTGGTGGGCGGCGTGCTGTTGCTGCTGATTCCGCTGATCGCGCGGCAGATCGAGAACCTGATCGAGAACCTGCCGCGCTACGGCGAATGGGCGCAGAACACTGCGTGGCCGTGGTTGCAGGCGCGCCTGCACCTGGATCCGCACATGTTCGACAGCGATCGCCTGCTGGCCGCGATCAAGTCGCACATCGGTTCGATCGGCGGTGTTGCCTCGACGGTGCTGGGCAAGGTGTCGCGTTCCGGGCTGGGTATCGTGCTGTGGCTGACCAACCTGGTACTGATCCCGGTGGTGGCGTTCTACCTGCTGCGCGACTGGGACCGGCTGGTCGCCACCATCGACCGCATGCTGCCGCGTTCGATCCAGCCGACCATCGCGCACCTGGCGCACGAATCGGACAAGGTGCTTGGCGCGTTCGTGCGTGGCCAACTGCTGGTGATGCTGGCGTTGGGCGTGTTCTATGGCGTCGGTCTGACCCTGGCGGGGCTGAGCGTGGGTCCGCTGATCGGCATGGTTGCCGGCCTGCTCAGCTTCGTGCCGTACCTGGGCTTCATCGTCGGCTTCGCCGCCGCGATCATCGCCGCGCTGGTGCAGTACGGTGACTGGACCCATGTGCTGATCGTGTGCGGCGTGTTCATCGTCGGCCAGCTGCTGGAAGGTTACGTGCTGGTGCCCAGGCTGGTCGGTGAAAAGATCGGCCTGCATCCGGTGGCGGTGATCTTCGCGGTGCTGGCGGGGGGCGAGCTGTTCGGCTTCCTCGGCGTGCTGCTGGCGCTGCCGGCGGCGTCGGTGATCATGGTGCTGCTGCGCTACCTGCTTGAGCGCTACCGGATGAGCGAGCTGTATAACGAGGAGGGGCCGCACGATCCGGTGATCGCGGAAGTGGACGTCACCGTGCATCAGGATGGCGAGGTCGAGACCGACACCATCGTCACGCCACCGCAGGACGACCGGGCCGCCCCATGATTCCGCAGTTGCCGCTGGCCCTGCGCTGGCCGCGCCGCCAGCGTTTTGAACATTTCCATGCGGGTGCCAACGCCGCTGTGCTGGCCGCCGTGCAAAAGCTGGCGCTGGAGCCCGGTGCGCCGTGGGTCTACCTGCATGGTGCGGCCGGCAGTGGGCGCAGCCACTTGCTGATGGCCGCGTGTCAGGCGGCGAGTGCCGCCGGCCGGCGCGTGCAATACCTGCCGCTGGCGACGCTGGCGGATCGTGCGAGTGCCTTGCGTGGCGTGGCCGGCAGCGAACTGCTGGCGCTGGATGATCTTGGCGCCATCGCCGGCAACCACGATGTGGAACATGCGTTGTTCGACCTCTACAACCGTGCCCGCGCCGAAGGCAGCGCCTTGCTGTTCGCCGCCGATACCACGCCTGCATCACTGGGCATCGAACTGCCGGACCTGCGTTCGCGCCTCGGCGCCTGCACCCAGTTCGCGCTGAAGCCGCTGGATGACGACGAGCGCCGTGCCGTGCTGAAAGCGCAGGCTGCCTCACGCGGCATCGAACTGGACGACAGCGTGTTGGACTGGTTGTTCGCCCGCTATGCGCGCGACCTCGGCGCGTTGCTTGATCTGCTGGACAAGCTGGATCAGGCTTCGCTGGCGGCGCAGCGGCGGATCACGGTGCCGTTTCTGCGCAGGTTCCTGACCGAGGCGGCTGGCGAATCATCCGGAGATTGAGAGCACGCAGCATGCGCACCATCGTTCTGGTCCTGCTGGTCGCAGTCGTGCCGCACGGGGAGCCGGCCAAGCCGTATGCGGTCGCGCATCCCGGTGTCTATGCGGGAAGTTATGCCATCCGTATTTGCCGCGGGCTCTGTAGCCACCCCGATGACGTGCCTTACCTGGTCGGGACGCTGGTGCTGTTTGATCGGCCGCTACGCGATGTCCATGGCCATCCCCTGCGGGTCGAGATGGAAAGTGATCCGGCCAATGGCTGTTTCGTCCTGAAGCAGCCACCAGGCCAGGCAGCCTCGCCCAAGGGTTTTCCGCGGCAGAAGCATGTTGCGTGGAGTCTTTTGCCCACGCGTAACGCTATCGAGTTCGAACTTTTCCGTTCGCCCGATGGAGGCTATTCGGTAGACCTCAGCCTGGCAGCGCATGGCCTGAGCGGTACGGGCATGATTTGGGGCGGAGTCGTGGGCACTACAACTGGATATTCGCCGCCAAAAGATGTGGTGAAAGCCGATTGGACAGGCGCGCCGGATGTCCGCTTGTGTTCACCGCTGCCCGACGATTGATCGCAGGGCAGCTCGCGAATCATTTCATCAGCGCGTAGCGCGTAGGTTGGAGCAAGCAACGCGAACCCCAACGTCTACGAAGTCGAGTGTTGGGCATCGCTATGCTCAGTCCAACCTACACACTGAAACGAGGAAGGCGCCCTTGGGCGCCTTCCTCGTTTCATCCAGACAAATCGCTCAGGCCTTCAGCAACCCCGGTGTCGCCTGCTGCCCGATCGCATCGACCATCGCTTTCGCCACGTTGAGATTGCCGGCGATGATGTTGCCGCTGGCGGGGATGCCGTCGCGGCCGGCGAAGTCGCAGTAGCGGCCGCCGGCTTCATGCACCAGCAACACGCCTGCGGCCATGTCCCACGGCTTCAGGCCGATCTCGAAGTAGCCGTCGTAGCGGCCGGCGGCAACATAGGCCAGATCGAGTGCGGCAGAACCGGAGCGGCGGATGTCTTCGGCCTGGCCGAGGATCGCGCGGGTCATGTCGAGCTGTGGACCCAGGTGCTCACGCTGACGGAACGGGAAGCCGGTGGCGATCATCGCGCCGCCGAGGTTCTCGCGTTTGCTGACGCGCATGCGGCGGTCGTTGACATACGCGCCGTCGCCCTTGCTGGCGGTGTACAGCTCGTCGCGCAGCGGGTCGAACACCACCGCATGAATCGGCACACCTTTGTCCAGCAGCGCGATCGACACGCTGAAGTGGGGGATGCCGCGCAGGTAGTTGTGGGTGCCGTCGAGCGGGTCGATCACCCAGGTCAGCGGGCCCTTGCCGGTCGCGCCGCTTTCCTCGGCGAGGATCGCGTGGTCGGGATAGGCGCGGCGCAGTTCCTTGATGATTTCCGCCTCGGCCAGCTTGTCGACCTCGGAGACGAAGTCCAGCTGCTGCTTCTCGACGATGTTGAGGCCGTCGATGCGGTTCATGTAGCGCAGGATCACGTTGCCTGCAGAGCGCGCGGCGCGCGCCGCGATCGTGACGTGTGGTCTGGCCATGGTTTCGACTTTGAAAGAGAGCGGGGTTGCGGCCGGCGATTCTAGCAGAGGCGGGGCTGCGGGGCTTGGTGGCCGTGCCGGGGAAGGACCGGCACATCGGGGCCTTCCGCGTGCCGATCGATTATTCTTGTCGTCCACTTCACGCCAGCCAGCCACGCATGACTACTGCCGCCGACCTCGCTTCCCAGCTTCGTTTCGTGCTGGTGCGCACCTCGCATCCGGGCAATATCGGCAGCGCTGCGCGGGCGATCCGCACGATGGGTTTCGAGCGGATGGAACTGGTGGCACCGCATCGTTTTCCGGATGTCGAGGCGAACGCGCTGGCCGCCGGGGCGGATGATGTGCTGACCCATGCCGGTATCCATGTCGATCTGGTCGACAGTCTTGCCGGCAGCAACCTGGCGCTGGGACTGTCGGCGCGCCGGCGCGGTGTGAACCTGCCCGAAATCTCGCCGCGCGAGGCGGCGCAGCAGGCGTTGGCCGCGGCAGCCCGCGGCGAGCAGGTGGCGCTGGTGTTTGGCAACGAGCGCACCGGACTGGAGAACGACGAGCTGGCGCGTTGCCACGCGATGGTGCGGATTCCCAGCGTGGACGATTTCAGCTCGCTCAACCTGTCGCAGGCAGTGCAGGTGATGGCCTATGAACTGCGCGTGGCGATGCTTGGTGACGATCTGCCGGCAGTGGCACCGGTGCGCGAGGAATCGCCGGCCGATGCGACGCAGATGGAACAGTTCTACCGGCATCTGGCGCAGATGCTGGACGATATCGAATTCCACAAGGGGCGCGAACCCACCACGATCATGCTGCGCCTGCGCAAGCTGTTCCAGCGCGCGCAGCCCGACGAGCGCGAGCTGCGCGTGCTGCACGGCATCCTCGCCGACGCACAGCGCATGGCGGGCATCGCCAGCGGTCGGATCGCCAGCGACAAATGATTGCACGCTTGCGTGTCACGCCCTGGTAGGGCGGGCACGGGCCGCCGCTCCTGTTGCATCACGAACGGAGGGCCGGCGGGCGGTGCCTGCCCTACGAAGCGCAAGGGGTATGTTCCAGTAAAAAGGCGGAGCCGTTGCCGGCTCCGCCTTTTCGATCACGCTGATGGCCGGGTTCAGGCAAGGTTGCTGGTGGCGAAGTCCCAGTTCATCAGGTTCCAGAACGACTCCACATACTTTGGCCGCAAATTGCGATAGTCGATGTAGTAGGCGTGTTCCCACACGTCGACCGTGAACAGCGGCTTGTCGCTGCCGGTGATCGGGGTGGCGGCGTTGGAGGTGTTGACGATGCCGAGCGAACCGTCCGGACGCTGCACCAGCCAAGTCCAGCCCGAGCCGAAATTGCCGACGGCCGACTTGGTGAATTCCTCCTTGAACTTGTCGAACGAGCCGAACACCTTGTTGATCGCATCGGCCAGCTTGCCGCCGGGGGCGTTGTTCTCGCGCGGCGAGCGCATCGAGTTCCAGTAGAACGTGTGGTTCCACACCTGCGCGGCGTTGTTGAACACGCCACCGGACGACTTCTTGATGATCTCTTCCAGCGCGGCGCCTGCAAATTCGGTGCCTTCGATCAGCTTGTTGAGATTGGTCACGTAGGCCTGATGGTGCTTGCCGTAGTGGTATTCCAGCGTTTCGGCGGAAATGTGCGGCTCCAGTGCGTTTTTTTCGTACGGCAGCGGGGGAAGTTCGATCGCCATGATGAGGCTCCTTAGCGGTGGCTGGGGGAGAAAAGGTCGGCGCAGCGGACGGCAACCGACAGCTGACTGATACAATACCGGTCTGCCTGCATTGTAAAGATGAAACACCGAACTATGGACATCAACGAGCAAATCAAGGCGACGCTGGCCGAGCATCCCATCGTGCTTTTCATGAAGGGCACACCGGAGTTTCCGATGTGCGGCTTTTCCAGCCGCGCCGCGCAGGCGCTGTCCAGGGCCGGCGCCGCATTCCATGCGGTGAATGTGCTGGCGGATCCGCAGGTGCGCGCCGCGCTGCCGCATTTTTCGAACTGGCCCACCTTTCCGCAGCTATTTATCCAGGGCGAGCTGATTGGTGGCTGCGACATCATCGAGGATCTGAACTCCGCCGGAGAGCTGGCGCGCATGGCCAGTGACGTGACCGGAGTGGCGCATTGATGGCGCTGCCCGTGGCCCGATTGCCGGCGGGCTGGACTCCGGCAGCCGATACCCTGGCCGATCGTGTGGTACTGGTGACCGGCGCCTATGGCGGTCTCGGTTCTGCCGTGGTGCGCGCAGTGGCACGTGCCGGCGCCACCGTGGTGATGACCGGCAAGCGCAAGCGCCAGCTGGAACAACTCTATGACGCGATGCTGGCCGAAGGCCTGTCCGAGCCGGTGATCCATCCGCTCGACATGGAGGTCGCCACCCCGCGCGAATACACCGCACTGGCCGAGGGGCTGGAGCGTGATCTCGGCCGGCTCGACGGCATCGTGCATTGCGCGGCCAGCTTCACCGGGCTCACCCCGCTGGCGATGCACAAGCCGGACGACTGGCTGCGCGCGCTGCACGTGAATGTCTCCGCGCCGTTCGCACTGACTCAGGCCTGTTTGCCGCTGCTGAATCAGGCCAGCGACAGCGCGGCGGTGTTCGTGCTGGACAATCCCGAGCTGTTGCAGCGGGCACACTGGGGCGCTTATGGCGTATCGAAGGCGGCGCTGGAGCGTTTCGTGGCGATCCTGCACGAGGAAAACGACAGCGGCCGGTTGCGCGTCCACGCCATGTTGCCGACGCCGATGCGCACGGCGCTGCGGCGGCAGGCGTATTTCGGCGAGGACATCATGCAGCGTCCGCTGCCGGATGCCACGGCCGCTGCCGCTATCTACCTGCTGAGTGCGCAGGCGCTGCCGGCGCGTGGTGCGGTGCTGGATCTGCGTGTCGACTGAATGAAGGGCACCACGCCGCCGGCGTGGTGAGGGTCTCGCGAGGATGGAGTCGAGATGGAAACGCAGATGACCACGTTGTCCGCGGGAATCATGTTGTTTCTGATCATGGATCCGCTGGGCAATATCCCGTTCTTCCTCAGCCTGCTCAAGGACGTGCCGCCGAAGCGCCGGCGCCGGGTGATGGTGCGCGAGTTGCTGATCGCGCTGGGCGTGCTGCTGGCGTTCCTGTTCGGCGGTCAGCACATCCTGCAGCTGCTGCAGCTGAAACCGGATTCGATCAGCATCGCCGGCGGCATCGTGCTGTTCCTGATCGGCATCCGCATGGTGTTTCCGCCGGCCGACGGCGGCGGCATCTTCGGCAAGCCGGGCCAGGGCGAGCCGTTCATCGTGCCGATGGCGATTCCCGGTGTAGCCGGCCCGTCGGCGATGGCGGCGCTGTTGCTGCTGACCAATAGCCAGCCCGGTCGTACCGCCGACTGGGTGACCGCCCTGTTGCTGGCGTGGCTGGCCACCTCGGTGATCCTGCTCAGCGCCACCTATTTGTTCCGCTGGCTCGGCGAGAGTGTGCTGACCGCGCTGGAGCGTGTGATGGGCATGCTGCTGATTGCGTTGTCGGTGCAGATGTTCATGGCCGGTGTGGCGTCGTTTCTGCATCTGGCCGTCTGAACGCGGCCGTCTGAAACAGCCACTCGTACCGGGTGGGCACCGCCAGCGTCTTGCGTAACCGACCGCTTGTCACAATCGACCTGCAGGATGACGGCAGTCGATTCGAGGACACGGTCATGCTGAGTATCGAGCAGTCTCTGGTCGAGCGTCTGCCCTGGCTGGCGCAGTACCCCGCCATCCGTCGTCCGGTAGCTGGCGTACTCGAGCGGTTGGCCGACGAAGACGGTTTCAATCGCGTGCTGAAGCGGGTCGGCGCGGCCGAGGGTTTTGATTTTGTCGAGCGAGTGCTGGATGTGCTCGGCACCAGCTATCACATCAATCTGCGTGAGCGCGAACACATCCCGCTGGACGGTCCCTTGCTGGTGGTGGCCAATCATCCGCTGGGCATGCAGGATGCCATCGCGCTGTTGCAGTTGATCGGTTCAGTGCGCCCGGATGTGCGCATTCTCGGCAACGACTGGTTGGCGACGGTGCCGCAGCTGGGCAAGCTGCTGTTGCCGGTGGACGTGTTCGGCAAGGGTGCGGCGTCGCAACTGCGCGGGATCTACCGTGCGCTGGACAAGGGCGAGGCGCTGATCATGTTTCCTGCCGGCGAGGTCTCGCGGATGTGTGCCGACGGCGTGCACGACGGGCGCTGGTCGGACGGTTTTGCCCGCTTGTCACTGCGCCGCAAAGTGCCGGTGCTGCCGGTGCATGTCGCCGCGCGCAACTCGACCATGTTCTATGGCATGTCGATGCTGGCCAAGCCGCTGAGCACGGCGATGCTGCCGCGTGAAGCGGTGGCATCCGGCAGCCGGCGCATCGGTTTCAGCATTGGTGCGCTGGTCGCGGCCAGTGAGCTCGACCAGCGTAGTGGCGGTTCGTCGAAGCAGGCCGCCACGCTCATGCGCCGACATGTCTACCGCGTCGGCAGGCACCGTGGCCTGATCTTCGGCGGCCAGGCGCCACTGGCGCATCCGGAGCCGGCCGAACAGGTGGCGGCTGAGCTGGCGCAAGCCGAGACGCTGGCCGAACTCAACGATGGCAAGCAGGTGTTGTTGCTCAAGGGGAGTGCCGACAGTGTGGTACTGCGCGAGATTGGCCGCTTGCGCGAGCTGACCTTCCGCAAGGTCGGCGAGGGTACCGGTGCGCGACGCGATCTGGACGCCTGCGATCCGCACTACGAGCACCTGCTGCTGTGGGATCCCAAGGCCTTGCGAATCGTCGGCTCCTACCGCCTCGGTCATGGTGGCCGCTTGCTCGCCGAGCGCGGCATGGCGGGGTTGTATACCTCCAGCCTGTTCCACTATTCGCCGGCATTGGAGTCGCGGCTGACACAGGGGCTGGAGCTGGGGCGCAGCTTCATCGCGCCGGCGTACTGGCGTTCGCGCGCGCTGGATCAGTTGTGGCAGGGCATCGGCCTGTACCTGCAACGTCACCCCGAGCTGCGTTATCTGTTTGGTCCGGTCAGCATGTCGGTCAACCTGCCACGCGAGGCGCGCGAGTGGATCGCGGCGGCGCACCAGCATTATTTCGGCGCACCGGGACTGGCGGCGGCGAGGCAGCCGTTCGTGATCTCGGCTGAGGTTGTCCGCGGG
Organism: Rhodanobacter sp.; assembly: GCA_050737735.1. Lineage (GTDB taxonomy): Bacteria > Pseudomonadota > Gammaproteobacteria > Xanthomonadales > Rhodanobacteraceae > Rhodanobacter. The sequence continues at coordinate 78,827 of JBOHYM010000031.1, read as the reverse complement.
GTGCATCAGGCACTCGATGGGCTGGATGCGTCCGCCGGTCTGGGCAAGCTGAAGCATCACCTGGATGCGCTGGGGGTCAGCCTGCCGGTGCTGTATCGCCAGTATGTCGACCTGGTCGAGCCGGAGGGCGTGCAGTTCCTCGACTTCGGCGAGGACCCGGGCTTTTCCGGCTGCGTCGACGGGCTGGTGATGCTGGACCTTGCCGCGCTCAAGCCGGCCAAGCGGGCGCGCTATCTCGGCAAAGCGGCCTGATTTTCGCGTTTTGGGTGCACGCCCCGCGTCTTGCCATGCCGCACTTAGAGAACAGGCCTGGAAACATCGCCAGCATTGAGACCGCGGTGGATGGCGCCGCATGATGGAGACAACATGCCAAACATGGTGCGCTGACGCGATCAGCAGGCATGAATGGCATGGCCATTCCTGCCTAAGGTGTCAATGGCTGGAAATGTTGTAAAATTGTTGTAAGGTAAAACTAAGACAATATACGGAGCGCTTTCAGCAGCTACCAGTTGTGATTAGCAAGGGATAATCGCAAGTAAATTCGAAAAGCAGGCGTTTTCTGCCCGACTGGCATGTCGGGTTTTTTTGTGCCCGAGTTTTACGTTTTTTCTTTCGGTTCAGTGAAGTGCTTGTCGTTATAGCTTGCGATTTTGCATTGCCTGAAGAGATCTGCCGCTGATTAACGCGTCCACTGAGAACATCGACGCGTTCTGAAAGTTCCCGACACCGCTGAATGGTGATGTTTAGCGACCCGGACGGCCACGGAAAGGTTGCCATGCGATCGGCTGTGGAACCTGTCACTCATTTTTGAACTTGCGAGATGGAATCCATAATGAAACGAACCTATCTATCTGTATCAATCGCACTGGTTTTTGGCATGGCATCATCGATGGCGCTGGCACAGAGCGCCACGGATCAGACCAATGCAAGCCAGGTTGCCACGCCCACGCCCGCACAGCGAGCCAGCGCGTCGAGCACCTCCAACACGACGACCTCGAATGACACCAAGCGCGTGCAGCAGTTGAGCACGGTGCAGGTCACGGCGCAGTCGTTGTCGCTGGGTGGCGGCCTGATGTCGGTGCAGACCGCGCCGAAGGCGGTTTCCACGATCACCCGTGACGCGATCGTCAAGGCCGCACCAGGCGCCACCTTCGTGCAGATGATCGACAGTATCCCGGGTGTCAATGCTTCCACCGATGACTTTACCGGCCTCGCCAACGGCAACTACAGCATCCGCGGCTTCACCAGCGACGAGATCGGCACCACCGTGAATGGCGCACCGATCAACGACAGCGGCAACTACAAGGTCTATTCGACTGAGTATGGCGATGCAGAGAACTATGGTGACATCACCGTGCTGCAGGGCTATCCCGATGTGGACACACCGATCGGCGGCGCAGCAGGTGGTTCGATCGCCTGGGCTACCATCGACCCCTCACATACGGCCGGCGTCGACGCCAGCCAGACGTTTGGAAGCAACGATTACCGGCGCACCTTCTTCCGCCTGAATACCGGCGATACCGGCCCGGTGCGTTCGTGGTTGTCGTATTCCGACAACAGCGCCGACCTCTGGCGTGGTCCAGGTCAGCAGAAAGTGACCAAGGTGGATGGCAAGTCGGTGTGGACGATCGACGACAACAACTCCATCTCGGCCTCGTTCCAGTACAACCGCGAGTTCAACAATACCTACAACAGCCTGACCAAGGCGCAGGCTCAGAAGAATTACAACCAGAATTATGACGCCACGCGGCTGAGTCCGACCGACACCAATTTCTACCTGCTGCACACCAATCCATTCCGCAGCTGGCTGGTCAGCCTGGATGGCGAGTTCAAGCTGAGCGACAACCTGCATCTTTCGGTGGTGCCCTACGTGCAGTACGGCAATGGCGGCGGTGGTGGCGGCACCACCTTTACCGAATCGAAGCAGACGGCCAATTGGTACCAGTACACCAATCAGGATCTGAATGGCGACGGAAAAATCAGCGGCAAGGATCTGGTTTATTCCATCAGCAACACCTACACCATGCGTCCCGGCGTCATCGCCAAGCTGAATCAGGATTTTGGCCAGGACAACAGCCTCGAGTACGGTTTCTGGTGGGAGCGTCCGCGGCAGGAGCAAAGCCAGGGTTTCACCCCGGTTGATCCGAGCACGGGCGTCCCTTCGGACTACTGGGGCACGCCACCTAACCTGATCCGTTATCCCAATGGAGCGATACAGCAGGCCTACAACGAGTACACCGCCACGGAAACCCGCAAGGTGTTTGCCACGGACACGTGGACTCCGAATGACCAGTGGACCATTACCGCAGGGGCCTCCTACCTGTGGGTGCAGCGCAGCGGTTTCGACTACCAGTATCCGAACTCGGTGCGCCCCGGCTACACGCAATACGGCGTCGCCGATTTCAGTCAGACGTTTCATGGCGTAAGTCCGACGGCTGGCGTCAAGTATCAGCTGAATGAGCAGAATCAGTTCTACTTCGGTATCGGCAGGACATTCCGTGCGCCGATCAACGGTGCCGTCCTGCAAAATGCGGCCGCTGCATTCTTCCCGGGCCAAATCAATCCGGCGAGCACCTACCTCAACAAGCCGGAGAAGTCGACCACGGCCGATCTGGGCTGGCGCTTCTACAACGATACGTTCTCGGCCAGCGTCGATGCGTACGCGTCCAACCTCACCAACAAGCAGATTTCCGGCTTTGACGAAACGACGTTCGCCACCGTGTACCTGTCGTTGCCCAAGGTGCACATGCGTGGCCTGAACACCGAAGCCAGCTACAAGATCACGCCCAACTGGACGATCTACGGCTCGTACGCCTACACCAAGGCCACCCTGGAAGCGAACCTCAACAGCCTGGGTGACGGCATCTACAACACCGACGGCAAGGTCCTGCTGAACACGCCCAAGAACATTGGCTACGTGCGGCTGAGCTATGACCAAGGTCCGTTCTGGGCCAGCCTGGATGAGAAGTACCGTGGCCCGATCTGGGGCGACTGGTCCAATACGGAGAAAGTGGGCGGCTACGCCACGCTCAATTTCAGCACAGGCTGGAAATTTCCGGACTTCTCGTCCTGGTTCCGCAAGCCGTACATCAAGGTCAATGTGTTCAATCTCACTGATCGCCAGGCGCTCACCAACGCCAACAACATCTCGGCGTTCCTCGCGTCCAACCCTGGCAAGATCAAGGACGAGAACGGTGTGACCCTGTATGCCGCGGCACCGTACTACTCGCTGTTGCCGACCCGCACGGTCATGGTGACCTTCGGCGCCTCGTTCTTCTAAAAACGGAAGTCACACACCGCGGCAGGTACTGCGTGGTTCAAAGGCCGGCACCTTCGGGTGCCGGCCTTTTTGTTGCCGGCAACTCCTTGGCGGGTCAGCAAAAAATCTCGAATATGGCAAGTAGTTACGAAATTGTAATATCCTGCGCGTAACTTTAGCCCGATCTGGCGAAGCCAAGCAGTTCGGTTTCGGCCAGCTCCTTCAGGGGAACAAAAAGAAAAATCATCGTCTTACAGAGATTTCTCTGGTGGCGAGTGGCTTTGCTTGTTGCCTGATTCGTTATTTATTGCGAACCACCATGGGATCGATGTTCGATGAAAAGCACCATTCGCGCAAAACTGCTGCCGCTGGCGATCGCCACGCTGCTCGCTTCCTCGCCGATCCTGGCGCAGGACACCTCTTCCGCCATCTCCGGTCGCGTGCTGGATGCCAGTGGTCAGCCGGTAGCCGGCGCCACCGTGCAGATCGTGCACGAGCCGTCCGGTACCACCAAGGTCACCACGACTGACGCGGATGGCCGCTATGCCGCACAGGGCCTGCGCGTAGGTGGTCCGTTCGACGTGACCGTGTCCAAGGACGGCGTGACCAAGGTCGAGCAGAACAACGTGTATCTGCAACTGGCCCAGGAAACCCCGGTCAACCTGATGATGGCCGGCGGCGCAGAGGCGAAGGACGCGAAAGATCTGGCTGGCGTGACCGTGTCGGCGAATGCATTGGCGCAGACGTTCTCGGCGGACAACAAGGGCATCAGTACCAATGTCTCGCGTGCCGAGCTGGACGCCCAGCCGACCCCGGGCCGTTCGATCCAGAACATCGTGCGCATGGATCCGCGCGTGGTCATCACCGATCGCGCCCGTGGCGAAATTTCCGCCAACGGCCAGAACAGCCGCTACAACAACATCACGGTCGACTCGATCAGCGCGAACGACCCGTTCGGCCTGAACGCGAACGGCCTGCCGACGCTGGGTACGCCGATCTCGCAGGACACGATCCAGGAATACAACATCTCCACCGCGAATTATGACGTGGCCAATCGCCGCGGCCTGGGCGCCACCGTGAACGCGGTGACCAAGAGCGGTACCAACGATTTCCACGGTTCGGTGTATTACGTTTACCAGAACGACAAGATGATCGGCGACAACCAGAGTGGCAAGTCGTACACCGGTTTCTCGCGTGCGTGGACCGGTGGCGCCACCGTGGGTGGCCCGATCATCCAGGACAAGCTGTTCTTCTTCGCCTCGTACGAAAAGAGCACCCAGATCGGCCCTGGCAGCCCGTATGGCCCGGCCGATTCCGGCGCGGCGGTGCCGATCGCCGGGCTGACCACCGCCGATGTCCAGAGAATCCGTGATGCGGCTGCGGCCTACGGCCTGACCGACATCGGCTCGGTCGGCGGCGGCAACTCGAACCTGCTCGACAAGCGTTACCTGGGCAAGATCGACTGGAACATCAACGACAGCCACCGCGCTAGCTTCACCTACACCGAGACCAAGGAAAACAAGCCGATCATCACCGGCAGCTCGACCAAGCTGGTGCTTTCCAGCGGCTGGTACAAGACCGCCGTCGACAACAAGAACTACGCGCTGCATTTCTACGACGACTGGTCGGACAAGTTCTCCACCGACACCACCTTGTCGTACTCGAACTTCGAGCAGAACCGCGGTCCATACAACGGCGTGGCGATGCCCGACATCACGGTTTATCCGAGGGTATATCCGGGTCCGTCGGTTGAATTCGGCACCGAGTACTCCAGCCAGGCCAACGTGCTCAAGGTGAAGACCCTGAACGCGGCATGGGCTGGCACGTTGTTCCTGGGCGACCACACGCTGAAGGGCGGCGTCGATTTCGAGAAGGACAAGTATTACAACCTGTTCGTGCAGAATGCGTTCGGCGCCTATACCTTCGAGAACCTGACCGGCAGCACGAACACCGGCCTGCAGAATTTCGCCGCCGGTAATTACTACCAGTATTACTACAACCGTCCGGCCAACGGGCTGGATATGGCGCAGACCGCGGCGGCCTACAACCTGACCCAGTACGGCGTGTTCCTGCAGGACACCTGGCAGGTCACCCCCCGCCTTTCGCTGCAGTACGGCGTGCGCGTGGATATTCCGCTGATGAGCGACCAGCCGCTGTACAACGCGGCGTTTGCGGCTGCGCCAGGGGTCAACCCGAAGACGGGGCAGGCCACGGGTGGTTTCGGCCGCACCAACCAGACCACGATCAACGGCAACCGCGTGGTGCAGCCGCGCATGTCGTTCAACTACAGCTTCGACACCGAGCGCATGACCCAGTTGCGCGGCGGCGCGGGCCTGTTCGTGTCCAACCCCCCGGGCGTGTGGATCGGCAACATCTTCTCCAACTCCGGCATCACCCAGACGCAGTTCAACTGCGGTCCGACGCAAAAGGCCCCCTGCAACGCCAACCTACCTGCGTTCAGCACGAATCCGTATGCGCAGAACGATGGTCCGCCGGGTTCCGGCGCGATGACGGTCAACACGGTTTCGCCCGGGTTCCAGATTCCCTCGGCATGGAAGCTCAGCCTGGGTGTCGATCGCGAGTTGCCGTGGTGGGGCTTGGTAGCCACCGCCGACTACCAGCACATCATCCAGCGCGATGCGATCTGGTACCAGGCAATCAACCTGGGTGCACCGACTTTGCAACTGCCGGATGGCCGCAACAGTTACTACTTCCTGCCATACAGTGACCCGAAGGCCAAGAACCAGCAGTCGGTCTACAACTCCAACTCGGCCTTCAGTGCCAACACGATCAATCTGGCGGACAGCAGTCGCGGCAAGGCCGACAGCCTGACCTTGCAGCTGAAGAAGTCGTTCAGCGACGAGTGGTCCGGCATGGTCGGCTTCACGCTTAGCCGTGCGACCGAAGTGAATCCTGGTACATCGAGCGTGGCGTCGTCGAATTACAAGTACAACTACGTCAAGAACTCGAACGAGAACGTGGCCAGCGTATCGAACTATTCAGTGCCCAAGCGGGTGATCGCCGCGCTGAACTGGCAGCATCGTTTCTTTGGCGACTACGTGACCAGCGCCAGTGCGTTCTACGATGGCCATTCGGCGTACCCGTACAGTTGGTCGTTCGGCAACGATGCCAACGGCGATACCTTCACCAACGACCTCGTCTACATTCCGAAGCCGGGCGACGTGGAGTTCCGTACAACTGGCAATGCCGCGCGTGATGCCCTGCTGCAGCAGCAGTTCTACAGCTACATCCAGAATGACAGCTATCTGAAGGAGCATCAGGGCCAGGTGGCCAGGCGCAATGGCGCTCGCGCGGGTTGGATCAACCAGCTCGACCTGAGCTTCAGCCAGGAGATTCCGGGCCTCTTCAAGGGCAACAAGGGCCAGATCAGGCTGGATGTGTACAACTTCCTCAACGCGCTCAACAAGAACTGGGGCATCGAGAAGCGCGTCACGTTCCCCGGTGGTCGTGCACTGGCCGATTTCTATGGCGTGGACAAGGCCACCGGCAAGTACATTTACGACATCTCGTGCGGCGGTGCGGCGACCTGTACCAATTACATCGACAACAGTGGCAATTACACCCCGCTGGCCATCCCCACCTATGTCAACAATGGCGACGATCTGGCCCAGCGCTGGTCGGTGCAGCTGACCGTGAAGTACACCTTCTGATCCATCGGCAAGGTCGTGACAGCAACCGGCGTCCGCAAGGGCGCCGGTTTTTTTGTTCGCTTGACCCGATGCAGCCGGCGCGGGAAGCTACGCGGTCGGCCCATGATTGTCGGCGCATGATTGATGATGCAACGAATACCGCGAACCGGCGGTCAGGAGAATGATTCGGATGAACGATAGCAACGCCACCACGCGCGACAAGTCAGCCACCGTCAGCGCGCGCATTTCGCCGGTGGGCGGACTGGATATTCTTTCCCGCAACGAGGTCATGCGGCTGCGCGGCGCCAGCGGTTCGGGCCTGCATGCGCTGCTGCGCCGTTGCGCGCTGGCGGTGCTGACGTCAGGCAGCATCAGCGACGATCCGCGGGCGATCCTCGAGCAGTACCCGGATTTCGACATCCAGGTGCTGCAGCAGGATCGCGGCATCAAGATCGAGCTGAGCCACGCACCGTCGCAGGCCTTCGTGGACGGTCAGATCATCCGCGGCATCAACGAACTGCTGGTAGCGGTGGTGCGCGACATTGTCTATGTGTCGACCCAGCTGGAACAGATCGGTGTTGATCTGGATGGCTCGGCTGGCCTGACCCAGGGCGTGTTCGAGATCCTGCGCAATGCACGCATCCTGAAGCCGCACATCGATCCCAATCTGGTGGTGTGCTGGGGCGGGCATTCGATCTCGCGCGAGGAATACGACTACACCAAGTCGGTCGGCTACCAGCTCGGCCTGCGCGGGCTGGATATCTGCACCGGTTGCGGTCCCGGCGCCATGAAGGGACCGATGAAGGGCGCGACCATCGCGCATGCCAAGCAGCGGCGCCGCAACAACCGTTACATCGGCATCACCGAGCCGGGCATCATCGCGGCCGAGTCGCCGAACCCGATCGTCAACCACCTGGTGATCATGCCGGATATCGAGAAGCGGCTTGAGGCGTTCGTGCGCATCGGCCACGGCATCATCGTGTTCCCCGGTGGCGTCGGCACGGCCGAGGAAATCCTCTACCTGCTCGGCATCCTGCTGCACCCGGACAACGCCGGCACGCCATTCCCGCTGATCTTCACCGGGCCGCGACAGTCGGCTGCGTACTTCGAGCAGATCGACCGTTTCCTGCGCCTGGCTCTGGGCGACGATGTGGCTCGGCACTACCAGATCATCGTGGATGATCCGGCCGCCGTCGCGCGCTCGATGATCAAGGGCATCGACAAGGTGCGCAATCATCGGCTGGACACCAAGGATGCGTTTTTCTTCAACTGGGCGTTGCAGATCCCGCTGGTGTTCCAGACACCTTTCCGTCCCACCCACGAGGCGATGCGCGCGCTGCAGATTCGCCACGGCCGGCCGCTGCATGAGCTGGCGGCGGATCTGCGCCGGGCCTTCTCCGGCATCGTCGCCGGCAACGTGAAGGAAGAAGGCGTGCAGGCGATCGAACAGTCCGGTCCGTTCGATATCGACGGCGATGCGGACATCATGCAGGCACTGGACAAGTTGTTGCAGGCGTTCGTCGGGCAACACCGCATGAAGCTTCCCGGCGGTGCGGCTTACGTGCCGTGTTATCGGGTGCTCACGAGCTGAAATTTTGCCTGACGATTCGCCAGCAACGGCTTGACAGCTGGCCTCAGCCCCGACAAACTACGCAGCTCACGCCCGAATAGCTCAGCTGGTTAGAGCACTTGACTGTTAATCAGGGGGTCGCTGGTTCGAGTCCAGCTTCGGGCGCCATCATTCGCACAAGCCGGCAGATTGCCGGCTTTTTGCTTTTCTGCGGCAGGCATCCGGTTACTTCATCTGTGCGCAGTCTGCCGCCTGACTGGCGCTGGCGGGTGCGCCGCGGATGCGGCCGGAGTTGGAGACCACCACGATCAGTGCCTGGGCCGGCTGGCCTTGGCGGCAGAATCTCCAGGTGTTCGGGTTGCCGCCGGCGCTGCCGTCGCTCTGGAAGCGCACGAGGGGACGTCCGCTGTCGCCGAGGATGTTGATTTTGTCGTAGCCGCGTCCGGTGCGCAGCGGGCCGTTGTCGGGCTGGTTGTCGCGATCGGCATCGTGACCGATCAGCCAACCGCCATCCCAGCGCGTTTCGTTGCTGCAGCGACGGCCGTCGCTGCTCGGACAGAACAGGGTGCGTTTGCCGCTGGTGATGGCGGTGCCGCGGGTGTGCTGCAATGCCGCGATGAAATCGGTCTGCGCGACCTGCAGCTGGTTGCGACTCAGCAACTGCCGCAGCGGCGGTGCGGCAATGCCGGTCAGTACCGCGATGATGGCGAGCACCATGATCTGCTCGATCAAGGTCACGCCAGATTGTCTGGCCGGTGATCCGGAACCCTCGTGAATCCGCATGGCGTCATCCTTGCGCAGCCGGAGTTTCATGCTAGGGCGGCACGGGAATGCGGCCAGCAGCCGGACCATCGTGCGGGCGTCGGACGCTGCTGACGCATCCTGTCAGCAGGCCCGATTTAGAATGTCCTGCCTCGCCCACATATGTAGCCGATGACTGACCGCTTCCAGCTTGTTGCTCCCTATCAGCCTGCCGGCGACCAGCCGCAGGCGATCCAGCGTCTGGCCGAGGGCTTCGAGGCGGGCCTGGCAGCACAGACCCTGCTCGGCGTGACCGGTTCAGGCAAGACCTACACCATCGCCAACATGATCGAGCGGGTGCAGCGGCCGACCATCGTGATGGCACCGAACAAGACGCTGGCGGCGCAGCTGTACGGCGAATTCAAGGAATTCTTCCCGCACAACGCGGTGGAGTATTTCGTCAGCTATTACGACTACTACCAGCCGGAAGCCTACGTGGTGGCGTCGGACACCTTCATCGAAAAGGATGCCTCGATCAACGAGCACATCGAGCAGATGCGGTTGTCGGCGACCAAGGCGCTGCTGTCGCGGCGGGATTCGATCATCGTCGCTACCGTGTCGGCGATCTATGGCCTCGGCAATCCGGAGGATTATCTGAGCCTGCGGCTGATCCTGGCCAAGGGCGAACGCATCGACCAGCGCAAGCTGATCCACCAGCTGACCGAGTTGCAGTACACCCGCAACGAGATGGAACTGCGTCGTGGTGCCTACCGCGTGCGCGGCGAGATCATCGATGTGTTTCCGGCTGAGTCGGAAACCGAAGCGCTACGCATCGAACTGTTCGATGGCGAGGTGGAGAACCTGGCGCTGTTCGATCCGCTCACCGGCGAAACGATCCGCAAGGTACAGCGCTACACGGTCTACCCGCGCACGCACTACGCCAGCACGCGCGAGAGCGTGCTGAACGCGATCGAGACGATCAAGGTCGAGCTGAAGGAACGGCTGGAGCAGTTGTACAAGGACAACAAGCTGGTCGAGGCGCAGCGGCTGGACCAGCGCACGCGTTTCGATATCGAGATGATGGCCGAGGTCGGCTACTGCCAGGGTATCGAGAACTACTCGCGCCATCTGACCCGGCGCGCGCCCGGCGAGCCGCCGCCCACCTTGTTCGACTATCTACCGGCCGACGGCCTGCTGGTGGTGGACGAGTCACATGTCACCGTGCCGCAGCTTGGTGCGATGTACAAGGGCGACCGCTCGCGCAAGGAGACCCTGGTGGAATTCGGTTTCCGGCTGCCCTCGGCGATGGATAACCGGCCGTTGCGCTTCGAGGAGTGGGAGCAGCGCGTGCCGCGTGCGATCTATGTCTCCGCCACTCCGCGTGCGTACGAACTGGATAAATCGGGTGAGGCGGTGGTCGAGCTGGTGGTACGCCCCACTGGCCTGGTCGACCCGGAGGTGGAAGTGCGCCCGGTGCGCACCCAGGTCGACGACCTGCTCGGCGAAGTACACAAGCGCGTGGCGATCGGCGATCGCGTGCTGGTCACCACGCTGACCAAGCGCATGGCGGAGAACCTCACCGAGTATCTGGCCGAGCACGACGTGAAGGTGCGTTACCTGCATTCGGATATCGAGACGGTCGAGCGCAGCGAGATCATCCGCGACCTGCGCCTGGGCGAGTTCGACGTGCTGGTTGGCATCAACCTGCTGCGCGAGGGCCTGGACATGCCCGAGGTGTCGCTGGTGGCGATCCTCGATGCCGACAAGGAAGGTTTCCTGCGCTCCACCGGCTCGCTGATCCAGACCATCGGTCGCGCCGCCCGCAACGTGCGCGGCAAGGCAATCCTGTACGGCGACCAGATCACCCGCTCGATGCAGGCGGCGATCGACGAAACCGCGCGCCGTCGCGAGAAGCAGATGGCATGGAACGAGCAGCAGGGCATCGTACCGACCACCATCGTGCGACGCATCGCCGACATCATGGAGGGCGCGCGCAGCGAGGCAGGTAACCGTCGCGGCAGCAAATCCTCGCGCAGCCGGGCCGTGGCGGAACAGGCTGCCGATTACGCCGGACTCAACACGCAACAGGCCGCGGGCATGCTGAAGAAACTCGAGGCGCAGATGTACAAGCACGCACAGAATCTGGAGTTCGAGGACGCCGCGCGGCTGCGCGACCAGATCCATCAGTTGCGCGAACAGGCCCTGCGCTGAGCGGCCGGCGGGGTGGGATATTGTCGAGTGCCAGCCACTGCCGTATACTGCGCGGCTCGCGCGGTCATCCGAGGCGAGACGGGCGGTTAGCTCAGCGGTAGAGCACTACCTTGACATGGTAGGGGTCACAAGTTCGATCCTTGTACCGCCCACCAATTGAAATCCAGCAACGGCGCGGCCTGCGGGCTTTGCGCCGTTTCTGTATGCGCGGGCCACGGACTCCGATTTGACCCCGCGAAGCAGGGGGCGTCCAGCGCCCGATCGGTCAGTCGCGGATCACCGGTATCAGGCCAGCGCTTCGCCTGGACATGGTCGTGAAAACCGGGGCTGGGGACCTCGCTATTCGTCCTCGCTCGAGTCCGGCGCGACATAGTCGGGATCTTCCGAATCGCGGGCATGGGCGATCGCGTTGCGCAGGCGCAAGTCCAGCCTGTCCCAGGCCAGGATTACCTTGCCGGAGTGGACCGCACTGACCGCCGAGACCGGCACCACGAAGTCGCCGGCATTTTCGATATAGATGAGCAGCTCCGGCAGACCATGGCGAACCTCGCGGACTGAACCGATCCCCTCGTCGCCATCGGAGAGGAAGACCATGAAACCCTCGCTGATCTGTTTGTGCATGGCTTGATTCTCCTGCGGCGCAAACGACGGGAAGGTGTTACGCGCCGGCATGTCCTCAATGTGCGAAGCGCCTGACCCACGCGGCGTAGTTGTCCATGAAACCCTGCAGGAATTTCCGGGTGCCGTCGTTGCCGATGGTGCCGTCATCGGCAATCAACTCGTCCTTGAAATGGATGAACACTTCCGGCTGCGCCAGCACCGGCACGTCGAGATAGGCCAGCACGTTGCGCAGGTGCTGTTGCGCCAGTGCGGTGCCGCCGGTGCCGATCGATGCGCCGATCACGCCGGCCGGCTTGCCGGCAAACGAGTTGGTGCCCCACGGACGCGAGGCGATGTCGATCGCGTTCTTCAGCACGCCGGGGATCGAGCGGTTGTATTCGGGCGTGACGAACAGCAGTCCGTCGGCCGCTTCGACCTCCTTTTTCAACTGGCTGGCGGGGGCCGGGTAGGCGGCGTCGAAATCCTGCGAGTACAACGGCAGGCCGTCGATCGGGACATGCCGGAACGCGAACCCGGCCGGCGCCAGCTTCTCCACGGCTCGGGCGAGCCGGCGGTTGAATGAATCCTTGCGCAGGCTGCCGACGAAAACGGCGATCTTCAGTTGACTCATTTCCGGTATTCCTCAGGTCTGGTATGGGGGAACGAACCGACTCGGCGAGAGGGAAGACGTTCTGTGCCAGCTGGTTGTTCAATGTACTGCCGCAGCGGGTTAAAGGCAGATGAAACCGCGACCGGTGGTATGGCCCGATGGAAGGCTGGGTGCCTGACGGGTCCGTATCGATCGCCGCAGCATGTACTCTTTGCGATCAGCCCGGTGTGGTCTGTCTTCCATCTGCCTTACAACCAGCGAATCCGTCCCATGCAAGCTATTGAAACCCTGATTGACGCCGCCTTCGAGCGCCGCAACGAACTCACCCAGGCCGAGATCGAGACCCATCTGCGGCCCGCCATCGGCCAGGTCATCGACCTGCTCGAATCCGGCGAGCGCCGGGTCGCCGAACCGGACGGCCACGGCGGCTGGACGGTGAACCAGTGGATCAAGAAAGCGGTGCTGCTGTATTTTCGCATCAACGACAACTGCGTGGTCGACGGTGGTCCGGCGCAGGCGTTCGACAAGGTGCCGCTGCGCTTCGCCCGGGGCAACGACGCCGAACTGCAGCAGCTTGGCGCGCGCGTGGTACCGGGTGCGCTGGTGCGTCGTGGCGCGCATATCGCGAAGGACGCGGTGCTGATGCCGAGCTACGTCAATATCGGCGCATGGGTTGGTGCCGGCAGCATGATCGACACCTGGGCCACGGTCGGTTCCTGCGCGCAGATCGGTGCCGGCGTGCACCTGTCTGGCGGCGTCGGCATCGGCGGGGTGCTGGAGCCGCTGCAGGCCAACCCCACCATCATCGAGGACAACTGCTTCATCGGCGCGCGTTCGGAAGTGGTCGAGGGCGTGGTGGTGGAAAAGGGCAGCGTGATCGGCATGGGCGTGTTCCTCGGCCAGTCCACCCGCATCTACAACCGCGCCACCGGCGAAGTCAGCTATGGCCGGGTGCCAGCCGGCAGCGTGGTGGTGGCCGGCAGCCTGCCGGCGAAGGACGGCAGCCACAGCCTGTACGCGGCGATCATCGTCAAGCAGGTCGACGAGAAGACCCGCAGCAAGACCGGCATCAACGAACTGCTGCGCAGCGGCGAGTGAACGGGTCGCCGATGGCCGCCAGGTCCATGCTCATGCCGCGTCGCGCTTATGTGTTGGCGCTGGTGGCTGTGGTGCTGCTGGTTCTCGCGTTCGTGTTGCCGCCGTTCGCCCAGCCGCAGGGTTATCACGACTTCGCCGACAAGCGTGCATGGCTGGGCATTCCCAATTACGGGGATGTGGCTTCCAACGTAATGTTCCTGCTGGTCGGGCTGGTGGGTCTGGCTGCCATGCGCACACCGACGATACGTGCGATGGAGATAGCAGCACGCCATGCCTATGGCCTGATGTTCCTGGGCCTCGTGTTCACCGCGTTCGGTTCGGGCTACTACCACTGGGCGCCCTCGGATGTACGGCTGGTGTGGGACCGCCTGCCGATGACGCTGGTGTTCATGCCGTTACTGGCGGCGACCTGCGCCGAACGACTGCGCTGGCGTTCGGACCTGCCGTTGCTGGTATTGACCCTGCTTGGCGTGGGCAGTGTGGTGTACTGGAAACTCAGCGACAACCTGCTGCCGTACCTGCTCGCGCAGGGTGGTGCGATCTTGCTGATCCTGCTTGCGCTCATGCTGTTGCCGACACCGTGGACCGGGCGCCGGCTGTTGTTTCCAGCGCTGGCCTGCTATGCCGTGGCTTTCGTCTGCGAGAAATTCGATGCGTCGATATTCCGGCTGACCACGGGCATCATCAGCGGGCACACCCTCAAGCACCTGGCCGCTGCGGCGACCTTCTACTTCATCCTGCGCATGCTGAAGCAGCAACAACCGAAAACGGATACGGATCGATGACCATCGCCACGCTTTACGGCCTGCCCAACTGCGACACCTGCAAGAAGGCGCGCAACTGGCTCACCCGTTTCGAGGTGGAGCACAGCTTCGTCGACTACCGCGCCAACCCGGTGCCGGCAGTGACGCTGAAGGACTGGGCGCAGCAGCTTGGCGGCTGGGAGAAACTGGTCAACAAAGCCGGCACCACCTGGCGCAACCTGCTGCCGCAACGCAAGAACCCAGGCAGCGATCCGGAATGGACCTTGCTGCTGAAGGAATATCCCGCGCTGATCCGCCGCCCGGTGGTGTTGCAGTCCGATGGCACGGTGAGCGTGGGCTTTACCGACAACGGCTTCAAGAAACTGTTCGGGCGCTGAGATGCCGATGCGACTGTCAAAGATTGCCGTGGTGGCCACGATCGCGCTGTGGCTGGCGCTGGTCGCGTTCGGCAACCTCACCGACTACGGCAGCAACCTCCCCTTCGTGCAGCACGTGCTGGCAATGGACTCGATCTTTCCCGATGCCGGCATCCATTACCGCGCCATCCATTCGCCGCTGCTGCAGCATGCCGCCTACCTGCTGATCATCGCCGCCGAGTCGTTGGCCGCCGTGCTGTGCGGCGCGGGCGCGTGGCGTCTGTGGCGTGCGCGGCAGGCTACGGCCGCGACGTTCCGGCGGGCTGGGCGCGCCGCCGTGGCCGGCCTCACGCTCGGCGTGCTGCTTTGGCTGGGCGGCTTCATGGCGATCGGCGGCGAATGGTTTGGCATGTGGATGTCCACGCAGTGGAACGGCTTGGCCAGCGCGTTCCGCTTTGTGGTGGTGCTGCTGGTCGCCCTGGTCTACCTCGGCCAGCATGGCGACGAACTCGATGGCTGATACCGGGGTGCCGACATGAGCGATCACCGTGCACGGCGGTTCCGCGACAACCTGCGCATCGAGCGCGACAATGCGGCGTTGTACGCGCAGCTGGCCGCGCTGGCGACGGACGCGCGCCTGAGCCGTGCCTACCAGCGCATCGCTGCGGGCGAACAGGGCAATGCGCAGTTCTGGGAGGCGCGTCTGCGCGAGCTGGGCGAAGTCGTGCCGCCGACGCGCATCGGCCCGCGCGTGCGCGCGTTGGGCTGGTTCGCCCGGCGTTTCGGTACCGAGTTCGTGATGCCGACCGTGGTGCGACTGGAGCATGCCGACCACGACGACACACCGGTCGATCGTAGCGGTCATCGCGATCACTTCATCCCCGCGAGTGGCCCGGACGGGCACGGCCACCGGCATCGCATGCAGAGTGGCAACACGCTGCGTGCCGCGGTGCTCGGTGCCAACGATGGCCTGGTCTCCAACGTCAGCCTGGTGATGGGCATGGCCGGCGCCGCGTCCGGTGATCGCGCGGTGCTACTGGCGGGTCTGGCCGGTTTGGTTGCCGGCGCGTGCTCGATGGCGCTGGGCGAATGGCTGTCGGTGAACAGCTCGCGCGAGTTCTATCAGGCGCAGATCACCGAGCGGGCCGAGCGCCTCGCGGTAGCGCCGGAAGATGGCTTGCAGCATATCGCCGGCATCTACCGCGAGAAGGGGCTGCAGCCGGCGGCGGCCGAGCATCTGGCCGAACATATCGCCGAGACGCCGCGGGCGGCACTGGACATGCTGGTACGTGAGGATCTGGGGATCGACCCTGGCGAACTCGGCGGCTCGGCGTATGGTGCGGCAGTCTCATCGTTCTGCCTGTTCGCGTGCGGTGCGCTGTTCCCGGTGGCACCGTACTTCTTTCTCGGTGGTCGCGCCGCGTTGCTGGCCAGCATCGGCGGCACTGCCGTCGGACTGGCGCTGATCGGCATCGGCACCTCGCTGTTCACCGGCCGCAGCATGCTGTTCTCGATCGCGCGCCAGTTCGGCATCACGGCGGCGGCAGCGGCGATCACCTATGCGGTGGGTCATCTGCTCGGGGTGGTGCTGGCTGGTTGATCGGGCCAGCGCCTGCCTGCGCTTGGTATGCTGCACGCGCCGTTGACTCCCTGCGCCCTGCGAGTGCCCCATGTCCGCTGTCCTCGATCTTGCCTGCGACTTGATCCGCCGCCGTTCGGTGACGCCCGATGATGCCGGTTGCCTGCGGCTGATCGGGGAACGCCTGCAGCGGGTGGGCTTTCGCGTCGAGCACCTGCGCTACGGCGAGGTCGACAACCTGTGGGCCGTACATGGCGGGCAGGCGTCATCGGCACCGACGCTGGCCTTTCTTGGCCATGTCGACGTGGTGCCCAGTGGTCCGGAAACCGCATGGCAGAGCCCGCCGTTCGAACCGACGATCCGCGATGGCCGTCTATACGGCCGTGGCGCGGCCGACATGAAGGGCGGGGTGGCGGCGATGGTGGTGGCGCTGGAACAGTTTGCGACGGCGCATCCTGATCACCGCGGCCGGGTCGCCCTGCTGCTGACCAGCGACGAGGAAGGGCCGACCAACCTCGACGGCGTGCGCAAGGTGGTGGAGCATTTCCGTGCCAGTGGCGAGCGCATCGACTGGTGCGTGGTGGGCGAACCGTCGGCGAAGGAAAAACTCGGTGACCTGATCCGGGTAGGCCGGCGCGGTTCGTTGTCGGGCACGCTCAGCGTGCGCGGTGTACAGGGGCATGTGGCGTATCCGGAGAAAGCGTTGAACCCGATCCATGCCTTCGCGCCGGCGCTGGCCGAGCTGGCCGCCGAACGCTGGGACGAGGGCAACCATGATTTCCCGCCCACCTCGTTCCAGGTCTCCAACCTCAACGCGGGCACCGGCGCCAACAACGTGATTCCGGGCGAGTTGAAGGCGTTGATCAATTTCCGCTACTCCACCGCCAGCCGCGCCGAGGATCTGCGTGCGCGTACCGAGGCGGTCCTGCATCGGCACGGTCTGGATTTCGCACTCGACTGGAACCTGTCCGGCGAGCCGTTCCTCACTCCGCCTGGTGGCGTGCTGCGCGAGACGGTGGTGGAGGTGTGTCGCGATCTGTGTGGTCTCGATCCCGAACAGAGCACGGGCGGTGGCACCTCGGACGGTCGTTTCATTGCACCGATGGGTGCCGAAGTCGTCGAGATCGGTCCGGTCAATGCGACGATCCACAAGGTCGACGAGTGCATCGCGCTGGACGAGCTGGAGCGGTTGCCGGCGATCTACCGGGCGATTTGTGAACGGCTGCTGCAACGTGAGGACTTGCGCTAGGCACGTGCCGTCTTCGTGTGGCACTGTCCGCCGCTGCTACCGCTTGAGCTGGAACGCGTGGATCAGGGCATGCCGGAAACCATCGAAGACAAGGGATCGGAATCCACGCCGGCATGGCAGCAGCCCTGGCCTGCCGACGAACTGGAGCACGTGTCCGCGTGCCCGGTCTGCCGTGGCACGGCGCGCGAACTGCTGCAGCAGGATCTGGTGGACAACGCGTTCTTTGTGGCGCCGGGCCGCTGGATGCTTTACCGCTGTACCCATTGCCACAGCGCGTATCTCGATCCGCGGCCGAGCGAGGCGAGCATCGGCAAGGCCTACGGGGACTACTACACACACAACGCCGATGGACCGCGGACCCCGTCGGACAAGCCAGGCATCGTGCGACACCTGAAGCGGGCGCTGACCAACGGTTACGTGAACGCGCGTTATGGCACCCAGCGCCAACCCGCCAGCAGGGTAGGTGTCTGGCTGGCGAAGGTGTTGCCGCTTCGACGACAGAAGCGCGATGCCGAGTTTCGCTTTTTGCCGAAGCCACAGCCGGGCCAGAAGCTGCTGGATATCGGCTGTGGCAACGGCGACTTCCTGTTCAATGCGCGCGATGCGGGCTGGGACGTGGCGGGCGTCGATCCTGATCCTGCGGCGGTCGCCGCTGCGAAGCAGCGCGGCCTCGATGCCAGGGTGGGTTCCGTCGGGCTGTTCGCCGACGAGCCCGGCGTCTTCGATGCGATCTCGCTGAGTCATGTGCTGGAGCATCTGCATGAACCCGTGCCGTTCATCCAGGCCGTCCATCGCCTGCTGAAACCGGATGGTGCGCTTTTCATCGACACCCCGAACATCGAGAGCCGTGGCGCTCAGCGCTGGGGCAGGAACTGGCGCGGCCTGGAAACGCCAAGGCATCTGGTGCTGTTCAGTCGAACGGGGCTGATCAGCCTGCTGCAGGCTGCTGGCTTCGAGAACATCGAAACGAAGCGCCGCACGGCCGTCCGGCAATCCATGTATCTGGCCAGTCTGCGGATGCAACTGGGCAAGTCGCCCGACGGCGGCCAGCCGCGGCGATTGCCCACGATGATGCGACTACGGCTGGCATGGTCGGTCGCCAACGTCCGGGATGATGAATTTCTGACGTTGCTTGCCAGGAAAGGCAACGCATGAAGGGCGTGACGACCTGATACCGGCATCGTGGGGTGCCGGCGCTCGTGCCGGCAGGGATCACAGCTTGCCTTGTTCCACCTGCCGCTCGCGCTGCATCAGCGTCCACTCCGCGTGCTCGGTCAGCGCCGCATCGCCCAGCGAGAGCAGGATCTCGCGCTGCTCTACCGGATCATGCGTGCGGTCCAGCGCCGCGCGCGCGCTGGCGAAGATGCGCTGCATGAAGCGGTACTGCTTGATCAGTTCCTTGTCGGCCTTGCGGTAGGCATAGGCCTCGCGCACCGCGGCGATGATCGACAGCACCGCCATCACCGTCACCAGGATGGTTTTCGCTTCATCCGAAAGCCTGAACACGAACGCGGCGAGGAACACACTGATGGTTATGCCACCCCACAGGCTGATCGATCCGATCGTCTCGGTGACATGGTGCAGGCCGGTGCGCTCGGCGGTCTTGCGTTCGTAGTAATGGAGTTGTCCCGATTTGCCCGATTCGCCCACCCATTCCGCAATGACACGCGCCAGCTCGGGCGATGCGGGTTCTGCCGGGCCGGTGGGTGGATACAGGGCGGAGGCACGCATCACGTTGCGGATCCAGCCGAGTTCGACGTTCTGTTTCTGCAAAAAGTTGTCATGCGCGAATTCATGCTCGCTGTTCACCGAGATGCCCGCGCGCCGCCAGTACGACTGGATGCGCAGGCCCTCCGCCAGCGCGCGATAGTCCAGATACTTGCGATGCCAGTCGCGGCGACGGGCGAGCACGGCCACGAAGGCGCCAAGCGCGAACAACAGCAGGAACAGGTAGATCAGGTAGTTCTGTTGCGGCAGATGCGCGTAGCAGGTGAACGCAATACCCATCAGCGCGGCCAGCGTATAGGTCGAACGCAGCGCCAGCAGTACCCGTTTCTGGAAATGGATCGCCAGCCAGTCGGCGGCGTGGAACAGGCGGTCGACGTTCGTCGAGACATCTGCCGGCGCATCACGTGCCTCTGGTGCTGCGGCATCGATGGCGGCAGCGTACTTCGCGCAGTCGGCATTGAACTCGGCCATGTGCGCGAACATCCGATGGAACTCGGCCGGCTTGCCCGGGTCCGTCGCCACCGCCGTGTCGGTGCTGCGCCACAGCGTCTGCAACGGCTCCAGGCCGGCGGCGGGTGCGCCGTCGGCAGCATTGCGCGAACAGACGATATGGTAGAGCAGGTGTTCGTCGCCGGCGCCCAGTTCGTGACGTGCGCTGCGGCGTCGATCGCTCTGGCCGGGCATCGCACCGCTCAGGTGATACTTCACGATCTGAGCGGTGCCGCCGATCCGGGTCGAGGGTTTGCCGTCCCATATCGCCAGCAGGATGTGGCAATGGCTGGCGATGTAGACCCCGGCCTGGGCGTACTGGCGGTCGCGCGCGGTGCCGGGCGAACTGACATCGTGCAGCGATTGCCCCGCCCGCAGCGGCAACTGCACGACTTCGGCCTGTGCACACAAGCTGTCGAAGCCGACGCGTGCTGCCGGATCGGTGAAGTCGTCCGCGTACAGTTCCCGCGGCAATGGCAACGGAGCCAGCAGGCGCGCACCGGCAGCGAGCGCTTCCTGCGCCACCAGCTGATCGCCGCCCTCGGCCAGGGCCGACAGCAGCACCAGCGGCAACTCGGGAAGTTCGCGCTTCAGTCGGGCAAAAAAGTCTCGCACACGTTGCCGGATCGGCTCGATTTCGCTTGCGGAAATATTGCGGTGGCTGGTGACGCCGATCACCAGCGGCACCGAGATCGGAGTTGGGCAGTCAGTGGTTGGCATTGTCGCGGTCGCGGAAGCTCGGCGCGAGATGCCAGCAGATCACGCCGGCCATCGTGGTCTGGCCGATCAACCGCTTCGGGCTTGCGCAGGTTACCAGCACCTTGTGCAGCCAGTCGGCCCAGGCCTTTTCCTGGTGGCTGTAGCTGATGAAGGCGCGATAGCGGAAAGCCGGTATCGAGAGGGGCTGCGTCATGACTTGCTGCACTCCAGAACGTTGTTGCCTGTTCAAGTAGTTCCTTGCGGTAGCACCTGTCTTCCGAATACTTATGGGTCGGCTTGTTGGTTGGCGCGCCAAACTCTTGAAAAAATGAATCTGGCCCGTTGCTCTCATCTGTCACCAGAGAATCAGGTTCACTATCCCGCACGGGAAGTACGCCAAAAATGAACCTGATTCTTTTGTCTGCTAGGCCGGTACATTTCTGATCGCTGGATCGCAATCGAGAGTAGTGCCGGCAGTCGTATCCCTGATTTTTATCTTGTAATTCGCAGTGATCGCCTGGGTGCATTGATTCGTGATTGTCCGTCTTCTCGGTTCGGTGCCTACCCATCCTAGTTGGCCTTGGTTATTTCCCTCGAAGGAGGTTTGGTTGAACACGTAACGTGGGTCGCATTGCAACTGCACTTCGATGGTGGCGACACCATGGCTGACGGTGTGCCTTATATGCCCGTTCGCATTGCTGTGGTCGGGGTCGTTGCCGCCGGAATATTTGTAGCTGTAGGCGCTGCCGTTAGCGGCACTTATATTGGTCCACCCACCGCCGTTGTTGTGGAAGTTGCAAACATCCAGCACCACTGTGATATTGCTGTTTGGCATTGCCATTGCTCCCGCTTGAGGTTCGGCCGCTCCGGGCCCAAACGACGGACGCGCGGTCCACCGGTCCGATGAATAGAAGGTCGGCTGTGTCTCTGGATGGGGTCGCGCAGGTCATCGAGATTCAGCCATTGTTTGGCTGCCGGGCCCCTCCTGCCACGGGTACAGCGGCACGTACCCACTTGCCTTCAGTCTTGCTAGATAAGGCGCCGCCACGGCGTCTCGATGCTGCGCCAGCAAGACGCGCACGAGCAGGTCGAGGTGATCGAATGTCGGCGGATTTGTACCTTCGCGCAGTTGCTGTTCGGCAACGGACCAGGCAGCACGTGCGGCTGCGTCATCGCCGCGTTGCGCTGCAACGTCGCCCAAGAGCAGGTGCAACTCTGGCGGCAGCAACCGGTAAGCGTTCTTGTTTTGTTGGGTGGCGAGGGCTGGTGCCAGCTCGGCGTTGGCGCGAGACAGCCAAGTCGTTGCTTCGGCACTCTCACCACGTCGCCACGCCAGTTCGCCCAGCAGTACCTGCGATTTCGCCAACCAGTGCAGGGCGAGACTGTCCTTCGGTTCTGACGCGTGCGTGGCGGCGAAGATGCGTTCCGCGCCGAGCGCCTCGCTCCAGGCTTGATCCGGTGCCGCACGCGAATCGAGGCGTGCCAGCCACCAGTAGCCTTTGCCAAGCTGTAGCTGCCAGGTTTTGTTGGTGGGGTCCTGCTTGGCCAGCATTTCGTCCAGGGCTGTCGCATCTGCCGAACCGCGACGGGCGTCGGCAGCGTCGCCCGTATCAGCCTGTACCTCCGCCAGGAACACGCTCGCGTCCGGCCACTCTGACTCCCATTGTGCATTGTCGGGTTCTGCGGCACGGTTGTCGGAAATGTCAGTTACCTGTTCCGCGTAACGAGCGCGCGCCTCCGCAAGCCGGCCGTCCTGCATCGCCAGGCTGCCCAGATAGGAGGCAATATTGGCCGCTTCGTCACGCAATCCGGTGTCGTGCGGGTGCGTTTTCATCCAGCCAAGATAAAGCTCATACGCGTCGCGGAAGATGCGCTCGGCCGGTTTGTCGAGGCCGCGGGCCAGATCCAGTGTGGCCAGGTTTTCCTGGCCGTAGGCAACCTCACGCTGCCAGGCGAAATTCGTTCGATCCATCGCAGCGAGCTTTAGCGCGCTGTCGCGATAACGCCGTAGCCAGGTTTCCGCATTGTCCAGTTGCCCTTGGCGCCAGAAGGCGAACCCAATCCAGTATTCGGCCTGGGCCCTATCGAACAATCTTTGGCCGTTTCCAGGTTGACGCCTGAGCAGTTCGCTGCTGCGCGCATAGGAGTCGCGAAACGCCAGCATGGCTTTGTCGTCGTGACCCTGGTCCAAGCGCACTTGGCCGATGCCGGTCAACAATCGGGCCTGTTGCTCCAGCGCGTGTTCGTTGAGATCACGTGGCTGCAGTGTGCCGAAGTACGCGGTGGCCTTGTCGTCGACTGCCACCATCAGGTCGAGCCGGCCGACGGTAGCGAGCTTGCCGCGCAAATCGCCGAGCATGAAACCCAGGATATCTTCGGCTTGGGCCTGGCGTCGCCGGGCGTCGTGGCGTGAGATTAGTGCGAACACGGCCAGCGTTGTGGTCAACGCCATCACCACCAGCGCCATCGAGGTGACCGCGGCCAGGCGCCGGTTGCGCCGCCTTAATTCGCGCTGCTTCAGGCGATCGAAATCGATATCCAGCAAGCCGGCGATCAGCTTCAGTTTGGCGTTGCCCTTGCCGTCCTTGCCAGATCGAGCATCGGCGGCGATCGGCTCGGCGTGTTGCGTGGTGGGTTGGCCGTCTGGGTCGAGCTGGAAACGCAGCGCGGAGGCGAAACATTCTTCGGTATCGCGGCCGGGCAGGTCACTGGCGTTGGGCTCGCCATCCACCATCAGGCAAAAGATTCGCTCGCTGCGTCCGAGGCGCTTGTATGCCAGCACTTCCTCCTGCACCCAGCGCGAGGCAGCCGAGCGCGGCGAGCAGATCACGATCAGGTTGGCCGACTGTGCCAGCGCCTGGTTGACCTTGTCGCCGAGATCGTGCGCGCTAGCCAGCTCGTCGCGGTCGCGGAAGATCGGTGCGAGGTGTTTGGGGATCACGCCGGCCAGCGTGGTCTGGCCGACCAGTCGTTTCGGCACCGCGTACGTTTCCAGCGCCTTGTGCAGCCAGTCGGCCCAGGCCTTGTCCTGGTGGCTGTAGCTGATGAAGGCGTAGTAGCGGAACGCTGGTGACCCCGAACCTTGCGTCATGACATCTCGCACTTGTTGCGACGGTTCCCTGACTGGGAGTCCTTCTGATTTTCAGATATCTGCTACGGGATTCAGGTTCACCACCCTGGATGACCACGGCGTGGGAAAAGTGAACCTGGCCCCTTTGGTCGCTTCAGTCCCTTTGGGGTGGTCAGTTATTTTTGATGTTTGGATTGGTAACAGTTCCCGTCGGGGTGGTCGCTATGGTCGAATACTGGGTGCCATTGATGGTTGCCCACAGCTGGTAAATCCAGCTGCCTGCAGAGTTGATGCCGCCAGGGTCGGTGTTGTTGTCCGTTATCTGGATTTTTCCGTTTTGTAACAACTGCAGCCCGGTGAACACGTTATCGGGCGGCGTCTGGATCCAAGAAAATCCCTTGTTGCTGGCGTCGAGTGCATTGAACGTTCCCCCGGCTGTCGTGAGGTGCCAGGAGATCGTGGTCGTCTGACCGTGGCCCATCTGGTTTCCATTTCCTGCCTGATCGACGTCGAGGTTGCCATCCTTGAGTGTCACGTTGAGAGTTACATTCGGCATGATCTGCTCCGGGAGATTGATGCAAGGCATGAGAGGCGGCCCGCAACGCCTTGTGGCACTACCGCGTGTCAACCGTTTGCGCAGCTGTCGTCGGGCGGGCGAGATGGGTGGTATCGACTTGCGTGGGTTGTGCGATGCGCTTCGCGAACAGGGCATTAACCGGGTAGTCGACGTCCGCACGGTGCAGTACCGAGAGCAACGCCGGGTCGCGATAGCCAGCTTTCCATAGGTTCCGGATGACGGTCGTCGCTTCGGTCGTCTTTCCGAGTGCTAGCAGCGCCTTAACCTGCAGTGCCAGCAGGCGTGGATCGCCAGGGCTGCCTCTCGGCGCTTGCGCCATGATGAGTGCTTCTTTCCGCAACCGCTGCGCCGATGGCGCATTGCCAATGACATCGGCAAGCAGAAGCTTGGCGTTCGTAGTCACCAGCAGTAGGGCGTGGTTGTCTGGCTGCTTGGCAAACTGTGACTCGAGCATGTCCAGCGCAGTTTGTGCTTGCTTTTGCGCCTCCATTTTGTCGCCACCGGAAAGCGTCTGAGCCGCATGTTCGGTCTGCACTTCGGCGAGTTCTCGCTTCCATTCAGCATTTCCTGGATCCTGCTTGGTCAGCGTTGCAAACCCCTGCAAAGCGCGTTCAGTTAGCACGACTGCCTTGGGTAGCTGGTTCCCAAGACGCAGAAGCCGGCCCAATTGCATTTGATACAGCGCGAGATTTTCCTGAATTTGCGTCTGCGATGGGTCCAGCGTGGACAGCCGGGTCGCTATATCTATTGCCTGCTGCAAGTCGCGCATACCCGCATCAACTTCGCCGGCCAAGGCCAAGGTGCGGCCGAGGATTGCCCGCACCGTAAATGTGTTGGCTAGTTGATCATTGTTTTTCGGATCTCGTGCGGACAGGTTCGATTCGATGGCATCGTCGGCGCGGTATTCGGCGATTGCCGTTGCCAGGTCGCCGCGCATCAACGCCATTTTGCCGAGGTTGTTGTGTGCTATTCCTAATTGCAAGAGAAAGTCGGTGTTGTCGGGCTTGGCCGCGACCAGCTTTTGTGACAGCACCATGGCGTTGCGGTACGCGGCTTCCGCGGCCTCCGGTTGACCACGCGCCTCGAGCACATGGCCGATGTCGTTATCGAGCATGGCTACCTGGAACACCTGCGGCAGATTATCTTTTACTCCGGATTTCGATACCCGGAGTGCCTGCTGCGCTGATTCAAAATCTTGTTGTGTGGCGTCGAGCCTGCCCTGGCTCCAGTGGGCCATGCCAATAAAGGTGAGCATTCGTGAGTAGGCGATCTGTCGCGTTGAATCCTCGGGTGCCTCATGAGCCAAGGTGCTGGCAAGGTTCGCGCCTGCCCGATACGATTCCAGTGCTGCGTCGAGATGTCCTTGCGCGAAACGGACACTGCCGATCTTCTCCAATGCCTTGGCGCGCTGTTCAAGCGTTTCGTCGGTAACATCGGAAGTAGGTAACGCAGCGAAGTACGCCATCGCCTTGTCGTCGACGCTTTGCATGATGTCCAGGCGCGACACCTGCGCCAGCTTTTCATTGAGATCTCCCAGCATGAACCCGACAAGGCCTTCGGCCTGCTTCTGGCGGCGCTCCGCAGCCTGTTGCGCGACCACGGCTTTGTGCTGCGCAATGACGGCATCATGGCGTGAGATCAGCGCCGCGATCGCCAGCGTGATTGTCAGCGTCATCACCACCATGGCCAGTGCAGCAATCGCGGTCATGCGCTTGGTGCGACGCTGCAGCTCGCGCTGCTTCAACTGGTCGAAACCAAGATCCAGCATGCCGGCGATGAGCTTCAGCTTGGCGTTGGTCTTGCCATCCTTGCCGGGGCGCACGTCGGCGGCGACCGGCTCGGTAGGTACGTGGGTCACGTGGCCATTCGCATCGACGGTGTAGCGCAAGGGCTCGGCGAAACACTCTTCCGCCGCGCGGCCTGGCAGGTCTTTGGCGTTGGGTTCGCCGTCCACGATCAGGCAGAAGATGCGCTCGCTGCGGCCCAGCCGCTTGAACGCCAGCACTTCCTCGTTGACCCAGTGCGACGTGGCCGAGTGCGGCGAGCAGATCACGATCAGGTCCGCGGACTGCCCGAGCGCCTCGTTGACCTTGCGACCGAGGTCGGTGGCGCTGGCCAGCTCGTCGCGATCGCGGAAGATCGGCGCGAGGCGCCTGGGGATCACGCCGGCCGCCGTGGTCTGGCCGACCAGCCGCTTCGGCACCGCATAGGTTTCCAGCGCCTTGTGCAGCCAGTCGGCCCAGGACTTGTCCCGGTGGCTGTAGCTGATGAAGGCGCGGTACCGGAAAGCCGGCATCACGGAGGCCTGCGTCATGACGCACCGCACTCCCGCACGAAGTTGCGCACTCCCTTGCCGGGAAGTCCCCACCCACTCGGCCGCAAATCAGGTGCCGGGCCGTCGTCGTGGCTTGGCAGGTGGCTGCGATTTCATGACAATAACATGCAAAAATGTGATTTGCGTCACATTTTTACGTTCAGGTTGACGGATTCGCGGCTACGGTTCGAGGGTCAGGGTGTGCTGGTCCGGCCCCGGCAACAGCGGTGTTGGCCGCCCCTTGACCCAATCCTCGTGCCCCGCGCCGAAGTACGGCGACAGCGGGTTGTCGCTCTGCCCGCCGGGCATTTCGAGGATGCCTTCGGCCTCGTGGCCCGGGGCCACGTCGAGGCGTTCGGACGCGCCGAAGCCGGGCGCGGCGACGCGCGGCATGTTGTTGTCGCCGGGCAGCGGCTGGTCGGGCATGTCGATGAGGCGACCGAGCCAGTGCGGCAGTGCGGCGGCCAGCGGGTGGTTGATCTCGCTGCGGTTGTGCTCACCCCAGCTGCGTGCGGCGAGGCCGCCGGGTTGCTGGTCGAGTTCGCTGGCAACCTGCGTGGCGGCGTCGAGCAGCAGGGCGTGCCAGTCGTGGTATCTCGGATCGAGCAGTTGCGTCGGTTGTGCCTGGATCATCGCCCATACGGCCGCTTCGGCACTGTTCTCGCCAGGCCAGCTGAAGTCGTCGTAGCGGTGCTTCACCTGCGCGGCGAACGGCACCAGCGCGATCTCGCTGACCCGGCTGCGGAACGCACGCACCAGCCGGTAGTCGACACTGTCGACCGTGGCGTGGCGCTGCCAGGTCGCGCTGAGCTGACGCAGTTGCTGCAACGCCGGGTTCCGGCTATCGGCCAGCGTCTGCTGCAGCAATTGCTGCCAGCGGCTCAGGAACACGGCACGGTTGTCCAGCTGGATGTCGAGCAGGTCGGCGGGAGTGAAGCCGGCGCGTGCGTGCAGGTCGTCGCGGATCTGCTGCGCGCGCGCGCCCAGATCGTGGCCGCCATTGCTGAGCAAGGCCAGCGCATCGCCGCTGACCGTGCGGTTGTTGGCGGTCCACAAGCGGCCCTCGGCGGGATGCTCGATACGCGGATATTGCGCGGGCGCGGCCCAGCCCACCCAGCCCGTACCTGACTCGGACCAGTCGGACGGCAGCAGCGGATCGATGCCGGCACGCAACGGGATGCTGTTGCCGGCAATCGTCCAGCCGATCTGTCCGCGGCTGTCGGCGACCAGCAGGTTCTGCGGCGGCATGCCCAGCTGCGGCGCCAGGTCCAGCGCGCTGTGCACGTCCGGCATGCGCTCCAGTTGCATCAGTTCGACGTTGTAGCCACGCGGCTGCGCACCGATCCACGCCAGCGCCAACGGCGTGCCGTCAGCATCCTTGCCCATGATCGGACCCCAGCGGGTGTCTTCGACGGTGAGCAGGGTGTCCGGTTTGCCCTTGACCCGGATGTGTTCGACGTGGGCCTCGATGCTGGCCCAGCCTTCCGGCACCTTGTAGCGGCCGGGGTTCGATGGATCGCGCAGCACGCGCACCCAGTCCTGCCAGTCGCCATAGCTGTTGGTGAAGCCCCAGGCGATCTGGCCGTTGGAGCCGACAATCATCGCCGGCGTGCCGGGCAGGCTGACGCCGTTGACATCGCGCAGTCCGTTCGGTGCGCTCGGGTCGGGATAGCGCAGGCGGGTGCGGAACCAGATGTTCGGTACGCGCAGGCCCAGATGCATGTCGTTGGCGAGGATCGCCGCGCCATTGCCGCCGAGTGCGCCGGCGACCGCGAAACTGTTGCTGCCGGGGCGTGGCGCATCGAGTGCCGGCGCGAGGGCGGCGGTCAGGCTGGCGGACGATCCAATGGACGCGTTGGCCAGTGCGAGGTGACGCAGATCGAATACGTCGGCACCGGGAATCACCGGCGAAGGCGACAACGGCCCGCTCAGCGGTGCCTCCCAGTCCGGGTCGGGCGCCAGCAGGAAATCCACAAGGGAGCCGGGCAGTACCGCGCGCATCTGGGCGATGCGCAGCTCGCGCTCGTTGCGGCCGTCGCTGTTCAAGTCCAGATACATCGCGGCGATCACCAGCGCGCTGTCTTCCGAGCGCCACCGTTGCGGCTGGCTGCCGAGCAGCAGGTATTCCCACGGCCGCACGCGCAGGTCGGCGAGACCGGCGTTGACGCCGTCGCGATAACGGTCGAGCTGGAGTTTCTGCGTGGGCGGCAGCTGTGCGTAGGCGGCCTCGACGACGGCGCGCAGGCGATGGCGCCGGTGGTTCAGGTCGACCTTGAGCGCAGCCGGCCCGACCAGGGCGGATAGCTCGCCTGCGGCCATGCGGCGCATCAGGTCCATCGCGAAGAAGCGCTCCTGCGCGTGCACGTAGCCGAGCGCGTAGCTGAGATCGGTACGGTTTTTCCCTTCGAGGGTGACGGTGCCCAGTGCATCGCGGCTGAGGCTGACACTGGCGCTCAGGCCGGGCAGGCGGCGCACACCATCGAGCCGGGCACGGCTGCCGGCGAGCAGCCACCAGCCGGTCGCCAGCGCGGCCAGCAGCAGCATCGCCAGGACGAGCAGCAGGGCGCGCAGGATACGCCAGCGCCGAGACGTTGCAGGGTGGGTCGTCACGGTTTGGCAAACACGGCAAAGATGCCGGCATAGGGTTTCACCATGAAGGCCGGCGCGCCCGCATAGCCCTCGCCATCGACGTACAGTTGGGAAATGCTGCCATCCAGATACAAGGCATCACGGCAACCCAGCTTGTCGCGGAACAGCCGTCCAAACGTATGGAAATTCACGGGCGCTTCGCTCACGGCAAAGATCACTTCGGTGGGCGTTTTCACGCATACGCCGCTGCGCCATTTCAGGCTCGCGGAATCATCGACGAACTGGTCGTTGAGCTTGCCGTCGATCAGCAGCATCGGGCCCGATTGAGTCGCCCATTGCGCAGGCTTGTTGTCGGCCTTGAAGGCGGTGCTGGTACGTACCGCGGCATGGCCATCCGGATATACCACGAACACACCGTTCGGCAGCAGCGAGAAATTGCCGGACGCGGGGTTGCCGTGCGACATGTTCAGCGGCACCACGGTCTTGCTGTTTTCGACGTACAGGCCGAGCGGCGCAAACTGCTTGTCGTAGATCCCCGCGTTGGTGGCAAACAGCAGTCGCTGTCCCTGTGCCTCGCCCCACTGGCGCAATGTTTCGATGTTGCCGAACGGCTGGCCGCTCTGCGGGTCGCGCCAGTGCAGGCTCAGCGGTTCACGCTTGAGATCCAGGTGCACGACACGGTAGATCTGCCCCTCGAACGTCAGTTCGCCGCTGTCCATGGCCTTCGATGCGGGCGTGCAGCCGATCAACTGGGTCAGCAGCACCAGCGCCAGCAGGCGGCGCAGCGGATGAGGCCCGGGAGGCCGCTGAGCAGGTATGGGAGTATGGAGACGCATCCGTCGATGGTCGCCGGCCGGCCGCGCCGGTGCAAGTCCGACGGTGCCCGATGTGCGGCTCGTGAGCGGGCGTGGTCGCGTGACTGCCGCTAAACTTCGATTTTTGTCGCAAGGCCCCTCCATGCCGTATACCCCGATCACGGCCACGCTCGGCTATGTGCTATCGCCCGATCGCAGCAAGGTGTTGATGATCCACCGCAATGCGCGCGCGGATGACCAGCACCTGGGCAAGTACAACGGCCTCGGTGGCAAGATGGAGCCGGGCGAGGACATCGCTGCCTGCATGCAGCGCGAGATCCTCGAGGAGGCCGGCATCGTATGCGAATCGATGCGCCTGCGCGGCACGCTGAACTGGCCCGGCTTCGGCAAGCAGGGCGAGGACTGGCTCGGCTTCATCTTCGTGATCGACACTTACCGTGGCGAGCCACTGTCGGCCAATGCGGAAGGCACGCTGGAATGGGTGCCACGCGACCGGCTGATGGAACTGCCGATGTGGGAGGGCGACCGCCACTTCCTGCCGCTGGTGTTCGACGACGACCCGCGCCCGTTTCACGGCGTGATGCCGTATCGCGACGGGCGCATGCAGTCGTGGTCGTTTACGCGGTTGTAGCAACACAAGCCGCGTAGGGCGGGCACTGCCCGCCGTTTTTCGCAAGCGCAAGAGCGGCGGGCAGTGCCCGCCCTACGGAGCGGAGCGGTTTACGCGACGTCGGTCAGCCACGTCACGCTGCTGAACTTGTCCTGCGCCAATGCCTCGGCGCGGGCGAGTTCGTCCGGCTTCAGCACGTCGTCGGTCAGGCCATGCAGGCGGCGGAACGTGGCGATCATCTGCCCGATCACGGCCTCGCGTGGCAGCCCGGTCTGGCTGCGCAGCGGGTCGACCCGCTTGGCGGCGCTGGTGGTGCCTTTGTCGGACAGTTTCTCGCGACCGATGCGCAATACGTCCAGCATCTTGCTGGCGTCGATGTCGTAGGCCATCGTCACGTGATGCAGCACCGCGCCGCCGCGGTGCACCTGCGCGGCACCGGCGATCTTGCCGCCGTCGGAGGTGATGTCGTTGAGCGGCTGGTACCAGGCTTTGATGCCCAGCTCGCCGAGGGCCTCGATCACCCATGCGTCCATGAACGCATACGCTTGCTGGAACGACAGCCCCTTGATCAGCGACAGCGGCGCATAGATCGAATAGGTGATCGTGTTGCCCGGTTCGATGAACATGGCGCCGCCGCCGCTGATCCGTCGCACCACCTGGATGCCGTGGCGTTGCGCCGCTTGTGCATCGACTTCATTGCGCAGCGACTGGAAGCGCCCGATCACCACCGCTGGCGCTGCCCATTCCCAGATACGCAGCGTCGGCGCGCGCTGGCCGGCACCGACCTCGTGGGTGAGCACATCGTCCAGCGCCATGTGCAACGTGGGCGATTGCGGGACGGTGTGGATCAGTTGCCAGTCGTGGTCATGCCAGTCGGTGCGCATCAAGCGTCAGGATCTCCGTGCAGGGCGCGGCACACGGCGACCGCGATGGCCTCGGGCGACACGCCGTACATCATCACGTCGGAGGGAAGCGCGTGGTGCAACGTGGTGGCGAGCGTTGCCTCATTGGCATCCACCGGCTGGCCAGCCAGCGCGGCATTGATTGCGTGCAGCGCACTGTCCGGTTCAAGAAAGAAGTCGCCGCTCAGCTGCACGTTCGCGAGGTGCCCGTCACGCACGTCGAGATCGATCACGACCAGCTTGCCGCCGGGCATCTTGTACTCACCGTGCATCGGTTTTTCCCGGTTCGGCATGTTCCGGGATCCATGCATCGGAACGGCAGACGGAACTTCCCGCCCGGTGGTCGTGCTTCATGATGGCACCCGGCTCAGTAGCCGCCGCGGTTACCATGGAAATTGCCCTGGCCGACACTGATCGAAAAGCCGACCGTGCCGGTGGGGTGGTCGCAATCGCCGAGGTTCTTGGTGACGTTGACCTCGCCGGTCTGGTAGCTGCCGCTCACGTGGTTGCCGCCGACCACGCCCATGCCCACGCTGCCATGCATCTGCGCCTGGTTGTAGGTGGAGTCATCGCAGCCTTGCGCGGCGGCGGTGTCGCGCTCGCTGTTGCCCATGCGTCCGCTGGTGTCGCCGTAGTACACACCCGGCGCGGGTTTGCTGCTGGTGGTCGTGCTGGTGGTGCTGGTACTGCTGCTGCTGGGGGCGGCTGCTGTCGAACTGGCGGCCGGCGCGCCGCCGGGGGGCAGCTTGAGGTTCAGCGGCGGCTGGGTGGCCGTCTGCGCCCACGCAGAACTGGCCAGCAGCGCGCCTGCCAGGACAAGGATCGGACGTTTCAGGTTCATGAGGTGCTCCGGGATATAACGCGTTCAACGCACGAGGCCGTGTGGCGTGCACATCCCTGTTTGAAATGCCGGATGGCAGGAAGTTCCTGCCATCCCTTGTCGTCAGGCGGTGCCCTCAGGCCGTCGTCTCGATCCGCTCCACCCGGCGCAGGCCGCGTGGCAGCAGGCCGCCGCGGGTGGCGCGGTTACCACCGTATTCCACCAGATCTGACCATTTCAGGGTGAGTTTACGCTGACCGGCGTAAAGTGTGACTTCACCCTTGCCTTCGCTGACCACGGCCACGCCGGCGACGCGCTCGTCGCCGCTGACGAGTTTTGCCTTCGGCACCTCGATCAGCTTGTTGCCCTTGCCCTTGTCCAGCTCCGGCAGCTCGGCGACCGAGAACATCAACAGATGGCCTTCGGTGGTGACCACCACGATGCGGTCGCGTGCCGGGTCGGCGCTGACTTGCGGCGCCAGCACGTGGGCGCCGTCGCTGAGGCTGATGATCTGCTTGCCGGCCTTCTGGCGCCCGGTAAGCGCCTCGAAGCGGGTGACGAAGCCGTAGCCGAAATCGGTGGCGAGGATCAGCCGGGTGTCGTTGTCGCCGGCGATCACGGCATCGAAGCTGGCGCCGGCGGTCGGGCTGAAGCGGCCGGTGAGCGGCTCGCCGTTGCCACGCGCCGAGGGCAGGGTATGCGCTGGCGTGGAGTAGGCACGGCCGGTGGAGTCGATGAACGCCACCTGCTGAGTGGTGCGCGCCTTCACGGCGGCGAGCAGGCCATCGCCTTCGCGGTAGTTCAGGCCCTCGGCGTCGATGTCGTGGCCCTTCGCCGCGCGTGCCCAGCCCTTCTGGCTCAGCACCACGGTGACCGGTTCGCTGGCGACCAGGGCGCTCTCATCCAGCGCCTGTGCCGCGTCGCGCTGCACCAGTGGCGAGCGGCGATCGTCGCCGAACTTAGCGGCGTCGGCGCGCAGCTCGTCCTTGATCAGGCTTTTCAGCTTGGCCGGCGATTTCAGCAGGACGTTGATCTTGGCGCGCTCCTCTTCGAGCTGATCCGCCTCGGCGGTGATCTTCATTTCCTCGAGACGGGCGAGCTGGCGCAGGCGCGTTTCGAGGATGTAGTCGGTCTGCTCCTCGCTGAGTCGGAAGCGCGCCATCAACACCGCTTTCGGTTCGTCCTCGGTACGCACGATGCGGATGACCTCGTCGAGGTTGAGGTACGCGATGCGCAGGCCTTCGAGCAGATGCAGGCGGCGTTCGACCTTGGCCAGGCGGTGCTCCAGGCGGCGGGTGACCGTGCTGGTGCGGAACGCCAGCCATTCGCTGAGGATGCGTTTGAGATCCTTTACCGCCGGACGCCCATCCAGCCCGATCATGTTGAGGTTGACGCGGAAGCTCTTCTCCATATCCGTCGTGGCGAACAGGTGCTGCATCGTCTCGTCGGCGTCGACGCGGTTCGAGCGCGGCACGATCACCAGGCGGATCGGATTCTCGTGGTCGGATTCGTCGCGCAGGTCCTCGATCATCGGCAGTTTCTTCGCGCGCATCTGCGCAGCGATCTGCTCAAGGATCTTCGACGGGCTGACCTGGTGCGGCAGCGCGGTGATCACGATGTTGCCTTCCTCGCGCTGGTACACCGCGCGGGCGCGCACCGAACCACCACCCGTCTGGTACATCGCCAGCAGGTCGGCGCGTGGGGTGATGATCTCCGCTTCGGTCGGATAATCCGGGCCGCGCACGTGCTCGAACAGGTCGGCGACGGTGGCGTCCGGATCGTCCAGCAGGCGGATGCACGCGCTGGCCAGTTCGCGCAGGTTGTGCGGCGGGATGTCGGTGGCCATGCCCACGGCGATGCCCATCGAGCCGTTGAGCAGCACGTGCGGCACGCGTGCCGGTAGCCAGCTCGGTTCCTCCAATGTGCCGTCGAAGTTCGGCACCCAGTCGACCGTGCCCTGACCCAGTTCGCCCAGCAGTGCTTCGGCGATCGGGCTGAGCTTGCTCTCGGTGTAGCGCATCGCCGCGAAGCTCTTCGGGTCGTCCGGTGAGCCGAAGTTGCCCTGGCCGTCGACCAGTGGATAGCGGTACGAGAACGGCTGCGCCATCAGCACCATCGCTTCATAGCAGGAGCTGTCACCGTGCGGATGGAACTTGCCGATCACGTCACCGATCGTGCGTGCGGATTTCTTCGGCTTCGCCGTGGCGGCCAGGCCCAGCTCGCTCATCGCGTAGATGATGCGCCGCTGCACCGGCTTCAGGCCGTCGCCGACGAAGGGCAGGGCGCGGTCCAGCACCACGTACATCGAGTAATCGAGATAGGCCCGCTCGGCGTATTCCTTGAGTGGGATCTGTTCGTAATTGGCTTGCAGGTTCATGCAGGTAGGTCAGTCAGGTAGCACGCGTTACGCGCGTAACCGGTCGATGGTGCCAGAAAGCGGCCGATTCTTGTAGGAGCGGATCTTGTGGGAGCGACTTCAGTCGCGACGCTTCTGCATTCATAAAGAAAGAGCATCGCGACTGAAGTCGCTCCCACAATGGCTGCCCCGGATAGTGCGTTACTGGCGGATCGCCTCGATGCCAAGCTTTCCGAGCTGCACCTGCACGCTGTCCGGTCCGGCCAGATGCCCGGCGCCGACGGCGATGAAGACGGTGCCGGATTGCTGCAGCATGGTGGCGATCTTGCTGGCCCAAGCCTGGTTGCGCTGCACCAGCAGGCGTTGATAGAGCTCGGGGGCCTGCTGACGCACATCCTCGTCCTCGATCCGCGCGATGGTGGCGATGTCGCCATTTTTCCACGCGCTGATCAGCTCGGTGAGCTCGGCCGGTCCCTTGTCGATGTCATGCAGGGTCGAGCGCAGGAAGGCCAGTTCGACGTCCGGCGGCAGGTCAGCGAGGAAGCGGATCTGCTGTTCGGCGGTTTCCATGCCGTTCACCGGCTTGCCGGCCTGCTGCATCTGCGCCTTCAGCAGCTTGTCCACACCATGTGCGGGATCGAGGCCGGCTTTCACCAGCGGCGCCACGGCGAGCGTCAGCGCAGCCAGCCATGGCCGCATGATCTGCAGGGTCTGGATGCCGCCGGGCAGGCCGGCGGTCTGCGCGGCCTGTGCCAGACTGGCGTTTTCGGCCGGCGTGAGCCTGGCCGACAGCGGATGGGCCGGGTCGAGTCCGTATTGCAGCACCAGCGCCTGCATGCTCGCGCTATCGTCATCGGTCAGCTCGATCGTCAGCGAGTCGCTGGCGGCGAGCGCCTGGTCCAGTGCAGGGTAGTGCCAGGTGGTGTCGTCCGGCAGCAGATGCACGGTGCCGAACAGGTAGATGGTGGTGTGCGCGTTCTTCACCATCCACAGCGCCGGCTGGGCCAGCGCCGTGGTAACCGGCAGCAGGCTGAGCAGCGCGATGGCCGCGCAGCGACGGAGGTGATGGAACAAGGACATGCGGCTTCCCCGTGACGGATACGTCGCTGGCGATGGTGGCACGAAGCGGCCGCGCTGGCGATGGATTCAACATGGCACGTGTCAACGCGGTACGCGGTAACCGCCAGGCACGCCGCGCGGGCTCAGGGTGAGCTGCCACAACTGGTCGCGGCGGCTGCGGAAGACCGCGGTGGAAACGGCCAGGTAATAGCGCCACATGCGCCGAAACCGCTCGTCATAACGGGCTGACAACGTCGGCCATGCCGCTTCGAAGTTGGCGCTCCAGGCTGCCAGGGTGCGGTCGTAGTCGGTGCCGAAGTTGTGCCAGTCCTCGACCACGAACAGGTCTTCCAGCGCAGCCGCCACCTGGCTGGCGGCGGGGATCATCGAGTTCGGGAAGATGTACTTTTCGATCCACGGATCGGTCTGTGCAGGGGCGCTGTTGCTGCCGATGCAGTGCAGCAGCGACAGGCCATCGTCTTTCAGGCAGCGGCGCACCGATTCGAAATACGCGCGATAGTTCTTGCCGCCGACATGCTCGAACATGCCGAGGGAATACACCGCATCGAACCGTTCGTCGACCTCGCGGTAGTCCTGCAGGCGGATCTCGATGGGCAACCCGGCGCACAGCGCGCGCGCGTAGTCGGCCTGCTCCTGCGACACGGTGATGCCGACGCCTTCGATGCCGTAGTGCTCTGCCGCATACTTCAGCGCCTCGCCCCAGCCGCAGCCGATATCCAGCACGCGCTGGCCGGTCTGCAACTGCAGCTTGCGGCAGATCAGGTCGAGCTTGGCCGCCTGCGCATCGTCGAGGTTGTCGGCGCGCGCCCAGTAGCCGCAGGAATACACCAGCCGCGCGCCAAGCATGGCGTGGAACAGGTCGTTGCCGAGGTCGTAGTGCACCTTGCCGATCTCGAAGGCGCGCTCGCCGCGTTGCAGGTTGATGAAGCGGGCCTTGAGATGCGCGAGCAGGGTATCGAGGGTCTTCAGCTCCTGGTCCAGCCCGGCAGTGAGCAGGCGAGTGCACAGACCGGGCAGGTCGTCAGCATCCCACCAGCCATCCATATACGCCTCGCCCAGTCCCAGCGAACCGTGCGCGAACACACGCGCGTACAAGCGCTCGTCATGCACGCGCAGGTCGATCGGTGCAGTGCCGTCGATACGGATGCCAGCCTGTTCGAGCAGTTCGCTGGCGCGGTTCTTCAGGTCGTCCTGGCTCATGCGTTGCCTCGCAGCGGGTGAAATCGTGATGGTCAGTGTTTACTGAGTACCGCAAAGCTTGCCGGCCAGCGTGCATACGTTGCGTCGACGTCGGCCACACGCACCAGTTGCAGCAGTAGTTCGGCCTGATCCTCGCGCAGCAGGAATTCGATCTTGACCGGCAGGTCGTCGGCCAGTTCGAAGAACTGTTCCTCGTGCAGCACGCCATGCCGGCCGAAGCCGGCGATCGCGCGGAAGACCGAACCACCACCGAGGCCGTGCTCCTTGGCCTGTTCCAGTAGCCATTCGGACAGCAGCATGCCGTCGTGCTTCGCACGCAGATGGCAGTAGAAGGTCAGATGCACGCCCTGTTGCACAGTTTCCTGGTTCATGCGGTGCTCCGGGTCAGTGACGCAGCAGGCTGCGGGTGAGGGTGATGCCCAGCACGGTCATCGCCAGCGAACCGAGCAGATGCGCCGCCACATGCCCGCTGAACCACAGGTATTGCTGGCGCAGCAGCAGGGTGGCGGATTCGGCCGAAAAGGTGGAGAACGTGGTCAACCCGCCGAGGAAGCCGGTGAACACGAACAACCGCAGTTCAGGCGACAGGGTCTGGAAGTGATCGAACAGGCCCATCACGCAGCCCATCATCAGGCCACCGGCGAGGTTGGCCGCGAGCGTGCCCAAGGGCAGGGTGGGAAACAGCGGGTTGAGCAGGATGCCCAGACCCCAGCGCAGCCAGCATCCCAAGGCGCCGCCGACGCCAATAGCAGCAAATCCGGTAAAGCCCACGAGCGCGTCTCCTGACAATTTCTATGAGTGTCCGGTTGCCGCGGTGGCAGGCACGCCTGCCCCGCCGGAAGCCGGTGGTGCAGGCATCATCAACCTCGACGCAAGGCGGGAGGTGGTTGGTTCCACGGTGCCGAAAGCCTCCGCGAAACGGGAGGCATGCCATCTCCCGAATCATCATCCTAGTCGATCTGGCGGTCCCGTCGTCAAGCACGATGGATTGCGGCGGGGTTCTATACTGCGTGGCCCTGCCGATGTGCCGATCCCCGCATGAGCCCAGCCAATCGCCCTGTGCACCGCAGCCTGCCGTGGCTGCTGGCGGGGCTGTCGATGATCGGGCCATTCTCGATCGACGCGGTGTTTCCGTCGTTTCCGCTGATCGGTGCGCGCTTCGCGGTGGACGACACGGCGCTGCAACAACTGATCAGCGTGTACCTGGTCACCTATGCGGCGATGAGCCTGTTCCACGGGGCGATCTCCGACGCGATCGGGCGCAAGCCGGTCATGGTCACCGGCATGCTGGTGTATGCGCTGGCCTC
This sequence comes from Rhodanobacter sp., assembly GCA_050737735.1. Taxonomy (GTDB): domain Bacteria; phylum Pseudomonadota; class Gammaproteobacteria; order Xanthomonadales; family Rhodanobacteraceae; genus Rhodanobacter. Next base: position 40,584 of record JBOHYM010000031.1, on the reverse strand, counting down.
GGTGGGCGCGGCGCTGTCGACCTCGTTCGCGATGCTGCTGGCCTGCCGCGGTCTGCAGGGCGTATGCGCCGGCGCAGGGCTGGTGGTGGGACGTGCGGTGATCCGCGACACACTCGAGGGCGCCGCTGCGCAGCGACTGATGGCGCAGGTGATGATGATTTTCGGCGTGGCGCCGGTGATCGCGCCGATGGTCGGCGCGCTGCTGCTGCCGCTCGGCGGCTGGCATGGCATCTTCTGGGTGTTGGCCGGATTTACCACATTGCTGGCGCTGGCCCTCGCACTGCTGCTGCAGGAGAGTCACCCGCCGGCGCGGCGCACGTCGTTTGCGCCGCGCCCGTTGTTGGCCAGCTATGTCTCGTTCGGTCGCGATCGGCCATTCTGGCCGTTGCTGATTTCCAGTTCGGTCAACTTCGCCGGACTGTTCCTGTACATCGCCTCGGCGCCGCGCATCGTGCGCGAGCTGCTGCACCTGTCGGCGGCCGGCTTCCCGTGGCTGTTCATGCCGGTGGTGATCGGGTTGATCGGCGGTGCGTGGCTGTCCGGGCGGATGGCCGAACGGCGCAGCGCGGGTTTCACGGTGAACCTGGGCTACGCGGTGATGTTGCTGGCCTGTGCGCTGCACCTGCTGCTGGCGCTGGTGTTTCCGGCGCCACGCTTGCCGTGGTCGATGCTGCCGCTGATCCTGCACGGCATCGGTGTGCAACTGGCGTTTCCCACGCTGACCTTGCTGCTGCTGGATCGCTTCCCGCAACAGCGTGGCGGCATTTCCTCGGTGCAGGCGTTTGCCAGCCTGCTGCTTTGCAGTCTGGTCGCCGGCGTGCTGTCGCCGCTGCTGTCGGTCAGCCTGCTGCAGCTTGCGTTGGGTGCGTCGATGCTGACCGTGATCGGGGTCCTGGCATGGCGCTGGTATCGCGCTGTTACCCGGCTCCCGCTGGATCAGGTGGTGGCAGACACGGATGCCACGACGGTGATGCAGGCGGAGATCGTCGAGCCGCATTGATCCGGCCACGGCTGCGCAACGACGTTGTACCGGCAGGAATCGATGCTACGCGGGTTGGCCAGGGTCGACCGTCGTATCCAGCGCCACCACGGTTTCGACCGACATAAGCACGACCGCACGGGTCAGTGCCTGCGCCAGTGATGGCGAGCGGTAGCTGGCATCGGTGAGCCAGCGCTGCCAGACCGAATCGTCGACCTTTTCGTTCACACCGGTACCCAGCACGCGGTCGAACGGCGGCTTGAACTCCTTGTAGAGGCCATACATGAACTCCGCGTAGGAATTGCGTGGCACGCCGATATCTGCATCCGTGCCGGGAATGATGATTCCGTCGCAGACCAGACCAGCCGTGATCGCCTTGCACTGCAGCCACGCCAGCGGCAGGTCGGGCAGCGGGTCGGGCTTGCGCCCGGCGCCATCGCAGTCGTTGCCACCGCCGACGTCGGCATGCGCGCCGATGAACCAGCGCTGCTCGATCTCGATCTGTTCCGCCTTCTTCGAAGTCAGGGTATCGCCGGTTTTCAGCGTGTCCGGGTTGCGCGTCCACACCGCCGGCTTGAAGTCGGCACGGTGCTCATCCAGCGCCAGCGCCTGATAGGCGTACTTGACGATCTTGCTCAGCTCGGTGTCGTGGAATTGATAGCGCGCGCGGGCGAACGGAAACCACGAGGCGGTATCTGGTATGCCGAGCGAGCCGACCGTATCCCACACGCCGATGAAGTGGATCCCGATCTCGATCGAGTGACTGGCGCGGAAAGCCACCGCAACCGCGTCGTCCGGCTTGCAGGCGATGTCGCGGTATAAATCGTAGGCGCTGGAAATATCGGCCTTGGTCACGCTGCCGTCGTGATGGCACCGGAGCAGGCCGCACTTGCGGATCAGGCCACCGAGGCTGCGCGCGGCGTAGGCACCACGGCTGAAACCGAACAGGTAGAGCTCGTCGCCGGGCTGCCAGGTGGCACATAACCAGCGATAGCCATCCAGCACGTTGTCCGACAGGCCGTAACCGAAGGCACCGCCGAGCAGGTGGGCCAACCCCGATGTCACGCCGACACCCGGGATGTAGTTGACGAGCTGCTCGACGCCCGCGGCATCGCACGGTGCGATGAACCGGCGCAGCCGCTCCACATTGGTATTCGACTCGGGTTTGTTCCAGGTGCCGTCGAACATCAGCACGAGCCTGCGGGTGGCCATGATGCTCTCCAGCATGACGTGGTCAGGGGGCGCCGGAAGGAACTCTAGGACGCTGGCGACACGCCGGCCAGTGTCGGGCCCGACATGCCAGTGACAGCGGTGGCCACGCAGTCATTCTTCGGCCGTTTCCGTGCGAAACGCAAGCGGCGTACGCTGCAGGCTGGTCATCGCCACCGAAAGTGGATAACGGCATGGACATGCAGACGCAGATCGACCGGGCGCAGGCTTTCCACAGGATGCACGACCGCGCGTCGGTGCTGCTGCCGAATGCGTGGGACGCGGGCAGCGCGCGACTGCTTGCACTGCGCGGGTTCGCGGCGGTGGCCACCACCAGCGGCGGCGTGGCCTGGTCGCTCGGCTATGCCAATGGCGAGCGGGCACCACTGGCTACGATCGCGCTGGGAGCGCTCGATCATGCCGCACAGGAGTTGCGCGAGAGCGCTCGCTTCGGCTGCCTGGCATCCAGCTTCAGCCATCCGGATGCACAGCAGCTGTTCGAGCCGGCATGAAGGCGGTGCCACCCGTGGTCGTGCCGGATGGGCATGCCGTGCTCGACCGCGCGTTTTACCGGCACGATCCGCGTGAGGTCGCGGTCGCCCTGTTGAACAAGGTCCTCGTCAATGCGGACGGTCGCAGCGGGCGCATCGTGGAAACCGAAGCGTATTGCGGCGTACTGGATCCGGCGGCGCATTCCTGGCGCGGCAGGAGTGCGCGCAATGCGACGATGTTCGGCGAGCCGGGCCTGCTCTATGTGTACTTCACCTATGGCATGCACTGGTGCTGCAACCCGGTGTGCAGCGAAGCGGGCGGCGGTACCGCGGTGCTGCTGCGGGCGCTGGCACCGCTCGGCGGGCTCGCCGCGATGCGTGCGGCACGGCCGTCCTGCCGAAACGATCGCGACCTGTGTCGCGGGCCGGCGCGGTTGTGCCAGGCGATGGGCATCGATGGTGCGCAGGACGGCATCGATCTGGTCAGTGGTGCCGATGGTTTCAGCATCGTCGACGACGGCATGCCGCCGCCGGCCGCGCCGGTGGTCACGACGCGCGTGGGCATCACCCGCGCAATCGACAAGCCCTGGCGCTGGTACGTGCCGGGCGATCCGCACGTATCGCGGCGCTGAACGGCGCCGCGTCGCTTAACAACTCAGATCAGGTCGCGTGCTTTCAGGAATTCCATGGCATCGACTGCGTCTTGCTCGAACCAGGCACGGGCCGAGCCGAGCCGGAACGAATAGCCCCACGCGTCCATGTCGCTCATCAGCCGGTCGCGCCCCACACCGGGGAGTTCGTCGGCCAGCACGATCTGCAGGTAGCAGGTGGCGTCCTCTTCCTCGATCGAGTCGGTCGCGTCGGTATGGACGTCCAGACGTCTTTCCGCTGGCAGCACGATCAGGTGGCAGGCCTCGTGCAGCAGCGAGTGCACCGGAGTGTCGTCGCGGGCATGGACGGTGTTGCCGATGATGCCGGCTTCCTCGTCACCCCAGAAGCTGCCGGGAATCGGTTCACCGGGTTCCACGCGCCGCAGTTGCAGGTCGAAGCGGGCCAGCAGGGCGGCGGGCGCGTCGAAGCCGATCTGGCTGAGGCGCAGGACGCCGTTGGCCGGATCACTGGATTCATCGATGGGGATGGTTGGTGAATGCATGCGCATGCGCGCACGGCGCAGATCGGGTGGCGGGCGCTGGGCGATGCACGATCGCCCAGCGAAAAATCACCGAAACCCGATCGGTTCCGGCTTGGTACGGAGCGGGTTACACCGTTATCGACTTGCCGTCCGGCAGGGCGACCGAAAGTTCGAGGATCTCGTGGCCACTGTCGCGCTCGACATTGATGTTGATCGCCTCGATGTCGACGTGGACGTATTTCTTGATCACTTCGAGCAACTCGTTGCGCATCATCGGCAGATAGTCCGGTGCGCCGCGGGTGGAGCGCTCCTGCGCCACGATGATGCGCAGGCGCTCCCTCGCCACGGTGGCGGTGGCCTCCGGCTTGCGCTTCAGGAAATCGAGAATGCCCATCGTGATCAACCTCCGAACACGCGCTGTAGAAAGCCCTTCTTGGGCACGTCGATGAAGCGCAGGGGGCGCTCTTCGCCCAGAATGCGGGCCACCGTGTCGCTGTACGCCTGACCGGCATGTGAATTGGCATCGACGATCACCGGGATGCCGTTGTTGGATGCGGTCAGCACGTTCTCCGATTCGGGGATCACGCCGACCACCTCGATGCCGAGGATTTCCTCGACATCCTTCACGCTGAGCATTTCACCGATGGCGACGCGGGCCGGGTTGTAGCGGGTCAGCAGCAGGTGCTGGGTGACCGGGCCTTCACCCTTTTCGGCACGCCGGGTCTTGCTGGCGAGCAGGCCCAGGATGCGGTCCGAGTCGCGTACGGAGGACACTTCCGGGTTGACCACCACGACCGCGTGATCGGCGAAGTACATCGCCAGGTGCGCGCCTTTCTCGATGCCGGCCGGTGAATCGCACACGACGTAGTCGAAGCCGTCCTCGGACAGGCCGTCGAGTACCTTCTCGACGCCTTCCTGGGTCAGCGCGTCCTTGTCGCGGGTCTGGCTGGCGGCCAGCACATACAGGTTGTCGTGGCGCTTGTCCTTGATCAGCGATTGTTTCAGCGTGGCCTCGCCGTTCACGACGTTGACGAAGTCGTACACCACGCGCCGCTCGCAGCCCATGATCAGGTCGAGGTTGCGCAGGCCCACGTCAAAGTCGATCACGGCGACTTTCTTGCCGGCCATCGCCAGGCCGGTGGCGAGCGAGGCGCTGGTCGTCGTCTTGCCGACGCCGCCTTTGCCGGAGGTGACAACGATAATCTCAGCAGTCAATGGCCCATCTCCCGGTGTAGTTCTTGTTGTCGTTGTTGTCGCTGATCACAGCTTGGCGATCAGCAATTTTTCGCCTTCGAGCCAGCATTGCACGGACTGGCCTTCGAGGTCGTCAGGAATTTGTTCGAACACGCGATAGTGGCCGGCGATCGCCACCAGTTCGGCACGGAAATCGGAGACGAAGATGCGCGCCTTCTCGTCGCCCTGCGCCCCGGCCATGGCGCGGCCGCGCAGGCCGCCGTAGATGTGGATATTGCCGTCGGCGATCACTTCGGCGCCATTGGCGATGGTGCCGGTGACGATCAGGTCGCGATCGCGCGCATAGATCTGCTGGCCCGAGCGCACCGAGCCGGCGTGATGCTGGGCACCCTGCATGCTGCCGGGTGCCGGTGCGGACAGGATCGGTTCGCGCTGAACCGGTGCCGCTGGCTCGGCGCGCGGAGCCGGCTCGGCAGCGACCTGAGCGCCATTGACCGGTTCGTAGGCGGCGCGGAATTTCGCAATCAACGGCAACCCCATGCGCCTGGCCAGTGCCTCGGTTTCGCTGGTGCCGTAGGCCAGGCCGACCGGCAGCATGCCGGCACTGCGCACGGCCTCGAGCAGCGCGTCGACGCTGCCATCGTCCGGCAGGTCGAGCAGGTGGCTCAGGTCCAGCACCACCGCCGCGCGGGAAAACATCTGTGGCGCGGCGCGCACGCGTCGTTCCAGTTCGTCGCATAGCGCGGCAGCGTCGACCCGGCGCACGCGCACGCAGGCAATACCGACCTGGCCGAAGCGCAGGTCGCAGGCGTCGGTTGTCTCCATCTTTGCATTCATGGACGCCGCTCCCCGGCGAGGCGGCGCGGGTTGCTGTCATGCAGGGAAGGGCGATCCCGCTCGGCCAGCCAGGGGACGTCCGGCAGGCCGCCGTGTTCGAGCCAGGTGTCGCGCACATAGGCGTAGCTGGGCAGGTCCCTGGCCAGCAGGCTGACGTTGGGGCCGTGTTCGCCCATGCGTTGCTGGCCGACTTCCTGGAAACCGTAGGTGCCGTGGAACAGCACCACCACGTCGTCGCGTGGCTCCAGGAACACCTCGCAGGTGAGTAGCGGTACACGTACCTCGGCGTAGCTGTGCACGTCGCAATAGAAGATGCGGCCGAGCCCATGCCGGCGATAGGCATTCGCGATCACGATGCGGTCGATGTAGACGAACTGCGGGTAGTGCGCGGCGAACCAGCGATAGTTGGGGCTTTCATAATCCCCACCCTCGCGCAGCGCGATCAGGAATCCGGCCAGATGACCGTCGATCTCGGCCACGCGGAAGTAGTCGGCGTGTTCGTAGAAATAGTGTAGCCGGGTGGCGTCGAGGGCGAGGATGGAGCGGCCGGCGGCGTTGTTGAGCGCCAGCACGGCATCCAGGTCGTGCTCGCGCACGTCGCGGATGGCAAGGGCCATTCGTTGCTCCGCAATGAAATGGATACAGGAACCAAGGCCGACGAGTCGACCTCACAATAGGCGCATTATGGCATGCGGCCGGTGCCGGTACATCTCGCAAGGGCACATGTAAAGGCTTCGTAAAGTGATGTTGCGAGTCGCCGCGGCCATCCATGACTTCTCGCGCATTGCGCGAAAACGGCGCACGCCCAATGATGCCCGGCATGCGCTGGCCATTTTTCAATCACATCCGTCTGCTCCGCTATGCGGGCTTCTTCACCTACCTGTCGGCCGGCACGCCGCTGGTCACCAACTGGGCCACTGAACGGCTCGATCAACTGCATCGCCCGAATTTCTCGCTGTTGCTGTGGACACTCTGCTATCTGGTGTTCGGCCTGATGTACTGGCTACTGACCAGCAACCTCGGTTCGCGTCGTTATCCGGGGCTGAAACTGCTGGGGCTGGCCCTGATGACGGCGGCGGCGGTGGCGGTGGGCTGGTACAGCCACAGCGGCCTGTCGGCGATGCTGATGGTGGTCGCTTCGCTGGTGCTGCCGTGGCTTCTGCCGTTCTGGCTGGCGGTGTTCTGGCTGGTGTTGCAGCACCTGAGCCTGGTCGCGATCTTTGCCACCTTTCCCGAATACGATCACAGCATTGCCGTGGGCTTCATCCAGGCCAGCATCTATCTGGGCATCTCGGTGCTGGTGTTCATCACCTCGACGGTGGCCAGCCAGCAGGCCGACCAGCGCGAGGCTCAGCGCCGGCTGAATTCCGAGCTGCGCGCCACCCGCGCGCTGCTGGCCGAGTCCAGCCGCATTGCCGAGCGCATGCGCATTGCGCGCGACCTGCACGACCTGATCGGGCATCACCTGACCGCGCTGAGTCTGAATCTGGAAGTGGCCAGTCACCTCACCAACGAGGCTGCCGGCGCCCATGTGCGCAAGGCGCAGAGCACGGCACGGCTGCTGCTCGCCGATGTACGCGAGGTGGTCAGCGAATTGCGCCAGGACGATGCGATCGACCTGACCCAGGCGCTGCGCAGCCTGACCGAGGGGGTGCCCGGCCTGAACGTGCACGTGGTGATGCCGCCACGTTTCAGCGTGGAGGATCCGCGCCGCGCGCAGGTACTGCTGCGCTGCGCGCAGGAAATCATCACCAATACGGCCAAGCATGCCGGTGCGCGCAACCTGTGGCTGAATTTTGCCTATGCCGGGGAAAGCCTGCTGGGCCTGCATGCACGTGACGATGGTCGCGGTGCCGAGCAGGTCGAGCCAGGCAATGGGCTGTCCGGCATGCGCGAGCGGCTGGCCGAATTTGGTGGCAGCGTGACGCTGGACACCGGTCTGAGCCAGGGCTTTGCGCTGACCGTGCGGCTGCCACTGGGCGAGCACGCCGCGCTGGCGCACGCGCCATCACGATTTGAACCGCCCGCACTGAATGTGTCGTAATGTTGGCGGTTCACCCGGGCGTGGGCGTGGCAGAATGCGCCTTCGCTGCCAGGCCGGTTTCCGGGCCGTCCCTGAGTCACGTTTCTCCGAGGATTCGCGATGATCTCCGTTTGTCTCGTCGACGACCAGAATCTGGTGCGCCAGGGGGTCCGCTCGCTGCTGGATCTGGCGGAAGATATCCGCGTGGTGGCCGAATGCGCCGATGGGGCGCAGGCGGTGCAGGACATCCCGCGGATCAAGCCCGATGTGGTGCTGCTGGATCTGCGCATGCCGAACATGAGCGGGCTGGAGGTGCTGCAAGCACTGTCGGTGCGCAACGAGCTGCCGCCGACCATCATCCTCACCACCTTCGACGATGACCAGCTGGTGCTGCAGGGCCTCAAGGCCGGCGCACGCGGCTATCTGCTGAAGGATGTTTCGCTGGAGCAGTTGGTGGAGGCGGTACGCACCGTCGCCGGCGGCGGCTCGCTGGTGGCGCCGATGGTCACCCAGCGCCTGATGGCAGGTGTTGCGCGGATGCAGAACCATTTCACCAGCCTGGAGCAGCCCGATCCGCTGACCGAGCGTGAGACCGAGATCTTGCGCCTGCTGTCAGGCGGCTACAGCAACAAGGAAATCGCCAACTCGTTGAAAGTGGCCGAAGGGACCGTGAAAAACCATGTTTCCAACATCCTTTCCAAACTGGGCGTGCGCGACCGTACCCGTGCCGTGCTGAAGGCGCTGGAGATGGGCATCGTCTGAGCCACACCCGGGCCGGTGGCAGCTGCGCCCGCTGGCGTTGCGGGCGCGCTGCATGCAGCATGTAGGGCCTGCCATGCCCCGCTTTTTGGCCTTCCAGATACGCTCGCACCGGCGGATAGCGTTCCAGCCCGCGAGCAAGTAACATCCGTAGCTTCGGCGTTTGCCGACCCCCTTTCATGGCCCTCGGAACGACCCTTCGGGCAGGTGCGTGCGGCGACTGGGGCGACATCCTTAGGTATGGCGTAAAGACGCTTCGGAGAACTCTGGAATGATGCGTGTCCTTGAATTTCTTGTTGCCCTGGTCATCGTTGCTGCACTCGGTGTCCTGGCGGCCGTGGTCATGCCCGGCAGCGGTCATGTGGAACGCCAGCTGGTGATCGGCAAGGATCTGCGCCAGGTTTACGATGTGCTCGACAACTACCGCCGGTTGCCCGACTACGTGGTGTTGCGCTCGTATGATCCGAAGGTGCAGTTCAGTTTTTCCGGCAAGGCCTTCGGTCCGGGCGCCGAAACCAGCTGGACCAGCGCCGATCCCAAGGTGGGTAGCGGCGGCCTGACGATTGCCAGCGCCACGCCGGATTTCGACAAGATATCGCCCACGACCAAGAACGCCAGCATCGTCTGGAACCTGGACAACGACTGGCGCGGCATGGACAAGCATTTCACGCTGGACCTGGAGCGCCAGGGCAGCCGTGGCCAGCTGACCCAGGTCACCTGGTCGTATGACGTGGCCTACGGCTGGAACCTGATCAACCGGTTCTCCAGCATGTACATCCACGGCGATCCCGATGCGTTCGTCCAGTTCAGCCTGAACAACCTGCAGAACGTGCTGGCCGGCATCGCCAACGTCGACTACAGCGCGCTGATCCCGTACATCGAGCAGACCCAGCCGACGCCGGTGCTGCTGGTGTCCACCTCGATCGCACGCAAGGACGGCCTGGAAGGGCTGGACGATGCCACCAACAAGGCCATCGGTGAACTGCAGGCGGCGGCCAAGAAGCTCGGCGTGAACGTGACCGGCCCGCGCATCCTGTTCACCACCAACTACGGTGACCAGACCTACAGCTTCGATGTGGCGCTGCCGATCGACTCCAGCACGCTGACCGTCAACGGCCAGAGCGAGCAGCTGACCGCGCCGACCGCGGCCCCGCTGGACACGTCCGCCCCGGCCGACGCCAGCAGTAGCGCCGCAGCAGCCAGTGCCCCGCTCGCGGTGGGCAGCAAGGACCGCTTCGGCCGCTTGGTGGTGGACAACGATGTGCGCGCCACGATGGCGTTCGGCGGCGCAGTGTTGAAGGGTGTCTGGAACGGCACGTTCGCCGGTGTGCCGCTGACCCGCGACATGCTCAAGGCCTATGCGCAGACCCACGGTTACACGTTCGACGACGTGGTCAACCGGCCGTACGACATCATCGCCACACCGGAAGTGAAGGATGCCGGCGGCAACATCACCGCCTACGCCAAGTACAACGTGTTCCTGCCGATCACCAATGCACCGGCGCAGACACCGGAGCAGGAGGCCGGGATCCAGCCGCCGTCGCTCGACACCGCGCCGGCCGCTTCCGGCACGGCTCCGGCCCCGGCCGGCACAGCGGCAGCACCGGCTGCGGCCGCCAGCGCCGCCCAGTAAGCAGTAGCACGAGGCTGCTGGCAAAATCGACAGGCCCTTCCGACAGGAAGGGCCTTTTCTTTATCTGTTATTTCGCTATCGGCGGTGGCCAGCACCCGATCCACCGCGCGCAACCGAACTCCACGGAGGTCTTGCGGTACATTGCGGGACAACCTGCGACGCCGACGGCCACGGCGTTCCACACGAAGCTTTTCAGCGGACATGATCGAGACCGACCAGCTCACCCGATGCTATGGCAACCTGACTGCGGTGGATGCGCTGAGCATGCGCGTCGAGCCCGGTCAGGTGCTTGGCCTGCTGGGCCCCAACGGTGCCGGCAAGTCCACTGCGATGCGGATGATCGCCGGATTCCTGATCCCCACTTCGGGCACGGCGCGGGTCTGTGGTTACGACGTCGTGCGTGAACCGATCAAGGCGAAGCGCGCCCTGGGCTATCTGCCGGAAGGTGCGCCGAGCTACGGTGAGCTGACCGTGCGGGAGTTCCTGCAGTTCATCGTGCGCATGCGCCAACTCAAGCCGGAGGCCGGCCACCGCCGCTTTGACGAAGTGGTGCACCGGCTTCAGCTCGAGGACGTGCTGGGGGTATGCATCGATACTTTGTCGAAAGGTCTGCGCCGCCGTGTCGGGCTGGCCCAGGCGATCCTGCACGATCCACCGGTGTTGATGCTGGATGAACCCACCGACGGCCTCGACCCGAACCAGAAGCATGCGGTGCGCCAACTGATCGACATGATGGCGCGCGAGCGTACGATCCTGATCTCCACCCACCTGCTGGAAGAGGTGCACGCGTTGTGCGACCGCGTGGTGATCATCGCCGATGGCAAGCTGATGGCGGATGCCACGCCGGCCGAATTGGAACAGCGTTCGCGTTACCACGGTGCGGTGTCGTTCAGCGCGCCGGGCAGCGGCATGTCGCAGGAAATGCTGGGGCGCCTGCCGCAGGTGGCGTCGATCGAGGTCGATCCACTGGACGGCCGCATCACGGCATTCCCGAAACCCGGCGAACGCATCCTCGAAGCGGTCGAGCGCCTGCTGCGCGAACAGGGACTTGAGGTGTCGGAGATCCAGCTGGAGCGCGGTCGACTGGACGAGGTGTTCCGGCAGATCACCACTCGCGGCGTGGGTGGCGACGCCAACACGACGAGCGAGGCAAGCGCATGAGCTTGCCAGGCGCGGTGATGCGGCGCGAGCTGCGCAGTTATTTCGTGACGCCGGTGGCCTATGTGTTCCTGATCATCTTCCTGGTGCTGGCCGGCATCCTCACGTTCTACGCGGGTGATTTCTACGAGCGCGGGCAAGCCGACCTGCAGCCGTTCTTCGTGATGCATCCGTGGCTGTACCTGATCCTGGTGCCGGCGCTCACCATGCGCATGTGGGCCGAGGAAACCCGGGGCGGCACGCTGGAGCTGCTGCTGACCCTGCCGATGACGCTGTGGCAGGCGATGCTGGGCAAGTTCCTGGCGGCGTGGCTGTTCATCGGGCTGGCGTTGGTGCTGACGTTTCCGATCTGGATCACCGTCAACTATCTCGGCTCGCCTGACAACGGCGTGATCCTGGCCGGCTACCTCGGCAGCTGGCTGATGGCCGGCACCTTCATCGCGATCGGCGCCTGCCTGTCGGCGTTGACCCGCAGCCAGGTGGTGGCATTCATCCTGACCGCACTGGTATGCGTGCTGCTGATCCTGGTCGGGCAACCGCAAGTGCTGGATTTCTTCCAGGGCACGGTGCCGCGCAAGCTGATCAATGGCGTGGCGCACCTGTCGATGCTGCGGCATTTCGAGGCGATCTCGCGCGGTGTGCTGGACGTGCGTGACCTGCTGTACTTCCTGCTCAGCACGATGGGCTGGCTACTCGCCGGCGTGCTGCTGCTCGACCTGAAACGGACGCGCTGAGTGATGCCGCGCCTGCACCTGTCGCCCGTCCTTTCCACCCCGCTGCGACTGACCCGGCGCAGCGCGCTGTATGCAGGGCTGGTACTGCTGGTGCTGGTGTTCGTGCCACTGATCGTGGCCAGCAGCCGCTTGCTGCATGCGTCGCGGATCGACCTCACTACCGACAAGCTGTACACGCTGACACCCGGCACGCTGCAGATCGTCGACACACTGCATCGGCCGCTGCGACTGACCCTGTATTTCTCCGAGCACGCCACCCGCGACCTGCCGCAGCTGCGCAGTTACGAACAGCGCGTGCGCGAGATGCTGCAGGAGATGGTGGCGCGTTCGCACGGCCGCATCCGCTTGCAGGTGATCGATCCGGTGCCGTACTCGGACGACGAGGCGAGTGCCGAAGGCGGTGGCCTGACCGCGGCCAATGGCGGCAGCAACGGCGAGCGGGTGTTCTTCGGCCTGGTCGGCAGCGCCATGGTGGCAGGTGCCGACGGGGACACCATCGAGGATCGCGTGGCCGAGAAGACACTGGCGATCCCGTTCTTCGATCCGGCGCGCGAGGCGTTTGTCGAATACGACATTGCCAAGCTGCTGTACGAGCTGAATCAGACCAGCAAGCCGTCGATCGGGGTGGTCAGCTCGCTGCCGGTCGCCGGCAACCCGATGCTCGGCCAGCCGGCGTGGACGGTGATGCAGCAGCTTGACCAGTTGTTCGACGTGAAGATGCTGGACGCGGCCACGCTGAAGCACGTCGATGAGAGCATCAAGGTGCTGCTGCTGATCCATCCCAAGCAGCTGCCGCCCGATGTGCAGTATGCGGTCGAGCAGTACGTGCTGCATGGCGGTCATCTGGCGGTGTTCGTCGATCCGGATGCGGAGCTCGACACCACGCCCTACGTTGCCGACAGCCCGACCTTCCCCGACCACAGCTCGGACCTGCCGCGCCTGTTTGCGGCGTGGGGCGTGCTCTACGACCCACGCAAGGTGGTGCTTGATCGTTCCCGCGCGTTGTCGATCGAACTTGCCGGCAGCAGCTTCAACCACCCGGCGATGCTCGGTCTCAGTGCGCAGGAACTCAACCGCGACGACGCGATCACGGCCAGCCTGCAGCGCATCAACGTCTCCACCATCGGCTATTTCGATCTGGCACACGATGCGCGCACGCGGCTGATCCCCTTGCTGCAAAGCAGTGCGGAAGCCGAGGTGGTGCCCACCCAGCGGGTGCTGGATGCGGCCAGTGATCCCACCGTGCTGCTGCAGGGATACAAGCCGGACAACAACCACTACGTGCTGGCGGCGCGCCTGCGCGGCACGCTCAACAGCGCGTTTCCCGAGCGTGCCGGTCAGCCGGGATACCTGGCCCATTCCGCACCGAATGCCGAGGTGATCCTGATCGCCGATACCGACCTGCTCAGCGACCGTTTGTGGGTGGAGCCACAGACCATGCTCGGCCAGACGATGATGCAGGCCTTCGCCAACAACGGCGATTTCGTCACCAACCTGGTCGACAACCTCAGCGGTTCCTCGGCACTGCTGTCGATCCGCGGCCGCTCCACTTCGCAGCGCCCCTTCACCCGCGTGCTGGCGTTGCAGAACGCGGCCGATCAGAAATTCAAGGCCAAGGAACAGGAGCTGGAACAGGAACTGGCCGTGACCAGGCGCCGCCTGGACGAGTTGCAGCCGGCCAAGGGCGGCCATGGCGGTACTGCCACTGCCGAGCAACGGCAGGAAATCGAGCAGTTCCGCCAGCGCCAGCTGGCGATCAACAAGGAGCTGCGCGAGGTGCAGCATCAGCTCAACGCCGAGATCGACGCGCTCGGGCTGCGCGTGAAGTTCATCAACATCGTGCTGGTGCCGGCGCTGGTGGTGTTGATCGGGCTGCTTTACGGCTGGCGCCGTAGTCGGCGCAGTCGTCAGCGCAGATGATGGCGGCAGCTGGCGAATGCCGCCTGAAGCGGCGAGCGGCAATCTGCCGCAAGGCAGGCGGCGTGTGCGGCACTATGCTGGGTGGTCGCAACCGGCGGGATGGTTGCGGACAGGTTTCCGGTCGTGGTGCTGAGTCAGATAGGGTCGCTGGTGGATTGACGTGATCGCAACGTTGTTGAAATGGATCGTGCCGTGGGAGTTTTCGTGGGTGTTCCTCGCGATCTTCGTGGGGACCTGCGTGCTGTACCTGCGCGGCAGCCGCCGGTTGCCGGTGAGTTTCGGCCGCAAACTGGCGTTCTGGATCGGCATGGCGATCATCTACCTGTCGCTGCAGACCTATCTGGACTATTACGCCGAGCATGAATTCTTCATACACCGCATCCAGCAGTTGCTGCTGCATCACCTGGCGCCGCTGCTGATCGTCGCCACCTATCCGGCTTCCGTGCTGCGCGCCGGCCTGCCGTTGGCGTGGCGAGTGCGCGTGCTGCGGCCGCTGCAGCGGTCGTGGCCGTGGCGGCTGCTCAGCGGGGTAATCCTGAACCCGCTGGTGGCCACCGTGCTGTTCGTGGTGTTCGTGCTGATCTGGCTGGTTCCGGCCCTGCAGACGCTGGCGATGCTGGACTGGCGCATCTACCGCTTCATGAACTGGACGATGCTGATCAGCGGCTTCGCCTACTGGTCGCTGGTACTCGATCACCGGCCGCATCCGCCGGGACGGATGACCGCGGGCCTGCGCGTGCTGTCGCCGGGGATCACCATGACGCCGCAGATCCTCGCCGGCGCCATAGTCACGTTTTCCAAGACCGACCTGTACCCGATCTTCGAGATCTGCGGCCGCGCGTTCACCTTCAACGTGCTGACCGGGCAGTTGATCGGCGGCGTGATTACCTGGGTGCCGGCGGCCATGATCGAGTCGATCGGCGGGCTGCTGGCGCTGCGCCAATGGTTGCGGCTGTCACGCAGCGGACGCTTGCCGCGCAGTCTGCCAAGGCGGCGGCCGCCCACACATGCGGCTGTCGATGTGATCGTGCCGGACTGAGCTTCGCGGTGGGCTCAGTGGCCCGCGTGCGGATCCATCGCTCCCGTCGCCGGCATGGCCTGATCGTTGCCATCATCCACCGTATTGGCCGGTCGTGCGATGAAGTCGGTGGCCAGCGTGCTGCCATCGGTGAAGGTGAGCGTCAGCCTGACCGTATCGCCCGGCTTCACCGGCGTAGCCGCCTTCATCAGCATCAGGTGATAGCCGGCTGGCGCCAGCACCGCGGTGCCGTGGGCCGGCACGGTCAGCGCATCGACCATGGTCATGCGGCTCATGCCGCCCGCGCTGGAACTGTGGTGCAGCATTACCTCGGCGTAGGCCGTGCTGCGGGCACCGCTCAGCGCCACCGGCTGGTCGCCGTCGTTCCGCAGCGTGACATAGGCCCCGGCCGGCAGGTCGCCGGGCAGCACGCGGATCCAGGCATGGCTGGCATGCACATGGTCGGCGGCAGTGGCCTGTGCGCCGCCAGCCGCGAGCAGGCCGGCGAGCAGCCATGGCAAGGCAGGTAGTTTCATGACGCGGCTCCGCTGTCGAGCAGCAGGTGCAGGTCGTGCACGATGTCGTCCTGCGAGGCGGACGGCGTGGCCAGCGCGCGCGCGTGGCCGTCGCGGTCGAACAGATAGATCGCCGAACTGTGACTGACTTCGTAGCTGCCGTCGGGCTTGCCCGGTTCGCGGGTGAACGCCGAACGGTAGCGTTTGCTCAAGGCCTCGATCGCGCGCGCGTCGCCGGTGAGGCCGACCGCGCGCGGGTCGAATGCATTGACGTAGGCATGCATCACGTCCGGCGTGTCGCGGGTCGGGTCGACGCTGACGAACAGGATGCGCGCATCGTCGGCCAGCGGCCCCAGCCGCTGCATCACCACGTGCAGCTGCGCCAGGGTCAACGGGCAGACATCCGGGCAATGCGTATAGCCGAAATACAGCAGCACCACCTTGCCACGATAGTCGGCGCCGGTGACCGGCTTGCCGTGATCGTCGGTGAGCTTGAAGTCGAGATCCGGCATGTGGCCGCTGATATTGGTCAGCCGCAATGGCAGCGGAGCGTTACGCTGGCAACCGCCCAGCAGCAGACCAAAAGCGAGCAGCAGCAACAGCAGGGCAATGCGCGGCAGGTGAGCGAGCTTCATGCGAGAATCCGGTGCTTTCAACCCATCAAGCATACGCCAGCGGTCGTGCCGCCGGGCCACGCCACCGGAGAATCCAGCCATGCTGCGACAACCTGTCAATACCCGGGGCGTATCGACCGCGGCCGGCCTGCTGGTCGGCGTGGCGGGCGCCAGCGCGGTGCTGCTGGGCGCGTTCGGTGCGCATGCCTTGCGTGACGTACTTGACGCACGCAGCAACGAGCTGTGGCATACCGCGGTGAACTACCACGTCTGGCATGCGCTGGCGTTGGCACTTGCCGTGGGGCTGGGTCGTGGCCGCAGCGGTCGCTTTGCAATGATCGCTTTCGCGCTCGGCATCGTGCTGTTCAGTGGCAGCCTGTATGCGCTCGCCCTGGGTGCGCCGCGCTGGGTCGGCATCATCACGCCGTTTGGCGGCTTGGCCTTTATCAGTGGCTGGATCGCATTGGGCCTGTCGCTGCGCACGCGCGCGGATTGATGCCGGCCGACTCGTCACTCGCCTGTCATGCCGCTGCGTCAGCATGCGGGCATGAACCTCGCCACGCTCCTGCGCACCCCTTCATGGTTGGCCGCTGCCGGCATGCTGGCGGTGTTGTTCGTGATCGTGCTGAACGGGTTCGGACTGGTTCGGCCGTTGCCAGGTTCCGGTTCGTTGATGCGCTGGCACGATGCCCGCCACGACTGGCTGTTGGTCGCCGATGACCCGGCCAATCAGCTGACCGTCTATGACGCCACCGATGGCCGGCCGCTACGACAGCTCGGTGCCGGAAGCGTGGGCGACGTGGCGACGCTGGCGCAACGTGATGGTCACCTGTTCGTGATCGACGATGACGGCACGCGCAACGAGCTGAAGTTGCCGCAGCTGCAGCGGGTCGCTTCCAGCGATCCCTGAGCTATCGCGCTCAGAGGCTGGCGGCCAGCGGCAATGCCACATGCAGCCTTCGCTGGCTTTATTCCTGCACCGGCTTACGGCGTTGTGTCGGTGTGTTGGCTGGCGTGTTCAGGATCCAGGCCGTGATGTCGCGGATAACTTGTGCATCGACATGCCCGGCGTGTGCATAGTCGGCGGGAGACGGTGGATCGCCGGCCGGCATGAACAGGTGACCGAGGCCCGGATAGCTCGAAAGCTTCACCCGTGGATCATGCGCAAAAGCGGCCTGCCATTGCGCGAACTCGTCTGCCGCAGTGACCTGGTAGTCGCGCGCGCCCTGCAGCACCAGCATCGGCATGCGCAGGGTCTTTGCCGTGTTGACTGCGTTGTAGTTGCGCAGGCTGAGCCAGTAACTGGCGGGTGCGTGGAAGAACATGCCGGCCGGTGGATGGGCAGGGTCGGCGTGGGCCATCGCATTACGTGCCGCGATGATCGGCGCAGTCTGTTTTTCCATCACGGCTGCATCCGCGCCTTGCACATGGCCGATGTAGTTGATTTGACGTAGCACCAGATCCAGGTCGAACGTGGCTGGAGCGGCCAGCAGGATCAGGCCGGCTACTTGCGAGTCGCGCTGGCCGATGCGCGGCGCCATCAACGCGCCCAGGCTGTGACCAAGCACGAACATGCGTGCCGGATCGATATGCGCCCGTGTGGCTAGAAGATGCAGTGCGCTGACGGCGTCATCGGTCACCTCGTCATCGACCGTGATTGCCTGGTCGGCCGCCATCTGCGGGCCATAGACATGCGTGCGCTTGTCGTAACGCAGTGAGGCGATACCCGCAGCGGCCAGCCCCTGCGCGAGATCCCGGAATGGTTTGTTCGGACCAATCGTTTCGTCGCGGTCGTTGGGGCCGGAGCCGGCGACCAGCAGCACGACGGGGAACGGACCATTGCCCGTGGGCAGGGTCAGCGTGCCGGGCAGCGGGCCAAGTGGCGATGGCACGGACAGCGGCTGCTCATGGGTCATGTCTACCTCTGCCGCTACGGGTGGCTGGCCCGGTATAAAGAATAATCCATCGACCTTGCCGGAGTCGTCGCAGCTCACGCGCATCGACAGCCAGCCGTTGGCGAAATGCAACGGTGTTTCGGCGATGGGGTGATCATTGGCTTGGCGTACATTCGCTGCTTCGGCGTGGTCGTAGGTGCCCAGTTTCTGCGGCAGTATCTGCTGCCAGACCTGACCGAGTTTCTGCGCATCCAGCCCAGCCTGCATGCGCGCATCGAAATGAGTTCTTGCCGTGGCGTAGTCGCCTTTCTGCAGTGCGTGCAGAATCTCGTCGGAGCGTGTGCGACACAGATCGACTTGCGACTCGTCGGCGAGGGCCGCGCCGCTGGCAGCCATGACGGCTGCGGCAAGGAGCAGGGAACGGATCATCGTGAATCCCTCGCAAGGTTCATGCGTGGCCGCTCAACGCGGCCGCTTGAAGTACAGCACAGTCGGCTGGACCGGGCCGGCGCAGACGGCGTTGACCAGCTCCCAGCCCAGCGCCCCCTCGCGGTTGAGCGCAGTAATGGTCTCGTCGTCCGCTGGCGTCAGGGTGAGCGTGAAGCCACCACCACCATGCTTCAACGTCACTACCTTGTATTCCCATGTTGCATTCATTGGCACTCTTCCTGAGGTGATTCAGTGGTTGTCGTCATCGGTCGGTGGCGCGGCCTTGTCGGACTTCAGTCGACCGTTCTTGCGCAGCGCCTCGCGCAACACGTATTCGATCTGCGCGTTGACACTGCGCAACTCGTCGTCGGACCAGCGTTGCATCGCGTCGAGCACGACAGCGCTGATGCGCAGTGGATAGGCTTTTTTCTCGGCGGCCATGCGGTCTCAGTATTGCCGTGGTCGGCTGACAGTGCTGGTCATGGCGTCTATCAACCGCTGTACAGCGTGCCGGTATTCACCACCGGCTGGGTGCCGCGCTCGCCGCACAGCACCACCAGCAGGTTGCTGACCATCGCCGCCTTGCGCTCCTCGTCGAGGGTTACCACACCGCGTTGGCTGAGTTGGTCGAGTGCCATCTCGACCATGCTCACCGCGCCCTCGACGATCTTCGTGCGCGCCGCGATGATCGCGCCGGCCTGCTGGCGCTGCAGCATGGCCTGGGCGATTTCCTGGGCGTAGGCGAGGTGGCTGATGCGCGCTTCGGTGACCTGCACGCCGGCCTTGCCGAGGCGGGCCTGGATCTCGTCGCGCAGATGCGTGTTGATCTCGTCACCATGGCTGCGCAGCGAGGGCTTGCCGTCGTCGTGCGAGTCGTAGGGATAGCTCTGCGCCATCTGGCGCAAGGCCGACTCGCTCTGGATGTGCACGTAGTTTTCGTAGTCGTCCACGCAGAACACGGCTTCGGCGGTATCCACCACCTGCCAGACCACCACCGCGGCGATCTCGATCGGATTGCCATCGCTGTCGTTGACCTTCAGCTTGCTGCTCTCGAAATTGCGCACGCGCAGCGACAGGCGCTGCTTGCTGTAGAACGGGTTGGTCCAGCGCAGGCCCGCCTCGCGCACGGTGCCGACGTACTTGCCGAACAGTTGCAGCACTTGGCCTTCGTTCGGTGCGACTTGGAAGAAGCCCTTGAGCATGAAGACTTCGATGAACAGCGAGGCGACGGCGCCAATCACATGTCCTCCGGGTGCTGCCGAATCGGCCGAGAGCAGCAGCGCGAAGCCGATGCCGGCCAGCACGATGCAGAAACCGATCATGGGAATGCCTGCGAAGGAAAAACCATTGCGTTCGTTCATGGTGTTGTCTCCCTGAGATGTGTCAAGTAGATATCAAATAGATATCAAATGCAAGTGCCCATCTTGAGCCACCTGATCGTGTAGCTCATGGCGGCATGATCGGCATCCTGGCCGCATACAATGCCGCTTTGCCTGCGCTGGAGAACCCGATGAAACCGTTTGGTACGCCCCATTCCGATCACGCACTGCGCGTCCTGCTGCTGGGCGCCGGCGAACTGGGCAAGGAGGTGGCGATCGAACTGCAGCGCTACGCGGTGGAGGTGATCGCGGTGGATCGCTACGCCAACGCACCGGCGATGCAGATCGCCCACCGCAGCCACGTGATCGACATGCTCGACGGCAAGGCACTGCGCGCAGTGATCGAGCTGGAAAAGCCCGACCTGGTGGTGCCGGAGATCGAGGCGATCCACACACCGACCCTGATCGAGCTGGAGAAGGAAGGGCAGCGTGTGATTCCTACGGCACGCGCCGCGTGGCTGACGATGGATCGCGAAGGCATCCGCCGGTTGGCAGCGGAGGAACTGAAGCTGCCGACCTCGCCGTATCGCTTTTGCGACGATGAAACGCAGTACCGCGAGGCAGCGGCCGCGATCGGTTACCCGTTCGTGATCAAGCCGGTGATGAGTTCGTCCGGCAAGGGCCAGAGCGTGGTGCGTAACGCCGACGAACTGCAGCATGCGTGGGATTACGCGCAGTCCGGCGGACGGGCCGGCAAGGGTCGGGTGATCGTCGAAGGCTTTGTCGCCTTCGATTACGAGATCACCCTGCTTACCGTGCAACACACTGATGGCGAAAGTAATTCAATGCTTGCCACAAGCGGTGTCAGCTTCTGCGCGCCGATCGGTCACCGCCAGGAGGATGGCGACTACCGCGAATCGTGGCAGCCGCAGCCAATGAGTGAAGTCGCGCTGGCCGAGGCGCAGCGGCAGGCTGCGGCGGTGACCGGAGCGCTCGGTGGCTGGGGCGTGTTTGGTGTGGAGTTTTTTATCAAGGGTGATGCGGTGATCTTCTCCGAGGTCAGTCCGCGTCCGCACGATACCGGCCTGGTCACGCTGATCTCGCAGGAGTTCTCCGAGTTCGCGCTGCATGCGCGGGCGATCCTCGGTCTGCCGATTCCGGTGATCCACCAATACGGACCATCGGCCTCGTGCGCGGTGCTGGTCGCGGGTGATGGTGCCGGGCCGCGTTACCACGGCGTGGCCGAGGCACTGGCCGAACCGGATACGCAACTGCGCATCTTCGGCAAGCCGACCGTCAGTGGCCGTCGACGCATGGCGGTAACGCTGGCGCGCGCGGATACGCTGGAGGTGGCGGTGGCCAAGGCGGTGCGTGCCGCGAAATGCCTGCGTATCGAATTGTGAGCACGCGGGTCGATATCGGTACGATGCGATAGGCTTGCCGCAGCAAGGCGATTGAACCACAGAGAGGAACGCAGCATGGAACCGAGGGGATTTGCGCAGTGGCTGGTCGTGGTGGTGGAACTCTGCACCGCGTTCGCGCTGCTGTTCCTGGCACTGGTGGTGGTGATCGTGCTGGCGACCTGGGTAGCCGACCGCAACCAGACCGGCAACGCGGTGCTGCGCAACTTCCCGGTAGTAGGTCACTTCCGTTACTGGTTCCTGCATCTGGGCGAGTTCTTCCGTCAGTACCTGTATTCCAGCGATCGCGAGGAAATGCCGTTCAACCGCGCGCAGCGCACCTGGGTGTACCGCGCCGCCAAGGACGTGGACAACACCAACGCATTCGGCTCCAGCCGTGACCTGCGCGCCGAGGGCGTACCGTTCTTCGTCAACGCGCCGTTTCCGGATCTGGGCATGGATCACGTCAAGCCGGTGCCGGTGACGATCGGTCCGTATGCGCGCGAGCCGTACAGCCACGCGTCGTTCTTCAATATCTCGGCGATGAGTTTCGGTGCGCTGTCGGCGCCAGCAGTGCGTGCCCTGTCACGCGGCGCGGCCAAGGCCGGCATCTGGATGGATACCGGCGAAGGCGGCCTGGCGCCGTATCACCTCGAAGGCGGCTGCGACATCATCTTCGAGATCGGTACCGCCAAGTACGGCGTGCGCACGCCCGACGGCAAGCTCGATGACGGCAAGCTGCTGGCGATCTGTGCACACGAGCAGGTCAAGATGGTCAGCATCAAGCTGGGGCAGGGCGCCAAACCGGGCATGGGCGGCTTGCTGCCCGGCGCCAAGGTCACCGCGGAAATCGCGGCGATCCGCGGCATTCCGGTTGGCGAGGATTCGCAGAGCCCGAACCGCCACCTGGACATCGGCAACGTGCCACAACTGATGGACAGCATCCAGCATATCCGCGAGCTCACCGGCAAGCCGGTCGGCTTCAAGGCGGTACTCGGCGGGGTGGAATGGATCGGCGAGCTGTGCGACGAAGTGCACCGGCGTGGCATCGAGAGTGCGCCGGACTTCATCATCGTCGACGGCTCCGAAGGTGGCACCGGCGCCGCGCCGCAGACCCTGATGGAAGGCGTCGGCCTGCCGCTGCACGAGGCGCTGCCGGCCCTGCTCGACATGCTGATCGTCAAGGGCCTGCGCCAGCGCATCAAGGTGATCTGTTCCGGCAAGTGCATCACCGCCTACGACGTGGCGTGGGCACTGTCGCTCGGCGCCGACTTCGTCAACTCGGCGCGCGGCTTCATGCTGGCACTGGGCTGCATCCAGTCATTGCAGTGCAACCGCAACACCTGCCCCACCGGCATCACCACGCAGAACCCGAAACTGCAGCGCGGCCTGGTCGTCACCGACAAGAGCGAACGCGTCTACCACTACGCCACCAACGTGATGAAGGAAGTCGGCATCATCGCGCACAGCTGCGGCGTTAGCGAGCCGCGCCAGCTCAATCGCGGGCATTGCCGAGTGGTGGGTGATGATGGCTTGTCGATACCGCTGGAGAAGCTGTATCCGTACCCCGTGGCGCCACAAGCGACCGAAACTGCATGAGGGAAGCGTAGGTTGGGGTGAGCACAAGCGAACCCCAACGCGGCTCCGCGGAGAAGTTGGGATTCGCTGCGCTCATCCCAACCTACGGCATCGTCACCCAGCCATCAGCCGTGCGCAGCTGCAACGGCCTGAAGCGTCGCTTGTAATCCATCTTTGGATGGCCATCGATCCAGAAGCCCAGATACAGCCACGGCATGCCGCGGCGGCGGGCCAGTGCCACCTGCTGCAGGATCGCGTAGGTACCGAGGCTGCGTGCGGTTTCGTCGGGGTCGTAGAACGTATAGACGGCTGAAATACCGTTGCTGCAGACGTCGGTGACTGCCACGGCGAGCAGTCGGCCACGCTCGCGCAGTTCCAGGAATAGCGTGGGACTCCACGGCGCGGTAAGGAAACGACGGAAATCGCTGGCTTCGGCATCGTCCATGCCGCCGCCGGCATGGCGGCTCTGCAGGTAGCGCTCGTACAGGCCGTGGCGTTCGCGGTTGTAGCCGGGGATCGATTCGCTGACGATGAGGTCGGCATTGCGCTTCAGGCAGCGGCGCTGCGCGCGGTCCGGCTGGAAGTTCGCCACGTCGATGCGGCACGGTGTACAGGCATGGCACTGCGGGCAGTGCGGGAAATACAGATGGCCGCCCGCTCGCCGGAAGCCGCGTTCCAGCGCCGGGCCGTATAGCTGGTCGAGCTGCGGCGCGGCCGGATCGATCACCAGGTTCTGCGCCGTGCGCTCGGCGTAATAGCCGCAGGCGTGGGGCAGCGTCTGGAACAGGCGGACGGGATCGGATCGGCGCATGGCCCGATTCTATGCCTGCCTGTCGCAACGCGCACGGCGCTGTTTTTCGGGTCAACTGCGATTGCGTCGAACTGCGCACTCTCCGGCAAGTCCGGGAGGGATTTTGTCCGGAGGATTCAGGACTAGATCATATGCAGGCGGTGCAGCATCACCATCGCGGATAGGGCGACCAGCACCAGCAGCACGATGCGGCGCACGCGGGCCACGGTGAATTCGCGTCGAGTTTCCGGTGTGGGGTTGCGCGCGGCGGCCAGCTCGTCGGCGTGGCGGATCACCGGCTCGATACCGATCTCGCGCAGCAGTTCACGCGCCCTGGTGTAGTCATCGGCACGGGTGATCCACACCTGCGCCCAGTTGTCGCGGTTGTCCTGCCGTTGCGAGTAGCTGAAGCGCTGCCAGCTCTGGCGGTTGTAGTTGGATCGATTGGCCACGCTGGCCTCGATGCCGTGTTCGGCCATCAGGGCGACCACACGATCGATGTTTTCCGGGCGGGGTGAGGTATAGATCTGGCGCATGCGCGCAGTTTACGCGATCAGGCCTGGACAGGCTCTCAATCGCCGCGCACGCGGATCAATCCTTCCTGCGCGGTGGATGCGACCAGCCGACCGTCGCGGCTGAAGATCTGCCCGCGCGCCAGGCCACGGCCGCCCTGCGCGGTCGGGCTGTCGAACGAATACAGCAGCCATTCGTCGACGCGGAACGGGCGATGGAACCACAGCGCATGGTCGAGGCTGGCCATCTGCACGTTGTGGGTCATGTACGAGATGCCGTGCGGCAGGGTGGCGGTGCCGATCAGGTGGAAGTCCGACGCATATGCCAGCAGCGCGCGATGCAGGATCGCCGAGTCGGCGATCGGCGAGGTGAGCCGGAACCAGATGTGCTGGATCGGCGGTCGCTTGACCGGATGCATCTCGTCGCGCGGCCACACCTGGCGGAATTCGAACGGGCCGTCGATGCCCAGCCAGCGCTGCAGCTTCACCGGCAGCCGGGCCAGTTCGTCCGGCGGCAGCGGATGCAGCGGCTCGATGTCTTCGGGTGCCGGTACTTCCGGCATCGAGGTCTGATGCTCGACGCCTACTTCGGGCACCTGGAACGAGACCGAGCCATTCAGGATCGGCTGGCCGTGCTGGATCGCCACCACCCGACGTGCCGAGAACGTGCCGCCGTCACGGGTGCGTTCCACGCTGTACACGATCGGCGCTTCAATGTCGCCGGCACGCAGGAAGTACGCGTGCAGCGAATGTGCCTCGCGCAGCGGATCCACCGTCTGCTGCGCTGCCGCCAGTGCCTGGCCCAGCACCTGGCCGCCGAACACGAAGCGGGTACCGATGTCGCGACTCTGGCCGCGGAACAGGTTGTCCTCCAGCCGCTCAAGCTGCAGCAGCTCGACCAGTTCGGTGACGTGGTTGGGTGGCATGGAGGCAACTCGTGGTGGCGGCGAAGGCGCGATTATAAGGTGCCTCGCGAGACTTGACTGTGGGAGCGGCTTCAGCCGCGACGCTTTTTCCGGGCTACGCAGAATCAAGATCGTCGCGGCTGAAGCCGCTCCCACAGTGATTTGTCGCGATATTCCGCCGAAGGTCCCTCGCGACGTTCTGCGGTGGCTGCAAACGGAGGTCTAGCGCGTGCCGATCCGTGTCAGGTCGCTGTCTTCCAGCACCGCGGTCCACGGAAACAACGGGCCGGGATCGAGCTTGCGGTGGATTTCCTTCGCAGGGTCGTCACTGGCCGGCATCAGCGCAGTATCCAGATCCTCGTGGCCGGCGATCTGCCGCAGGTTCGGGAAATCGTGGCGCAGCTGCGCCAGCAGGGCACGCAGTGCGCCGATCTGGGCGGTGGTGTACGGCTCGGTCATCTGCTGATGGTGCGAATCCCACCAGTGCGGATAGCGGCCGAGGTTGACCAGCTCGATGCCGATCGAATTCGGATTGTGGCCACGCACGTGGTTCGCCACGCGGGTGCCGGGCACATAGCGGTACACCGCGCCGTCGCGGTCGATGTAGTAATGGCCGCTGTTGCCGCTGTCGTTGTCGTACAACGCCTTCTCGCCGTAGCTGCGGGCGCTGGCCAGGTCCGGCAGTTCGGTGCAATGGATCACCACCAGCTCGACGGCGCTGGCCGGGCGCTCGGGCAGGTGGGCGACGTAGGGCAGCGGCTGGTCATGGATGGTCAGTGGCATCGGCCAAGTCTCGCACGCGGCATGGCCGGGCGCACGAGGCCGATCGGAGAAGGTCGCCTGTTACCATGCACGCCTTAGCTTTTCGAAGTTTTCATGGAGACGCGCCATGCGCGGCCAGATCATTCTCTCGCACGGTTCGGATTCCGGCCCGGACGCCACCAAGGTCAGCGTGCTGGCCGCACTGGCCGAATCACTGGGCTGGCGCACGCAGCGGCCGGATTACCGTAGCGACGATGCGCGCGGCCATGCCGGTTCGGTGGCGCCGCGGATCGCCCGCCTGCGCGCCACCATCGAGGCGCTGGATGCGCCGCCGCTGCTGGTCGGCTCCAGCATGGGCGCATTCGTGTCCGGCCTCGCTTCGCTGGATGTACCGGTGGCAGGCCTGTTGCTGCTGGCCACACCGAGTGCGATCCCCGGCTATCCGCGCGCGTTCGACCTGCGCCGCGAAGTGCCGACCATGCTGATCCATGGCTGGCGCGACGAGGTCTGCCTGCTGGCGGGTGTGCATGCGTTCGCGGCACCGCGCCGGCTGCCCTTGCTGGTGCTGGACGATGACCACCGCCTTGGTGCCAGCATGGACGCGATCGCCGCGCAGTTCCGGCAGATGCTCGATCGACTGGCCGCTGCATGAGCCATTACTTCGCCACCTGTCCGAAGGGGCTGGAATACCTGCTGCGCGACGAGTTGGTCGCGATCGGTGCCAGCGACGTGCGCGAGGCGCTGGCCGGCGCGCATTTCTCCGGCACGCTGGAAACCGCCTATCGCGCCTGCCTGTGGTCGCGGCTGGCCAGCCGTATCCTGTTGCCGCTGGCCGAGTTCGATGCGGCCGATGACGATGCGCTGTATCGCGGCGTGCAGGAGACCGACTGGAGCCAGCACCTGGCCGCACATGCCACCTTCGCGGTGGATGCCGGTACCGCGCTGAGCAAGCTCACCCACAGCCAGTTCATCGGTCTGCGCGTGAAGGATGCGGTGGTCGACCAGTTCCGCCAGCGCGATGGCAACCGGCCCGGCATCGATACCGATGAGCCGGACATCCGCATCAACGTGCGCCTGCGTCGCGATCGCGCCACGCTGTCGCTGGACCTGGCCGGCTCGCCGTTGCACCGGCGCGGCTGGCGTGAAGTGCAGGGCGAGGCGCCGCTGAAGGAGAACCTCGCTGCCGCGATGCTGCTGCGCGCGCGTTGGCCCGAGGTGTATGCCGCCGGCGGTGCGTTGCTTGATCCGATGTGCGGCTCCGGCACCTTGCTGGTCGAGGGCGCACTGATGGCGGGCGATGTGGCGCCTGGCCTGCGTCGTGAATATTTCGGCTTTCTCGGCTGGCAGCAGCACGATATCGCGCTGTGGCGTGGCCTGCTGGATGAGGCGACGCAGCGTGCCGAAACCGGGCTGCGCAGTTTGCGCAGCGTATTCTTCGGCAGCGATGCTGATCCGCGCATGGTGCAGACAGCCAAGCGCAACGCACAGGAAGCGGGCGTGGCCGGCTTCTTCACGCTGGACAAGCAGGACGTGATCCACGCTGCGCCGCCGCCTGGCATCGACTATGGTCTGGTCATCACCAATCCGCCGTATGGCGAGCGGCTGGGCGAACGCGCCGAGATGCCGAAGCTGTATCGCGCCGTGGGCGATACCTTGCGCGCGCGTTTCACCGGCTGGCGCGCGGCGGTACTGGCGGGTGACGTGGAGCTGGGTCGTGCCATGCAGCTGCACGCGGACAAGCGTTACGCGCTGTACAACGGTGCACTGGAAACCGTGCTGCTGACGTTCGATCTGGCCAAGCGCGACGAAGCGCCGCGCGAGCCGAAGCCGCTGTCGGCCGGCGCGCAGATGCTGAAGAACCGGCTGGAGAAGAATCTCAAGCATTTGCGCAAGCGACTGACCCGTGAGGGCATTCATTGCTGGCGCGCCTACGATCAGGATCTGCCCGAGTACGCCGCCGCGATCGATGTCTACGGAGATACGAACGGCGACGACCACCTGCATATCCAGGAATACCGCGCACCGGCCGACGTGCCGGCCGACATCGCCCGCCTGCGCCTGCGCGAAATTGCCCGTGTCGCCGGCGAGGTGCTGGGCGTGCCGCGCGAACGCATCGCGATCAAGACCCGCGAGCGCGGCAAGGGCGGCTCCAAGTACGGCCAGCTCGACCAACGCAACGAGTTCATCGAGGTGGAAGAGGGTGCCCTGAAGTTTCTGGTCAATCTCACCGATTACCTCGATACCGGCCTGTTCCTCGACCATCGGCTGGTTCGCGCAAAAGTGCGCGAGCTGGCGGATGGCAAGTGTTTCCTCAACCTGTTTGCCTATACCGCCACCGCCAGTGTGCATGCGGCAGCAGGCGGCGCGGTGGAAACCACCAGCGTGGACCTGTCCGCCACTTATCTGGAATGGGCGTCGCGCAATCTGGCGCTGAACGGTTTCAGCGGTGCCCGCCACCGGCTGATGCAGTTCGATGCGCTGGACTTCCTGCAGCGTGATCGTGGCCATTACGGTTTGATCTTTGTCGATCCGCCGACGTTCTCTAACTCCAAGCGCGCCGAGGATTTCGACGTGCAGCGCGACCACGTGAAGTTGCTCGATGCCTGCAACGAGCGGCTGACCCGTGACGGCGTGATCGTGTTTTCCAACAATTTCCGTCGCTTCAAACTTGACCGCGCGGAACTGGAACAGCGCTTCGAGATCGAGGACTGGAGCGCGCCGAGCATCCCGTTCGATTTCGCCCGCCGCGCCGATATCCACGGCTGCTGGCTGGTGCGCCGGCGTAAACCTGACGCCGGGATTAACCCGTGGGATACTGCTCGCATCAAAAAATGAACCCTTCAGTCCACATTAAGCGCGGCGAGACGAGCATAGGCAGCGTCTCAACGGAGAAGTGTCATGACCAAACGTTTCGGTAATCTGGGCAAGCTGGCAGTTCTGGGCCTGGCGATCGCGGCTACCGCGGCCATGCCGCTCACCGCATCAGCCCGCGGCTGGGGCGGTTACCACGGCGGCTACCATGGCTACCATGGCGGCTACTACGGTCATGGCGGTTACTATGGCCGTGGCGGTTACTGGAGCGGTGGTCGCTGGATTGCCGGCGCGCTCGTCACCGGTGCCGTGGTCGGGCTGGTGGCCAGTGCCCTGAGCCCGCCCCCGGTGTATTACGGCGGACCAGTGGTCTATGCCCAGCCTGGCGTGGTCTACGCCCAGCCGGGTGTGGTCTATCAGGACGGGCCGCCGACCCGCACGGTGATCTACAACAATCCGCCGCCGGCGCCCGCGCAATACGTTCGCGATGACGGCTACAGCAACTGATTCCGCGGTTAGGCGTTAACCAAAAAGAGCCCGGCTTAATGCCGGGCTCTTTGTTTTTGCTATGCACCATGGCTGGGCAGAATGTGCGGTTTCCGCTCTGCCATGTCTGTGGCTGCGATGAAACGTCATCTTCGTATCACACGATTTGAACGATGCGCACGGCATCCTGATGGGCATGTCTTTGAACGCCTCACGCCGCAAGGTATCCCGTGCTTCGACCCTGCCGACAGCGGCGCCGTGGGAGGGGTGATGGCAAGCTGGCAGCTGTCCGAACGGGCAGGACTTGCCTCGCGATTCCGGCAGGTGCGGCAACGCACTCTGGACCTGTGCGCCGGCCTCAGCGCCGAGGACCTGCTGGTGCAGTCGATGCCGGATGCCAGCCCGGGCAAGTGGCATCTGGCGCATACCAGCTGGTTCTTCGAGCAGTTCGTGCTGGGGCGCGATCCGGTCTACCGACCGCGCGAGCCGGTGTGGCATTACCTGTTCAATTCCTACTATCAGTCGGTCGGCCCGATGCATGCGCGGCCGCAGCGTGGCTTGCTGTCGCGGCCTTCGCTGGACGAAGTGCGTGGATACCGGCATTTCATCGACGACGCGGTGAACGAGTTGCTGGCCCGCAGCGAAGATGCGGAACTGGCCACCCTGGTCGAACTGGGTCTGCAGCACGAGCAGCAGCACCAGGAATTGCTGTTGACCGACATCAAGCATGCGTTCTGGTGCAACCCGTTGCAGCCGGCCTATCGCACCACGCTGGCGGATCCGATGCCTGAGAAAGCGGCGCCACTGCGCTTTGTCGATGGCCGCGACGGCATCGTCGAGATCGGCCACCGCGGCGAGGGCTTTGCGTTCGACAACGAGACGCCGCGCCATCGCACCCTGTTGCACCCACATGCACTGGCCAACCGGCTGGTGACCAATGCCGAGTACCAGGCCTTCGTATGCGAGGGTGGTTACCGCGAACCCGGCCTGTGGCTTTCCGACGGCTGGGCGACGGTGCAGCGCGAGGGCTGGCAGCATCCGCTGTACTGGCAGGCCGACCTGGCCAGTGAGTTCACCCTGGCCGGTGTGCGTGCGCTCGATCCGCATGAGCCGGTGTGCCACCTGAGTTATTACGAAGCCGAGGCGTTTGCCCGTTGGGCCGGTGCGCGGCTGCCGACCGAGGCTGAGTGGGAGTCGGCGGCGCAGAGTGTCGGAATCAACGGCAATCTGCAGGACGACCAGCGTTTCCAGCCACGCGTTGCGGCAGATGGCGACGGTTTGCTGCAGTTGTATGGCGATGTGTGGGAGTGGACCGCATCGCC
This sequence comes from Rhodanobacter sp., assembly GCA_050737735.1. Lineage (GTDB taxonomy): Bacteria > Pseudomonadota > Gammaproteobacteria > Xanthomonadales > Rhodanobacteraceae > Rhodanobacter. Next base: position 10,159 of record JBOHYM010000031.1, on the reverse strand, counting down.
GTATGTCAGTTATCCGGGCTTTCGCCCGCTGTCCGGTTCGCTGGGCGAATACAACGGCAAATTCATGTGCGGCCAATGGGTGTTGCGCGGCGGCTCCTGCGTCACCCCGCGCAGCCATATCCGCGCCAGTTACCGCAATTTCTTTCCGCCTCATGCCCGCTGGCAGTTTGCCGGGCTACGATTGGGACAGGACCGATGAGCAGTGTGCAACCATGTGGCGTCAGCGACGACGATCGTCGCCCGCCCATAAACGATTTGCTGGAAATCGCCCAGCATGGACTAGCGCTCAAGCCGAAGCGGTTGCCGTCGTGGCTGTTCTACGACGAGCGCGGCTCTGCCCTGTTCGAGCAGATCTGCGAGCAGCCGGAGTACTACCTCACCCGCTGCGAAATCGAACTGATGGGCGAACACGCGGAAAACATCGCCGACACCCTCGGCAGCGATGTACGCCTGGTCGAATACGGCAGCGGTAATGCACGCAAGACCCACATGCTGCTGCAGCATCTGCATGCACCAGTCGCCTATGTGCCCGTGGAAATCTCGCCCGAGCCGTTGCGGCAGAGTGTCGAGCGGCTGGCCGGGGAGTTTCCGCAGCTGCCATTGCAACCGCTGTGTGCCGACTTCAGCAAGCCGCTGCGCTTGCCGATACCACCACGTGCGCCGCGGCGCACGGTGGTGTACTTCCCCGGTTCGACCATCGGCAACTTCGAGAACCGCGAGGCAGCGGTGTTGCTGCGCAAGATGCGCAACGAGATGGGTGATGCCGGTGGCATCCTGATCGGGGTGGACCTGAAGAAGGATCACGCGCTGATCGAGGCGGCCTATAACGATCGCGCCGGGGTCACGGCGGAATTCACCCTCAACATGTTGACCCGATTGAATCGCGAGATCGGCAGCAACTTCGAACTGTCGGCGTTTGCCCATCGGGCGCACTACAACCCGATGGTCGGGCGCATCGAGACGCATATCGTCAGTCGGCGCGAGCAGCAGGTGAAGGTCGGGCGTGTGAACGTGGCGTTCCGCGAGGACGAGGCGATGCAGGTCGAATACAGCTGCAAGTATTCGATGGCCGACTTCGCCGCGCTGGCCGCCCGTGCCGGGTTGGCCGTGTTGCGCACATGGACCGACCCGGCGCGGATGTTCAGCCTGCAATATCTGGTACGCGCGAGCACGGTGGCGCGCTGAGTTTCTGCGGGCATCTCCGGGGCGTGTACTCCGTGGCGTGCACCGCACGCCCCGGCACGATCGCCTACTTCACGCCGTACAACGCCCGCACGTCGGCGGTCAGCGCCGCCTGGCTGTCCTGGCGCGCGTAGAACATGTGGCCGCCGGGATATTCCTTCACCTGCACGCGGGTCGGATCACCCATCGCCGGCATCTGGTCGACGGCCAGCACCGAGACCATGAACGGACAGGACAGGTCGTCCCAGCCGTGGGCGATCAGCACGCGCAGGCCGGGGTCGTTCGCCACCGCTTCGCGCAGTTGCGACACCGAGCCCTTGTTGGCGTCGTCGTCCTCGTGCCACAGCTTGTTCACCTCGTAGCTCAGCGCGTTGTAGCGGCCCTCATATTTCCAACCCACGGTCTGGGTGACGAAGTTGACCATCGCGCTGGTGGTCGGCGCGATGATGCCGTTGAGGATCGGGTCGCCGGTCTCCTGATGCGGTGCATACGGGAACGGGTCCCATGCGGTGACGTTGGAGTCGTAGCGGCTGCCCAGCTTGCCTTCGGCACGGTACACCTCGCGCAGGTAGGCCTGGGTTTCCAGCCGGCCACCGGAGCGCTTCACGAACAGCGGATCGAGTCCAGTCAGTTCGGTGACTTTCTTCACCACACGCTCGGTGGCCTGTGGATCGGAACGTCCGCGCATCAGGTCGCTGGCGTACTCGCCGCGGGTGTATTCGATGATCGGCGCCATCGCCTCGGCGGTGAGCTTGTGCTCACGTTCCAGATGCGCGGCGGCGATCGAGGGCAGCGTCTGCATCCACGGCAGCGGCGACACGTTCTCGTCGTCGGATGCGGCGGGATCAAGATAAGGCGACAGCAGCACCACGCCCTTCATCGCCACGCCGAGCTGGGTCTGCAGGTAATCAGTGATGCGCGGGCCGCGGAAGCCGCCGTAGCTTTCGCCGACCAGGTACTTGCGCGAGGTCATGCGGCCGTTCTTGACCAGCCAGTCGTAGACGATGCGCGAGAGATACTTGATGTCGTTGTCGGTGCTGTAGAACTGCTTGGTCGCTTCCTTGTCGTCCACCAGCGCGCGGCTGAAGCCGGTGCCGACCGGGTCGATGAACACCAGGTCGGTGAAGCCCAGCCAGGTGCCTGGATTGTCATGCAAGGTCGCCGGGTCGGACGGGTTGTCGCCCTCGACGCCGAAATTCACCCTCTTCGGCCCGATCGCACCGAGATTCAGATAGACCGACGAGGCGCCCGGGCCACCGTTGAGCGCGAACGTCACCGGCCGATCCTTGCCGGCCATGGTGTAGGCGGTGAACACCACCTCGCCGGTGATGTTGCCCTTCTCGTCGCGTACCGGCAGCGAGCCGACGGTGACGGTGTACTTCAGCGTCTTGTCATCCACCGTGGCGGATTGCGTCACGTGCGCGTCGGCCGGAAACGGCGGCAGGTGAAAGCCATTGCTGTTGGCTGCATCCTGGGTCGCCGGCGGCTTGTGGGAGTCGGCCGCCAGCGCCGATGTATTGAATCCGGCCAGCACCATGGCTGCCAGCAGGGCCGTTTGCAGGGACTTGCGCACGGATATTTCCTCGTGGGTGAAAGATCCAAGCGTAGCGGTCCACGTTGCGGCCGGAGTGTGCATAAAGGCATGGGTGGCGGCTCCGAATGCGCCTGCCAATGCACGCCGCAGCGCCACAAGTGATCTCAGTGCATGATGGCCAATGATTGGGTCGGCGTCACGCGGGCCATCCAGTGATCGAATGCCAGGATGAAGCGCTGCAGCGATTGCGCGGTCGCAGCATCACTCAACGCACCGTGTTCGTCGAAGCGGGTGGCGGCATTGGCGATGAACAGCGTGGGTGCCGGCATCACCAGCGCGCCGCAGGTGTGCAGCACCTGACGCACCGATGCCTGGGCGAGGCGGGTACCCCACGGTCCGCTGCTGGCACCGAGCACGGCTACCGGCTTCTCCGCCAGTACTTCGCCGTCCGGGCTTTCCCGCGAGAGCCAGTCCAGCGCGTTCTTCAGTACGCCGGGGATGGCATGGTTGTATTCCGGGGTGGCAATCAGCAGGCCATCCGCCGCGGCGATCGCCTTGCGTAGCATCTGTACGCCGGCGGGGCCGCGCGGATCGGCCTGTTCCAGATCCTCGTCGAACATCGGCACGGATCCCAGATCATCGTGGACGCTCATCTGCAACGTTGCCGATGCCTGCGTTGTCGCTGCGTGCAGCAGACGGCGATTCCAGGAGTCGCGACGCAGACTGCCGGCGAGACACAACACGAAGCGGGACGGCGTGGTATTGAAGGCAGGCATTTTGTTATATCTCCAAGGATGAGATCAGAGTCCGGACAGCAACGAGCCGGCGCAGACGATCAGCAAGGCACCCATGGCGGCATCGACGACGCGACGGACCATGGGCCGGTCCAGCCAGCGTGTGAGCAATGCGCCAAGCGACGCCCACAGCAACAGGCATGATGTGGGGATCAATACGAACAACCCGGCCAGCGGCAGGTAATCGGGCAGGCCGGTGACAGGCAGTGCTGCCAGCACGGTCAACACCATCACCCAGCTCTTCGGATTGAGAAACTGGAAGCTGATTAGACCGGGTATCCCGGTCGGCAGCGCCGGTTCACGTGCAACGTCAGTGGTGTGCCTCGGCACGATGCCGCCCATGAGCAGCGCCATTCCCAGCCAGGCCAGATAAAGCGAACCAAGTACACCGACCCATGGTCGCAATGAGGTGTGTGCCGCGAACGCTGCACCGACCCCCAGCGCCATCACGGTCAGCAACAGCAAGCCGCCAAGCACGATGCCGGCAATGGCCGGCAGTGCGCCACGAACGCCGGTGCGCCCAGCCTCCCGCAACACGACCAGGTTGTTCGGTCCGGGGGTGATTGCGGCCATGCAAAGCAGACCGGCGAGAGCAATCAGGCGATCCATTGCGGCACCTTCAATGGTCGGATATGACATCTGCATGCCCAGGTCGCCGCGTGGTCGTTCATCAGTGAGCGAAGCATGGTTTTACCCGCATTCGTGGCTTGGTCATCGCCATCATCAGTATGCCCGCTGGTCCGTGCCACATGATTTATGGTCTAGTATTCCGACCATGAACGAACTCCCTCTGAATGCCTTGCGCGCCTTCGCCATGGTTTATGCCCATGGCGGTGTGCGTGCCGCCGCCCGTGAGCTGGGAATGGCGCACTCCTCGGTGAGCCGGCATCTGGGCGAACTGGATCGCTGGCTCGGCGTACCACTGCTGCATGCTTCGGCCGGTCGTGCCGCACTCACCTTTACCCCGCAGGGTGAGGTGCTGGGCCGCGCTGTGCTGGCCGGTCTGCGCGAGATCGAGCAGGCAGTGGCCGTGCTGCGTGAAACCCGTCCGTCGCATGCAGTGACCCTGTCCACCTCGCCGTCTTTCGCGATTCGCTGGTTGCTGCCGCGGCTGCCTTCGCTGGAGAAGGCCCATCCGAAGATCGAATTGTCGGTGCAGGTTGAACAGAAGCTGGATGCACTCGACGACGGCCGCATCGATCTGGCCATCCGCATGGGACAAGGGCCATGGCCAGCACTGCATGCTGAACTGCTGATGGACGACGTGCTGTATCCGGTAATGAACCCGGCGCTATGGCAGGCATCCGGACGCCCGTCGCGTCCGACGCAGCTGGCTGACCTGCGTCTGCTGCATGATCGTGATCCGCAGGCGGCATGGGAACTCTGGCGACAGGTGCATGGCCCGGCGAAGCTCGCACTGCAAGGTGGTGCGCGCTACACATCGTCTGACCTGGTGTTGCGCGCGGCGATGCAGGGGCAGGGCGTGGCGCTGGCACGTCACCGGCTGGCTGCGGATGACGTGGCGAATGGCAGCCTGCTGCGTCCATTTGGCGAACTCAGCGTGCGACTGGGGCCGTCGTACTGGATCGTGCGACCACCGGCAAAGCCGCGTGCGTCCGTGGCCGCCGTGATCGACTGGCTGCATTGGCAGGCGGCGGGAGCCAGCCCTGTCGGCAGGCACTGATGTGCAAGGACTGAATGTGCAGGTCAGTTGCGCGCCAGCGTTCCCTCGATGAACTGCTGCAGCTGCGTCGCGTTCAGTGCGCCGGACTGCCGCGCGATCTCGCGCCCCTGGCGGAACAGGATCAGCGTGGGAATGCTGCGGATGTTGAAACGCTGGGCCAGCTGCGGTTGCGCCTCGGTATCGAGCTTGGCCAGCCGCAGGCGCGGCTCGAACTGGCGTGCGGCCTGCACGAACACCGGCGCGAAGCCGACGCAGGGTCCGCACCATGGCGCCCAGAAGTCCACCAGCACCGGCACGTCACCGCGACCGGTCACGGCGTCGAAATTAGCCGTAGTCAGCTCCACCGGGTGGCCGTCGAACAGCACCTGCTTGCAGCGGCCGCAGTTCGGATGTTCGCCGACACGTTCGGCCGGCACGCGGTTGAGCGCGCCGCAGTGCGGGCAGGGGATGGCCAACGGCGTACTCATGGCAGACTCCGATAATGGCTGGGTGCATGGCACCATGGGTGACAAGATGGCGACAGCCCCCCCTGAATCCAAGTCGACGGCAGGCAGGCACGGCTCATGAGCGTGCAGCCGCATCGTCCAGCCGAGTCTCGCCTGTCGCCCGGCCTGCTCGTGCTCGGCATGTTGTGGACGTTGCCGAACAGCGTGGCCGGTCTGCTGGTTGGCGCGATCGGTCTTCCCTTCGGCGCACGCATGCGCTGGCAGCGGCACGAGCTTGCCCTGGTGGTCGGTCGCTGGCCGTGGGGCCGGGGTGGCGCGCTGACCTTGGGCAACGTGATCGTGCATACCGGCGAGCGGCTGGACACACCGTGTCTTACCTATGCGCATCGCGCCGGTCGTTGCATCGAGCCGCCGGTGTCGCTGGCTGATCATGAGCGTGCGCATGTGTATCAGTACATGCTGCTCGGGCCGCTGTTCCTGCCGCTGTATCTGCTGTGCGGCGGCGTCAGTGTGCGCAATCCGTTTGAACGTGCGGCGGATCGCTACGCGCAGAATAGACGGGGCTGGTGGCCATGGGCCGACCACGATTGACTGGCTGACGTGGCGCTTGCGCTAGTCGCGACGGAACCCCGATCGCAAAAAACGCCGCGGTTTGTTCGCGGCGTTTTTGATGGCTTCTGTGCAAGCGGAGTCAGTTACCGCTCTTGCTCTTGTCGTCGGTTGCCGGCCGAGTCTGCGGCTTGGGACGATTGCCCTGTCCCTGCGGTGGTCGATTGCCGGGGCCGCTGCCTTGGCCAGGCGATGGCCGATTGCTCTGGCCCGGTCTACCCTGCGACGGCGGTGGACGATTTCCTTGTCCGGGTTGCGGCCGATTGCCCTGTCCTGGCGATGGGCGGTTGCCTTGCCCGGGCTGAGGACGATTGCCCTGTCCCGGTGGTGGCCTCTGCCCCTGGCCTGGTTTGCCGATACCGGGCCGCGGCGGCGGCCTGTTTCCATTACCTGGCTGGGGGCGGGGCGGTGGGCGATGAATCGGCCGCGGTGGCGGACGACTGATGATCCGTCGGCGATACCAATCATTGCGCTGACGATAGAACGGACGGTTGCTGTAGTAGTTGCCCCAGTAGGTACCGATCACGAAGCTGATGATCGGGATACCGATGTTTGCGCCGTACTCCTGCACCAGGACGGGCTGGTTTTGATACTGGTACTGGATGTACGTGCCGGCCACCCAGCCGCGTGTACCCATGGTGATCACATCGCACCACTCCCAGCCATTGGTGCAACCCTGGATGTTGACTGCGGTGCCGGCGGGAATCGTGGTGATGAGCGGGTAGCTGGCATCGGGGCCGGCGCGCAGGTTGAGGTTGCCGGTAACGAAGCCATCGGCGGCCTGGGCCAGGGCGGGTAAGGTCAGTGCAAGTGAAGCAACGGTTAACCATGCAAAACGTTTCATTGATGGCATCTCCTGAATTGCTGTCCGCTAAAGATCTTCCTCAAGTACGAGCGTCGCGATGTCTGTCTGCCACTTTGGGCTTGTTGCAGTTGCCGTGCAAGCAGATCAGCCGGGTTGATTTATCTTGCGTGGCCGGGCATTGATGCGCTGCCATAGATGGATCGGCAGCCCGGCCAGCAACAGCACGCCGCCCCACAGCAGCGATTCCCTGCCGGTGCCGATCAGCGCCCACAGGCTGTACAGCAAGGCGCCCGCGGCAATCAGCCGGCGCCACACAAACGCGGAGACATCGATGCGCCACCATGCCAGCACGCTGATCACATACGGCAGCAGGCAGGTGGCGGTGGACAGCAGGATCGAGAAGGTGAACAGCGCGACCAGGCTGCGGCTGTAGTTGGCGGCGATCAGTGCGCTGGCCAGCACGCTGCTGAGCAGCAGGCCGAAACGCGGCGTGCCGTGACGATCCATGCGCGCGAACGCTTTCGGAAACACGCCATCTTGCGCTGCCGCCAGCGGCGTCTGCGCCTGCAGCAACACCCAGCCGTTGAGTGCGCCGAAGCAGGAGACCGTGGCGACCACGCCGACGCCGACGCCGGCCAGCGGCCCCCACAACCGGCTCGCTGCCTCGGCCATCGGTGCCGCTGAATGACGCAGCACGTCGATCGGCAGCAGGCCGATCACCACGGTGCAGGCGAGCATGGTGGTGATGCCGGCGATCAGCATGCCGATCACGGTGGCGCGCGGCACCGTGCGTTCGGGATTGTGCACCACGCCGGTCGGCACCGTCGCCGATTCCAGCCCGAGCAGTGCCCACAGCGTCAATGCGGCCACCGCGGTGGTGACCTGGAGCAGGGGCTGGCCGCTGGGGTTGAACGGTCGATAGGCGTCGAGATGGACCCAGCCCAGTCCGATCACGCCGAACAGCAGCAGCGGCACCAGCTTGAGCACGGTGGCGATGAACTGCATGCGCGCGGCCTCGCGTATGCCGGCCAGGTTCACCGTGGTGCAGAACCACAGCGCCCCAAGCGCGCAGGCGGCGCCACGTAACGGTGTCGCGGTGGCCTGCGGCCATACCGCGCCGAGGCTGCCGGCAAATGCCACGGCGATCGCCGCGTTGGCCGTCCAAATGCTGACCCAGTAGCTCCACGCCGCCACGAAACCGATGCCGTCACCGAACGCCTTGCGCGCATAGCCGTAGCCGCCGCCATGGTTGCGCATCGCCTGCGCCAGCCATGCGTAAACGAGTGCCAGCAACAAGGCACCACCCAGGGTGAATGCCCAGCCGAGCACGCTTGCCGCACCGTACGGCGCCAACGCGGCCGGCAGCAGGAACACGCCGGAGCCGATCATGTTGCCGACCACCAGCGCGATCAGCGTCCACTGGCCGAGTACGCGCGTGTCGCGACTCATGTGGATGCGCGTGCGTTGCGGTAGGTACGGCGCAGCAGTTCGTGAAAGTGGTGCACGGCGTTCTCGCGCAGCGGATTCAGCCGGCCGGCTTCGTAGGAACCGGAGGCGAGGCCGCGCTGCACGTCCTGGCAGATCGTGACGTCCTCGTCCTGCACCTCGTCGCTGAACGCGATGTCCTTCGCGCGCCGCGCCAGTGCCTCGGGTGTGGATGCGGGGGCGTAGTAGAAATCGAACTCGACGCGGCAGCGATCGACGCCCAGCGGCAGCACGCGATTGGTCTGCAGGCGGCCGGGCAGGATGTTGAGCATCGCGTTGGGATACAGGAAGTAGTACAGCGCCTCGCCGCTGCCGTACAGGTCGTCACCGCTGTCCAGCGGGCTGAACTGGAACGAATACCACGGCGCCGTCTCGGTGACGTAGCTGCGGTAGTCGAGCACGCTGTTCAGGCCCGGGTGGATGTGCGGTACGTGGTAACCCTCGAGATAATTGTCCACGTACACCTTCCAGTTGCAGGCGACTTCCCAGCTGGCGCGGTGATGGAATTCGAAACCGGCCAGCGAGCGTTCCGGACCGAGTCGCGCATCGATGCCGGCGACGAACTCGTCGAACGGCGGCGCCTCGCCGGTGGCGACAAAGACCAGTCCTTGCCATACCTGCACGCGCACTTCGGGCAGGCGGATCGTGGCCGGATCGAAGTCCGGCGTACGACCCATCTCCGGTGCGCCGCGCAGCACGCCATCCAGTCCGTAGGTCCAGCCGTGGTAACGGCAGCGCAACGCGGTGGCGCCGCGGCCATCGCAGCTGGCGATCGGCCCGGCACGATGCCGGCAGACGTTGTGGAACGCGCGGATCGTGCTGGCATCACTGCGCACGATCAGCAGCGGCAGGCCGGCAATCGCCGTCACTACATGGTCGCCCACGCCGCTCAGTTGCGACTGATGGCAGACCAGCTGCCAGCTCTGCGCGAACACCGCCGCGGCATCCAGTGCCGGCATACGCGGGTCGGTGTAATAGCGCGCCGGTAACGCCAGCGCATGGTCCAGCGGCTGCGCAGCAAGTGCGTCGGGAGAGAGCAGGTCAGTCATGGTCACACGCCGGTCGGATGCGATACGGCAGTATTGACTGTCGCGCGCGCCACGGGAAGGGTGCCCTGGGCTGGACGGGTGCTAGTGCACGCTCACCAGTTCGATATCGAAGACCAGCGATGCATTCGGGGGCACCACGTTGCCGACACGGTGTCCGCCATAGCCGAGCTTCGGCGGGATCAGCAAGGTGCGCTTGCCGCCCACGCGCATGCCCTTGATGCCCTTGTCCCAGCCCGGGATGACCGTACCCTCGCCGAGGATGAAGCTGATCGTCTGGCCGTGGTCGTAGGAGCTGTCGACTTTCGCGCCGTGGTGATCCTTCGCGTTTTCGTCGTACAGCCAGCCGGTGTAGTTGAGCTCGACCTGCGCGTCGTTGCGGGCGACTGCACCGGTGCCTACCTGCTGGTCGATCACCGTGAGCTGGGAGAGTCCATCCGCGGCGCTGGCGGGCCATGTCGTGACGGCGGTGACCAGCAATATGCTGGCAGTCAGCAACCGTGATCGACGCATGTGGGGTTTCCGGCGACAGGCGAGCGGTCAGTGTAAACCGGTGCGGCGGGATGAACAGGGT
>JBOHYM010000030.1:0-52081 GCA_050737735.1 Rhodanobacter sp. | reverse complement strand
GGCTGGCATCGACCAGGAAGCCTTCGATATGCACCAGCTGGCCCACACGTACCTCCCTGAGTTCATGCAGCACGCCGGCATCGGCGGGGATCATGTGCATGTTGGCGCTGGAGGTTTCGATCTCGCGGCGCGGGATCGGAAACTGCTTCACATGCCAGTAGTAGAAACGGTCGGACTGGGTGATGTCGATGCTGGCCAGCACCGCGCTGTCGGACATGCGACCCCAGCCGAGTGCAAGGTCTTCGGGGATCAGCTCGGCATCGGTGCCCCAGGAGTAGTCCTTGCGCGACAGCACGCGCGCGGTGAGGGTGAAGCGCGCGCGGGTGGTCAGCGTCACATCGCCACGCTGCAGCTTCGCGCCGTCGTCGAGATTGACCTGCTCGGGCGCATCCGGTGCGAGCACGCCGGGTAGTGGATGCAGGGCGCGCTGATGCCAGTGCGATAGCCCGCCCAGTAATGCCAGCAGCAGGGCGGCGGCGATCAGGAGTCTGCGCATGCTGGTCATCCACCCCGGAAGGGCACCACGCCTTCATCGACCCATGATGCCTCAGCCGTAGTGCTTCTGTGGGAGCGGCTTCAGCCGCGACGTTCTCGATCCCGCATGGTCAGGGGAAAGCATCGGGGCTGAAGCCCCTCCCACAGGAAGTGGGGCGGCAGGTCAGCGGATGAAGTCGGCCGCCAGCATGCAGCACTGTTCAGGCGTGAGGGTGGCTTCGACCGGCATCGCCGGGAGGGTCGAGGCCAGCGTGACCGCTGCGCCGGCATTCCAGTCCGCGATCATGGCCGGTTCGAGTTCGAAGCGCAGGAAGTGCACGGCGGCGGTCTTCTCGTCATTGCTGCGCTCCATGTCCTCGTCGGCGATCGCGGTGATCGGGGCATGCCCGTGCACGGTCAGCGTGATGGCGTGCTCGATGTTGCGCAGGCGTACCAGCTCCTGCTTGCGCTGCTCGACATCGGCGTACTCGATCAGCAGGGTCGCCTTGAGGTTGCCGCCGTCGGGGATCAGCGGGTTGTAGGCATCGAGTTCGTCCTGGATGCCGGCGGCTTCGAAGATGCGCTCGATGCGCAGCATCTCTTGCACCTGGTACTGCACGCTCAGGCGATCCTCGAAGATCAGCGTGAGGTGTTCGCCGAGATGCACGCTGCGTTTCTTCTTGTGCGCTATCACACGGGCACGGAACTCGCCGCGCTGCTGCGCATAGGCTTCGAGGGTGAGCAGGTCGGCGCGGGTGAGTATGTCCATGATGCGTCCTGGGGGATATGTGCGTTGCATCGAATACGCGTAGAGCTTCATGCCACCGCGTCATTCGTTTCTTGGACACCGTGAGTGTAGGGCGGGCACTGCCCGCCGCTCTTGTCCCACTTACTTCACCGGCGGCGGATCGAAAAATCGACGGGCAGTGCCCGCCCTACGCGAGTTGCTCACTTCCCGCGGTCTCCATTCAAATGCCGTACGCCTTGCGCAGCAGGCTCAGTGGATGTTCCGCGGCCGGCTTGTCGTCGAGGCCGTGGGCGATATGGCCGCCGGCCATCGGGCAGTCGCTGGTGAAGTGGTCGGCCTCGGCCTGCTGCACGCGGTTCTCCACCGGCTTGGCCAGTTTGCGCGAGAGCGCATAGGTCGCGTGTTTCACGCCATAGGTGCCGTCATGGCCGGAGCAGCGTTCGATGGTGACGACTTCGGTATCCGGCACCATTTGCAGGATGTCGCGGGTCTTCGGGCCGATCTTCTGTACGCGCTGGTGGCAGGGCACCTGCCAGGCGACCTTGCCCAGCGACTGCTTGAAGTCGGTCTGCAGCAGGCCGGCCTTGTACCGCTCGGCAAGATATTCGAACGGATCGAAGAAGCGATCACGCACCAGCGCTACGTCGGCGTCGTCAGGGAACATCAATGGCAGTTCCTGCTTGAACATCAGCACGCAGGACGGGATCGCCGCGGTGAAGTCCCAGCCCTCGCGCGCCATCTTCGCCAGCACCGGTATGTTGCGCTCCTTGTATTTCTTCACCGTCTGCAGGTCGCCGAGTTCCAGCTTGGGCATGCCGCAGCAGCTTTCCTGCTCGACCAGTCGCGTCGGGATCGCGTTGTGGGTCAGTACCGCGGCCAAGTCCTCGACCACCACCGGATCGGAATGATCGCAGTAGCAGGTGGCGAACAGCGCCAGCTTGCCGCCTGTGCGGCCGGCCGGCGTCACCGTGCCGCTGCCGTCCAGATCGCGCAGGCGCTTGCGCGCGGTCGGCGTGTGGTACTCGGGCACGCGTGCCTCGGCATCGACGCCCATGGCTTTCTCCAGCAGCTTGCGCGCGCCGGGGTTGCGGTTGGCGGCGTTGATCACCTGCACCACCACCGGGATCGAGGCGAGCTTGCCGACGGCGCGCGTGCTGGAGAGGATCTTTGCCGACAGCGGCGCGCCGTCACGCTGGAACGACACTGCCTTGGCGCGCAGCATCAGGTGCGGAAAGTCCACGTTCCACGGATGCGGCGGCGTGTACGGACACTTGGTCTGATAGCACAGATCACACAGGTAGCACTGCTCGGTGACCTTGGGATAGTCGGCCTTGTCGACGCCGTCGATCTCCATCGTCTTCGACTCGTCGATCAGGTCGAACAGGGTGGGGAAGGCGTGGCACAGGCTGACGCAGCGGCGGCAGCCATGGCAGATGTTGAACACGCGCTCGAGTTCCGCATCCAGCGCCTGCTGATCCATGAACTCGGGATTGAGCCAGTCCAGCGGATGCCGGGTCGGTGCTTGCAGATTGCCTTCACCCTTTTCGTGGATCAGGTCCATCGGTGGCCTCCGCGGGGCAGAGTGAAATGGCTCATGCTTGAGCGCCGTCATTCCCGCTTGACCAGCCATTCGGCTGTTGAGGGCCGCGGGAATGACGGCAAAAAATAGCCCTTCGAGATGCCCTGGATGGAAAAGGCACTCTGATCCGATTCCGGGGCCGCCGGTGTGTATCAGCCCATGTCGCCCAGCGCCTTGGTGAAGCGGTTGGCGTGTGAACGTTCGGCCTTGGCCAGCGTCTCGAACCAGTCGGCGATTTCGTCGAAGCCTTCTTCGCGCGCGGCCTTGTGCATGCCCGGGTACATGTCGGTGTACTCGTGGGTCTCGCCGGCGATGGCGCTCTTCAGGTTCAGATGGGTTTCGCCAAACGGCAATCCGGTGGCGGGATCACCCACGGCTTCCAGGTATTCCAGGTGGCCGTGCGCGTGACCGGTCTCGCCTTCGGCGGTGGAGCGGAACACCGCAGAGACATCGTTGAATCCCTCCACGTCAGCCTTGGCGGCGAAGTAGAGGTAGCGGCGGTTGGCCATTGATTCGCCGGCAAAGGCATCTTTCAGGTTCTGCTCGGTCTTGGAGCCTTTCAGGTTACTCATGACATCACCTCGTGGCGTTGGGCTGGGAGGGAAAGACGAGTCGGCCTTGCGGTCGTGACCCGTCGAGCCTAGCGCCGGGCGGGCAGGGGATGAAATTGATAATTTCGATGGAGCGGATAGCTTGCGGCTATCGGCGGGCGGTTCGGCGCTTCGTCGCCGGCACGGCTTCCGTGGCTGGCGGCGGCGTGGCGGCGGTATGGGCGTCCAGCAGCTCGGCCGGCAATTGCTGGAAGATCGCCGCCAGCCGTTGCAGGAAGCCGCTCATCGCCGAGCTCTTGCGCCAGACCATGGCGATGCGCCGGCTCGGCGGACGCCCCTTGAACTCGATCAGGTGCAGGTTCTCCAGCGGTGCCACCGGCGGCTTCACCGCGGTGACCGGCAGCAAGGTGATGCCGACGTTGGCCGCCACCATCTGCCGCAGTGTTTCCAGGCTGGTGGCGCGGAAACCGGCGTGTTCGCCGGCGCCGGCCATGTGGCACACCTCCAGCGCCTGGTCGCGCAGACAGTGGCCGTCCTCCAGCAGCAGCAGGTTCTGGTTGGACAGGTCGGCCAGCTTCAGCTGGCCCTGCTGGTGTGCCAGCGGGTGATCGCCCGACACCGCCAGCACGAAGGGTTCCTCGAACAGGAACTCGGTATGCAGACTGTCCTCATGCAAGGGCAGCGCGAGGATGCCGGCATCCAGCTTGCCCTCGCGCAGCAGGCGCAGCACGGCCTCGGTCTTCTCCTCGACCAGCAGCAGCTCCAGCCGCGGGAACGCGGCACGCACCAGCGGCAGCACGTGCGGCAGCAGGTATGGGCCCAGCGTCGGGAAGATGCCCAGCCGCACCGTGCCGGATTCCGGATCGAGCGTGCGCCGGGCCACGCCACGGATCTGTTCGATCTCATTGAGCACGTCGCGTGCGCGAATGGCGATGTCGCGCCCCACCTCGGTCAGCAGCACCTTGCGCGGTGTGCGCTCGACCAAGGGCACACCGAGTTCGTCTTCCAGTTTCTTGATCTGGGTGGACAAGGTCGGCTGGCTGACGAAGCAGGCATCCGCGGCGCGACCGAAGTGCCGATGCTCGGCCAGGGCAACCAGGTACTGCAGATCTCGCAGGTTCATCGTGGCCTCGCTGAAGCAATAGATTCAACCTATGACTGCGATGGTAACAATCAATTTGAACGATGCAAGCACAGGATCTACCTTGGCAGCGTCGGCATCGTCCGGGGCGGCTCGCCACCCCCGATCAACCGATGGCAGTGCCGCGCGTCAGGAGCCCTCCCTCCCCCCGCTGACGCGCGGATTCCCCACCGGCGGTGAAGCTCCCTTCGCCGTCGGTTTTTTTGTTCTCCGTGTCGCCAGCAGCGTACGCAAGGCGGCCATGTCTTCTGGCACTGGGTCGGAAGTCATGGTGGGTCTTAGCGTGGGCGTTCTCCACTACCCAGGGAAAGCCCCATGCGCCGTCTTGTTCGCCCGCTTCTGCTCACCGCGCTCGCCGCTTGCTGTGGTGCAGCGTTTGCCGCTACCGCCGAGCAGGCGCCACAAGGTCGCTTGCCACACTGGGCAGTGCCACAGTCGTACCAGCTTGCGTTCAAGGTCGATCCGGCGCAGCAGGATTTCTCCGGCACCACCACGATCAAGGTCAAGCTGACCCAGACCTCCGACCACCTGTGGCTGGACGGCAGCGAGCTGAAGGTGTCGAAGGTGACCATCACCGACGCGGCCGGCAAGGTCCATGTTGGCAAGTACGTCGCGGTGGACCCGAAGGCCGGCGTGGTGCGGGTCGATTTCGGCAGCACGCTCAAGCCGCAGCAGTTGACCCTGAGCTTCGAGTACACCGCACCGCTGAATGCGCAGTTGCAGGGACTGTACAAGGTCAGCGCCAAGGGCCAGCCGTATGCGATGACGCAGATGGAGCCGATCAGCGCGCGCTTCGCCTTCCCGAGTTTCGACGAGCCGGGCTTCAAGACCCCGTTCGACATCAGCCTGACGATTCCCGATGCGGACACCGCGGTGGCGAACACGCAGCAGATCAAGCAGGAGCCGGCCGGCAAGGGCTGGAAGACACTGACGTTCGCGCAGACGTTGCCGCTGCCGACCTATCTGGTTGCCTTCGGCGTCGGTCCGTGGAGTATTGCCGCGGCACCGGATATTTCGCCCGATGCCTACCGCACCACGCCGCTGCCGTTGCGTGGCATCGCGGCGGCCGGCGAGGCGCAGCGCATGCAGCATGTACTGGGCGAGACGCCGAGCATCATCCACGCGCTGGAGAACTATTACGGCTTCGGCTATCCGTGGGACAAGCTCGACCTGCTCGCCGCGCCGGACTTCTCCGCCGGTGCGATGGAGAATGCCGGGCTGGTGACTTTCCGCGACTGGCTGCTGCTGCTCGACAAGGATTCCCCTGCGCGCAATGTGCGCGGTTCGTTCAACGTTACCGCGCACGAGTTGGCGCACCAGTGGACCGGTGACACGGTGACGCTGGAGTGGTGGAACGACATCTGGCTCAACGAAGCCTTCGCCACCTGGATGCAGCAGAAGGTGACGATGCAGGTGCATCCGGAATACCGCGCCGACCTCGATCGTGTGCGCGGCGCACAAGGTGCGATGAGCAACGACAGTCTGGTTAGCGCACGCCGGATCCGCCAGCCGATCACCGGCAACGGCGACATCGAGACCGCATTCGACGGCATCACCTACCAGAAGGGCGCCAGCGTCATCGGCATGTTCGAGAACTATGTCGGCGAGAAGACCTTCCAGAAGGGCATGCAGGCGTATATCCAGCAGCACAAGTTCGGCAATGCCACCGCTGATGACCTGGTTGGTGCGATCGCCACCGCCGCCGGCAAGGGCGACGCTTTCAAGCACGCGTTCAACAGCTTCCTTGACCAGTCCGGCGTGCCTTACGTGCAGACCAAGCTGGAGCAAAAGAATGGCAAGACCGTGCTGCAGCTGAGCCAGAGCCGTTATCTGCCGGTTGGCAGCACCGGCGACGCCCAGCGCATCTGGGGCGTACCGGTCTGCGTGCGCTATGGCACCGCCGCCAACGGCAAAGATGGAGCGCCGTCCAGCAAGGTCAGTTGCGAGATGCTCGACAAGGCGACCGGCTCGATGGTGCTGGCCGGCGCCAGCCAGCCGACCTGGGTGATGCCGAATGCAAATGCCGGCGGCTACTACCGCTTCAGCCTGGGCAAGCACGAACTGGCCGATCTGACCGCCCATGTGAGCAAGCTCAGCGACGCCGAGCAGCTGGCCTATGCCGACGCGATCAATGCCGGTTTCCGCCATGGCGACCTGGATGCCGGCGACGTGCTGGCTGCCCTGAAGCCGCTGACCAGCTCGAAGATCCGCGAGGTCGCCACCGCGCCACTCGCCCAGCTCGGCTGGATCTACCAGTACGAAGCCACCACCGATGCCCAGCGCGCGCGTCTGGCGACATGGGCGAAAGATGCCTATTTGCCGCGCCTCGAACAGCTCGGCTACCAGCGCAAGGCCGGTGAATCCGAGGACGATTCCCTGCTGCGCAGCACGCTGGCCAGCAGCCTGGCGTTCGACTTCAAGCTGCCCGAAGTGCGCGCCGCCCTGCTCAAGCAGGGCGAGGCGGCACTCAAGCCGAAGGCGGATGGCCGTCTGGATCTGGCCGCGGCCGATCCGGATCTGCTCGGCGACGCGCTCGGCATCGCCGTGCAGGAGCAGGGCAAGCCCGCCGTCGATGCACTGATCGCCGAGCTGCCGAAGACCAGTGACGCGGCGTTGCGCAACGGCATCCTCGACGGCCTGTCCAGCGTGAAGGACCCCGCGCTGACCGAGCAGGTGCGCAATTTCGCGCTGGACAAGCAGGTCAAGGTCGGCGAGATGGCGATGCTGTTGCTGAGCGGTCGCGACACCGCCACCCAGCGCGATGCGATGTGGACGTGGTTCACCACGCATTACGCGCAGGTGCTGGGACGTACCGGCAGCTTCGCCGGTGGTGCGCTGCCGCGTCTGGCCGCGGGTGGCAGCTGCTCGACGGCGGAAGCCGATCGCCTGCAGGCGTTCTTCAAGCCGCGTCTGACCGATGCAGCCGGCATTGACCGTGGTCTGGCGCAGACCAGCGAATCGATCCAGCTGTGCGGCGCGCTGAAGGCGAAGCAGGACCCGGCGGCGATCTTGCGTTGAGGTAGGAGCGTGGGCGGCAGAAGCCGTCCGGGCTGCAAAGCCCTCTACGCGGTCCATTTTTCCGCCGCTTCTTGGCCCATAGAACCACTATGGGCCGGTGAATCGTCGAAAAACTGTCCTCGCGCAGAGGACTTTTCGCCGCGAACGTTTCTACCGCCCACGCTCCTAGGTCCTCATGCATCCCGGCACTTGGAACGACGGTTCCCGGTGCCGGCTGTTTTCATCCAGCCTCGGGGCTGATGTCGCCGCAAGGCCTCACCTTCGGATGATTGCCCGCTTCATGGCTTCGATCTATTCACGCGTGGCGAATCAGCTGGGTGGGATGGTGTGATCAGATTCGGCGCTGTCCACAGCGGCGCTCCACTGCACATGATCCAGCCACCCACGCTCTTTCCCGAACACTTCCTCGATTTCGCGGGCGATCCGGTCTCCGATGTGCGTGGTGGGCTTTTCAGAGGCGAAACGACTGACCTGGGCCGCTGACTTGCCGAGCATCCCGGCAAGCATGGTCAGGCCCCCTGTGCGCTTTCCGCCGCGGCCTGCATCGCGCTCGAGCTCCTTGACGAGCGTGCGCACATTGCGATGCCGGATTTCCTTGATATCCATCTGTTCAACGAGCTGGCGCCAGCGTGCCTCGCTTTCAGCCAGGGCAGCTTCGGACTTTTTCCGATCGGTAATGTCCATGATGATGCCGACATAACGCTTGGCGACACCCTTGACCGAGAT
Organism: Rhodanobacter sp.; assembly: GCA_050737735.1. Classification (GTDB taxonomy): domain Bacteria; phylum Pseudomonadota; class Gammaproteobacteria; order Xanthomonadales; family Rhodanobacteraceae; genus Rhodanobacter. The sequence goes on along the minus strand of JBOHYM010000030.1, from coordinate 43,844 downwards.
GACTTCGCCCCGGCGCGCGATCCATCGGATTTCACTCGTGAGCGGGTCAACGCGCCGGTACTCCGCATAAGCGAGTCGATCGACCAGTCTGGAGCGTTGATGCCCTACCGCCTGCCGGTCATCCGGGTGTACCAGGCTAGCCAACAGTTCAGTCGTGACGACTACGTCGGCGCCCAGTCCCCAGATGCGTCGGTATTGATCGGAAACCTCGAGGCGACCGGTATCCGGATACAACTCGAACATGCCCACACCGCCAGCTTCCTGGGCAATGCGCAGGCGCTCTTCGGATTGAAATCGCCTGGTGGTGTTCTTGACGATCGCGAATACCCCGGCGGGTGTTCCCGTTTCGTCGACGATGGGGCTGTAGTTGATGTCGAGCCAAATGTCCTCGGGCCCGCCATTGCGTAACAGCACGAAATGCTCGTCACGGTAGCTGAGCGTGTTTCCCTTGAGCACATGGCTCACTACCTCTGCCCTGAAGTTCGCTATTTCCGACCAGCTATCGTGAATCGTCTGGCCCAGCAGGCCGGGATGACGAGCGCCGGCAATTTCACGGTAGGCATCGTTGTAGAACATATAGCCTTCGACGCCCCACTGGATGGTCATCGGTACATCGCTGCGCAGAATCAGTGACAAGGCACTTCGCAGGCACTCAGGCCACTGGTCCAGCTTGCCCAGTGAGGTTTTCTGCCAGTCGTAGGCGCGGATCAGCTCGCCGGTTTTGGAGCCGCTGCCTAGAAAGGGATAGGGGTCGAGGGCAGCGGTGTCAGTCATGCAATGCCTGGACGACAGGATGGGAGTGATGATGGGGATGAGGATTGTCGAGTGCTCACCTTGAAGTGAAAATTGTACTGTGGATCGCGTTGTGGCTTTCTGTTGATGGTCTGTGTCATCGAGCGCGTTGGGCTACGACGACAAGCGCGCCAGCGAGATCGGTTTACTTCGGCGCGTGGACGGTGCGCCATTCATTGGCGGAGCGTCATGTCTCGTGATCCGGCAGAGGCTTCGCCTACTCGTCATTCCGGCGAAGGCCGGAATCGCTTCTGCCTTCTGGCTTGGAGCGAAGAGCTTTCGTCCTCCTTCGGAGGGCGAGGTACTTCTCTTTTGCATGTCTGTATAGACCGGAGAGATGGGTAACAGACGTGCCAGGACATGGGTTACACCTCGGCGTTGGTTCATAGCCTGACCGAGGTGCCATTTCATGCCCTGGAAGGAAACTACGCCCATGTCCCTGCGTACCGAGTTCACGGCCTTGGCCAAAGGCCATGGTGTCAGCGTGGCCGAGCTGGCCCGGCGCTTCGGCATTAGTCGCAAAACCGCGTACAAATGGCTCACCCGCGACGCTGCTGGTGAACCATTGACCGACCGCTCGCGTCGGCCCTGCCTCTCGCCGACACAGACTGCCGACGCCTGCGAGCAGGCAGTGGTCGCTCTGCGCCAACGGCATCCGTGCTGGGGAGGGCGCAAGCTCCGCCGCGTGTTGCTCAATGACGGACATACGGACGTACCGGCACCCAGCACAATCACGCATATTTTGCGGCGTCACGGTTTGCTCTCAGGCGCTGCCGCGACCCACCATGGGCCGTGGCAGCGGTTCGAGCATGCCTTCCCCAACGATCTATGGCAGATGGATTTCAAAGGCACGATCGCCGTGGGCCAGGGTCGTTGTGATCCGCTGACCGTGCTGGACGATCATTCGCGTTACAACCTCGTGCTTCGTGCCACGCCGGACATGCGCGGCGCGACGGTGCAGTCGGCGCTGACCGACACCTTTCGGCGCTATGGCTTGCCCGTGTGCATGAACATGGACAATGGCTCGCCTTGGGGCAGCCCCGGTGGCGATTCGCGCGGTCTCTCCTCGCTCAGCCTATGGCTGGTTCGATTAGGGATACAGGTCAGTTTCAGTGCACCGGCCCATCCTCAGACCAATGGCAAGGACGAGCGCTTTCATCGCAGCTTCAAGGCGGAGGTCATCAGCGGTCGTGTGTTTACCGATCACGCCCATGCGCAACAAGCCTTCGATGCATGGCGCGACATCTACAACACGATACGGCCTCACGAAGGCATCGACATGGCGGTTCCCAGTAACCGCTATCGACCCAGCCAGCGCCTTTTTCCCGAGACCTTACCGACCATCGATTACGCACCTCACGACACGATAGCCACCGTGCTCAGCAACGGCATGGTCAAGTTCAAGGGGCACGAGATCAAGGTCTCCAACGCTCTGCGGGGACTGCCGATTGCCTTCCGCCCCGACGACACCCAGGACGGCATCTACACCTTGTACTTCGCGCACCATCGACTAGCCTCCATCGACATGCGTGATGCTGATTAAACTGTCACCCATGTCCTGGCACGTCTGTTACCCATCTCTCCGGTCTATACAGCCACGCAAAGAGAAAGTAACTCGGGCGCCGTAGGCGCACGAAAGCTCTTGCTTCAACGTCCTTGGTGAAGAAATCGAAACGATATCTGGAAATGTTCGCTTCCGGCCAAAAAGCAGACATCGATAAATTTCAATCGATGATTTTTGGGGATGCCTTGCATCTTCCGAAGAATGGCTTTGTTGGAATAGTGTCCATTCCACCGCCAGAGTAGTAGGTGAGTGTCTTCTTTGCTTGGTCGAACTCAAAGACCACTGAGCTACCAATCAGGTAAGGGTCAGCCTTAAGTGCGGTCTTGTTTGGTTTTCTGGTTATTCGAATGGTGTTGCCAGATTGCTCTACATCGCAGACGTCACCACTACTGCCACATATAGGACTCATGCGAAATGAGCCCGTAAACGCGATTTGGAGCGCTCGTAAGTCGGTATTGGGATAAATAAGAGCCTGTCGATGTTCAGTGCGAACACGACCGACGTAGGCTACTTCGCCAGAAATGTCACAGAGTACTGCTGGCTCTTGTGATGGGTTCGTAATGTCAATGGGATGTAGGTTCGCGCACGCACTACACAGGGACATCAGAGCGACGGAAAGGCACCTGACCATAGTTTCCCCTTGGCAAGTTGATATCGGTGAACGCGAATTATGCCTACAACTGCGATGCCCGCTATGGGTCGGAAGCGGGCATTTCAGAACAACTACACCTTACGCGCCCGCATCCACACGCAACACCAACTTCCCCCGATGACTCCCATCAAACAACCGGTTCAACACCTCCGGCGCATTCTCCAGTCCATCGGCAACCGTTTCCTCCGCCTTCAATCGCCCATCGCGAATCCATCCACTAATCGCCAGCACCGCCTCCTTGGTCTTGGTGTAATCCAGTATCAGGAAGCCGCGCATGCTGAGCCGCTTCATCACGAACACACCATAGTCATCGCTGGGCCGCTCGCCGCTGTTGTAGCCGGAGATCAACCCGCACAGCGCCACGCGGCCACCGATGACCATGCGTGAAAGCACCGCGCGCATCACCTCGCCGCCGACGTTCTCGAAGTTCACGTGCACGCCGTCGGGGGTGGCGGCCTTGAGTTGCTGTTTGAAGTCGTCGGCCTTGTAGTCGACGGCGGCGTCGAAGCCGAGTTCGTCGGTGAGATAGCGGCATTTGTCAGCGCCGCCGGCGATGCCGACCACGCGGGCGCCCATGATCTTGCCGACCTGTCCGGCGATCGAGCCGACCGAGCCGGCGGCGGCGGAAACCACCAGGGTTTCGCCGGGCTGCACCGGGGTGATGTCGGTCATGCCGTAATAGGCGGTGACGCCGCTCATGCCGCAGGCGCCGAGCAGGGGGGGCAGCGGGATGCCGGGATTGGCGGGCAGGCGCACGTAGCCCTTGGCATCCTCGTGCAGCACCAGGTAGTCCTGCCAGCCGGTGACGCCCTGCACCAAGTCGCCTTCCTTGTAGTGCGACGAGCGCGACTGCACCACGCGGCCGAGGCCGAGCGCGCGCATCACCTCGCCGATCGCCACCGGCGGCAGGTATTGCGGGATGTCGCGCATCCACACGCGGTTGGTCGGATCCATCGAGAGGTACAGCACGCGCACCAGTACTTCGCCTTCTTTCAGTTCGGGTACGGTCTGCTCGACCAGATCGAAATCCTCGCGACGGACCAGGCCTTCGGGACGGGTCTTCAGGCGCAGTTGACGATTGACGTAGGACATGGGGTTCACCGTGATGCGGGAGGGGAAGTGGATTACGTTCGACTATACGGCGCAGGCGCCGCCGTCGATCACCATTTCGGCGGCGGTGACGTAGCGGCTTTCATCGGAGGCCAGATACAGCACGGCATAGGCCACATCGTCCGGTTCGCCGAGGCGGTGCATGGGAATACCGTGTACCAGTTTGCGGGTGGCTTCCTCCTCGCCGAGTGCGTCGAAGAACGGCGCCACGATGCCGGTGCGGATGAAGGCCGGATGGATCGAGTTGCAGCGCACGTCGATCTTCTGTCGGGTGCAGTCGATGGCGACCGATTTGGTCAGCATCGCGACCGCGGCCTTGGAGGTGTTGTACGCGGTGTAATCGGGGCCGACCTTGAATGCGGCCAGCGAGGAGATGTTGACGATCGAACTGGGTTGATGGGTGCGCAAATACGGTAGCGCGTGTTTGCAGCCGAGCATGATGCTCTCGACATTGACGCTCATCACCCGGCGCCATTCCTTCAGCTCGATCTGTTCGACCGTACCCAGCGAGCCGATGCCTGCGTTGTTGACCAGCACGGAAAGGCCGCCCATGGCGGCGTTCGCTTCGGCCAGCAAGGCATGCCAGCGATCTTCGTCGCGCACGTCCTGCGCAGCGGACCAGGCGACCTGCTGGCCGCGCTCGTGGTTGATCTCCTCAGCCACGGCGCGTACGCCGGCTTCGTCGATATCGGTGAGAAAGACCTTGGCGCCGTGCCGCGCGAGCATGCGCGCCGTGGCTGCGCCGAGACCGCCGGCCGCGCCGGTGACGAAGGCGCATTTGCCGGCGACGCGCTGGGAGGTTGGTTCGTTCATGAGGGTTCCTGCAGAGGTGTCTGGGTGAGTGCCGGTCGTATCAGACACAGAGATAACCGCCATCGACGTTCAACACCGCACCGGTGGTGTACGACGCGGCATCGGAGGCGAGATAGAGTGCGGCACCGGCCATTTCGGAAGGCTGCGCCACGCGGCGCATCGGCACGTGCGCCAGTGCCTGCTTGAGGATCGCCGGCGTGTTCACCAGCACCGAGGCGAACTTGGTGTCGGTGAGCCCCGGCAGTAGCGCGTTACAGCGCACGCCGACCGCAGCGCATTCCACCGCGAATGCCTTGGTCATCGAGATCACCGCGGCCTTGGTGATCGAGTAGATGCCTTGCTGGAAGGCGGGCACCACGCCGTTGACCGAGGCCACGTTGACGATCGCGCCGCCGCCGTTGACTGCCATCAGCTTGGCGCCGTGGGTGGACATGTAGAAATAGCCGCGGATGTTCACGTCGACGGTCTTCTGGAAGATGCCCGGATCGGTGTCGAGGATGCTGCCGAAGTAGGGATTGGTGGCCGCATTGTTCACCAGGATATCGAGCCGACCATGCTTTTGCGTGACGTGTGCGAACAGCGCCTCGATCTGTGCCAGCTCACCGATATGGCAGGCGAAGGCTTCGGCCGAGCCGCCAGCTGCGACGATTTCGTCGACCACCAGCTGGCAATCGGCTTCGCGCCGGCTGGAGACGATGGCATACGCGCCGTGCGCGGCCAGCAGCTTGGCGATCTCGGCACCGATGCCGCGGCTGGCGCCGGTGACGATGGCGATCTTGCCGGAGAGATCAAAGTTCGACGTGGGATTCATGACGTAGGCCTCGGTGGCGCGTGAACTGAATCAGCGGAGAGTGACAAGGTGATGGTGTGCGGCCGGCTGCAGGTGTGGCCACGTGTTGTAGGTGATCAAGGTCGCGCCGCGGCTGCCCGGTCGTAGCTGGGTGATGCTGGTGTTCACCAGCGGCCAGCTCAACCGGAACGCTTGCGCGTGCGGTGCATCGAGCAGTGCATTGGCAATTACCGCGATCGGGCCGCCTGACGTGAAGGCCCAGATCGTGCGTGCCGAATGCCCGGTCAATACCTGCAGGGCGGCCAGCGTGTTGGCGCGGAATTGTGTCCAGCTGCAGCTGTATTCCGCGTCGTGGCTGCCGCTGGTCCAGCGTGCGACGGCATCGGCGAACAGTTGCTGGAAGGCGCGATGCGGATCGGATGACTTTTTGAGTTCGGCGCGCAGCGCGCCCGCGCCCGATAGCTCGGGACGATGGCGCGCGAGCACTTCCGCATGGTCGAGTTCGTCGAGGCCATCCAGGGTAAGCAGGTCGGCCTCGATGCCGGCAGCTTCGAGACACAGCTCGGCGGTGCGTCGATGCCGCTGGCGTGGTCCGATCGCGATCAGATCCGGCAGCGATGCGCACGCCGTCAGCCACGAACCCAGCAGTCGCGACTGTTCTTCGCCAACTGGTGACAAGCGGTCGTAGTCCTTCGCGCCGAAACTGGCCTGGCCGTGGCGTATCAACAGCAGGCTGCGCGCGCTCACAGCGTCGAACGGCCGATGATGCGACGGCAACGGCCGCCCATGTAGCGGGCGGCCTGGCCGAAGCCGGCGAACTGCGGGTTGCTGGTCTGGCCCAGCGCGTAGCGGCGGTAGATCTGCTGGATGATCACCATCAGCCGGAACAGCCCGAACACTTCATAGAAATCGAAGTTGTCCACCTGCAGGCCGCTGCGCTGGCCGTAGTAGTCGATCACCTCCCGCCGCGTCAGCATGCCGGGTACATGGGTGGGCTGGCGGCGGAACGACTGGAAGGTGGCGTCGTCGTCAGCCTGTACCCAGTACGCCAGCGAGCCGCCCAGATCCATCAACGGATCACCGATGGTGGCCATTTCCCAGTCGAGCACGCCGATGATGTCCAGTGGATGCTCAGGATCGAGCACGACATTGTCGAAGCGGTAGTCGTTGTGGATCACGCAGTGGGCGTTGTCGTGCGCAGGTTGCTTCGCCGCTAGCCACGCCACGACATCGGCGCAGGCATCGGTGTCGTCGGTGGCCGCCTTCTGCCAGCGGTCGCTCCAGCCTGCCACCTGGCGCGCGATATAGCCGCCGCCTTTGCCGATGTGCTGCAGCTCGGGCAGTGATGCGTCCACCTGGTGCAGTTCGATCAGGCGGTCGATGAAGCACAGGCAGAGCTGGCGCACGCCATCCGCATCGAGGCCAAGCTCGGCTGGCAGATCGCGGCGCAGGATGCTGCCGCGCAGCCGCTCCATCACGTAGAAGTCATGGCCGATCACCGAGCTGTCGTCGCAGATCGCAAGGATGGCTGGCACATAGGGATAGTGTGGTTTCAGCGCCGCCATCACCTGCGCCTCGCGCAGCATGTCGTGCGCTGATTTTGCCTTGGCGCCAGCTGGTGGACGACGCAGCACCAGTTCGCGGTCGCCGTAACTGATCAGATAGGTGAGGTTGGAGGCGCCTCCGGGAAACTGCGCGACGGTCGGTGTTCCCGCGAGTCCGGCGATGTGCTTCTTCAGAAACGCATCGACCCGCTGTAGGTCGAGCGCATCTTCATCACGCACCGCACGCGGTTGATCCAGTGGCGTGGTCATCGTCCAGCTTCCTTTGCGTTCTGTGCCTTCGCTTCCAGTCGCGCGATCACGCCGCGATGGACTTCGTCCGGACCGTCGGCCAGCCGCAAGACGCGCGCATAGGCGTACAGCTGGGTCAGCGGAAAATCGTCGGACAGGCCGGCGCCGCCGTGGATCTGGATCGCCGCATCGGCCACCTGCTGGGCCACCGCCGGCACCACCACCTTGATCTGCGAGATCAGGCTGAGCGCGGCCTTGGTGCCTTGCGTGTCGAGTGTCCAGGCCGTCTTCAGCGTGAGCAGCCGCGCCTGCTCGATCGCCATGCGCAGGTTGGCGATGATGTCCGGGTTGCCGCCCAACTCGGCCAGCGGCTTGCCGAACGCGACGCGTGAATGCGCGCGCGCGCAGAGCAGGCTCAGTGCACGTTCCGCTGCACCGATCGCGCGCATGCAGTGATGCACGCGCCCCGGCCCCAGTCGGCCCTGGGCGATCTCGAAGCCGCGGCCGGCACCCAGGATCACGTTCTCCAGCGGCAGCCGCACGTCAGAGAAACTGAGCTCGCCGTGACCGCTGGGTTCGTCCAGATGATGGAACACTGGCAGCATGCGCTCGATCGTCACGCCCGGACTGTCGAGCGGGCAGATCACCATGCTGTGACGCCGGTGCGGTTCGGCGAGCGGGTCGCTCAGCCCCATGAAGATCACGAAGCGGCAATGCGGATGGCCGGCACCGGTGGTCCACCACTTGCGTCCGTTCAACACGACCTGGTCGCCTTCGATGGTCGCGGTGGCCTGCATGTTGGTGGCGTCGGAGGAAGCCACGTCCGGCTCGGTCATGCCGAACGCCGAGCGGATCTGTCCGACCAGCAGTGGCTGCAGCCAGCGCTGCTGTTGTTCCGGCGTGCCATAGCGATGCAGCACTTCCATGTTGCCGCTGTCGGGCGCGCTGCAGTTGAACACCTCGGGCGCGATGAAGGAGTGCCCCATGATCTCGGCCAGCGGCGCGTATTCGACATGGCTGAGACCGGCGCCGTGTTCGGCGTCGGGCAGGAACAGGTTCCACAGGCCGGCCGCACGCGCCTTCGCCTTCAGAGTTTCCATTACCGCCGGTTGCCGCCACTGGCGGTGGTCGTTGCTGCCGCTCAGCTGCGCGGCGTAGATGCGTTCGGCCGGAGTCACCTCGTCGCGCATGAAGGCGATGAGGCGTTCGATGAGAGCCTGCGTGCGTTCCGAAACGGCAAAGTCCACGTGCGTTTCTCCTGGCCAGCAGCCAGCCTACGCCTCGCCCTTACAATTAGTGAAATGAATATGCTTTATGACTATCCATTAACATGAGTGATGGGTATGGCGGCTGCCATCTATGCACGGGAGCAGTAAATGGAACGCACCGACAATCGCATCGACCTGAATTTGTTCCGCGTGCTCGACGCGATCTACAGCCATGGTGGCGTCAGCGCCGCCGCGCGCGTGCTGCACCTGACCCAGCCGGCGGTCACGCATGCATTGCAGCGCCTGCGCGACCAGCTGGGTGATCCGCTGTTCGTGCGCCAGGGCAACCGACTGCTGCCCACCGAGAAGGTGCGCACGATGATGCCGGCGGTGCAGCTGCACCTGAAGGGCCTGCATGCCAGCGCACATGCGCAACCGCGTTTCGATCCGGCACAGCTGGATATCGAGTTGGCCGTGGGCTTTCGCGACATCCTTGAATCGATCGCGTTGCCTTCGTTGCTGGCACGGATCGAGCAGCATGCGCCACAGCTGCGCGTCGTCAGTCGCCGCGTTGCCGCCGATGACGTGGAAAGGGAACTAGCGGCGGGCACGGTCGATCTGGTGGTCGATCGGCCGCTGCGGGCCAGCGCGCACATCTCGCGCAAACGCCTGCTCGACGAGTCACTGGTGGTGGTGATGCGTGCCGATCATCCGTGCGCCACGCAACTGAGGCGCAGCGACTACATGGGCGCCCGGCACGTTGCCGTGTCGGCGCTGGGCGAGGCCAATGCGCTGGACATGCTGCTCGGCCAGAACGGCATGTTCCGTCACGTGCAGCTGGTCAGCCAGCACTACTTTTCCGCCTGCCAGATTGCGGCGGCGACCCAGATGCTGCTGACCGTACCGCGCTCGTATGCCAACCACCTGGCCACGCTGCTGCCGATTGCCCTGCAGCCCTTGCCGATCCGGCTGAAGGCATTTCCGATCCTGGCCTACTGGCACGCGTCGAAAGACGATGACCGCGTGCATGCCTGGTTTCGGCAATGGGTGTTCGAGGCTATTACCCAGGCGATCGAGCCGGCACGCCGCTGATCACAGCGCGCTGGCTTCTGCTGGCGTTGCAACGGATGCCGCGCGGGGATGCTCGTGGATGAATTGCACTACGTCCTTGATCACCGGCGCCTTGTCGCGCAGCGGCTTGGAGATCGAAAACAGGATCGCGAAGTGGCCGATGTCCGGATAGAGCTTGAGTTCGACCGGTTCGTTTTCCTTGCGCAGCGCGCGAGCCAGTGATTCGGCATTGCGTGGCCACACGATCCTGTCGATGGTGCCCTGCATCAGCAGCATCGGCGGCTCGTCGCCATTGACGAAGTGCACCGGCTGCGAAAGCAGCTGTTGGTCATGCGTGCTGCCGAACATGTCGATGTAATCCTGCTCCTTCAATGGCAGGAAATCGTACGGCCCGGCCACGCCGATGAAGCCGGCCAGCTGTCGTGGCTGCATGCCAACATCATTCAGCCAGTGTGCGTCGGTGGCCAGCAGCGCGCCGATGTGCGCGCCGGCCGAATGGCCCATCACGAAAAGGTCGTTCGGATTGCCGCCATATTCGCTGGCATGCGCGTGTGTCCACGCCATCGCGTGTGCGGCATCCTGCATGAAGCCGTCCAGCTTCACCGCTGGCCACAAGCGGTAATCGGGAATCACCACCACCAGGCCGCGTCTCGCCAGTGTCTCGCCGACCCATGCGTACCACTGCCGCTTGCCGGATTTCCAGCTGCCACCGAAGAAGAACACCACCACCGGTGCGTGGCTGACGCCGGTGGGTCGATAGATATCCAGCGCCAGCTGGTGAGTCGGATCGAACACCACATCGCGTTGCACGGTCACGCCGGTCTTGCTGGAGGTGGCATTGAGGCCGCTGAACAGTACAGCCTGGCAACCCGTGAGCAACGCACCGCCGAGCAGCATCAGCGCCGTGGCGAGCCATCCCCGACGAAGTCCGCTGGGGGTGAGGGATGCACTGGAAGGCATGCGTTTTCCTTTGTAATGATGCGGGGCATTGCCAATGCTGCCGCCCGTTTAGTCCCCGTTGCATCGCAGGTCGCGTTGCGTCTGAGGTTGAAGAGACATGCATACATATACGGGCGACCCTTCCTTCAGGATGCAGTCGCTGCTGTGTGCCCGCCGTGTTCCACCTACACTGTGCCGGCCGACCGGCACACAGGGAGAAGGGCATGCTTCGTCGATCGCCAAGGTTGCTGGATATGGGATGGCTGGGTTTGTGGTTGCTGCTGGCGACACCGTTGTTTGCACAGGACATACCGCCGCCGTTGCACGACTGGCAGGGCTGGGTGCTGCACGACGCGCCGCAGCATGACTGTCCCTTCCTGGCCAACCAGACGCCAGCTCCCGGCAGCTATCAATGTGCTTGGCCGGGCCGACTAACCCTCGATGCCGCGAAGGACGGTGGCCATTTCAGCCTGGACGTGCATGTGGATGCGCCGAGCTGGGTGGCGTTACCTGGCGATGGGAAAAACTGGCCGCAGCAGGTCAGCGTGAACAACCAGCCAGCCACGGTGCTGCAACGCGGTGATCAGCCGATGCTGTGGCTGCTGCCGGGCGATTACCAACTGCGCGGCACGCTGCCGTGGACAGCGCGCCCCGCCCGGCTGCACGTACCAGCGGCGATCGGGCTGATCACGCTGAGTGTCGATGGCGCGGCGGTCACGCGCGTCGAACGCAATGACGACCAGCTCACGCTCGGCGAGGCGGCCGCCGCACAGCGCGCTGCCGACGCCTTGTCGCTGCGCGTCTATCGGCGTCTTGGCGACGGCCTGCCGGCCACGCTGGAGACGCAACTGCAGTTCAACGTCACCGGCACTGCGCGCGAGCAGCTGCTCGGCCCGGTGCTGCCGGCAGGTTTCGTCGCCACCGCCTTGTCGGGCGATCTGCCGGCACGGCTGGAAAGCGACGGACACCTGCGCATACAGCTGCGCCCGGGACAATTCACGATCACGCTCAGTGCGCGCGATAGCGATGTGCTCAACAAGGTGGCGCTGCAGCTTCCCGCCGCGCCCTGGCCACGGCAGGAGATCTGGAGTTACGCCGACGATACCGGGCTGCGCAGCACGCGCGTGGATGGCAACGCGACCGATGCCGCACAGGCCGGCGTGCCGGGCGACTGGGCCGATCTTCCGGCCTACGTGCTGGATGATGCCTCTGGCCTGGTGATCGAGCAGGGCAGTCGCGGCGATGAGGGTGGACAAGGTGATCAGCTGCGTCTGCAGCGCCAGTTGTGGCTGGACTTCGACGGTGGCGGCCTCAGCATTGCCGACCACCTCACCGGCGAGCTCCGTCATCACAAGCGGCTGGACGTGGTCGCACCATGGCAACTGCAACGCGCCACACAGTCAGGAACGCCGCTACTGGTTACCAAGGGGGCGAACGGCCTCAGCGGGATCGAGTTGCGTGATCGACGGCTCGACCTGGATACCGGTCTGCGCCTGACGGCACATGGCGGCACGATCCCCAGCGCGGGCTGGCAACTGCCGCTGGAAAGCATCGATGCCACCTTGCATCTGCCCTACGGCTACCGTCTGCTGGGCGCCAGCGGCGCAGATCGCTCACCCGATTCATGGGTGGCCCAGTGGAGCCTGCTCGACCTGTTCGTGGTGGCGCTGATCGCGCTGCTGGCCGGGCGCCTGCTCGGCTGGCCTTGGGCGTTGCTGGCAGCGGGCTACCTCGTGCTGGCTCAGCACGAAAGTGATGCTCCGCTGTGGACGCTGGCTGCTGCTCTGGCCTTGATGCTGTTGCTGCGTGCGTTGCCGGAAGGGCGTTTGCGCTCGACAGCCCGTATGGGCGCGGTGGCTGTCTTCGCACTGACCGTACTGTGGACGCTGCCGTTCGCCGTGACGCAACTGCAGTACGCGCTGCACCCGCAGCTGGAAGCCGCGAATCAGGATCGCATCGTCTCGGCGGCTTTCATCGAGCCTCCGGCGCAGGACGAGGGTTACGCAAATGCACGGATGAAGACGAAGCAGCAGGTTGCGCCGCCTGCGGCACAGGCAGCGCCGGCTGTCGCAGAGATGAGTGCCATGCCGGAGCCGCCGCCTCCACCCGCGCCGCCTTCGCCCATGAATGGCACGGCCAGGGCGGGCGTGCTTTCGTCCGTGGTGGTGACCGGCTCAAGGATATCCGTCACCCAACTGGTGAGTTCGGAGCAGGACAACCGGACCCTGATCCAGGCTGGCACCGGCACACCGCACTGGAACGAAGGCAACAACTACCATCTCGGCTGGTCCGGTCCGGTCACGCCGGAGCAGACCACCCGGCTGGTGATTGCGCCGGCATGGCTGGTGCGGCTGCTGCGGGTGCTGATGGTCGGGCTACTGGCGGTGTTGCTGGCGAAGCTGGTGCCCGGCCTGCTGTCGCCCTTGCGTGGTCGCTGGCGTGACTGGCGCGGTAGCGGTGTGATCGGTGCAGCTCTACTTGCGCTGGCGTTGCTGCCGCATGCCGCACATGCGCAGAGCCTGCCGAGCCAGGAACTGCTGAATCAGTTGCGCAATCGCCTCACTGAAGCGCCGAAGTGTGTGCCGGCCTGTGCTGAAGTGGCGCAGGCCCAGCTGCAGGCCAGTGGCGATGTGCTCGATGTGGAACTGGAGGTACACGCCGGCGCAGCGATCGCGCTGCCGTTGCCGCAGTCCAACGATGCGCTGTCGTTGTCCGACGTGAGCGTGGATGGTCATGCCAATACCGCGCTCACGCGCGATGGCGATCAACTGCTGCTGCGACTGGATCGTGGCGTGCACCGGGTCAGCCTGCACTACCGCATCGGTGCGGCGGACAGTGCCAGCCTGCACTTCGCGTTGCCGCCGCAACATGTCGCCTTCATCGGCCAGGGCTGGTCGCTGGATGGCGTTGACGAGGGCAGGTTGCTGGGTGACAGCCTGTCGCTGCATCGCGTGCAGGTTGCTGCCGGTGGCGGCAACCTTCCAGCCGTGCAGAGTTTCCCACCGTACGTGCGTCTGACCCGCAGCATCGGGCTCGGCGTGGACTGGTTTGTGGACAACCGGGTCGAGCGCATCGCGCCGCAGGATGGCGGCTTCAGTGTCAGCCTGCCGCTGCTGCCCGGCGAGCATCCGTTGGGCGACAACGTGCTGGTCAAGGACGGTCGCATCAGTGTCACCTTCAAGGCCGGCGAGAACGAGGTCAGCTGGCATAGCCGGCTCGACCACGCAGCGCAGTTGTCGTTGCAGGCACCGGTGCTTGGCGAACGCGCCGAGGTGTGGGAGGTCGGTGCCGCACCGATGTGGCATGTGGATGCGAAGGGCGTGCCGACCAGTGCCAGCGATGATGGCCTGCGTTACCAGCCGCTGCCTGGCGAGAGCCTGCATCTGGCCATCACGCAACCCACGGCGATCGCTGGCGACAGTCTCGCATTCGATAGCGTGCAGTTGGCCAGCCATGTTGGCGTGCGCGCCAGCGAGACCAGCTTGACCCTGCATGCGCGCAGCACCCGCGGCGGCGAGCATGCGATCGACCTGCCGCCCGGCAGCGTGTTGCTGGATGCGCGGCGTGACGGCCAGTCGGTCAATCTTGCCATCCGCGACGGCAAGCTGAGCCTCCCGCTGCTGCCGGGCGAGCACGACTACACGCTGCGTCTGCGCGAGCCGCATGGTGTCTCGGCGCGCATGCAGACACCAGAGTTCGCGCTGCATGCGCCGGTGGCGAATATCGACCTTGCCCTGCAGTTGCCGCAGGATCGCTGGGTGCTGTGGACGTGGGGGCCGACGGTCGGACCGGCGGTGCTGTACTGGTCGCAGCTGATCGTGTTGTTGCTGGCCGCGTGGCTGCTGGCACGTTACGCGCCGACGCCGCTGCGCTTTTCGCAGTGGCTGCTGCTTGGCCTGGGCTTCTCGGCCTTCGCGTGGAGTGCCTACGCGCTGGTGGTGGTCTGGCTGATCCTGCTTGGCCTGCGTGCGCGTGGCGCGCCATCGGAGCGGTTGAGCGCGACGAAGTTCAACCTGCTGCAGTCCGGTCTTGCCGCACTCACGCTACTGGCGCTGGCCGTGCTGATCAGCGCGGTGCCCAAGGGCTTGCTCGGTCTGCCGGACATGCATGTGGCCGGCAACGACTCCACGGCATGGAATCTGCGCTGGTTCGCCGACCAGAGCGCGGATGCATTGCCCGGCGGCGGCGTATTCAGCGTGTCGTTGTGGGTCTACAAGCTCGCCATGCTGGCCTGGGCGCTGTGGCTGGCCAACGCACTGATCGGCTGGCTGCGCTGGAGCTTCGAGGCCTGGACACGCGGTGGCTATTGGCGCAAGCGCGAGCCGAAGCCGGCCGTGGCGCCACCGGAGTTGCCGTCCTCGCCAACGGAGCCATCGCACGATGTCTGACGTGCGCAGCGTGCTGGTCGCGGCCACGCAGCGGCTCGGCGAGCGCGCCGATGCCGAGGCGTTGCTGCTGCACGCGCTCGGCAAACCGCGCAGCTGGCTGTACTCGCATGCCGATGCCGCGCTGGATGCGGACGTGGAAACGTCTTACGCGGCCTTGCTGGAACGACGTGAAGCCGGCGAGCCGGTGGCTTATATCACCGGCCATCGCGGCTTCTGGTCCATGGAGCTGGAGGTGAGCCCGGCCACGCTGATCCCGCGAGCGGAGACCGAGCTGCTGGTCGAGCTGGCGTTGCAACGATTGCCGCGTGACGTGGCATGCAGCGTGGCCGACCTCGGTACGGGCAGCGGCGCGATCGCGCTGGCGATCGCCAGCGAACGTCCGCTGGCGCGTATCACCGCTACCGACGCCAGTGCCGACGCGCTCACCGTCGCCCGCCGCAATGCCCGGTGTCTCGGTATCGGCAACGTCATTTTCGCGAACGGCGACTGGCTCGCGCCGCTCGCCGGCCAGCGCTTCGACCTGATCGTCTCCAACCCGCCGTATATCGAGGCTGCCGATCCACATCTGGCGCAGGGCGACCTGCGTTTCGAGCCCGCCAGCGCGCTGGCCTCCGGCCAGGATGGCCTCGATGATATTCGCCACATCGTGCGCGAAGCGCGTGCCCACCTGCAGCCCGGCGGCTGGCTGCTGTTCGAGCATGGCTGGAACCAGGGAGCCGCCGCCCGTGCGCTCCTCGTCGAAGCCGGTTATGCCGATGTCTTCACTGGGCAGGATCTGGAACAGCGCGACCGTGTCAGTGGTGGTGGTTGCTGATGGCCTGAACCGGTCGTACGTGGTGCCATGCCGGCGGGCGCGTTAAGCTGGCGCCTGCATGTCGTTCTCGGCCGGATGACGACGGGCATTGGCCTCCCGTCATCCGCACCGGATTTATCCGTGCCAGATGAGGGTGCAGCATCATGCAGTTTCATTCGGATAGCGTCCCGGGTCGTGCCGGTGCAAGGGTGCGTGCTGGTGTCCATCGCTGGTATCGCATGATCGGTGCGTCGCTGTGCTGCATTCCGGCGCTGGTCGCCGCGCAATCGGCCCCGGAGCCGACTGGCACAAGCGTCACGCCACCGGCCACTGACAGCCGTGCGGCAAACGCGAAACAGGCGACCACGCTGGGCGAGATCATCGTCACCGCGAACCGCCGGCGCGAACCGTCGCGCGAGGTGCCGATGCATGTGGACACGGTGCAGGCGGCCGACCTGCAGAAGATCGGTGCGCGCACGCTGAGCGACTACGTTTCGTACCAGCCCGGGGTATTCTTCGCCAGTTCGGGTGGCCCCGGTGAGGGCGAGCTGGTCATGCGTGGCGTGTCCACCGGCAACCAGACCAGCCCGACCGTATCCGTCTACATCGACGACGTACCGGTTGGCGGCAGCACCGTCTATGCCGCCGCAGCCACCTTCGTGTTCGATGCGGCGCTGATGGACCTGGACCACATCGAGTTCCTGTACGGCCCCCAGGGCACCCTGTACGGCGCCGGCTCGATGGGTGGCCTGGTCAAGTACGTCACCAACAAGCCGGATACCAGCGGTTTTTCCGGCACGGCGGGCTTCGACGTCTCGCATACCCAGCAGGCCGGCATGAACTACACCGAGCATGCCACGCTGAATATTCCGCTGGTCCAGGACAAGGCGGCCATGCGCGTGTCGGTATTCGACCAGCACAGCGCCGGACTCTATCGTGCGGTGGGCGAGACGCCGTCCAATGGTGACGACCGTACGCATACCAAGGGTGCACGCGTACAGCTGGAGGTCGACCCGACCGACAAGCTGAGCCTCAATGTCACGGCGATGGTGCAGAAGATCGCGGCCGACGGTTTGTCGATGGCCGACTACAGCCTGACTACCGGCCAGCCCATCTCCGGCGGTCCGTACAACCGCCAGCTCAATCATCGCGAGCCGTTCACGCAGACCCTGCAGCTGTATTCGTTTCGCGCCAGCTACGACTTCGGCTGGGCCAATCTGGACTGGATCAGCTCGTACCAGGATTTCGTCAACCACAGCGTGCAGGACTACCCGGACAAGTTCCTGGACTTGCTCAACGCGGTCGGACCAGCGCTGGGGGTCGACAACCAGCTCAGCTCGCTCTACGTCGATTCCGCGTATGACGTGCACAAGACGTCGCAGGAGATCCGCCTGACTTCGCACAAGGGCGAACACTTCGACTGGCTGGCCGGCCTGTGGTTCAACCGCGAGAACGTGTGGGAGCAATACGCGCTGGAAGGAGGGAACCTTCCTCCGCCAGGCATCACCAGCCTGCTTGCGCAGCGGGTGAATGCGGGCTTCAGCGAATATGCCGGCTATGGCGACATCACCTGGCACATTTCGTCGAAGTGGGATCTGGCCGCCGGCGTTCGCGCCAGCGGCAATTCGCAGCATCTGTCGAATTTCGAGGATGGCCCGGTGGCAGGCAGCCCCGGCGGCTTCAGCGAGCACATGATCAGCGACGATATCACCAAGATGCTCACTGCCAGTTACCGGCCGGACCAGACCCACAGCTATTACTTGCGTGCCTCGACCGGTTACCGGCCCGGCGGCCTGCAGGCGCCAGTGGTGAGTACGATTTTTGGCGCCAACCCGAACGCGAAGGACACCTTCGGCTCCGATGCGCTGACCAGCTACGAGCTGGGTTACAAAGGTAGCCATCTGGATGGCCGGTTGAATATCGGCATCGATGCCTACGACATCGAGTGGCGCAACCTGCAGCTGTTCACTTACACACTGGGCAATACGATCATCCAGAACGCCGGCGACGCGCGGATCAACGGTCTGGAATTGCAGTCCAGCTACACGCAGGGGAAATGGTTGTTCACGGCTGCGGCCGCGTATACCGATGCGCGCATGCTGCAGGGTAATCCGCAGCTCGGCATCGCAAATAGCGCGCAGCTTCCGTACTCGGCCAAGGGCGCTGCAACCCTCACGGCGAAGTACAACTTCGAGCTGGCCGGTGATGCGGCCTATGCCGGTGCGAACCTGCGCGTTTCCAGCAAACGCAACGCCGGTTTCGACGACGATTCCAGCGACCCCAATTTCAAGCTACCAGGCTTCGGCCTGCTCGATCTCAATGCCGGCCTGACCTTCCGCAGCGGCACCAGCGTGGATGTTTACCTGCGCAATGCGCTTGATCGCCGCTTCCCGATCGGCACACTCAACGACGAGGCGATCAATTTCCTCGCCAGCGTGGGTGGCCCGATGCTGGTGCAGCTGTCCACGCCGCGCACGCTCGGCGTCTCGGTCAATATACCGTTCAAGTGAGCCCGGCCTGCACGGATACGGGTTTCAGCGTGTAGAGCAGGGCAGGCCTGCAGTACCTCAGTCCCGTGTGGCAGTGAACTTCAGGCGTTGGCCTGGTTGAGCATGCCCGTCTGCGGGAAGCGGGTATGTATTGCGTGGCGGATGCCGGGCAGGTCGAGGCCGGCCATGCTCAGCACTTCCTCGCGACTGCCATGTTCCAGATAGACGTCCGGCAGGCCGAGATGCAGGATCGGCAAGCTGATGCCATGCGCGGCCAGACACTCGGCCACAGCCGAGCCGGCGCCGCCGGCGATCGCGTTGTCTTCCAGCGTGATGAAGGCATCATGGGTTCGCGCCAGTTCGAGGATCATCGCCTCGTCCAGCGGTTTCACGAAACGCATGTTGACCAAGGTCGCATCGAGTTCGGCGGCAATCGTGGTAGCCGGCGCCAGCATCGCACCGAAGCTCAACAGGGCAAGGCCGTGGCCACGCCGACGCAGTTCAGCCTTGCCGATCGGCAAGGTGTCGAGTTGCGGGTGGACCGCGACTCCGGTGCCGCTGCCGCGCGGATAGCGGATCGCGGCGGGGCCGTGATACTGGAAGCCGGTGCTCAGCATCATGCGGCATTCGTTCTCGTCGGCTGGCGCCATGATCAGCATGTTCGGCAGGCAGCGCAGGAAGGTGAGATCGAAGCTGCCTGAGTGCGTCGCGCCGTCCGGGCCGACCACGCCGGCACGGTCGATCGCAAAAGTGACGTCGAGGTTCTGCAGCGCCACGTCGTGGATCGCCTGGTCGTAGGCGCGCTGCAGGAAGGTGGAGTAAATCGCCACCACCGGTTTCGCGCCTTCGCAGGCCATGCCGGCGGCCAGCGTCACCGCATGCTGCTCGGCGATCGCCACGTCGAAATAGCGTTGCGGGTATTCCTTCGAGAAACGCACCAGGCCCGAACCTTCACGCATCGCCGGCGTGATGGCGAGCAGGCGCTCGTCGGCAGCGGCCTGGTCGCACAGCCAGTCGCCGAAGATGTCGGTATAGGTCGGCTTGGCCGGTGCGTTCTTCTTGATCAGGCCCGCCTGCGGGTCGAACGGGCCGACCGCGTGGTATTCGATCTGCGCCTGCTCGGCCGGGGCATAGCCCTTGCCCTTGGTGGTGATCACGTGCAGCAACTGCGGGCCGGGCAGGTTCTTCACCGTGCGCAGCGCCTGCAGCAGTTGCGGGATGTTGTGGCCGTCGATCGGGCCGGTGTAGTGGAAGCCGAGCTCCTCGAACAGCGTGCTCGGCACGAACATGCCTTTGGCGTGTTCCTCCCAGCGCTTGAAGAAGCGGCCGAAGAACGACTGCTTGGGAATCGCCCGCTTGGCCCGCTCGCGCAACTGGTTGAGCCGGCGGCTGGCCATGGCGCGGGCCATCATCTTGGTCAGCGCACCGACGTTCTCGCTGATCGACATGCCGTTGTCGTTGAACACCACCAGCATGTTGGGTTCGACATCGCCACCGTGGTTCAGTGCCTCGAACGCGATGCCCGCAGTCATCGCGCCATCACCGATCACGGCGACGACCTTGCGCTGGTCGCTTCCGCTCTTATTTCCCGATCGCTGCGCTCCTAGCCGTTGCGCGGCGATCGCCATGCCCAGCGCGGCCGAGATCGAGGTGGAAGAGTGGCCGACGCCGAAGGTGTCGTACTCGCTTTCCTCGCGGCGCGGGAACGGTGCCAGCCCGTCCTTCTTCTTGATCGTGGTGATGCGCTCGCGGCGCCCCGTGAGGATCTTGTGCGGGTAGCACTGGTGACCGACATCCCATACCAGGCGGTCGTGCGGCGTATCGAACACGTGGTGCAGCGCCACGGTCAGCTCGACCACGCCAAGGCCCGCACCGAAGTGGCCACCGGAGCTGGCCACGGCTTCGATCAGGTACTGGCGCAGCTCGTCGGCAACAGCGGGCAGCTCGTCGTCAGGGACGCGGCGCAGGTCAGCCGGCGTCTCGATCGGAGCCAGGTGGGGGTAGTGGGAAAGGTCATTCATCCGCGTATTGTTGGCCCAGCGGGGAGGCGGGGCAAGGGCAGGGGGCGGGCGGATCCGGGCGCATGGGCACCGTCGCCTGCGGTCAGGCGGCTTGCGGGCGCCGGTCGCGCGGTAGATGGCTGACCAGGAAATCCATCTGGTCGGCCAGGATATTGCGGTTGGACAGGATCAGGTGCTCGACCCAGCTGGGCCGGTATGGCACGGCCAGCAACGGCATGTTGGCCTGCTGCGGGGTGCGGTTGCTCTTCTTCAGGTTGCAGGCGAGGCAGGCGCTGACCACGTTCACCCAGTCGTCCTTGCCGTGCTTGGAGATCGGCAGCACATGGTCGCGGGTCAGTTCGCCGCGTGTGAAATGGTCGCCGCAATACAGACACAGATGCCGGTCGCGGGCGAACAGCGCAGTATTGGTGAGCGCTGGCGCCGGATCGACGGCATGGTCGCGGCAGCGGCCGGTGCTGGCGATGATCGGATGCAACTGCAGCAGGCTCTGCACGCCGTGCAGGCGGTTGATGCCGCCATGCACGGTGAGGCAGGGGTCGCCCAGCGTCCAGGCCACGGCATCGCGGACGTACAGGCAAACCGCCTCCTGCCAGCTGATCCAGTCGAGGATGCGGCCGGCCGAGTCCAGCGAGAGCACACGGGTCGCATTGAGATCGGCCCGACTTGGCACTTCCATCAGCATGTAGATCGTCCTTCAGCCAGGGCCTTGAGAGCGTTTCAGCGATGCAGAATGCTTGTCTGGAGCCAGCATAGACCAATTTGATTGCAATTCGCATGCTAACGGGGCGAACCAGCCATTTCCCGTACAGTCGCGCGCGGAGCGGCAGCGCTGATATGATCGGTAGTCAACACAGACCCGACGCCGGGTTTGGTAGGGGCGCTTCGGTAGTGACCCGGCACGGCGGGGGCAGAGGTAGTCAACGTGGCTGAAGTTCTTTTCTACGAGCACCCGGTGCCGCTCAATCGCAGCGAACACAAGGATCTGCGCCTGAAAGGCGTGCCGAACGTGAAGTTCGCGATGAACGTGCATTCGGTGCCGCTCACCGGTGTCGAGTTTGGTGTCGCTGCCCGGGACCTGCTGATCGTGTTTGCCGGCAACGACGTCAATGACGCTGGCCCGATCGCGCTGCTGGGTCTGCGCCAGGATGAAAACCTGTTTGTCGACGCCGACGGCCAGTGGGCACCGAACACCTATATCCCGGCGTTCGTGCGGCGCTACCCGTTCGTGCTGGCCGAGAAGCCGGCTGGCCAGGAGGGTGAGGATCTCACCGTATTCCTCGACGAGCGTTATGAAGGCTTCGGTACGACCGAGGGCGAGCGTCTGTTCAAGGAGGACGGCACGGACACGGAACTGCTGTCGAATGCGGTGAAATTCCTCGGCGAGTTCCAGCAGAACATTCAGCGCACCCGCTGGTTCATCGAGCAACTTCGAAAGCACAACCTGCTGGAGCCGCGCAACATCCGGCTGCAGAGGGATGGCACGGATGGCGCGGAAGCCCGTTCGATCAACCTCAACGGCCTGTTCGTGGTCAACGAGGACAAGCTGCGTGCACTGGACGAGGCGACCACTCTGGAGTTCGTGCGCGAAGGCGTGTTTGGCTGGATCTACGCGCATCTCCTGTCGCTGGCCAACAT
This sequence comes from Rhodanobacter sp., assembly GCA_050737735.1. Lineage (GTDB taxonomy): Bacteria > Pseudomonadota > Gammaproteobacteria > Xanthomonadales > Rhodanobacteraceae > Rhodanobacter. The sequence continues at coordinate 21,786 of JBOHYM010000030.1, read as the reverse complement.
CGACCGTCTGACCCAGCGCCTGAGTGCGCGCGAGCAGGCTGAAGCGGCTGGCAACACGACCCGTAACTGAGCATCCTCGAGTCATCGCCGCGGTGCTGAACCGTGGCGATGGGCTCCGCTAGTGCCGTTCGGCGTTTGAAGAAAAATGGTGCGTAAGCACCATCTTTTTTTTATGTCTCACCGCGCTCAGCGCACCGGCTTGGCCAGCCGCAGCAGATCCGGTGCATAACCGGTTGCTTCATACAGCGCGCGGGCGCGTTCGTTGCCGGGAAACACCGCCAGCGTCACCAGCCGGCACTGATGTTCGCGCGCCCAGCCCTCGGCATGCGCCAGCAGGGCCTGACCGACCCCGTTGCCCTCATGCTGCGGCGCCACCGCGAGGTCGGAGATATGGCAGTTGCTGCGCCCGGTGAAGAAATCCGCGGTGCGCTGCAGGTGGATGAAGCCGACCCGTGTGCCGTCCGCGTCCTCGGCCACGAACAGGTAACTGTTCGCCGGCTGGTCCTCCAGATGCCGCAACAGATCGTTGCGGATACCCTCGACGCATTCGTGCCGCCGTCGCCATGGCGGCAGCGTGAAATCCACAAAGCGCGGCACCAGCGAGAGGATGAAATCGTCGTCGTCTTCGGCCAGACGGATCAGCAGGGAGGTGGCGGTCATGATGCAGTCGACAGGATGCGGGGGATGACCCTGTCGTTTCTACACCTGACGCGGTGGTCGTGGAAGTCCCGAACGACGCGTGTATATTCCGGGCAGCACGACCAGCCGTGGGGCGCTGCGTTGCCCCTGGATTGCCGACAGGCACCACGTCAGGAAGATCGCCCGTGTCGACCACTCGCCGCATCCACATCCAAGCCAACGATGACGTGCTCGCGCAGGGCATGCGCGATATCCAGACTACACTGAAGCTGCCATCAGGGTTTCCGCCGGAAGTCGAAGCTGCCGCCGAGCAGGCCGCTGCGAATCCGCGGCTGCCGGAACTCGATCGCACCGACGTTCCGCTGATCACGATCGATCCGCCCGAATCGATGGACCTGGACCAGGCGATGTACGTCGCGCACGACGATGCCGGTTACCGCGTCTACTACGCGATTGCGGATGTTGCTGCGTTCGTGACGGCCGGGGATCCGGTCGACCTCGAGGCAAACCGGCGCGGCGAGACGCTGTATGGCGCGGATGCGAAGATCCCGCTGCATCCGAAGGTGCTGTCCGAGGGTGTCACCTCGCTGTTGCCCGGTCAGCTGCGCCCTGCGTTGCTGTGGACGATCGAGCTGGACAAGACCGGCGAGATCACCGGCATCGACGTGCGGCGTGCCCGTGTCAGCAGTCGCGCCAAGCTCGACTATGCCAGCGTGCAGCAGCTGATCGACACCGGCACCGCCGAGCCAATGTGGGCCGTGCTGCGCGAGATCGGCGAACTGCGCCGGCAGCGCGAATTTTCCCGCGGCGGCATCAGCCTGCCGTTGCCCGAGCAGGAAATCGACGTGGTTGACGGCCAGTGGACGCTGGCATTTCGTGCGCGTCTGCCGGTCGAGGACTGGAACGAGCAGATTTCGCTGCTGACCGGCATGGCCGCGGCGCAGCTGATGGTGCGGGCCAAGGTCGGGTTGCTGCGCACCTTGCCCGAACCCGAGCCGTCGTCGCTGCAGCGCCTGCGCCTCACTGCGAAGGCGCTCGGTATTGCCTGGGCGCCGGCGCAAAGCTATCCCGATTTCATCCGCTCGCTCGATCCGACCAAGGACACCCATGTCGCGATGCTGACCGCATGCACCACGGTGCTGCGCGGCGCCGGCTATGCGGCGTTCAACGGCGAGCTGCCCGCGCAGCCGATGCAATGGGCGCTGGCCGCGGAATATACGCACGCCACCGCGCCGCTGCGCCGGCTGGTTGACCGCTACACCGGCGAAGTCTGCGTGGCGCTGTGCGCGAAACAGCCGGTGCCGGCCTGGGCGCTGGCCGCGTTGCCGGGCCTGCCCGCCACGATGCAGGCCTCGGGCCACCGCGCGCGTCAGTACGAGAAGGCCGTGCTCGACCTCGCCGAAGCAGAGGCGCTTACCGCACGCGTCGGTGAGACCTTCGCCGGCGCCATCGTCGAGGTCGCGTCCAACGATCCCAAAAAGGGTGTTGTCATCGTGCGTGACCCCGCGATCGAAGCCAGCGTTTCCGGTACATCCGCGCTGCCGCTGGGTGCCGACGTCCAGGTCCGGCTGGTCGAAGCCGATCCGGTCAGACGCACCACCCGTTTCGAACTGGCCTGAGCGCCATGCCCGGCCAGCTCAACTCCCGGCCGCCGGCAACGCGATGTAGCTGGCCTGATCCGGTGCATGGTAGATGCGCTGGGTGGCCTTGCGGTAATCACCGGGTTTGGCCAGGAAGATGTTCGGTACATAGGTTTGCGGGTTGCGGTCGTACAGCGGAAACCAGCTGGACTGCACCTGTAGCATGATGCGATGGCCGGGCAGGAACACGTGGTTGGCCGCAGGCAGCGCGAAGCGGTAGGGTAGCGGCCGGTTGGCAGCGATCGGCTTGGGATCGGCGAAGCCTTCGCGGTAGCGGCCGCGGAAGATGTCCATCGCCACGGCGAGCTGGTAGCCACCCATCACGGGCTGTTCGGCGACCTGGTCGGGGTAGACGTCGATCAGCTTCACCACCCAGTCGCTGTCGGTGCCGCTGGTCGAGGCGACCAGGTGCACTTCGGGCGCGCCACTGATCGTGAGCGGTGTGGTGAGCACGTCGGAGACGTAGCTGAGCACGTCGGTGCGGCCGGAAGCTTCCCGCTGGTCGTCCACCAGCCATTGTGGCCAGGTAAGGCCGTTGTCGTAACCGATCGGCTGGATCGGCCGCGTGCGGAACGGCACCGGGTGGGTGGGATCGGAGACGTACTCGTCGTACGCATCGCCGGCCGTCGGTGCATTGAAGCCGAGCTTGCGATCCGCTTCGAGATACAGCGAACGGCTCGTGGTGGCACAGCCGCTTTCGCAGGCGAGCGGCCAGCGATCGAGTCGCTGCCATTGATTGCTGCCGGTCTGGAAGGCGGTGACCGGGGCGATGTCCGCCTTCGGCGCGCCGTCCTTGAGGTACTGCGCGAGGAACGGGCGCAGGATGTGCTCGCGGAAATATTTTGCGGTGTCGCTGCCGAACTCGATCGCGCCGAGCGAGCTGCCTTCCTCGATCTCCTGGCCGTGATGCCACGGGCCCAGCACCAGCTTCACCATGTCGCCGCCGCTGTCCTTCGGCTTGATCGCGCGGTAGACGGCCAGCGCGCCGTAGATGTCTTCCTGGTCCCACAGGCTGTGCACCAGCATCACCGGCACCTTCAGTGGCTGCGCGGCGAGCACCTTGTCCACCGCCTGCTCGCTCCAGAACGCGTCGTAGGCAGGATGCGCCAGCAGCTTGTTCCAGAAACCGAGCTGCCGCATACCGTAGGCGTTGCCCATCGCACCGGCCGAGCCGTAGTGCATGAACAGGTCGTATTCGTCGTGGTAATTCGTCCACCACTTGTAGTGGTTGTCGCGGCTGGCGCTCTGCTCGTAGACGTAGGACATGTTCTGCTGGCGGAAGGCGCCGTGATGGAACCAGTCGTCGCCCATCCAGCCGTCCACCATCGGGTTCATCGGCACCGCTATCTTCAGCGCCGGATGCGGGTTCACCAGCGACATCAGCGGTTCGAAACCGTCGTAGGAAATACCGATGGTACCGACCCTGCCATTCGACTCGGGAAGGTTCTTCACCAGCCAGTCGATGGTGTCGTACGTATCGGTGGCATCGTCCACCGGGGTGGGGTTGAGCGGGCCGTGCACCGGCCGGTTCATCACGTAGTCGCCTTCGGAGCCGTACTTGCCGCGGATATCCTGCACCACGCGGATGTAGCCGTCTTCGACGATGACATCGGTCGGGTTGTCGTAACCCTGCAGCATCGGGCCAAGGTGGCCACTCATGCTGTGCGTTGTCAGTGCCCTGGCGTCGTAGGGCGTTCGTGTAAGCAGGATGCCTGCATGTTTCGCGCCCCTTGGGATCAGGATGATCGTGTGCAGCTTCACCCCGTCGCGCATCGGGATCATCACGTCGCGCTGCACGTAATCGAAGCTGTCGGTGACCGGTACGAAGGTTGCTGGCGTCTCGCTGGGATAGTTTGGATATTTCGCCGTGGGCGGGTCCGCGGCCAGCGACGCGTTGCTCATGGTGAGCAGCAGGGCGAACAGCGCTGGCTGCAGGCCTGCGACGAATCGGCTCGGCTTCATGATGATCCCCTGACGGACAAGGCGGCCTAGCGTAATCCCAACGATGACCTGCATGGGCCGGAGTCGGTGTCGGCATCAAAGCTGTGGCAGCACATCCACGGTCATGCCCTGCAAGGTGTTGGCAAGCAAGTTGCTTGGATCGAGATATGAACGATCATGCCTACGACATCTCCTACCTGCTTGAGTCCGAATTGGTCATCGCCGAAGCGCCGGTTGCGCGCATGGTAAAAGCAGCGCCGGCCGCACCACGGCAGCCGACCGTCACCGATGCGCAGGAAGCCATGGCGCGGGAACTGCTGCAGGCCGCCGATGCCCATGAGGAACTGATCCGGCAGTACCTGCGGATGAGTGGTGACGCGTTTCAGGGCAGCTCCGGGTACTGAGACGCTGATGATGACCGGGGCGATGTCGCTCTTGAGCCAAGTGTGACCAAGCTGGGCACATCGCCCAGCATCAGCCGATGCATCCACGCATGCTTCAGGCGATATCGTGCAACGTGCCGCGCCTATCTGGCCGAGCCGGAAAAACGGTTTCTGAAATATTCGGAAAGTGTGGGGTGATACCAGAGCCGGGACGGTCCCACGCCTTCCCGGATCGTGATCGTGCCGTCGACAACGTCACGCAGGGCCGCCTTCATCAGCGGGATCGCGCAGGCCAGCTGATGGATGGGATAGGTATTGAAACCGTCGTTGCGCTCGGGCTGGATCCTGTCCTGATACAGCACGTCGCCCGTGTCCACCCCGGTGTCCACCAGGTGCACGGTGACGCCACAGTTCCCGGCGTCATCGCTGGCCAGCGCCCAGTAGCCGCCATGCACTCCGCGATAGCGGGGCGTGATGCCGGCGTGGGTGTTGATGAAAGGGCGGTCAATGCAGTGGATCACGGTGCGGGAAATGATCCGGGTGCCGTTGACCACGACGGCATCGGGATCGAGTTTGCGCAGCAGCTTGCGGACGGTCGCGGCGTTGACGCTGTCCACTCGATGGAGGATCCCGGTCGACGGCAAGGCGGCGCGCAATCCGTAGCGCTGGATCAGCTCGCGCATGCGGCGGCGCTGGAATCGTGCCAGCACCCGGTTGAACACGATGAAACATAGCTGGCCAGCGACCGTTGGCCAGCCCAGCTTGCGGATCCGATGCCTGATCATGGATCGGGCCGAAGGCTTGTTTTCCACCACGACCGCGAGGATTTCCACCTCGTCCGCCAGCGCGTTGTACATGTACCAGGACGAAGGTCCGTCCCCGCACAGCATGACGACGCGCGCCTTGCGCCGATTCATGGTGCGACAAGCAGGCCGGAGAGCTCGGCCATGTTCAGCGAGCGCATGCCGTCACTGTGCTGCAGACGCTCGAATTCATCGATCACCTGTTCAAGGAAATGGATGTTCTGGTCGGTGTGGATGCCGAAGTTGTGCGGATGCCACCACAGGTGGAAGACCTCGCCGTGTCTGGCTGCATGCTGCATGGCGCGCCTGATCCGGCGCAAACGCAAGTCATCCAGCCACGCCAGTCGGGGGTTGTGGGGGCGCAGGAAGCGGCTGGCCGGAAAATTGAAGGGTAGCTGGCTGCCGCAGCTTTCGAGCGCGAACGTGTGGTGGCCGCTGAGGTTGATATAGCTGTCCACCAGGCGGCCGAGCCTGCGAGCCGTGTTTTGCCTGTCGTGATTGGTCGCCGAATAAAGCCAGCCATGCTCGTTGCCGCGATAGGCGGTGATGCCGTTTTCCGCCAGTACGGCCAGATACTCCGGATTCCACTGGTTGCGTGGAAACACGAGACTGCGGATGCGGCTACCTCTCGCCGCCGCCACGCGGACGGCCGTGGCGATGTCGGCCTTGAAACTCGCCACCGTCTGGCCCGCTTCCAGGCAGTAGTAGTGCGAGAACGTGTGGGTCGCCACCTCCTGGTTCGGTGTTGCGGCGATCAGCTCGACCAGGCCGGGTGCAAAGTGATAGCTCTCCTCGAGATTGGTCGATTGTTCCAGATACCGATAGGAATTGAGGGCGACGTTCTCATAGCCGGGCTTCACGGTCGGAGCGGTGGATAGTGCCTCGTCGCGATCATGGCAAAACAGAAAGCCCACGATTGCCCAGGTGGCGTGAATCCGACGCTGCTCGAACAGGTTCAACATCCGCTGTATGGCTTCCGGAACACCGTCCAGATTTCCGCGATACTCGTTGAGGTGGCGCGTGTCACGCACACCCCAATAGAGTTCGAAGTCGATGGAAATCGTGAATACGCCGGTATTCATCCGGCCTCCGGCAGGTCCCCGCTGAGCCGAACGTATCATCTTTCAAATGGCTCGGGTAATCCGATCAGGCCACCCCGTTCAGGCCACCACTGGCAAGGTATCCACGCCGGCCTCGATGGCGGCCTTGTGCATTAAGGTGCGCGGCAGCAGGCGGGCGAAATAGAACGCGGCGGTGTCGCGCTTGGCCTGCTTGAACGCGGCCGATTGGCTGCTGGCTTCGGATGCAGCCACGCTGCGAGCCCACAGGTAGGCCAGGGTGACGTAACCGGAGTAATACAGGTAGTCGGTGGCGGCGGCGCCGAGTTCCTCCGGATTGGCCTGCACACGCTGGGCGAGCTTCACGGTGAGGTCGCTCCATTCTTTGGTGGCGATCGCCAGCGGGCCGATCAGCGCGCGTAGGGCCTCGTCAGCACTGTGCTGCTGGCAGAACGCGCTGATTTCCTGCAGAAAATGCTTGGCGCCTACGCCCTGCAGCTGGAGGATTTTGCGGCCGAGCAGGTCGGCGGCCTGGATCCCGGTGGTGCCTTCGTACAGCGTGATGATGCGGGCGTCGCGCACGAACTGCTCCATGCCGTTCTCGGCGATGTAGCCGTGGCCGCCATAGACCTGCAGCGCTTCCTTGGTGCACTCCTGCGCGAGCTCGGTGACCATGCCCTTGGCGATCGGGATCAGGAACGCGACCAGTTCGCCAGCGGTCTTGCGCGCGGCCTCGTCATGGCTGCGTGATTCGATATCGGTTTGCAGCGCGGTATACAGCACCAGCGCGCGCGAGCCTTCGACGAAGGCGCGCTGGGTCAGCAACATGCGGCGCACGTCTGGCTGCACCAGCAGGTTGTCGGCCGGCTTGTCGGGGAACTTCGGGCCAGACAGCGAGCGCGACTGCAGCCGTTCGCGGGCGTAGTTGAGGCTGTTCTGCAGCGCGCGTTCGGCCAGCGCCAACCCCTGCACGCCCACCGACAGGCGTGCCGCATTCATCATGGTGAACATCGCCATCAAGCCCTTGTGCGGTTGGCCGATCAGGTAGCCCTCGGCGCCGTCGAAGTTCATCACGCAGGTGGAGCAGGCGTGGATACCCATCTTGTGCTCGATCGCACCGGCGGCAACCGTGTTGCGCGCACCGAGTGAACCATCCTCGTTGACCTTGAACTTCGGCACGATGAACAGCGAGATACCGCGGCTGCCAGCCGGTGCATCGGGCAAACGCGCCAGTACCAGATGCACGATGTTTTCGGTGAGGTCGTGCTCGCCGGCGCTGATGAAGATCTTGGTGCCGGTGATCTTGTAGGTCGGGTGACTGCCCGCATCCGCCGCACCGGGTTCGGCGCGGGTCTTCAGCAGGCCGAGGTCGGAGCCGGCCTGCGGTTCGGTAAGACACATCGTACCGGTCCAGCGGCCTTCGACGATCGGCTTCATGAAGCGCTCGCGCTGCCACTCCTCACCGTGCATCTCCATCGCGTGGGTGGCGCCTTCGGACAGCAGCGGATACAGGCTCCAGGCCAGGTTGCCGGACTGGAAGATCTCGGTAGTGGCGGTGCCGAGTACGCCGGGCAGCGCCTGGCCACCGTATTTTTCGGGGTTGGTCAGGCCGGTCCAGCCGCCTTCGGCAAACTGCTTGAACGCTTCCTTGAAACCCTTCGGCGTGGTCACCGTCTGGGTGGCCTTGTCGAAGTGGCAGCCTTCCTCGTCGGCGGGGCCATTGGTCGGTGCCAGCAACTGCTCGCTGAGGCGGCCGGCCTCTTCCAGCACCGCGTCCAGCAGGTCGCGGCTGTGTGCTTCGCCACCGCTCAGTGAGGTCAAAGTCTTTTCGGCGCCGAGCACGTCGAACAGGGCGAAGCGCAGATCGTCGAGCGGAGCCTTGTAAGCAGTCATGATGATTCCTTCGGTGAAAAGTGGCGTCGTGGGGAGGACGTCAGCGGTAAGTGTTGGGAATGCCCGGTACGGGTGAGAGCCAGTCGTTGCCGCTGAAGTCGAAGTCGCGCGGTTGTTTTTTCTGCTCGGGTTTGGCAACGGTACTGCCGCTGACGCGGTAGCCGAGCGAGCCGGCGCTGCCCTTGCCGGCGATGACATGGAGTGCGGCGCTCATCGGCGCGGTGGGCAGCACGTCGAGCTGGATCACGTCACCGGCCAGCGCCGGGACGTCCAGCCTGAAATTCGCATGCAGGCGGATCGGCACCAGTGCGGCGATCTGCAACTGGCCGTCGAGCGAGCTGAAATCCATCTCGCCATAGCTGTTGTTCTGGATGCGCACGGTCAGCCGCCACTGGCCGTCCGGCAGCACGGCCAGTTGCTGGATGCTCACCGTGGGCGGGTAGACACTCTTTTTCGCCGGCCCGCAGGCGAGCAGGCCGGCGGCCAGCGCGACTAGCAGAAGACTTCGCAACAGTCGTTTCATGGCTGTCTCTCAAACGATTGTTTGAATCTTAGCCCAGTCGGCATGACAAAGTCAGCGGCGGTTCCCATCGCGAGGCACAGCGGGCATCATCACGGGTTCGTTCCCAGCCAGCAGATTCCCTACATGACCCGTCGCATCACTGCCCGCCGCTCGCCGATCCACGGCAACGGTGTATTCGCCACCGCCCCGATCGCCAGGGGTGAGGAGATCATCGAGTACAAGGGCAAGCTGCTGACCCATGCCGAGGCCGACGAGTTGTATGGCGACGGCGGCGAGACCGGGCATACGTTCCTGTTCACGCTCAACGACGACTACATCATCGACGCCAACCAGCACGGCAACAGCGCGCGCTGGATCAACCACAGCTGCGCGCCGAATTGCCGCGCCGTAGTCGAGGAAAGCGCCAGCGGCGACCCGCGCAAGGACCGTGTAGTGATCGAGACGACCCGTGCGATCAAGCTTGGCGAAGAGCTCACCTACGACTACGGCATCGTGCTCGAAGTGCCGCATACCGCGCGGCTGAAAAAGCTGTGGGTATGCTTGTGCGGTTCGCCGAAGTGCACCGGGACCCTGCTCAAGCCGAAGCGATAAACCGCGGGGCGGCTAGCTGGAGTGATCAGGAAGCCGCGCCTTTTTGTGGGAGCGGCTTCAGCCGCGACGCTCTTTGGTTTTCTGCCGGACATTCCCAAAAGCTGTCGCGGCTGAAGCCGCTCCCACAGAGTTTTGTCGTGCGTCGGGTCAGTGGGATCTTCAGTCCTGGGTCTCGCCGTCGTAATCGATCGCGGTCACCTCGATCAGCAGATCGCCGGCGGGGCGTTTCCAGTTCACCTCGTCACCGATCCGTGCACCGAGCAGGGCCTGCGCCAGCGGCGAGAGATAACTGACCCGTCGCTGCTCCGCATCGGCCTCATCCTCGCCGACGATGCAGTAGCGCTGCGCGCCCTCGGCGCTGTCCACGCTGACGATGGCACCGAACGCGACACGATCCTGCGGTTGCGACAACAGGTCCACCTCGATCGCGCTGTTCACCCGTGCGTGGAGCCAGCGCAGTTCGCGCTCCAGTGGCGCCAGTTCGTTCTGCTGTGACAGCGTATCGGTCGAGACTTTCAGCGCATCGCGTCGCGCGGTGGCCACCTGCAGCCGCGCATGCAGCTGCGCCAGGCCACGTGGCGTGACGTAGTTCGGGTGCTCGCTCAACGGCATGTCCGGCAACGCCGGTGCATCGCCGTCATCGGATTCCTTGGTGAAGGCTCGACTCATCGTGCTCTCCTGCGACCTGCTTTGATGCAATGTGCTCTGCTGCGGCCATGCGCCGTGCACGTGCTGATGGGATGGAGGTGGCGGTCATCCCGCCACGGATCAAGCGCAGACAGGAGGGCGATGCAGCGTCAGCGATCGGTTCGTCCGGTGCTGCCGGGTGCGGCCGGCTTGCCGATCCAGCGGGCGGTACCCAGTTGCTGGTCAATGCTGCGCGCCAGTCGTTCGATCCGCGGTCGCACCGCATCGGCCGTGGCACCGGTGCAACCGTTGTAGAAATCCACCGTCTTGCTGCCGGTGCTGTCGACGACGGTGATCTTCACGCCGGGCTGGTCGCTCATCACCATCTCGCAGCCGTCGTCGTGCGAGACATAGCTGTCCCGCATCGAGCGGAACCCGGCCTGGTCGAGTGCGGCGAGCATGTTCGCGATCTGCGCCGGCGTGGCGTGGCCGCGAGCGCTGCCCGTGTGCACAAACGCATGGCCTTCGAAACTGACCTTGCCATCGGACGTCACGGTCACGCTGTAGCCGGGGCAGTTGCCGAAACAGGTGCTGCGCTCCAAGGTGATGCTGACCTCGTGCATGGGCTGCCCCTGTGTGGCATCGGCACGCACCGCGCAGGCACCAAGCCATAGCGCGACGCAGGCCGTCATGCAGCAGATGATGGTGCTACGAGCCGGATTCATCAGGGTTCTCCGCGACGACAAACCCATGCGGCGTCGAACTCTTGTGATAAGGAGTAGCTGGCCATCAGTCCTCCTCCACATGCGGCTTCCATGCCTCGCTGAGCTGCTTCTGCACGTTCGATGGCACCGCTTCGTAATGGCTGAGGTCGAGGCTGTAGCGACCGCGGCCACCGGTCATCGACTTCAGCTCGGTGGGGTAGTCGATCAGCTCGGCCAGCGGGGCCTGCGCCTTGATCACCAGTTCGCCGCCGCGCTGGGTGTCGGTGCCCATGATGCGTGCGCGCTTGCCGGCGAGGCCGCCGGTGACGTCGCCGACATTGTGTTCGGGAATCGCCACTTCGACGTTCACGATCGGCTCCAGTATGGTCGGCTTCGCCTTGCCGACCGCGTCGAGGAACGCCTTCTTGCCCGCGCTGATGAAAGCGACCTCCTTCGAGTCGACCGGGTGGTACTTGCCGTCATACACGGTGACTCGCAGATCCTGCAGCGGATAGCCGGCGACCGCGCCGTGCTCCATCGCCTGGCGCACGCCTTTCTCGATCGCCGGCAGGAACTGGCCGGGAATCACGCCACCTTTCACTGCGTCGACGAACTCGAAACCGGCGCCACGTTCCAACGGTTCCACCCGCAGGAACACTTCGCCGAACTGGCCGGCGCCGCCGGTCTGCTTCTTGTGCCGGTGATGACCCTCGGCGTGCGCGGCGATGGTTTCGCGATAGGCGATGCGCGGCGGATGCGTGTCCACTTCGACGCCGTAGCGTTCGCGCATGCGCTCCAGCATGATTTTCAGGTGCAGGTCGGACAGCCCGCGCACCACCGTCTCGTTGAGCTCCTTGTGGTGTTCGATGCGGAAGCACGGATCTTCCTCGGCCAGCCGCGACAGTGCATTGGAAAGTTTCTGTTCCTGGCCCTTGTGTCTCGGTTCCAGCGCGAGGCCGTACATCGGCAATGGAAACGCCAGCGGCGCCAGCGCGATGCGATCCTCGTCGTGCGAGTCGTGCAGCACCGCATCGAAGTGGATGTCCTCGATCTTCGCCACGGCGGCGATGTCGCCGGGGATGGCCGCCTCGATCTCCACGTGCGTGCGGCCCTGCACGCGAAACAGGTGGCCGACCTTGAACGGCTTGCGGCCATCGTCGATCAGCAACTGGCTGTCGCGGTGGATCGTGCCCTGCCACACGCGGAACACGCCGAGCTTGCCGACGAACGGATCGTTGACGATCTTGAACACGTCGGCAATCACATGACTGGCCGGATCGGCGCCGACTTCCAGCGGCGCGCCATCATCGCGCGTGAACGGCGGCGGATTACCCTCGGCCGGATTCGGCAGCAGCCGCGCGGCGACATCCAGCAATTCCTTGACGCCGGCACCGGTGCGCGCACTGACGAAGCAGATCGGTACCAGATGGCCTTCACGCAGGCACTGCTCGAACGCATCGTGCAGCTGCTGCGGGGTCAGCGCAGCTTCGCCTGAGTCGAGGTACGCGCCCATCATCGTCTCGTTGATCTCGACCACCTGATCGAGGATGCGCTGGTGCGCCTCGGCCAGCGAGGAGAAGTCGGTGGCGCCTTCGCTGTGGAAGAAGCAGTCCAGCACGCGCCTGCCGTGACCGGCGGGCAAGTTCACCGGCAGGCATTCGCTGCCGAATTCCTCGCGCAGTGCGTCCACCAAGGTGGCCAGGTTGGCACCGTCGAAGTCGATCTTGTTGATCACCAGCATGCGTGCCAGCCCGCGCGAGCGCGCATGCGCCATCATGCGACGGGTGCTATGTTCGATGCCGTTGATCGCGTTGACCACGATCGCCACGGTTTCCACTGCCGCCAGTGCGGATAGCGTGGCGCCGCGAAAATCCGCGTAGCCTGCGGTGTCGATCAGGTTGAGGTGACAGCCGTCGTGGTCGATGTGCGCGACGCAGCTGTCGATCGAATGCGCGCGCGCCTTTTCCTGGCTGTCGGTATCCGAGACGGTGGTGCCGCGCTCCACCGAGCCCGCTGTCTGGATTGCGCCGCCGGCCAGCAGCAGGGCTTCGAACAGCGTGGTCTTGCCCACGCCGGCGTGGCCGACGAGCGCGATGTTGCGGATGCTTTCCGTGTTGTACGACACGATGCGACCCTCCTCAAAGCAGGGCGTGGCCTCGTGGCATGAACGGCGCCGCATGAGGCCGCGCGTTGGCGGCTGACGATGGCGGGCCGTCATGGTCGTCCTTCGTGTGTACAGGGCGGCTTTTGTACAGGGCGGCCTTTGTACAGGGCGAAAGCGGTCATGGCGGAGTGGCGCGTGGCGCCACCTGTCTAGACTTGAGCGAACCGCTGATGCGGTCAAGCTGCAGTGCGGGGAACCGGTGCCGTGCCGGGAGGTCTGTCATGGGCACGTGAAACTGTGCATGTATCCGCGAGTCCTCCCGGGTTCAAGCACCATCCGGCATCCTGTCGATACTCTTCCGTGCCACCGAGGTGTCGTCATCGCTCATCCGTTGCAGGTCGAACAGCGCCGCCAGCCATCGCCGGATCATGGCCGGCCGGACGATGGTTGGCCGGGGCGTGGGCTGACCCCGCTGGATCCACCGACCCAGGCGAGACTGCGGCAAGTGCGCTGGCGCGAGCCCTGGCATGAGCGGCGCTGGCACGTGCTGGCGCTGGTCGTGGCGATGGTGCTGCACGTGCTGTTCATGCTGGTGATCTGGGGTGAGATGCGTCCGTTGCCGGTATCGGCGCCGCCTGCGCAACCGGAGAAAGTGCTGCAGGTGCGCTTCATCACAGCCACTCCGGCACCCGTGGTTCAGCCACCGCCGGCACCGCCGCCACTAGCAAGCCCACGCGCATTGCCGAAGCCGCACGAGCCGGTGTCGAAGGAAGCCATGACCATACAGTTGCCGACGCCGAAACCGGTCGACACGTCGCGGCTGTACGACAGCAACGGCGAACCGCGGCTGCCGGCGGCCGCGGCCAGCGCACCGACGCCCGGTTATGTGCAGAACCTGCCGAAAGGCGATGCGCAGGTCATGCAGCACAACAGTCCGGTCAAGTATCAGGCGACACGCTTCCAGGATGACTGGAGCGGCAAGGGCAACGTGGTCGACAATGCACTGCAGAAGCTGGTGGACAAGACCACGGTCAAGAAAACCATCCAGCTGCCTGGTGGTGTGCGCATCCATTGCGGTATTTCCGTCGCCATGCTGGCTGGTGGTTGCAGCGGCGATCCGCCGCCACCGCCTTCGGCGAAGGATGGCGACGAGCGCCTGAGCATGGCGGCCACACCACTGGCGGTCGATCCGCATGCACCCAAGCCGCCCAGCGTCGAGGCATGCATCGCGATGTACCGTGCCGGCAAACCGCTGGCGTGGGGTTGTCCGGTCGATACACCGAATCGCGCGGTCGACGCCGAGCGGCGTGACCGTGCTGCGGGTGCCGCCAGTCATCCCTGAGCCTCATACGGAATCATCGCGGTGCCCGTTACACTGGCTGCATGCCCTTGCCGCCCCCAGATCAACCTGCCGCCGGCCCTCCCGCCAGCCATCCTTCGCGGACCATCCTGAGCTCCCCGCTGGCCGCCGCCACGCGTGCCAGCGTCTATCGCCGGCGTCGCCGCGAGCGTTCGCGCGAACGGGGGCTGCACGTGCTCGCCCTGGTGGGTGCGTTGCTGGTGCACCTGATCTTCCTGTTCGCTTTCGTGCTCGGGCCGGCGTATGAGGTGAAGCCGCCGCGGGAGTCGAAGGAGCAGTTCCTGCAGGTGCGCCTGATCGAGGCGCCCGAGCCGCCACCGCCGCCGCTGGGTACGCCGCCGAAAGAACTGGGGCCGCGTCATCAGGGTCGCGCCAGTCAGGCCGCCGCCACCAGCACACGCAGCACGAACACACCGGCCGTCGTCGCGACACCACCGGCGCCGGCTGCCGCACCGCCGGTGGTTGCACAGGCGGTGAAATCCACCGCGCCGGCAGCGAGACCGGTGGCGTCGCCCACACCGCCAGTCAGCCTGCCGCGACCGGCACCGGCACCATCACCATCACTGCAACCGATCACGCAGGCTGACGAACCGCCGACGGTGAGCCTGCCCACCCCGGTAATGCAGCCACCGGTGCCGCCGAAGTTCCAGCCCGAGCCAGTGCGCCGGCCGCAACTCGAAGGTACCCGCCCGCTGCCGCCACCGGCATCGCTGGCCCTGCCGACGCCCGTGGTGCCGGCGATGCCGCCGATCACCGTGTCGAACATCGCGCTGAACACCACGGTGCCGAAGACCCATGCGCCCGCCAGCGTGGTGCCGGCTCGTGCCGAAATACCGGCGGCCCCTCCGGTACCCGAGCTGCAGCCGATCACGTTGCCGGCGCAGCCGTTGCCCACGGTAAATCTGCAGACCCGGCTGAGCGTGCCTGCGGCGAGCGTGCCGCGCGAGCAGCCGAAGCTGCAGGCAGCGAAGGTCGATGTGGCCGAGCCGGAACTGGAAACGGTGCCACTGGCACCCGTTGTAAAGGCGCAGGTGCCACTGCGCGCGCCGGCGGTGAAGATCGAGAGCGCGCAGAAGGTTTCTGCGTCGGTCATCCCTTCGTCGATCGAGCGACCGCAGCTCAGTGCGCCGCCTGCTGTTGCCGCGGCCGCGCCGTCGCCGTCGAGCACGCCGACCGAGTCGCCAGCGCCTGCCGCGAACGAACAGCCGGCGGCCACCTCCAGTGCCAGCCAGGCCGGTACCGAACGTGACGTCAGCACCGCGCCCAATGCCACGTCGCAGGGCAGTGATACCGCCATACCCGGCGAGCCCAACGGCGTGGCCGCCACGCAGGAAAGCGTGGGCAGTCATGCCAACGGCCCTCAGCCCACGCCCGGGCAGGGCAGCGCCAAGGGCACGGGCGGCAAGCAACAGGGCCCCGGCCAGATCGGTGGCAACCAGCCTGGTGCCGCCGAGGGAACGCGCCAGGGCTCACCGAATGGCTACGTGCAGCTGAAGCCGAGCGGCGACACCCAGATCATGGGGCATGGCACGCCGAACATCGGCTACAAGCCGACCCGCTTCGACAGTGACTGGACGCCGGACGACGAAAGCTCGGTCGATACCGCGTTGCGCCATGCCGTGGAAAAAACCACGGTCGCGCATACGTTTAATCTGCCCCGCGGCGTGCGCGTCGAATGCAAGATTGTTCCGCTGCTGCCGATGGCCCTGTTCGGCTGCGGCAACCCTGATCCGCCACCGAAACCGGTGGCCGCCAAAGTCTACGACCGCCTGCATCTGGCACCCGCCAATCCGGTGGCGGCACCCACGCCATCGCCGGCGGCCAGTGCCCTGGCATCGGCAACCCCGATCCAGCTCGACAACAGCGTGCAATGTGCCGAAGCCCGCGTCGCCGGCGGCCCGCCGCCACCGGGTTGCGGGGCCATCACGCTGCCGGTCAAGCTGGGTCATCCGCCCGCGTCGTCGTCCAGCTCATGGGTGCCGGCGAGCGATCAGTTCCATTGAGGCGTTGGCGTTGGAGGTTTCAGCCCACGTCCGGTTGCTGTGGCGGTTCCCTGCATACTGGTGCGGCACACGGTCTCTGATCATGTCAGATCCGAATATCAAGCATCCCTCGAAGGAGACCTATGGGGTCCGTAGATAACCGCGCCACACTCGCGCCGATGTCATCCATGCAGATCACCGCCTCCGGTCTCGTCATCGCGGGCGATACACCGCCCCAACGCCTGCTGGGATTTCTGGACGCCGTGCTTCGTGGCGTCGGGCAGGTGATGTTGCAGAACAACAGCTGGACGGGTCTGCTTTTCCTGGTCGGGATTTTCTACAACTCCACCTTGTTCGGTCTGGCGGTGCTGGTCGGGACGTCCGTAAGCACGCTGACCGCGATGCTGCTCGCGGCCGACCGCGCGCTCGTGCGTGCCGGCATGTTCGGCTTCAATGGTGCGCTCGTCGCCATCGCGCTGATGTATTTCCTGCAGCCGGAGCTGCTGACCTGGGGCTATGTGGTGCTCGCCGCCGCCTGCACCACGATCATCATGGCCGCGATGCTCAACCTGCTGGCGGTCTGGAAGATGCCCGTGCTCACGGCACCGTTCGTCTTCACCGCACTGGGTTTCCTGCTGGCGTGTGCGCGATTCGGCCGGCTGCATTCGACGAACGTGTTGCCGACAGCGGGTCTGCCGCAGGCGGCTACGGTCGAGGGCGTCGTGACGCTGGCCACGGTGGTGGAGGGGCTCTTCAATGGCGTGGCGCAGGTGTTCTTCCAGGGCAGCGTGGTGACCGGTGTGATCTTCGCGGTGGGGCTGCTGGTCGGTTCCCGGCTGGCCTGCGTCACGGCCTTGCTGGGTTCGCTGACCGGTCTGCTGGTGGCCTGGGGCATGGGTGCGGCCGAGCCGGCGATCCGCTCCGGTGCGTTCGGCTTCAACGCCGTGCTGGCGGCGCTGGCGCTGGGCGGGGTGTTCTTCGTGCTGGATGCGGTTTCGATCGTCTATGCGGTGTTCGCCGCGGTCACCACGACGGTCGTGTTCGCGGCCATGTCGGCGGCACTGGAACCGGTCGGGATGCCGGCGCTCACGTTTCCCTTCGTGCTGGTGGTGTGGCTGTTCGTGCTTGCCAGTCCGCACTTTCCCCGCCTGCGGGCCGCCGCTACGGCGTGATGGCGCGGGAGTCGATCGGCAGCCACCACGGCCCCGAGGAAACAGGCCGATGGTGGCTGTAGCGCTGGCCGTCGCCGCTCACAGCAACCGCAGCAATTCCTTCATCAACGGCAGCCGGCGAACACGCACGGCGGTGGCACGGAACACCGCGTTGGCCAGGGCAGGGGCGGCGGTGGGCATGGCGAGGAAGCTGGCGCCGGTGGGCGGAAGATCATCGCGAGGCACCGTGATCACTTCCACTGCATCGGGCAGCTCGGCCATGCTGGCAAGCGGATAATCCTTCAGGTTGTGCTGCTGGATCTGGCCATCCTTGAACGTGATCGCCAGGTTGAGTGCGGTGGACAGCGCATCCAGCGTGGCGCCGGCGACCTGGCCTTGCAGACCCTGCGGGTTGATCACGCGGCCGACGTCGACCGCGCAGACGACCCGCTGGATGATCAGCTTCTCGCCCTGCATCGCCACCTCGATCGCATGCGCCACATAGGCGCCGTTGACCTGCCAGCAGGCGATGCCGAGACCGTTCACGCTGTGCAGCCAGTTCTTCCATTCGATGCGATCGGCGACCAGCTTCAGTACGTTGATCAGGCGGCCGGTGTCCAGCACGCCGCCTGTGCTCAGCGACAGCTGGCGCGGTGCGCCGAGCAGGCGCAGGTGAGTGTCGAGCGGGTCCTCCTTCATGCTATGCGCGATTTCGTCGATGAAGCTTTCCACCGCGAAGGCGTTGCTCAGTTGCGGCATGCCGCGCATCGGCCCGCGCGGGATCGACGAGTTGAGCGCATACCAGTCGCTGCGGTAATTCGGTACCAGTGCCGCCGGCAGCTGATCGGCGTCGATCTCGGAGGTCCACAGGCGGTTGTCCGGTACGCCGCGACGCACCAGTGCCGAAGCGCTGGCCATGCGCTGGTTCCAGCCGATGATTTGGCGCTTGCGGTCGATCACCACGCCGAGCTGGTGCACGCTGCCGGAACGATAATAGTCGTGATCGAGATCCTGCCCGTGCGTCCACAGCAGGCGCACCGGCTTGTCGACCGCTTTGGCCAGCATCACCGCCTCGGCGACGTAGTCGTGATCGAGCCGGCGGCCGTAACCGCCGCCGACACGCGGCACGCTGATCTCGATTTGCGCGGGGCTGAGGCCGGTCAATCGCTGCACCACGACCCAGGCTTTCTGCGGTGCCTGGGTCGGCACGACCAGGCTGGCGTGATCCTTGTCCAGCCGGATCAGGCAATTCATCGGCTCGGCCGTGGCATGCGCCAGCCACGGCTGGTAGTAGGTCGCCTGCAGCCGACGCGCGGCTTTTTTGCCGGCGGCCTCGAAGTCGCCGTCGTTGCGCACGCGCGCGGTAGGATCGGTCTTGCCGGCAAGCAAAGCCTCGCCCTGCTGTTCCAGCGCGGCGCTGCTCTCGGCGCCGCTGGCGCCGGGCCTCCACTCGAGCTTGAGTTTCTGCCGGCCCTGCAGAGCCGACCAGGTGTCTTCGGCGAGTACTGCCACGGCCGGGGCGATCACCGTGTTGCCCAGTAGCTGGCCGGGCTCGGGTCTCAGTTGCACGACCTTCACGACGCCCTTGACTGCCAGGGTATCGGCGAAGTCGAAGTGTGCCAGCGTGCCGTCCGGCCACGGGCAATGCGCCAGCACGGCGACCAGGGCATCGGCATAGTAATGGTCGGTCGCGAAGGGGGTCAGGCCGGTGACGATTCCGCGTGCGTCCACGTCACCGGCGGGCTGGCCGATCAGGCGGTAGCGATCCGGTGTCTTCAATGGCGGCGGATTGTTCGGCAGGGCGATCTTGCTGGCGTCGTCGGCCAGGCTGGCGTAGCTGAAGCGGCGGCCGTCCGGCGCGATCACCATGCCGGAGTCGGTGTGCAGCTTGTCGGCCGGCAGGCCGAGCTGGCGAGCCGCGGCCTGCAGCAGCAGCCAGCGCGCCAGCGCTCCTGCCTGGCGCAGATCGTTCCAGGCAGCGGGAATCGAACCGCCGATGCCGCCAATCTGGCGCCCATAGGTCCAGCGCGGTTGGCCGTTGTTGTCGGTCACGCCGAGGCCGAGCGGCACCACGCTGACACGGTTCCAGTCGGCATCGAGTTCGTCGGCGATGATCCGCGGCAGCGACGTGGCCACGCCGCTGCCGGTATCCGGATCGCGTGCGCCGATCAGCACGTTGCCGTCGCTGTCGATGCGCACATACGCGCCGAGGTCGTTGAAGTTGTCGCCGAGCAGGGCCAGCGGCAGCGGTGCGCCGCTCGCGCTAGCCGTGCGGATGCCGACCATCAGGACGCCGGTGCCAGCGGCCAGCACCTGCAGGAAGCGGCGGCGCGAGAGTCGGATCTGATCGGGGCTGACGTGATCGGGAAGGATGCGGTCGTTCATCAGAGGCCCACCTTGCCGGCGGCGACGCGCTTGATCGCGCTGCGCACACGGGTCTGGCAGCCGCAGCGGCACAGGTTCGGCAACTGGTCGAGGTCGTCGTCGCCGGGCTTCGGCTTGCGCTTGAGCAGGTCGACGGCAGCGATCAGCCAGCCGGGCGTGCAGTAGCCGCAGCCAATCGCGTCTTCGTCGATGAAGGCCTGCTGCACCGGATGCAGGCTGCCGTCGTGGGCAGCCAGACCCTCCACCGTGACGACCGACTTGCCGTCCAGTTTGACCATCGGCTGGGTGACGGCGGAAACCATCTTGCCGTTCAGCAGCACCAGGTCGGCACCGGTTTCGCCATGCATGCCGGCGTACTTGGTGCCGGTCAGTCGCAGCACGTCGCGCAGATACCACAGCAGCGGCATCTGCGGGTCGCCGGTGTGGCGGAAGTGCTCGCCATTGACCTCAAGATCGATGCCGTCACGCACCTTCTCGGGCACGATGCTGCTTTCCGAAGGTACCTGCGTGGCCAGGTCTTGCGCGGGCGCCATCCAACATCTCCTTGAGTCCGATCCGCACATTGTGGCATTGCTGCCGCCAGCTTAGGGATGCGCGCGCCTGAACAGGCGGCGCCAGACCACATACACTGGCACGCCGGCGGCCATGATCAGCAAGACGATACCGGCACTGCGCGGGTTGTCGCGCAGCGTCATGACTACCACCCATGCCACGATGCCGATGAACAGCAAAGGCAGCCACGGGTAGCCCGGCACCCTGAAACTGACCGTGTCGCTGTCGCGCCGCCGATACCAGAACAGTGTGGCGACGCCGACCGCACAGGCCAGCCAGTCGCCGAAGGTGGCGTAATCCAGCAGCTGGCCGTAGCTGATTGATAGTGCCAGCACAATCGCCCAACCGGTCAGCAACAGCAGTGCGGTATTCGGTGTGCGATAGCGCGGGTGCAGGCGTGCCACCGAACGGAAGAACAGCCCGTCCTCACCCATCACCTGCAGTACTCGCGCCCCGGCGACCAGGGTGATGTTGCAGAAGCCGAGGGTGGAAATGGCCACGCCAAGCGCGATCAGTTTGGCGCCGAGCGGACCGAATACCTGCTGCATCACGTCCGCCGCGGGTGCGTGGCTGGCGGCGAGGCCGGCGTGGCCCAGCACCGCCAGATACGCCACGTTGACCAGCACGTAGGCGACGATCACCAGCAGCATGCCGAGCAGCAGGGCGCGAGGCAGCGTGCGCTGTGGATCGCTCACTTCACCAGCCAGGTTGTTGAGGTAGGTGAAGCCGGAATAGGCGAACAGCACCGGTAGCGCAGCACCGATGAAGCCCGCACCGCTGCGCGCCGGATCGACCGCCAGCACGTCGCCGTGACCGGCACCAGCCAGGAACAGCCCGCATATCACCAGCACGGCCACGGCCAGCAGCTTGAGCAGGGCGAACAGGTTCTGGATCTGCGCACCGAACCGGATGCCGAACAGGTTGATACCTCCGACGAAGACCAGCGCGCCCACCGTCAGCGGCAGCGCCATCGCTGGCGGCAGACTGAACAATGAGGCCGCGTAGCTGGCGAAGATCGTCGCCACCGCCGCGCTGGAGCCCGAATAGATCACCAGCAGCATGGTCCAGCCGAACAGGAAGCCGGCCAGTGGCCCGAACGCCTCGCGCAAGTACACGTAGGTACCGCCGGCATGCGGCCGCCGTGCGCCGAGTTCGGCATAGCACAGCGCGCCGATCAGGGTGAGCACGCCGGCACCGGCCCACATCAACAGCAAGGTCAGCCCCGAATTAGTGCGCTGCGCGGCAATCCCGGGATTCAAGAAGATGCCACCACCGATGATGCCGCCGACCACGATCAGCGCGGCGTCCAGCGGACGCAGGCTGCGGGCATAGCTGCCGGATGGCGAGGAGTCACTCATGGATATGGCCGCTGCGGAGAAGTGGCAGCGAGCATGCCGATGGGTTTGCGTGACGGCAAGCCCTGCGCATCGCTGCCGGCGCCCCGCAATGG
>JBOHYM010000029.1:0-46182 GCA_050737735.1 Rhodanobacter sp. | reverse complement strand
TGTGGGAGATTCTATGTTCGCATGCAAGTCTTTTGATGGATTTTCGGTTGGTAGTCCGAACCGCTCTTGAGGAGGGCGAAGGCGATACGGGCGAGTTTGCGACCGAGTGCGACGAGGGTCTGTGTGGAGGTCATGCCGCGTGCGAGCGCGCGGTCGTAGAAGCCCTGCCAGGTGACGGATCGCCGAGCGGTCATGGCCGCCATATAGAGCAGCCGGCGCAGCTCCGGATCGCCTCGCTTGGTGAGTTTGCGGCGACCGCGGAAGGTGCCCGAGTCGCGGACTCGCACATCCATGCCCATGAAGGCGATGAAGGCATCGGCGCTGGCAAACGCGCCGCGGTGATAGATCATCGTCAGAGCGGCGCTGGTCACGGGGCCGATGCCTTCGATGGCTTGGCAGCGTTGGGCTTCACTCTGCCACCCTAGCTCGACCAGTGTTTTGCACAGGCGCTTGCGGATCAGCGCGTCCACGCGTTCGATGTGGCGTAGCAACGCCGCCGAGGCGGCCTTGAGCTCCGGCAGGTCGGCCAGACTCTGGCGCAAGGTGGTTTGGGTCTGGGCCAACAGGGCGCGCCGGCGCAGCAAGCGCTGGAGCGTGGCATAGCCCTTCGGGGGTGGGCTCCAGGGGCGCAGGTCGGCGCGCTCGTGGGTGAGGTAGCGCAGCAACAGGCGCGCATCGGTCACGTCGGTCTTGGCCCGACCACCGATGCTTTCGCGATACTGCTTGAGGCGGTAGCCATCGACCACGTACACCGTATGGCCCAAGGCATGGGCCTGTTCGATCAGGGTGAGGTGGAAGATGTTGGTGGCTTCCACTGCGAGGCAGACCGTACCGTCCAGACTCTTGAGCCACGTCCGGATCGTCTTGGTGTCGTTGGCGAGGGTGATGACCGGTAGCGTGTCCGATAACGCGATGGCCAACGTGGCCTTCGCCACATCGGCACCGATCAGCTGAGGGTTCACTGACATAACCATGTTGCATCCTCCCGACTACAATGATGAGTGCTTGCCGGGAGCTCACCGAATGCTGGCTTGCCTCAAATCGTCGGTCCAGAGCCGATAGATTCCGTATGGGCATGTGCGGTGAGGGGCGGGACGATATCTCCCACGGTCTGTGCCACTGGCCAGATGCGACTAAGGTCCCTCCACCCCGGCAAGCCCTTTCTGACTCGCCGTGGATAAACATACAAGCGACTTCAGTCGCGACGGTTTCGCATGGATGGTTGAAAAGCATCGCGGCTGAAGCCGCTCCCACACATACTCAGGAGCGCAAGCCGACGCCCCGCTTGAGCAACTGCAGCGCCACGACAGACAGTCCGACCACGAAGCCCAGCATCACCAAGAACGCGACACCCACGTGCACGTCGCTGATGCCCAGCACGCCGAAGCGGAACGCATTGACCATGTACAGGATCGGGTTGGCCCGCGAGATCGCCTGCCACGGTTCGCCCAGCATGTTGACCGAATAGAACACACCGCCGAGATAGGTCAGCGGGGTCAGGATGAAGGTCGGCACCAGCGCGATGTCGTCGAACTTCTTCGCGTACACCGCGTTGACGAAACCGGCCAGCGAGAAGATCGTGGCGCCGAGCAACACCGAGGCGAACGTGATCAGCGGATGCATCACGTGCAGGTCGGTGAAGAACAGCGCGATCACCAGGACCAGGATACCGACGACGAGCCCGCGCGCGACCGCGCCGGTGACATAGCCGAGCAGGATCACCCAGTTCGGCATCGGCGACACCAGCATCTCCTCCACCGCGCGACTGAACTTGGCACCGAAGAACGAGCTGGAGATGTTGCCGTAGCTGTTGGTGATGATGCTCATCATCACCAGGCCGGGCACGATGTACTGCATGTAGCTGAAGCCGCCCTGGATGTTGCCAATGCGGCTGCCGATCAGCTTGCCGAAGATCACGAAGTACAGCGTCATGGTGATCGCCGGCGGAATCAGCGTCTGCGTCCAGATCCGCATGATGCGCACGATTTCGCGGCGTACGAGCGTGTTCAGTGCGACGAGGTTGGCGGCGGCGTTGCTCATGCGACCTGCTCCTTGTCGGCATGGGCCACGCCGTTGCGGCCGCCTTCGACCAGGCGCACGAACAGCTCCTCCAGCCGATTGGTCTTGTTGCGCATCGAGGTCACCAGGATGCCGTTGGCGGACAACGCCGAGAACAGCGAATTGAGGTCGTGCGAGCGGGCCATTTCGGCCTCCAGTGTGTGTTCGTCGCGGCGACGCAGGGTGACGTTGGGCAGGTTCGGCAGTTCGGTCGGGATGGTGGCCACATCCAGCACGAAGGTCTCCACGTCCAGCGTCGCCAGCAGGCGCTTCATGCTGGTGTTCTCGATGATCGTGCCGTGGTCGATGATCGCAATGTTGCGGCACAGCGACTCGGCCTCCTCCAGGTAATGCGTGGTCAGGATCACCGTGGTGCCGGCCGCGTTGATGCCGCTGACGAACTGCCACATCGAGCGGCGGATCTCGATGTCCACGCCGGCGGTCGGCTCGTCGAGGATCAGCAGCTTCGGCTCGTTCATCATCGCGCGGGCAATCATCAGTCGCCGTTTCATGCCGCCGGACAGGGTGCGCGCCTGCATCTGCGCCTTGTCCCACAGGCGCAGCTCCTTCAGGTACTTCTCCGCGCGCTCGGCGGCGATCTTGCGCGGGATGCCGTAGAAGCCGGCCTCGTTCACGCAGATATCGAACGGTTTCTCGAACTGGTTGAAGTTGATCTCCTGCGGCACCAGCCCGATCAGCCGCATCGCCGCACTGCGATCCCTGTTGACTGACACGCCGAACACCTGTGCATCGCCGGAAGTGGAGTTCACCAACGAGGACAGGATGCCGATCAGGGTGGACTTGCCGGCGCCGTTCGGGCCCAGCAGGGCGAAGAAATCGCCGGGCTGCACCGTCAACGAGATGCCCTTGAGGGCCTCCACGCCATTGCTGTAGGTCTTGCGCAGATTATCGACGACAAGCGCGGGAACGGAACTCATGGGCTGCACCAGGGGGATTAGCCCTTTATTATAGCGGGCTACCCACCGCCGTCTGGCCATGCCAGCACTACACACCGTTTCCGGGATTTCCATGGCCGACCACTTCCAGCTCCGTCTCGTCGACAGCCACATGCTGGCGCCCAGCGTGCGCCACCTCGCGTTCGAACGCGTCGACGGCCAGCCGCTGGCCTTCGTGCCGGGCCAGTTCCTGCAGGTGCACTTCCACTATGACGACGGCACCGCGACCAAGCGGAGCTATTCGGTGGCCACCGTGGGCGCAGGCAGCGCCACGGGCGTCGCCGGGGAAGTCCGGCGCATCGAGATCGCGGTGAGTTATGTCGAGGGCGGCGCCGCCACCAAGCTGCTGGGCGAGTTGCCGGTCGGCGGCATCATCGATGCCAGCGGCCCCTACGGCCGCTTCTGCCTACAGGGCGCCGACACCCATCCGCGCTATTTGCTGCTCGCTACCGGCACCGGCGTCACGCCGTACCGCGCGATGCTGCCACAGATCGAGAATCTTCTGGCGAACGGCGATCGCGAAGTCGTGCTGCTGTACGGCGCCCGCAACGAGACCGAACTGCTCTACGGCGAGGAGTTCGAGGCCTTCGCGCAAGCTCACCCCGGTTTCACCTTCCACGGCTGCCTCAGTCGCCAGCCGCGCGCCACGCCGCGCAGCACGGACCGCAGCGGCCACGTGCAAACCGTGCTGGCCGAATTGGCACCGCACGCCGACCGCGATATCGCCTACCTGTGCGGCAACCCGAACATGGTCGACGCGGCATTCGCCGCTCTCAAGGAATTCGGCCTGCCCGTGCCGCAGATCAGGCGCGAGAAGTACATCAGTTCGCGCTGAAATTTTCGCTGTGCGCGGCGATTCATGACGGCTCAATCGGCCACGTCATGTTGACAGCTGGCGTATCTGGCTCCTCATCGAAATGTGATGTGGTTTGCATTTTCAGCGCGTGCTCACGCACGGGACCAGATCTGCCCTAAGGCTCAGTGTTCATCACGCCGATAGCTTCCTGGTACCCGGTCATGAGATTCGGGACGTTGCGAGGTGTGTTGTGAAGGGTCGATCGGTTCGTTGTTGGCGAGCGTTGTGGTTGTCGGAATGCCATGCATCCCGCGAACAGTGATAGCAGGTGCGGCGGCAATCTCAGGAGGGAAGCCTCGATGAGGCGTCTTTCTCCATTCATCGCGCTCACGCTGGCTCTTCTCCCCGCGCCGTCCATCGCTGACGAGGCTACTGGTACGTTCCGGATATCCTTGACCGTCGTGGCTTCGTGCAGTGTGCAAACCCAGCCACTGACCTTCGCACCCTACACGACGGGTGGCCCAGCCACGGGCACCGCCACTCCGGGATCTATTGATGTGAGTTGCACCCGGGGTACTCCGGCGGCGGTATATCTGGAGGGCGACCGCACGCTGACCGGGCCGAACGGAGCCCGTATTGCATATGCCCTTCAGGCGAATAACCGCCCCTGGCCTGCTGGCGAGTCACTGAAGGTGGTGGGACAAGGCGTGGAGGCTATACGCCTGCGCATTTCTGGATCGGTGCTCGCCGGTCAGCCGGTTGCTCTCGGTGACTATGCGGAAACAGCGGTGGTGCGTGTCGTTTACTGAAAGAGCCGTCGGGCAGATTGCACCACCATGATGACGCTGTTCAGTAGCTCACGTTGATAGTCACGGTGTCGGAGTAGGTATCCGGTTTGAAGTCGCTGCTCGGCGCTGTTGCGTAGACGGTCATGGACTGGGCCGAACCGTTGCCGGTACCTGCTTCACCATTGCCTACACTGGATGAGGTGGCCGTGTTGCCCCAGACCGTCGTACCCGCAACGGATTGATAAAGTTGATAGGGCACCTTGCTGGTGTTGCCGCCTGTGCCGGCCATCGACCCCGCGCCTGTCAGGCTGTTGCTGGACGGAGAGAGGCCTACGTTGTAGAGCGTGCCTTGTGTGCAGTTCACGCTGAACGTTGTCGAGCCAGTGTTGTTGTTGGTGCCGGCCGCCACGCCGGCAGCGCTGCCCAGGATGAGCGGAGAACCTGCGCTGACCGTGCACTGACTGGCCACACTGGCCTGCACGGAAAGCGAAAACCCACTCGATGCACCGCCGTCGCAGTTGGCCGGATAGTTGGTGCCGAGCAGAGGTGCGTTGTTGGCCTGATAAGTCAAGCTGCCATTCAAGGTGTTCGAGTAACTGCCGCTCGCCGCACCGGCTTGCGGAGTGGTGAGGCTGCCGTAAACGGGGTACGTGGGTGAGTTGTAGATGGCGGGAAGTCCAAGTACGGAGAGCGGAATCGTGAACTTCAGCACCATGGGCGCAGGGTTGGAGGTCGAGGGGACGTTGCCCCAGACCTGGCTGTAACCGCTGTCCTGGTATAGCTGAAAGGCAAGGATGGAACTTGATGGGCCGTTCATCTGGCGGGTAGGTGTAATGCTGGTTCCGCTACCCTGGCCCAGGCCCAGGCAGAGGGTGACGTTCTGGGCCGCCAGAAGGCTTACATTGGTGCAGCTGAATTGAATGCCTCCATTTACCCGTATGGTGGCAGTGGAAGCGGGAGAAATCTGTCCGAAATTGACCGGGGTGATGGTGGTCGAGCAGGTCACATTGGATGTGGCGGCGTGGGACGATTCAGGTGCAACCTGGCAACAGGCCACGACCAGCATCAGCAAGAAGATGCGTAACGACATCCATCTCATGAGCGTGCCTCCCAGAGTGGACGTTGCCGGACTACCGGTGGCATGCACAACCCGATCCTGCCGAGCAGGATTCCCGATGCGAAGCCGGCAATGGCAGAGGCGCATGCGCGCGGCAGCGTGGCTTGCTTCATGGCGATCCCTTGGTGCAAGGCAGGGGCCCGATCTGCGGAATGCCGTCACCCTGCTTGTGATAATCGAACTGCACGTGGCACTCGCCGCTTGGTGTGTCCACGTCCAGCGTGTTGCGTTCATCCAAGGTATCCAGATACACCGCCCCGTCGAAACCGACCAGCGCCGGTTCGCCGGTGTGGCCGTGCAGGCTTGCCGTGCTGCCAACCGGCAGCGGCTTGCCGTGGCTGTCGACCAGGATGATCGATGCGGCGCGGATCGGCGTGATCCTGAAGTGGACCAGTGTGCCGGCGCGATCGGTGGGTGTGGCGATCGCATTGACTTGGTCAATCCGCAGGTCTGGCGGCAAGTCCATCGGGTCGATGCTGAGCAGGTTGTTCTGGTACGAATTCAACGGCGATACCAGCAGCAGGCCGTTTCTGTTGGTGGTGCCGATCGGATTGTTTTGCAAAAGTACCGGCACATGGGGAATGCCATCGGTGGAGACCACGGCGAAGCCGTTGTCGATGCGCCGCGTGGCAAACACGTCACCGCCCATCAGCACCAGCGAACCGCTGGCACCGATATAGCCGGTGTAGTTGCCGCTGTAGGCATACACGCCTGCATCCATCTGGCCATAGCGCCCCAGATAGTCCAGTTCGGCACGACCGCCGTTGCTGTTGTTGCCTTGCTGCCACTGCGCCTGCCAGCCGAAACCGCCGGCACTGGGTGTTGAGCTTGAGGCATTGACGGTGAATGCGCTGCCCTGGTTGTCGTGTTGCATGCCGGCACTCAGGTAGACGTTGTTGTCGAGCGACAGGTTGAGGCTGAGAAAGAAGCTGCGATCACGCTGTTGTCCGAGATTCTGGTTCACATTGAAATTGAGCGACATGCATCGGCCGATCGACTTGTACCAGTACACGCTGGCATAGCGCGAGGCTGCCTGCTGCGGGTAGTGCAACTGCACGTAGCTCAGGCCGAAGCTGCCCAGATGCCCGGTGCTGAAGCCGGCTTGCGCACTGGCGCTGAGGCTGGGCGGTGGCGCGCCGTACAACGAGGCGACGTCACGGTAGCCATGGCTGGCCTGCATGCCATTGACGGCGAAGTTGAAACGGCTGTTGGTCCAGTTGTAGCCCAAGCTGAGCTGTGAGCCATTGGCGCCACCGTGCTCGCTGCTTGCCACCGAGCCGGAGACGATGCCGGCGGTACCCAGTAGCCAGTCACCGCCGAAGCCGGCATTGACCAGGCCATTGGTGGCTTCACCATGCGCCTCGGCGGTGAAGTTGTTGCTGACACCGTAACGCCATGTGCCGCTGCCGACGGGATCATGGCCATAGTCGAACGAGCGCAGGCCGTAGTTTTCGCGCACCACGCCGAGTTCGGCCGACCAGTCCGTCAATCCCTGTTGCAATAGTTGCTGGCTGTTGTACAGCGAGAAATCTAACGTGGTCACACGGCCTAGCGCATCGGTCAACATCACCTGCGCCTGGCCGGCACCGCTGATGGTGGGGATGGTGTTGAGCTGGAACGGTCCCGCCGGCACGTTGCCGCTGTATTGCTTCATGCCATTGACGTACAGATCCACCTGCGAGGGAAGGGTGGCGGAGCCGAGAAACTG
This sequence comes from Rhodanobacter sp., assembly GCA_050737735.1. Classification (GTDB taxonomy): domain Bacteria; phylum Pseudomonadota; class Gammaproteobacteria; order Xanthomonadales; family Rhodanobacteraceae; genus Rhodanobacter. The sequence goes on along the minus strand of JBOHYM010000029.1, from coordinate 38,759 downwards.
CGGCAGCGGTGTGGTGATCCGGTAAGGCTGCAACGCGAAATTGGTGCCGAACTGCACGCCGGCCATTCGAGTGGACCGCGACCACGCCGTGGCCGCGGTGAGCATGTCGCCGATGTTCAGGGTCAACATGCTGTCCGGGAACGAAGTGCTCCAGCTGGTATCCATGCGCACGGAATTGCTCTGCCATGGACCGTTGGCGTTGGACATCTGGGTCAATGCGGTGGAACTCAGTACGCCGATGCCGCTGAATGCGCGCAATTCGGTAAATGCACTGAGGCTGCTGGCGCCTCGTTCACCCTGGGTGCCATACAGATCGTAGTTGAGCAACAAGCCCGGCGATGCACTGGCTCGCTGCCCTTGCTGTTGCTGCGTATTCAATACATGCGTGGACAAATTCAGCAGCGACAGCGGCGCCGTGATGGCGACGCTTTGGTGTTCCCGATCGTAACTGACCTGCACCCCTGCCAGGCTGCTCAGCCGCACGATATCCGGCGTATCGGCCGGCAGCGCAAAGCCCAGTTGGTGCAAGGTAGCCACCGTGGCCCACAGTACGCCGTTGCGGTATCCAAAATGCGCCAGGCCGCAGTTGCTGCCATTGAGGGTGACATCGAGATAGAGATCGGTGCCGCCGATCTTTGACATCGTGTCCGGCGCGTCCACTGCCAGCGCCGAATCGGTGGCCGCGCCGCCTTTCACGGCAGGAGCGGAATCTGCCGCCGCATGTAACGGGGTCAGAAGCAGCCCCAGCAACACCGCTTCAGCGAGCGTGGTCGACCAGCGATACCTTTTGTGTGGTCTCGACGCCATTGACCGCTGCCTCAAAAGTCCCCTCAGGCCCAAACTCCGATGCAGTCTGCTTCAAGGCCCAGCGCATGGTGGCCTTCGGCAAGACGTAACCCATCAGTCCATTGGAAATCTCGCTGCGGTGACCGTCACCATCCACGTAAGTCAAACGGGCCAGTTGTGCATGGCCGTTGCCGGTGTTGGAGACCTGCAGCACTACCTGGTTGCCGTTGCGCTGCAGGCTCCATTGCAGTTGCGGCGCGACGGCACTGATTCCCGCCGGCTGCACAAATACCGGCACGGAATAGTGCAGAACGAACTGCAGGCCAGTCTTCCGTTGCATGTCGATCGGCAATTCGTCGATGGTCAATCGGTAGGCGTCTTCGACCGCATCGACACCATTCGGCGGCGCGCCAACGCGAATCACCCGGATCAGCTGCCGATCGCCCGCCGCCAGTTGCAACATCGGTGGACTCACCAGCAGATTGCGCGAGGGAGTCAGCTGCTCCCCATCCTGCTGGGTCCAGTGATACACCCGCACCTGCGCATGCACGATGTTGTCGCTGGTGTTGCTCAGCCACAGCCCGTCAGCGTCGCGTGTGGACTGCAGACTCAACGAGACTGGCGCAACCTGCAGTCCGCTGGCCAACGCGGATCCGGAAAGCAACATCAGTCCGGTCAACAGCAGGCGCCAGCGCAGTACACCCTGAATGACATGGCGCACGCTGATCAGTAGACCACGCTGACGTTGACGGTATCGGTGTATGTGTTAGGCGCGAAATCCGTACTGGGAACGGTGGCATACACGGTATAGGTCTTGGGGTTGCTCATGCCGGTGCCGGCGCCTTGTACACCGTTGCCTACGGTGACCACGCCGCCGACCACAGTGCCGGTGTTGCCCCAAACGGCTCCTGCCAGCCCGGTGGCCTGGCGCAACTGGTAGGGAACGTTCACCGAGCCGTTGATCATGTTGCCCGCACCAGTTGTCGAGCTGGTACTCGTCGGGGTCAGGTTGATGACGTAAGGCGTGGTGTTGCTGCATGCCACGGAAAGCGGTGTGGCCTGCTGCCCGGCCAGGTTCGCGGTCGCGTTCGCGGCCACCGTGCCGAAGTTGATGTCATTGGTGCCCACGGCAACCGTAAGGATGCAGGAGGATTGGATGGTGATGTTGACCTTGAACGAACCAGTGGCTGTAGCGGCAATGGCAGATGACGTTGCAGCAAGGCCGCTGAAGGCTATCACCGCGGCGGCAAGCAGGGTTTTCTTGAATATCATGATGAATTCTCCGGATGGGTTTTTAAGACTTGCACGGAACAAGAAGTAACCTGAGTGCCAACGCCTTGAGTAAGCAATACATGCGCTGATCGAACTTATAGCGGCAGATGTATTCATGGCGTAAAGGGCCTTTGTGTCAGACCATCTCCGCAGGGTGGCCCAGACATCCGCGTTGCGCCGACGTGGTGGCCGAGGCGCAGGGCGGTGTCTGCGGGATGCGGCGGTACTCGTTCACTATGTCATTCACACGCCGGTGTAACGCGATAAGGTGTTTCCACGTCGTAGTCGCCACTGTCTTGGCAGCGAGGCATGCGGAACGGATCTCCACGTGGGACAGCCCTTGATGGTTTCCAAACGGCAGGTCGGCGGGGCTGATCAAGCCATGATCAGGCTCTTCGCTGAAATGTCGGGGCTTCGATGCAAGTTGCGGATCATCTCGATCGTGAGGCGGCGCTCGCGATTTAGTACCTCATGAACACGACTGAGTTGGCTGATGGAAGGCGTCGGGCCCATCACGGTCAGGCCGCCTTGTTCCATGCGAAACCGGATCGCCTCGATGAGATCAGGTGTGCTAACGGGGAAATGCCTGATCTCGCAGGACTCGACCAGCGTGGCAAGGATCTCGAACCGATCACCGTCCTGCTCGACTGGGGCTCGTTCTCGAAATACGCAGACAACTCGTGCGGGGTGCGGTCCTGTAGGCACTGTTGTTGCGAGTGGAGTGGATGTTCATAGCTCCTTCACGGTAGTGGCACCGCCCCGGTCGTACGCAGTACGAGGGCGATGAACTTGATGTAGGTAGCCTGGAAGCGATGGGTGGCGGCAACGATGAGACGATAGTCACTGCCCTTGATATTGAAGACCACGCGGTTGCTGCCAATGGAGCTGGCGCTTGGGTAGTGCCCCCTTGATCTCCTGTGACGCAGCCCAGCTTGGGTACCTGGCTTCGTCGTACCAAGCCTTAGCGATCGACTGCTACTGGGCATGGTGATCAGTCGAATAGGAATTGCACTCAGCTGTCAGCCGTGCGCCAACCCGCGCGTCAGCCATATGCAGAACGTGCTGGCCGAACTGGCGCCACACGCGGAGCGCGACATCGCCTACCTGTGTGGCAACCCGAACATGGTCGATGCCGCATTCGCCGCTCTGAAGGAATTCGGGTTGCCGGTGCCGCAGATCAGGCGCGAGAAGTACATCTCGTCGCGCTGAGGGCAGTTGGATCTGTCATCGCTTCGGCCGACGGCCAAGCATGTTGGAACAGCAGTAGGCGGCTGCAAAGACCTTGAACAGACGTCTTGAACTTGCCAGGCCGGCGGGTTGCAAACCTGTGCGGAAAGTACGCATTGCCCACCGAGCGGAATAGTGGAATGGCGATCGTGAATGCTACGGCGAGGTGTGCAATCCAAGCGATTGTTCTCACGCGACATTCACGCATGCAAGACGTCACCTGGCGCGGCAAGTCGATCACGCTGCACGTGCTCAAAATCACACTCATTATGTGAACTGGGTCACATTAAGACAAAAAATTTCCGCGGATTCTCTCAAGACTTGAGTGCAGCTGCCGATGCGCTTTCAGGAACCTCACAACTTTGCGAGGGCTGGAGGACAACAGGATGAAAGGCTCGCGTTGTGCCGTTTTGGCTGGCAGCTGGTGCGCCATGGCTTTAAGCATGTCGATCGCGCAAGCGTCGGGCACGGGCACGATGGCGAGTGGAACGATCACCTTCGTGGGCACTATCGTTGCCCCTACTTGCAGCATGGCTACCGAACCGGCTTTATCAGCGGTAGCTGCCAGCGAAGCTGTGGCCATCCAGCCGCATCGACAGATCTGTTCCGGCCCAGGCGGTGACGCGGCCAATGCGGCGCGGATCTATACAGTGAACGTGGTGAGTTTGTCGGCTTCTGAATCAGATCCGGTGCTGAAGTACTTCGATCACTACGTCAAGGCCAGTGGGCCCGATGCAAAGGATCCTGTGCTGGTTACGCAAACCTACGAGTGACGATGTCACGTAGGTTTTCCTTCGCCCGCTTCCCCCACGTCGTCCGGCACTATTGATAGGACATGGTGAAAGTCACTGTGGCGGCGACACTGCCACTGCCAACGGTCGCCGCGGTTTCGTAGTACTGCGCGTAGTAAGGAATCGAGTAGATGCCGGTGGGGCTGGCTCCAAGATTTTGGGCAGTATTGAAGGTCACGGGAGGGAAGGCACCAGCGCCACTGAGCAACTGCACCCCTATATTGCTGGCGTAACCGGTGCCGGCGGGTGCAACCACGCCATTCACGCCTCCAGTTGTGTAGGGATTGGAGGTGGTCATCGTAATCAACATCGTAGTGCCGGTCTGGCACGTAAGATTGATCTTGAATGGTGTTCGACCGGTGGTAGCGCCGATACCAGTAAAGGTGCTGGTGCTGACGGTCGGCAGCACCACGGCAATTGCCTGTGAATCAGTGTTGACGCCACAACCCTGCAGGCTGACCTGGCCGTTGACACTGAGCGTAGTGCCGAGGCTGGCACTGGTGCTCGCGCCATTGCAGTTGGAACATCCGTAGATGTACCACTCGTATTTCAATAGAGTCAGTGAAGAGATGGTGCCGGTGGTGACCGTGCCGGTGACCACCAGCTGCGCGGTGTAGTTGACCGACAGGCCGCCGCCTGGCGCAGCGACGTAACCCACCACATAGGAGCCAGGCTGCTGATCGCCTGCGTTTTGGTCATAGCCGCGCATGCCAGGACTGATCGTCAGCTGCACGCCTATGCCGGCCAAATTGGTCGCGAACGTCAGGGTGTTGATGTTGAGGTTGGTGGTCGAGGGCAACGTGGCGGGAACCAGCTGCGATGCCGCAAGATTGTAGATCTGGATCCCGGCCTCCCTGGTGGGAGAATTGGCATTATTGGGCAGATTGCTACAGCTAAAGGAAGCTGTTCCCGAGGTCGGAGTACCGAGCAAGGTGCCAACGGCCGTATTGTGCGTCACCGTAACAGCTGGCAGCGTGAGCGCCAGGCTGCCGCCCGAACATGTCGGGTTCGCAGCCCATGCATCCGGCATCAGGCCAATTGCAAGCATGCCCAGCAGCAACCATGCAAACAGACGCATGCTGCGCGATGGATGTTTGTCATAAGGACGTGTCATGAGCCGTTCCCCGTAGCCTGCGCGATGGTGTTGATTTGTACGCAGGTTGCCTTGATTTCTTCGTACGCTTTTGCCCGCTTGCCCTTGGTTTTCTCCGCCAGCTGGTAGGAGAACGAGCAGGACTGTGCGGTGCCACTATCGTCCTGCCAGCGTGCGGTAACTTGACCGGCCTGGTCGACGCCGCGCAGCAGAATCTGACCGGCCTGACCAACAACTCCCAGCGAGACGCCCTTGGCGTTGAACACTTCGGCGCCAAAGGGTAGTGACTGGCCGTTCTCGAGATGGGCACGCACGATGATCGTGCGACCATTCTCGGTCTTGAACTTCAACATCACCACCGCGCCCGCATAGGGAGCCACTTGTGCACTGGTCGAATCGAGCTGCACGTCCAGCGGCAATCCCTTCGGGTCGATCTGGATGGTGTTGAGATTGTAGGGGGTGAGGTAAGGCACCACGGCATAGCCGAAACGATCGATGCGTGCGCCAGACGAACTGTTTACGCGTGCACCCGCAGCACCCGGCACATAGATGATGCCGACCGTGTCGCCTATCGGCTGACCGAGGGTGATACCGCCAGGGTGCGCGACTATGGAACCGTTCACGCCGAACGAGGCTTGTGAGTAGCCGCTGCCATCGCCGTAACTGGCGTTAAACACTGCATAGGGGCTGCGGTAACCTGCATTCACACTGCCGGAGTTGTTGCCACCCTCGCTGCTATGCGTGGCCGAGGCACCATAGTTGAATTGGCCGTCCGAGCCGAACGCACCGTTCACCATGGCTTGTTCCTGCGAGCCGGTGCTTTCGTCGTGCGTGAGATTCATCGTGAAGGTGGGCGCATGCGGGCTATCGCCCAGCGGCAGGCTGAAGTTCACGAAATATTGGTTGTCATAGTGGCCGAGTGGATCGACTGCTCGCGTAGCCGAGATGCCGTAGCTCACCCGATGGAAGCGATTGTTGTAGCCCACCTGAAACTGGGTGTTGGTACCGGAGCGATTCCAGTAGTCGCTGGCGGTTGCATTGGCATAAATCGAGCCCGCGTTCTGCCCCAGGTTCTGGCTGAGCGAAAGTGTGAAATTGTTGCGCTGACGCTGCACGCCCGTCGACGCAAGAATCGGATTGGTGGTGAACGCGCTGCCCGTGAGAGCGGCCTGCTGCGCCGGGGTGAGTACGGTTTGCTCCGGAACACCGTCTATCGTCGGCACGGCTGACGGTGGCACGTAATCGAAGGCATTGATGCCCTCGCGTGCGTAGTCGCGGGCCTGAGCGGCCTGGTCGAGGCTCAGAAAACCCCCGGTCGAATAGCGATAGGCGGCGACCGACAGCGTCGTCTGCGTCGACGGAATGATCTTGCTGTAGGTAATCCGCATGCTCTGACCGGACTGCGTCGAGTACCCGGGAATGCTGGCCTGGGCATGCGTCAGGTCGAGGGCGAGCGCGCCGTAACGCGTATCGATCGCTGCGCCCACAAGCACGGCTGCATAGCCCTGCGAACCCACGATGCCGGCATAGCCCGTCAGCAGGTTGCTGAAACCATGTTGCAGCGTGGCTTGCACCACGGCAGGTTTGCTCTTGATCGATGCGTCGTGCAATTCACCCACGGCGATGTCATAGCGGGTGATGCCGGGGCGCAGCAGCTGCGCCACCGAGGCATAGGGCACGGTGAAGGTAGTCACCCGGCCGTCTGCTTCCGTTACCGTCACATCCAGGCTGCCACCGTAGCCAGTCGGGTAGAGATCGGTGATCGCGAACGGGCCCGGTGCCACCGTGGTCTGGTAGATCTGCACCCCGTTCTGGCGCACGGTGACCTTGGCATTGGTGCTGGCCGTGCCGCGAATCACCGGGGCGTAACCCTGCAGGGATTGCGGCAACATGCGATCGTCGGTGGCGAGCTGTACGCCACGGATACCGTAGCTGTCGAAGACCGCACCATCGGTATAACTGTCGCCGATCGTCAGTAGCGAGCGCAGCGAGGGAAGATCGCGCTGCACATAGGTATCGATGTTCTGCCACTGCATGCGCGCCGGGCTGCTCGACGTAGCCGACTGCCAGTTGACGGTGGCGTTCTCACGCAGATGCCACGGGCCGAGATTGAAGCCGGTATTCAGGCCCAGATAGGACGTGGTCTGGGATTGTCCCTGGGAGCTGCTGTGATAGCTGTTGAAGTTGTAGCTCAGCATGCCTGCCGGCACACCGGCGTCCCAGTATTCCGGGCTGACGTAGCCGCGCGCCATTTGGCCGAGATAAGCCTGTGGCACGCTGGCGTCAAGCCGCAGTGCTGACATGTCGAACGTCAGGGTGGCGCTGGGAATCAGGCTGCCGATAGTGACGCAGGCCGTCGGGTCCTCAAGGTTCGCGGTGGTTTCGGCGGACACCTTGGCTGGATGCAGGCCAAGCTGATCGAGCATTTTGCGATCCACGCAGGGGGTCGCATTCGCCTTGGCGGAAGCAGCGACGAAGCGTACGTCGCTGCGGCCGACCCAGATATTGTTGAGATAGATGTCGGTGTTGTAGTTGCCCGCAAGCACCGGGTTGCCGTGTTCGAAACGGGTCAGATCGGTGGTGTTTTGACCCGCGCCCGACAGCATGGTCCGATCGAAATCGGCATAGCCGCCACTCGGGTCGGCATCCGCACCGTTCGCAGCAACCGGACTGGCATCTGCACCCGCGGCGCCATTGGCGGCAGCGGCACGTGATGCACTGGCCCAGCTAGCCAGCACGGCAGCAATGCCCGCGCAAAGCAGGGCACGACGACACGCCGCGGGCCAGCGGGTGTTGCGCTGGCAAGTGGCGTGCTGGTATTTCACGACGGAACGTTACCCTTCAGGGCTACGTCTGCACCGTAGTCGTCGATACAGTTGTACTGGATCGTGTTGCCCGCACCCGGCGCCTGCTTCAGGTCTGGTACGGCCAGGCGCAAATCGGAGAGCGGCGCGACCATGCCGGCATCGACCTTGTGCGAGGTGCCGCCGACATTCACCGTAATGCTGTTGATCGTTACGTAGTAGGAGGAAGGGTTGTGCACGATCAGAGTGACCGAGCCGGCGGCGCTCGCTGCCTTGAAGCTCAGTTGACTCGGTGCTTTTGCTGGATCACCCGACAGCTCGGTCGGGCGATAGAACAATTTCAGCCGCGAACGAATCGCAAGCTGCAGGTAATTTTTGCCCTGGAATTGCTCGCCGCTGGGCTTGGGCGGAATTTCCAGCACGTTGAGCCAGTACACCGTCTCACGGTCGGTAGGCAACGGCTGTTCGCTGCGCGTAAACAAGATGCGCAGGCTCTGATCATGGTTCGGCTCCATGCGGAACAGCGGTGGCGTGATCAGGAAGGGTGTGTTTACTTTGTCAGGCGTGGAATGCACGTCACCGTTATCGACCCAAGCCTCGACCAATGCCGGTGTGCTGTTCTGGTTGCTCAGGCGCACGGTGACCTCACCGTCCTTGGCCGGAAAGATCACTCGCGTACCAGAGATGATGACGTTGGCCTGGGCGGCGGGCAGGGCACTGCCAGCGACCAGCAGTGCCGCCAACAGGGCACGGATCGGTTTGTTCATGGAGGGGCCTCGGATGCCGGCGGGCAAGTACACTGCGGCCGGCGTACCGGCCGCAGTAGTCATGCTTAGTTGTAGACGAGGTAGTAGTTCACCGAGGTGTTGACGGCACCAGCGGATGCACCGCCGGTCGGCGCCACATAACCAGCGAAATACGGGAACGTCAGGGTGGCGGTGCCGGTGGTGGGCAAGGTGCCGTTACCAGCGTTCTGGGCGCCATACGAGCCGGCCAGGGTCAAGGCACCCGTGGTGGACTGGGCGTTGGAGAGTGCGACAAACGCGCTGCTGCCGCCGGTCGAGGTGTTATTCAGGTAACCGTTGGTGCTGTTGATGTTCGAGCCCCAGAAGTACGGGGTCACCTTGGTCACGCCGCCAACCGCACTGCAGCCGGTCAGGGTGACAGTCACAGCCGTCCAGCCAGCGGACGAGCCATTGGCCGAAAGCGTGCCGGTATCGATGGTCGGCAGCGCGACGGACGGATTTGCGGATCCGTTCACGGTCACCGCGCAGGTCGATGTAACGACGTTGCCCGTGATGGTGATGGTGCCGCTGCTGACGTTGGCCGCATTCGCGGTGAAGGCTGCTACGCCGAAACCGGCGATCAGTGCAGCGGAGAGAAGAGTCTTGTTCATGAGTATTTCCTTTCAGGATGCTGGGTTGTTAACTGGTTCGACGCGCTGGTGGACAAATGTGGTCGCACTACTGCACCACCCCGACTGCAGCCTTGCGCGTGGCTGGTCGACGGGGAAAAAGCAAGCTGTGTGCCAACCCTGGTTGTAAGCGATTACCGGCAGCCCCCTGCCGCTGGTAGGGGATTAGAGATACGAGTCGCAGTGGGCGTTTAGCCTGCGCCGTAGGTCACCCATGACAAATTATGGCAGTTAAAAGTGCGATCTACGTCACTTATTTGAAACGATAGATTCACGAATCACATACGCAAGTAATTGCGCATGTGTTAAGGCGCGTCGCAAATGTAAAGTACGCTTGACATGCATGAAGTGGCTTCGTAATCTGCATTTGTCAAGGTCGCTTGACATGCGCAGCAGGAGCCTTCCTTGAGCAAGCCCCGTTCGATCCACCGCCGTTATCAGCGCGAGTTCTGGCCGCCGATGCTGGCCTATGTCGCGATCATGTTTCTGCTGTGGCCGTTGCTGCCGAAGGTGCACAACGCGTGGCTGGAAGTCGTGTTGGCACTCTTGCCGGTGGTACCGGTGCTGGTCGTGATGCGTGCGATGGTGCGGCTGGTGCTGGGCAGCGACGAGTTGGAGCAGCGCATCCATCTGATCGGGCTGGCGGTGGCTGCCACGGTGGTGAGTTCGCTCAGCCTGGTCGGCGGTTTCCTTGCCGCGGCGGACATCGTCAAGCTGGATGGCGCGATCCTGATGTGGGTGTGGCCAACCCTGGTGGTGGTGTATGCCCTGGCGCGCGGCTGGGCCAGCCGCCGCTACGGTGGCAGCTCCGATGTGCTGTGCGACAGCGGTGTGGCCCTGCATTGGCGCCTGTGGCTGGTTGCGCTGGTGTTTGCCGCGATCGTCGGGCTGGGGCGTCATCAGCTGAGCGATTACCAGCTCGGCACGTTGTGCGGCATGAGCGTGGCGTTTGCGCTGTGGGGCGTGTGGCTGGCGTTGGTGAAGTGGCGTCGGGCGAGGCGCCCGGAATGAATCGCTTGCATAGGTATGTGGAGACCGCCCAGGACTTCATGCTGCGCGGATACACGCAAGGAACGCTGGCGGTGGACGAGCGCAGGGCAGAAGGCGCGATGCGTATGGCGCCAGCTGAAATCATCGCGCTGGTCGCCTATTTGATCGCGCTGCTCGTTTCGCATCTGTGGCTGCCGCATGCGACATCAAGCGTGACGCGGGTGTGGGTGGCGTTGCTGCCGTTGCCGCCCATCGTGTTGATCGTGATGTTGTCGGTGCGGCGCGTGCTGGCGCTGGATGAGTTGCAGCGGCGGATCGAGCTGGTCGCGCTGGCCGTCGTCGCCGTCAGCAGCTGGCTGGGCTGCGTGACCTGCTGGTTGTTGCAGGAAGCAGGCATGAGCATGCCGCCACTGTCGTTGGGGTTCATGGCCATGCTGGCTATCTATGGCGTCGCCAGGCGCTGGGCAAAGCACCGTTACACATGAATAACCACGTACGCGAACTGCGCGGTGAAGAGGGTTGGTCGCAGGCGGACCTGGCCGAACGGCTGGAAGTGTCGCGGCAGACCATCAACGCGATCGAGACCGGCAAGTACGATCCCAGCCTGCCGCTGGCGTTCAAGCTTGCAAGACTGTTTGGCCGTCCGATCGAATCGATTTTTGTACCCGGGGAGGAGTAAGGCATGGCATTGAATGGACGTACCGCGATACGCATCGGCGCAGTGGTCGTGGGGCTGGGGGCGTTGGCATGGAGCCATTACCATCATCCGCAGCAGCCCGCGACGCCGACGACGTCAGGCGCAACGGCACCTGCCGTCGCGGCCAGCGCTCTGCCGCCGGCGAAACCGCAGACCTGGCAGCTCGGTACGGTGACGCTGACCGCGTGCCAGCTGAGCCAGCCGAACAGCGGACTCAGCACGTCGGCGTGGTGCGCGATGTTTCCGGTGCCGGAAAACCGCGCTGATCCACACAGCCGCACGATCGAGCTGAAGCTGGCGCTGCTGCGTTCAAGCGCGCAGGTGGCGAGCAAGGACATGCTGGTGTTTCTCGCAGGGGGACCCGGCGAAGCGGCAACCAACTCGGCCGGTGCGATCGCCGCGATGCTGGCGCCGTTGCGCGCGCATCGCGATGTACTGCTGCTCGACCAGCGTGGCACCGGTGGCTCGAATGCACTGAGCTGCAAGGAGTCCGACGACACAGCTGCGCCGGGCGACGATGATGGCCTCGATGCCGGCAAGATGCGCGCGGCGGCCGCCGACTGCCTGAAGCAGCTGACCGGCCATGCCGATCCGCAGTTCTACACCACCACGATCGCGGCACAGGATCTGGAGGACGTGCGCAAGGCGCTCGGCTCGGCGCAGTTCGATCTGATCGGCGTGTCGTACGGTACGCGAATGGCTCAGCAGTATCTGATGCGTTATCCGGATGCAGTGCGCAGCGTGGTGCTGGACAGCGTGGTGCCGAATTCGCTGGCGCTGGGCGAGGATTTTGCGCGGAATCTGGACGATGCGCTGAAGGCGCAGTTCGCGCGCTGCACCGCCGAACCGGCGTGCAAGAAGCAGTTCGGCGATCCGGACCAGACGCTGTACCAGCTGCGCGATGCCTTGCGTGCCAATCCGCATGAGGTCAGCTTCCGCGATCCGGAGAGCTACCAGACCGTCAAGCGGGTGCTGAACGAGAACGCGCTGGCCAGCGTGGTGCGCATGTTTGCCTACAAGCCGGAGACGGCCGCACTGCTGCCGCTGTCGATCGACGCGGCCGCGCACGGCGATGTCGGTCCGCTGTTGGGGCAGGCGAAGATCCTGTCCGGCGCGCTGACCGAGCTGATGGGCAGCGGCATGCAGTACTCGGTGATCTGTGCCGAGGGCGCCGACCTGCTCGTGCCGCGCCCGCAGGATGCCAACACCATCCTCGGCACGCACATGACCGACTCGCTCCAGGCGGTCTGCTCGGTATGGCCGAAAGGCACGCGCCCGGCGGATTTCCATCAGCCGCTGAAGACCGACAAGCCGATCCTGCTGCTGGCCGGGCAATACGATCCGGTGACCCCGCCGCGCTACGCCGAAGAAGTGGCGAAAGGTCTGCCAAACGCGCGCGTGCTGGTGCTCAAGGGCCAAGGCCATAGCGTACTGGCGGCCGGTTGCACACCGAAGCTGGTCCAGCATTTCGTCGAGAAGCTCGACCCGAAGACGCTGGATGCGACATGCCTGGATCGGCTGCAGCCCACCCCGATTTTCATTGATTTTAACGGTTCAACCCCTTAAGGAGCCACGCCATGATCGAGGTGAAGGATCTGCACAAGGCCTTCGGCACGGTGAAAGCCGTCGACGGCGTCAGCTTCACCGCCCGCGATGGCGAGATCACCGGTCTGCTCGGCCCCAACGGCGCCGGCAAGACCACTACGCTGCGCATGCTCTACACGCTGATGAATCCTGACAGCGGCCAGGTGCTGGTGGATGGCATGGACGCGGCGGTCGATCCGCTCGGCGTGCGCCGCGAGCTGGGCGTGCTGCCGGATGCGCGCGGCCTGTACAAGCGGCTCACTGCGCGCGAGAACATCGACTACTTCGGACGCCTGCATGGCCTGCCGGAAGATCTGCTGGCCAGCCGCCGCGATGCGCTGATCAAGGCGCTGGAGATGGGCGACATTGCCGACCGGCGTACCGAGGGTTTCTCACAGGGCCAGCGCGTGAAGACCGCGATCGCCCGCGCGCTGGTGCATGACCCGCGCAACGTGATCCTCGACGAGCCGACCAACGGGCTTGACGTGATGGCGACACGGGCGCTGCGCCAGTTCATGGCGCGGCTGAAAGCCGAAGGGCGTTGTGTGCTGTTTTCCAGCCACATCATGCAGGAGGTCGCCATGCTGTGTGACCGTATCGTGGTGATCGCGCATGGTCGCGTGGTGGCCGACGAGTCGCCGGATGCGCTGCGCGCGCAGACCGGCGAGAACAATCTGGAGGATGCGTTCGTGAAGATCATCGGTACTGACGAGGGCCTGGCCGCATGAATGCCGTCAAGCCGAAAGTCAATCGCAGCCGCACCTTCCTCACCGTGTTCCTGAAGGAGGTGAAGGAAAACCTGCGCGACCGGCGCACCCTGATCAGTGCCTTCCTCACCGGTCCGCTGCTGGGGCCGCTCCTGTTCGTGATGCTGATCAACTTCACCCTCAACCGTGAACTGGACAAGGCGGAGAAGCCACTGCCGGTGCCGGTGATCGGTGCCGAGTACGCGCCGAACCTGGTCGACGCGCTCAAAGCTGGCGGGGTGGTGCCGGGAGCACCGGTGGCCGATCCCGCGCAGGCCGTGCGCAAGCAGGATGCCGACGTGGTGCTGCGCATCGCACCCGGTTACGGCAAGGCTTGGCGCAAGGGCGAGCCGGTGCAAGTGGAGCTGTTTTACGACTCCTCGCAGCGCGATGCGAATACCTCGGTGGAGCGGGTAAGCAGCCTGGTTGAAAACTACGGTCGCCAGCAGGGCGTATTGCGGTTGGTGGCACGCGGGATGTCGCCGAGCACCGCCTCGCCGCTGCAGGTCGCCAGGCGTGATCAGGCCACACCGCAGTCGCGCGCAGTGCTGATGTTCGCGATGCTGCCGTACTTCTTCGTGATCACCATTTTCATGGGCGGCATGTATCTGGCGATCGACCTCACCGCGGGCGAGCGCGAGCGGCAATCGCTGGAGCCGCTGTTTGCCAACCCGGTTGCGCGCTGGAAGATCCTGTGCGGCAAGCTGGCGGCGATCAGCGTGTTCTCTACCGCGAGTCTGTTGATCACCCTCGTGGCGTTCGCCGTGGTCGGTCAGTTCATCCCGGCCGAGAAGATTGGCATGGAGCTGGACCTGGGCCTGCACTTCGCCGTGTACGTGCTGCTGCTGATGCTGCCGTTGGTGCTGCTGCTGGCCGCGCTGCAGTCGATGGTGGCAGCGTTCGCGAAGAGCTATCGCGAGGCGCAGACCTATCTCTCGCTACTGATGCTGGTGCCGATCATCCCCAGCCTGTTGCTGTCGTTCATGCCGATCAAGGCAGAGGCGTGGATGTACGCGGTGCCGCTGCTGGGCCAGAACCTCGGCATCATGCAGCTGCTGCGAGGTGATGGCGTCAGCGCAGAGCAGATCGGCCTGTGCCTGGTCGGCAGCCTGGCGGCGGCGCTGATCGCTGTGCTGGCGACGATCCAGCTGTATCGTTCCGAGAGGCTGGCGATCTCGGCCTGAGGAAGTCCGTTTCGCGGGTCGGCATTCCCGCCCTGCGAAACGGCACCCGTTGTTGCGTCACTGGCGAGGGATCAGCGACGCACGGCGGCCTCGGTGGCGCAGCCGCTCTTCACGAGATGGTGTGCAGGATCGTAGATCGCCACGCTGGCGGTGGTGGTGAAGCTGTTGGCGTCGTTGCTCAGCGTGATGGTGCGCTTGACCTCCTGGGTGCCGGCATAGCTGCCGTCCGGGTTGAAGCGGAAAAATTTGAACTCCGAGGCGAACTTGCCCAGGCCGATGAAGTGCCACGTGCCAAAGCTGGGGTAGCGTGCGGCGGGCGACATGTTGACGCCGAGTTCCGACTGACTGCCATCGGGCGCGTACTGGTTCATCGCCGGGAACGTCGCCACGGCGTTGCCGCTGACGCAGTCGCGCAAGGTCACGTTGACATCCCACACGCCGACCAGGCGCAGCGGTGCCGGCAGCCAGGAAGCCGGTGCGCCGTTGATATTCGCAGCGGATGTGCTGGAGCCGATGCTCATGAGCGCGGCGAATACAGCCGCAGCCACGAAGGATTTGCTGTAATGATGCTGTTTCATGATGTGGACCTCGCGTAGTTGTCGAAACGGTGCGCCGAGCGGAACGTCACCGTGCCCACATCTTTTTCGCCGCCGGGCCGCGGAGTCCTTAGAATCAGTCTGAAAATTTCTGAAAGCTGACGCCGTCATCCCGAGGGACTGGTCGTGACCTGCTATGCGTTCGATGACTTCTGCCTAGACGTTGCCACGCGTGCGCTGTCGCGGAGTGGTACGCCGGTGGCGCTGACGCCGCGGGTCTTCGACACTTTGCTGCATCTGCTCGAACGCGGCGGCGAGCTGGTCGAAAAGGACGAGCTGATGCAGGCGGTATGGCCGTTGCGCGTGGTCGAGGAGAACAATCTCAATCAGGCCATCTCGGCATTGCGACGGGCGCTGGGCGAAACCCGCGGCGAACATCGTTACATCCTGACCGTGCCGGGACGTGGCTACCGGTTCGTCGCCAAGGTGCATGTCGCGTCATCTGCTGATCCGGCGCAGGCAACGAAGCCGTTGCGCACGCTGGCGGTATTGCCGTTCAGGCTGCTGCTGCCTGCACAGGACGAGGCACTGCAGACCGGCATGGCCGACACTTTGATCACCCGGCTCAATGGCCTTGGTGAGTTGGTCGTGCGGCCATTGTCGGCGGTGTGCCGTTTCAGCGGACAGCAGTACGACCCGTGGGAGATCGGACGCCGGCTCGGCGTGGACGCTGTGCTGGACGGGACGATCCAGCAGGCAGCGACACGCGTGCGGGTGAGCATGCGTTTGCTCAACGTCGCCGAACGCCGGCAGCAATGGGCCGAGATCTTCGACACCCAGGATGATGATCTGTTTGCCTTGCAAGACGCGGTGGCGGAGAAGGCTGCTGCTGCATTGACCTTGCGTCTGACCTACGACCAGCGTATCCGGCTGACCCGGCGCTATACCGAAAATCCCGAGGCGTGGCGTTGTTACGCATTGGCGCGGTTCTTCGTCGGGCAGCGTTCGCCGTCGGCGCTGAAGCGGGCGGTCGATTGCTTCAGGCAGGCGTTGTCGATCGATCCGGGCTATGCGCTGGCCCATGCAGAGCTATCCGATGTCTACACGATCCAGGGCGTGATGGGTGCGCGGCCACCGCACGAGGTCGGTCCGTTGGCGCGCGAGGCGGCGCTGCACGCGCTGGCCATCGACGAACGACTCCCGGTGGCGCACTACGCGCTCGGCCATGCGCTGGTGCAATACGATCGCGACTGGGCTGGCGCCGAACTGGCTTATCGGCGCGCGCTGGAACTCGATCCGAACTGCACGGATGCGCATCACCGCTACGCGATCCTGCTGATGACGTCGGGGCGGCCCGACGAGGCATTCGCGCAGATCCTGCGTGCGCGCGAACTGGACCCGAGCTCGCTGCCGATCGACGTCACCGAGGGTTTTCTTTACTACTGGAGCCGCCAGTACGCACGTGCGATCGAGCACCTGCATGGCACGCTCGAACGCGAGCCGCATTTCTGGATGGCACATTACTGGTTGGCCCAGGTGCTCGGATCACATGGCGAACACGCCGCCGCCGCGGCCAGTGCGCAGCGCGCGAACGAGCTGGTGGGCGACGACGGCGCATCGTGGCTGATCGCCTGGACTCATGCCGTGGCCGGCCGGCGCGACGAGGCGCTGGCACAACTCGATGTTTTGCTGGAGCGATCGCTTCATCACTACGTGCCGCCTTATGACATCGCCCAGATCTATGCAGGACTCGGCGACGCCGAGCAGGTTTTCGCGTGGCTGGAACGTGCCGAGCAGGGTCGCTCGCGTCACCTGGACACGCTCGGAGTCAATCCGGTCATGGATGCCTACCGTGCCGATCCGCGCATGGCGGACATGTATGCACGCGTCGGAATCACGCTGGTGGCGTGATCGCCGGCGCCAGGCGGAGTAACGCTCAGCGCGGCGGCGCGGTCAGCTCCTGCGCGTTGAGGTAGCCGTGGTGGTGGCGGTCGAGCTGGTGGAACTGGCGGCGCAGGTTGTCCTGGAATTCCTTCAGCGTGATCGGCTTGCCGCGGCCACCGGGCAGTTCGCTGGTTTCTAGGATGCCGTCGTGGTTGGTGTCCATGCGGTAAAAGCCCTGGCTCATGTAGGCCACGTATTCGGCCTCGCTCACCTTGCCGTCGCCGTTGGTATCGAACAGCTTGAGGTAATCCGCACGCGAATCCTGTGCGAACGCGATCAGTGGCATCAACAGCGCCACGGCAACGGCGAGGTGGCGCATCAGCGGCTGCTGCCGTGGATGCCGATGAACTGCAGGAACTCGGCGCGGGTGCGTGCGTCGTCGCGGAAGGTGCCAAGCATCTGGCTGGTCACCATCGACACGCCGCGCTTGTGCACGCCGCGAGTGGTCATGCATTCGTGGCTGGCGTCGATCACCACGGCGACGCCGGCGGGATGCAGGGTGTCTTGGATGCATTGGGCGATTTCCGCGGTGAGCTTTTCCTGCACCTGGAAGCGCCGTGCAAAACCGTCCACCACGCGGGCCAGCTTGCTGATGCCGACCACGCGATTGGTCGGCATGTAGCCGACGTGGGCGCGGCCGATGATCGGCGCCATGTGGTGTTCGCAGTGGCTTTCGAACTCGATGTCGCGCAGCACCACCATCTCGTCGTAACCGGCTACTTCCTTGAAGGTGCGACGCAAGTAGTCGCCCGGGTCGGACTCGTAGCCGGAGAACCAGTCGCGATACGCCTTGACTACCCGCTTGGGCGTGTCGAGCAGGCCTTCGCGTGCCGGGTCTTCGCCGGCCCAGCGCAGCAGGGTGCGCACGGCCTCTTCGGCCTGTTCGCGGGTGACGTCGTGCGGATCGCTCATGGAGAGTCCTTCGGGATCAGACAGACGGGCAGTGTAACGGCGGCGCCCGTCGAGGTGGTGCGCTGCAACCCTTACGAGGCCGGGGCATCGCCGAACAGGCGTCGTTCCAGCGTGCCGAACAGCCAGCTCACCAGCAGGGCCGCGGCCGCGCCCAAGGTGACTTCACCCAACCGGAACAGGGCGAATTGCCAGAACGCGCCGGCATGCGGCACCAGCATGATGATCGTGGTGGTGGTGCCGCTGATGCGGCCGGCGGCGCCGAGGTTGAACACTGAGCAAAGCAGCATGCCGACGATCACCGCCAGCACATACGCCAGATAATGATCGTGCCCGAACGTGGCAGCGCCCATGCCGATCAGGCCGCCGATCATCGCGCCGACGAACTGGTCGCGCGAGGAGCTGCGCACTTCCGCGTAGTTGGCCTGGCTGACCGAGATCGCGGTGATCGCGGCCCAGAAGCCTTGCCCCAGGCCCAGTTCGAGGGCGACGAAGTAGCCCAGGCTCGCGGCCAGCACGGCGCGCAGTGCGTGGGTCAGGCCGATGACCAGCCGGGTGCGCGGCGGCAAAGCCTGGCGCAGCTGCATGATTTGGTCGACGAGCAGGTCGAGTCGACGGCGGTGCTCGGCCAGCGGGCGTCGTGGTTCGCTCATGTGTCCGCGTCCGCGCCGGCTTCGGGATCATCGTCGCCATCAGGCAGCGCGGTGCCGAGCAGTCCAGCCGTCTGTTCGCTGGTCAGCGATTCCACGCCGCGCAGCTTGCGTTCGATCGCACGGGTACGCACGCCGGTGGCGTCGATATGCTTGCCGGCCTCGTCGAGCTTTTTCTTGACCTTGTCCAGCACGTCGCCGAATCGGCCGAATTCGGTCTTTACCGCGCCGAGGATGCTCCACACTTCCGAGCTGCGCTTGGCAATGGCCAGTGTGCGGAAGCCCATCTGCAGGCTGTTGAGCAGGGCGCTCAGGGTGGTCGGGCCGGCCACCGTGATGCGGTGGTTGCGCTGCAGGCTCTCGAACAGGCCGGGGCGGCGGATCACCTCCGCATACAGCCCCTCGGTGGGCAGGAACAGTACGGCGAAATCGGTGGTGTGCGGTGGTGACACGTACTTGTCGGCGATGCGCCTGGCCTCCTCGCGCACACGGGTTTCCAGTGCATTGCCGGCGCGGGTGGCGGCGTCGAGGTCGGCGTTTTCCTGGGCGTCGAGCAGGCGCTGGTAGTCCTCCACCGGAAACTTTGCGTCGATCGGCAGATAGACATGCTCGCCTTCCTCCTGGCCGGGCATGCGTATGGCGAATTCGACGCGGTCGTTGCTGCCGGGCACGGTGATGACGTTGGCGGCGTATTGCTCGGCGGTCAGCATGTCCTCCAGCAGGGCACCCAGTTGCACTTCGCCGAAGATGCCGCGTTTTTTCACATTGGTCAGCACGCGTTTGAGATCGCCCACGCCGGTAGCCAGGTTCTGCATTTCGCCGAGGCCGCGCTGTACCGCCTCCAGCCGTTCGGAAACCAGTTGGAACGACTGGCCCAGCCGCGTCTCCAAGGTGCTTTGCAGTTTCTCGTCGACGGTGGCGCGCATCTGTTCGAGCTTGGCCGCGTTGTCCTGCTGGATCGCGGTCAGCTTGGCTTCCAGCGTGGCGCGCACTTCGCCCATCCGCTTCTCATGGTCGGCGCTGAGCGCGGCCAGGCGTTGCTGCTGCTGTTCGCCGAAATGGTTGAGCGCGAGCGTGGTTTCCTCGCGGCTCTTGCGCGCATCCTCGGCGAGGCGTTGTGCCAGTGATTGCAGGCCGTTGTCAGTACGCTCGGTGAGCAGGGCTAGCCTCTGGCCGAAACCGTCGATGCGTTCGGCCTGCTGCTGGTTCATGCCAGTCAGCTGTTCGCCGACGTGACCGCGGAAGCGATCGAAACCCTGTTGCAGTTCTTCGCGGCCGCTGCGCTGTTCCTCGCGCATCGTGCGCTGCAGCCGTTCGCCATCATCCTTGAGTGCGTCCAGCCGGGTGGTGAGGCCGGCATCGCCGCGCCCGCGTTGCAGTGTCATCACCTGCAGCACGATGACCACCAGCAAGGCGATGACGAGGACGATCAGCAGAATGTCGGTGGCAGGCATGAAGGAGTTCCGATGAAGCAGGTCACCAGTTTACGCGGTGGCGTCTCGCCTGCTGCGATCCGGGTGGTATCCACCCGGCAGAACACCGCCTTGTCGTTCAATCCACCCGGCAGAACACCGCCTTGAGATAACGCCCTTCCGGCACGTCGGTGCGGAACGGATGATCGGCACCGGCGCCGCGCACTTCCAGTATCTGGATTTCGCGGCCAGCATTGAGTGCCACCCGGCGCAGCATTTCCAGGAACTCGCTCTCGCCGACCAGGCCGGTGCACGAGCAGGTCAGCAGCAAGCCGCCGGGCGGGATGATGTCCAGCGCCATGCGGTTCATCGCGAAGTATTTCTTCAGCGCGTCCATCACCTTGCTGCGGTCGCGGGTGAGCTTGGCTGGATCGAGGATCACCGCGTCGTACTGTTCGCCGCGCGCCACGGCCGCACGCACCCAGTCGAAGATGTCGGATTGTTCGAAGCGCACGTCGACGTTGTTGGCAGCGGCATTCGCGCGAGCCACTTCCAGGATGCCCGCATCCAGATCGACGCCAACCGCTTCGTGCGCGCCGGCCGCCATCGCATGCACCGCAAAGCCGCCGGCGTTGCAGCACAGGTCGAGCACACGGCGGCCCTTGGCCAGTTCGGCGAAGCGCTTGCGGTTGTCGCGCTGGTCGGCGAAAAAGCCGGTCTTGTGGCCGGAGCCCGGTGCGGCATGGAAGCGCAGGCCGTGCTCGTGCACTTCGAACGCGGCCGGCACGTCGGGGCTGCGGCAGTCGAACGACTCCTGCTTCTGCACATGCGATTCGGCGAACCAGTACAGCTGCATGCCGGGGAAGTGACTGAGCAAGGCAGCGTGGATCGCCTCGCGGAAGCGCCACATGCCGGCAGCGAAGTATTCGATCACCAGGATGTCGGCATAGCGGTCGACGATCAGCCCGGACAGGCCGTCGCCCTCGCTGTGCACCACGCGCCACGCATCGCTGACACTGTTGAGCTGCAGCCAGTCGCGGCGCAGCTGCACCGCGCGGGCGATGCGCGCGGCAATCCACTCGGCGTCGATGGTGGAGTCCGGATGCGTGTCGAGCAGGCGCAGCGCAATCCGTGCGTGGCCGTTCCAGAACGCGCGGCCGACGAAACGACCTTTCGCGTCCTGCACCTCGACCACGCTGCCCGGCGGCAGTTTCGACTCCGGCTTGTAGATCTGCGCCGACCACACCCACGGATGACCGGGATTTCGATCGGATTTCAGGCGGATGACGGGGAGGCTGGCGGGAGTATTCATTCACGCATGATAGCTGGTGGCCCACGTCCATTCCGCGCGGCTTTTGTAGAGCGGGCAATGGCCGCCCTACGATGCGCAGAGCATCAGCGCAGCCGCAGCGCCAGCCAGGACAGCAGCGCCAGCAGGTTGATGCCCAGCCGCGATACACCGGGACCGCCCGTGGCGAGCAGGAAACCCTGCGAGCCGAAGTGCCAGTCAATGCCGAGCCGCGGCATCGACTGCAGCGTCGCGAAGACATTCACGAAGGCGCCGCAGTGCAGCGCATAGCTGAAGATCGGCGTAGCGAGTAGCGGCAGCTGCAGCAGTTGCGCCCAGCTGGACATCCGCACGCCACGCTCGCTGCCATCGATCAGCTGCACGCCAGCGGCGAGCACGAAGCCGAACAGCGCCAGGCCGAGCAGGGCGAGCAGGCTTTCGTGGGTCGAGCCGAATGGCAGTAGCCGATGCAGCATCGCCGCCACGCCGTACAGACCGCCGGCGATTTCAAGGATGCCGATCAGGCGGAAGAGGATGAGGCGCATGCGGGACTCCAGAAGGGAATAACGAGAAGGGTAGGGGTGATTTCTGTGGGAGCGGCCTCAGCCGCGACGCGCTTGAGTGGTCATCGCGCAAGATGGAAAAGCGTCGCGGCTGAAACCGCTCCCACAGTTTAATGAGGGAATTATTCCAGTTCGTCGGCCAGTTCGTGCAGGTCGGCGATGTGCTGTTCCCACCAGCGCGATTCGGCCGCGAACGGAAATGCGGCGGGAAACGCCGGGTCGTGCCAGCGTGCGGCGATCCAGCCGGCGTAGTGCAGCTGACGCATCGCGCGCAGGGCGGGGACGAGGGCGAGTTCGCTGTCGTCGAAGTCGCGGAACTGCCGATAGCCGTCGAGCACGGCGTCCATCGCACGTTCGTCGCCGGCGAGCATCCACAAATCCTGCACGGCCGGGCCGGTGCGGGCGTCGTCGAGGTCGACGAAGTGCGGACCGTCGTCGGTCCACAACACGTTGCCAGGGTGGCAGTCGCCGTGCAGGCGCAGCTGTCGCACCGGGCCGACCGCCTCTTGGCGCAAGCCGATGGCACGATCGAGTCGTTCGGCGGACGCGCGGTAATTCGTCTGCAGTGAAGCCGGTAGTAGCAATGACTCGAGTACCGCCTGCATCGGTTGCCGCACCATCGTGTCGCGGTCGAGCTGGCTGCGATCCACGAAGGGCTGGCGCGCGCCGACGACGTGCATGCGTGCGATCAGCCGGCCCAGCCACTGCAACTGTTCGGATGATTCCAGTTCCGGCGCACGACCACCGCGACGCGGCGTCAACGCATAGCGGAAGCCGCCGTGTCGCAGCAGGGTATGGCCATCGAACGCGAGTGGTGCAACCACCGGCAGTTCGGCGGCGGCCAGCTCCAGCGTGAACGTGTGTTCCTCGATGATCGCCGCGTCGCTCCAGCGGCCGGGCCGATAGAACTTGGCAATCACGGGTGAATTATCTTCCAGCCCGACTTGCCACACCCGGTTCTCGTAGCTGTTGAGTGCAAGCAGTCGGCCATCCGGCCACAGGCCGCAGGCGCTGACGGCGGCGAGCACCAGGTCGGGACTGAGGCTGGCGTACGGCGTGTCGTTCAACGCGGGCCCACGACACGTGCCGGCACCACCGCCATGGTGATGCGCGAGATGCAAACCAGTGCGCCTTCGTCACTTTCGATGCGGATTTCCCACACCTGCGTCGAGCGGCCCAGATGCAGCATCCGGGCGGTGCCGGTGACGATGCCGCTGCGTACGCCGCGGATATGGTTGGCGTTGATGTCGAGGCCGACGGCGAGTTCTTTCTCCGGGTCGAGCGTGAGCATGGCCGCGCTGCTGCCCAGCGTCTCGGCCAGCACCACCGAGGCGCCGCCGTGCAGCAGGCCGTACGGCTGGTGGGTGCGATGGTCGACCGGCATGGTGCCCTGCAGCCAGTCGTCGCCGATCGCGGTAATGCGGATGCCGAGCGTCTCCATCATGGTGTTGGCACTCCACGCGTTCATACGCGCGAGGTCAGTAGGCTGTTTCCAGATGCTCATGGTTGATTCCTCGTTACCGGACCCGCATTGTCGAACGCTCTCATCACCGCGACAATGTGCCTGGTGTTTACCGTTACCCTCAAAGCCTCGGGCCGCCAGTTTTCGGTGGCGGCCGGCGAAACCGTGCTGGAAGCAGCGCAACGGGCGGGCGTGGCGTTGCCGTACTCCTGCCGCGCCGGCGTTTGCGGCAGTTGCAAGGCGACCTTGCTGCAGGGGCATTGCGAGTACCCGCGCAACCCGCCGCTGGCGCTGAGTGCCAGCGCGCTGGCCCATCATGCGGTGCTGCTGTGCCAGGCGGTGCCGACCAGCGACTTGCTGCTGGAGGCGCGCGAGGTGACCTCGGTGGAGGACATCGCGCGGCGTCAGCTCGGCATGGTGGTGACCGAGAAGTGGCCGCTGGCAGCGGACGTGATCGGCCTGCGCCTGCTGCCCGCCCACGGCGAACGGCGCCTCAACCGGCTGCCCGGCCAGTACCTGGATGTGTTGCTGGAGGATGGCCGGCGCCGGCCGTTCTCGGTCGCCAACGGCCCGCAGGCCGACGGCATGATCGAGTTGCATGTGCGGCACGTGGCGGGTGGTGGCTTCACCTCGTGGGTCAGCGATGTGCTGAAGGTGGGCGACCACCTGCGCATCGAAGGGCCGCTGGGCACCTTCGTGCCGCGTGAGGATTCCGAGCGGCCGATGCTGTTTATGGCCGGTGGCACCGGCTTCGCGCCGGTCAAGGCGATCGTCGAGCATTTCATCGCGCTGGGCACGCGCCGGCCGATGCAGGTCTATTGGGGTGCGCGCACGGCGGCGGATCTGTATCTGCGCCCGCTGGCCGAACGCTGGGCGCGCGAGTTGTCGAACCTGCAGTTCCACGCCGTGTTGTCCGATCCCGTGCTATCCGATTCAGAGCGGGCGACTGGTCTGCGCACGGGGCTGGTGCACGAGGCGGTGCTGGCGGATCAGCCGGACCTGTCCGGCCACGACCTGTACATGAGCGGGCCGCCGGCGATGATCGACGCCGCGCACCCGCTGTTTCTCGACGCCGGGTTACCGGAAGAGCGGCTGTATTACGACTCGTTCGAGTACGCGCCGGACGTGCTGGCGCAGATCATCACCGGTCGCGCCGGCATTCACGATCGCTGATTTTTCCCGTTGTGCGAAAGGCAGTCGCGGCTGCAGCCGCGACCTAAAGGCGCGTGCTTATTTGTTGCCTTTGGCAACGGGCAGCTGCGCCGCATGCCAGGCCAGCACGCCGCCACCCAACGTATGCACCTTGCCGAAACCGGCCTTGACCAGGCGCTGCGCGGCCTTGACCGAATTACCGCGGCCGTCCTTGTCCATCACCACCACTGGCAGTTCCTTCGCCTTGGCCAGATCCTTGTTTTCCGGATCGAACTGGCTCATCGCCACGTGCCTGGCGCCGGGCACGTGCATCTTCTCGAACTCCGCGATCGAGGACAGGTCGATCAGCAGCGGGTTCTCGCGATTGATCAGCCCGGTCAGACCGGCCGGGCTCAGCTCCCGGGTCTTGCTGAACAGTTCGGCGATCTGCATGGCGATCAACGCCACCAGCAGGATCGCGAACAGGGCCGCCAGGGCCGCATGATTGCCGATAAATTCGGGCAGCTTGTGCAGGAAATCGTTCATCGTCAGTCCACAGGCGCGCTGGCTGCGCCAATCCGGGTAAACCGGCGATTATACGGGCATGGCGCGACCGGAAGGTGTGCGGATCAGTCCTGAGTGATGTCCGGCAGCCCGCTGGTCAGCCACCAGTGCTTGGTTTTCTCGTCGTAGTGCCAGGTTTGGTGGTCGACGATGCTGCGTTCGGACTGGGTATGGACGTTGACCAGGCTGATGTGCACGGTCTGCTGCACGCTGTTTTGCCCGGCCGGCAGCGGGCCGTTGCCATCGTCGTATTCGCTTACCTTGACCTGCTTGTAACGCGCAATGTCCAGCGCGCTCAGCGGATGCTTTTCGCGGAGCGCGGGGTCGATGAATTGTGCGGCACTCTGGAAATCGCCCCAGCGCAGGGTGCTGGCATACGCATTGAGTGTGGTGGTCAGTGTGTCGCTGCGTTTCTGGGTGGCGCAGCCGGCCAGCAACAGCACGGACAGCATGGCGAAAATGCTCAGGATGCGGCGCATGAAGGTTCCTCCCGATGAAGACCGGTCCATTCTGCCTCAACCGGGATGCGGTGGTTCAGCCGCGCCGCTTGGCGACGAAGCGTGCACTCAGCGTGGCGGCCGGCTTGCCGTCATCGCCGGGCACCACGCAGGCGACTTCGATACGTGCCCGCCCGCGTGCGTTCAGCGTGTTGAAGAACGTGGTCCAGTCGGCGTCGGCAGCCAGCCGCGCCTCGCTGCGGAAGTCCTGCCACAGCGGCGCCAGGTAGCGCACGCTGGACTCGGCCACGAACACATCGCAGTCGTGGCCCTGCCGGCGCAGTGCCAGCTCCACCAGCGCCCAGCCGCTCAGTGTCATCAGGCTGACCAGGCTGCCGCCGAAGGCGCAGCCCTTGTCATTGACGTTCGGGGCCAGCGGCGCGAGCAGGCTGAGCATGTCGTCGCTGGATTCGCCCAGCTGCAGATCCATGGTGTGGGCCAGCGGAATCTCGGCGCGGATGAACTGGATCAGTTGCTGCGCCGGAGTTTGTCGGGCTTGGGTGGTTGCGTCGTCGGTGGTGCTCACGTGGATCGGGGCCTGGCTGAAAGAATGACCTCCCAGTGTAGGGCGACCATTACACTGGAGCCATGGCCATGATGGATGCGACGCGCGGATGCAGCGGCAAGCCCTGGTAGACAACGCGGGTCTGTGCGGCCGGGTCGTGGTGATCACGCGCCCGGCCGGCACCGCCGCCGCACTGGCGCGACGGGTGCGCAACCTGGGTGGCGTGCCCCTGTTGTTGCCGGGACTGGCCCTGCGCGGCGTGGCTGACGAGGCCGCGGCACGCAAGGATCTGCAGGCCGCGCTGCAGGGTGAGGTACTGGTCTTCACCAGTCCAGCGGCCGTCCGCTTCGCCGCAGCACTGGCGCCGTTGCAGACCACGGCTGTCGTGCTCGCGGTGGGCCAGGGTACTGCGCGGGCGTTGCGTCGGCATGGCGTCCGCATGCCGCTGACGCCGCCGCGGCAGGATAGCGAGGGGCTGCTGGAGCATCCGGCGCTGCAGGAACTGCGTGGCCGCCGTGTCGGCCTGATCGGTGCTGGTGGCGGTCGTGGCCTGCTGCGCGAGCAGATGGCCGCGCGCGGTGCGCAGCTGCACGAGTTGCATGTCTATCAGCGGGTGGCGCCGCGGCTGGATCGCCGGCATGTCGATGCGTTGCTGCCATTGCCACGCTCGGCGCAGGTGCTGCTGTCCAGTGCAGAGGCGTTGCACAACCTGCATCGGTTGCTGCCGCCAGCGGCGTGGGCGCGGCTGTGCGTGACGACCGCCGTGGTCAGCAGCGAGCGGCTGGCGGCGGTCGCTCGCGATAGCGGCTTCTCGCGCATCGTGCTGGCCACCTCGGCGCTGTCGACCGATCTGCTTGGCGCCGCCATGCGCACGGGCTGAGCTTCTTCACGCCAGCTTGCTACGAACGCAGGCGTATGGGCTGTTAGCATGCGCGCATGAGCAACGTAGACAAGCCCAACGAGTCCGCCGCGCCCGAGCGCGCCCGTCCTGATCCGATGCCGGCCGATGCGACGCCGACGCGCCCGGTGCGAACCGCGCCCGCCACGCGTGAACCGCGCCCGCATGGCGGCGGCAGTCTGGCGCTTGCGCTGCTGCTGGCGTTGATCGCGCTGGCTGCTTCAGGCTACGTCGGCTGGCGTCAATGGCAGCATGAACAGGGCAACGCGACCGACAGCCAGAACGTGGCCGGCCTGCAGCAGCGTGTCGCCGCACTGGAAACCACGTTGACCGGTGTCAGCGGCGAACGGACCAGCCTCAACCAGCGCCTGAACGATGCGGCGGCGGTCAACCGTTCGCTGCGCGAGGAAGTGCTCGGTCAGGCCGACCGCACGCGCAATCTCGAAGATGCGGTGGCCAGGCTTGCCGAGAAGAGCCTGTCCGGCCACGATGCGATGCTGCTGGACGAGACCGAATCGCTGCTGCGCATGGCCAGCGAACGCTACACGCTGTTCCACGATGCGCAGGGTGCGGCCGCCGCGTACGCGTTGGCCGACCAGACTCTGGCCGCGGTCAACGATGGCGCGTTCTCCGGTGTGCGTCAGAGCATCAGCGCCGAACGCGACGCGCTGGCGAAGAGCCAACCGGCCAGCCACGCCGGCGCGCTGCAGCAACTGACGGCCTTGCGCGGCATACTGGCCACGCTGCCGCTGAAATCGCTCGACAACCCGAATGCTGCCGACACGCCGGATGCCTGGTCGCGTATCCGCCGCGCACTGGTCAGCGTGGTCAGCGTGCAGCGCGACCACGGCGCACCGCTGGCGGTGGCCGATGCGCGCTTCGCGCGCGAACTGGCGGAACTTGACCTGGCGCAGGCGCAGATCGCGCTGATGGCGTATGACGGCCCGGCCTATGCCGCCGCGCTGCAGCGGGTGGACGCCGCGTTGACGACGCAGTTCGACGGCAGCGCACCGGCGGTGCAGCAGATGCACAGCACGATCACACAACTCGCCGCCGCGTTGCCCGCGAATGCGCCGGTGCAGCTCGGGGCTGCACTGGGCGAGTTGCGCAACCTGCGCACCGTGCATGCGCTGAAACCGGATGCCGTACCTGCCGCTGCCAGCAGCGCCGTCAAGCCGGCGGTCGGAGCCCGACCATGAGGTTGTGGCGCTGGATCCTGCTGCTGGTGATCGTCGCCGCACTGGCCGCGTTCGGCTGGCACTGGGTGGCGGCGGATCCCGGTTATGTGCTGCTGCGGTTGCGTGGCTGGCGGGTGGAAACCACGGTGGTGGCCGCCGTGCTGATCCTGCTGCTGGCGTGGGGTTTGCTCACCGCGCTGTGGCGCCTGCTGCGCTGGCCATTCGGCGCGTTCTCGCGGCGGCATCGGCGGCTCAGCCAGCAGCGCATGAGCGATGGCCTGCTCGCCCTGATCGAAGGCCGTCATGGCGATGCCGAGCGCGACCTCAATCGCGCCTCGCGGCTGGACAGCCTGCGCGGCCCAGCCCTGCTGGCCTCGGCCGTGGCCGCTTCACGCCGTGGCGAGCATGGACGCGCACTGGAAGCGCTGAACCAGGCTTCGCAATCCGCACCGCAAGCGGCCCGCGTGCTGCGCGCCCGCGTGTTGCGCCACGAAAGCAAGCCGGCCGAGGCGCTGGCGTTGCTGGTACCCGAATCCGACAAAGGCACGTTGACACCCGGCGGCTGGCGCGAGCTGGCCCTGGCCGCGCTGGCCTGCGGTGATATCCGGCGCGCCCGTGAGGCGCTTGATCCGCTGCAGAAAAGCGGATCACTCGGCACTCGCGCCTACGCTGCGCTGGAAGCGAAAGTGCTCACCGCGACGATCAACGCCGCCCCGGATGGCGCCGCACTCAACACCCTGTGGTCGCAGCTGCCGAAGGCGCAGCGCCGGGTGCCTGCGGTGATCGACACGTATGCCCGCCGCGCCTCCGGTTTCGGTCTGGTGCTGCCGGCGATGGACGAAGTGGAATCCGCGCTGCGCCGCGAATGGTCCCCGCTGCTGATCGAAACCTACGGCACCTTGCCTGGCGACGACGTCGAGGCACGCCTGCGCCGCGCCGAAGGCTGGCTCGACGCCCATCCGAACGACGCGAGCCTGCTGCTTACACTCGGCCGCATGTGCGTGCGGCTGAAGCTGTGGGGCAAGGCGCATCAATATCTGCAACGCTCGCTGGCGCTGGTGCCGAGCGCGGGTGCATGGGAAGCACTTGGCGATACTTTCGTCGGGCAGGGAAACGCGGAGCAGGCGCAACGCTGTTACCGCAACGCGCTGGCTTTGACCCGTGGGGAAGCGGTCGAGTCGTTGCCGCAGGAACAACGCGCCGGCCGTCTCGATACGCGTCCGGTTGCGGTCGAAGAACGCAACGAACATGGAGTGCCGCGATTGCGTGAATAGTGCGCGCTGGTGTCATGCGAAGCGGGGTCCTCAGTGCACCGACATCGCCCAGGTGATGTAGGCGGCACTGACGGCGGTCAGCGTCAGCGCAACCAGGAAGATGATGTCAGCCGTGCGTTCGAGCCGATAGTTCCGGGTCACGTTGCGAGTGCGTAGAGCCCAGTACGACAGCAGGGAAGAGGCCAGGTAGAGCATGGCGTTCACGGCCAGCAGGTCGTCGGCGAGCAGATCGGATGTGTGCCGCGAAATCACCACGCGAATGATGCCGACCACAGTCAGGCAGACGCCCACCATGGCTGCCGACGCGGTGAAGATGTGTACACAGATATTCTCGTCGAGCCGGGTGCGTTCCGATGCGCCCGGTGTGGTGATCTGTTGATCCATGATGTTTCTTCGCTGGCTATAGGTGGCCTAGCGATTGAACGCGTCAGCGGTGCAAGAGTTTCGTCGCGTTGTTGCATGCGTTCATGTAACTCCCGCAAGATCATGATCTTGCGGTCTCGTGATGACGGTAACGGGTGATTGCTGATGCAGGCTTACAGCGGCGTCAGATTCGCATACGCCGCCACCAGCCACTTGCTGCCGGCGCCTTCGAAATTCACCTGCAGCCGCGTATGCGCACCGCTGCCTTCGGCGCTGAGCACCACGCCTTCGCCGAAGCTGGGATGACTGACGCGCTGGCCGAGTTTCACCGGCAGGGTTTCCTCGAGCGATGACGATGTTTCGCGCAGGCGGCCGGCATACATCGGTCGGGTGACCTGCACGCGTGGGCGTACTTCGTCGATCAGTTCGGCCGGCATTTCGCCGAGGAAGCGCGAGGGCCGTGCCAGCATCTCGGTGCCGTGCATGCGGCGCGATTCGGCGTGGGTGACGAACAGTTTTTCGCGGGCGCGGGTGATGCCGACGTAGGCGAGCCGGCGTTCCTCTTCCAGTCGACCCTCGTCATCGACCGAGCGCTGGCTGGGGAACAGGCCCTCCTCCATGCCGACCAGGAACACCACCGGAAACTCCAGGCCCTTGGCCGAGTGCAGGGTCATCAGCTGTACGCAGTCGTCCCACGCCTCGCCCTGGTTCTCGCCGGCTTCCAGCGCGGCGTGCGAGAGGAAGGCTGCCAGCTCGCCGAGGCCGGCCTCGATGTCATCGGGTGTCAGCTCGAAACGGCTGGCCACGTTGACCAGTTCGTCCAGATTCTCCACCCGCGACTCGGCATTGCCACGGCTGTCCTTCTCGTAGAAGTCACGCAGGCCGGTGTGGGTGATTGCATGATCGATCTGTTCGGCAAGGTTGAGTGCTTCATCACTGGATGGGCCAACGAAAGTACGCGCCATTTCATCGATCATCCCGAGGAACGTCTTCACCGCATTCTTCGCGCGCCCGGCCAGTTCGCTGCCGCTGGCCAGTTCGACCAGGGCGGATTCCCACATCGAGGTGTTGTCGCCGCGCGCGCGACGGCGCAGCACGTCAAGAGTGCGATCGCCGATGCCGCGTGGCGGTGTGTTCACCGCGCGCTCGAACGCGGCGTCGTCATGGCGGTTCGCGCTGAGGCGCAGGTAGGCCAGTGCGTCCTTGACCTCGGCGCGCTCGAAAAAGCGCTGGCCACCGTAGACGCGGTACTTGACGCTGTACTGGGTCAGCTGTTCCTCGAAATTGCGTGATTGTGCGTTCGAGCGGTACAGGATCGCGCAGTCCTTCGCATGACCGTGCTCGTTGATATATTCGCGGATGCGCTCGATCACGAAGCGCGCCTCGTCCTGCTCGTTGTACGCGGCGTACAGCGCGATGCGTTCGCCATCTTCGCCCGCTGTCCACAGCTGCTTGCCGAGGCGGCTGCCGTTGCGCTGGATCACGCTGTTGGCGGCTTTCAGGATGGTCGAGGTGGAGCGGTAGTTCTGCTCCAGCTTGATCGTGCGGGCGCCGGGGAAGTCGCGCAGGAACTGCTGCACGTTCTCCACTTTCGCGCCGCGCCAGCCGTAGATCGCCTGATCGTCGTCGCCAACCACGAAGACCTGGCCGGTGCTTCCTGCCAGCACGCGGATCCACGCGTACTGCAGCGTGTTGGTGTCTTGGAACTCGTCGACCAGCAGGTAACGCCAGCGCTGCTGGTAGTGCTCCAGCACGGCCGGGTTCTTCAGCCACAACTCGTGCGCACGCAGCAGCAGCTCGGCAAAATCGACCAGTCCGGCGCGGCGGCAGGCGTCTTCGTAGGCCTTGTAGATGTTCACGAACGTGTGCGTGACCGGATGATCGCGATGTTCGATGCTGTCCGGGCGCTTGCCCTCGTCCTTCCACTGGTTGATCTGCCAGCTGGCCTGGCGCGGCGGGTACTTCGCATCGTCCAGTCCCAGCCCGGCGACCACGCGCTTGACCAGCCGCAGCTGGTCGTCGGCGTCGAGGATCTGGAAGGTTTCCGGCAGGCCCGCCTCGCGCCAGTGCCGGCGCAGCAGGCGGTGCGCGATGCCGTGGAAGGTGCCGACGGTGAGGCCCTGGGTGCCGCCGGAAATCAGCGCGTCCAGCCGCGCACGCATTTCACCGGCGGCCTTGTTGGTGAAGGTGACGGCGAGGATCGCCCACGGCGGCACGCGTTCGACCTGGGTCAGCCAGCCGATGCGGTGGGTGAGCACGCGGGTCTTGCCGGAGCCGGCCCCGGCCAGCACCAGGTAGTGGCCGGGCGGTGCGCAGACCGCTTCGCGCTGTGCGTCGTTGAGCGGGTCGATCAGGTACGAGACATCCATCTTGTCGATTGTAGCGGGCCACACAAGAAAACCGCCGCAGAGGCGGCGGTTTTCCGGGCGCAAGGATGCTGTCTAGCTCTTTTTGATGAAACCGCCAACTGCCAGCAGGCCGCCAACCACGATGCCGGCAATGCCCAACCATTGGGGCACGCCCTTGTCATGCGTCGCCGTGATCTTGGCCGAGCCGACCTGCAACAGCGTGTCGGTATCCTGGTAGGTGGCGTGGCCGGAGACGACCCAGATGCCGGCCACCAGCAAGATGATGCCGACGATGATCAGGCCTGCGCGCATGGAAGCTCCCCTTGATGGATGTGCGTCGAGTATGCCGGGTGCGGGTGTGCACACGAAGTGTGCGCCAATAGAGGGTGCGCACAGAAAGTACAGGCTGGCCGGAGCGCAGGCAAAAAAAGGCCCCGAAGGTTAGGGGGAACCTTCGGGGCCGGGCGGCCGCGAAAACCCAGGGGAGGAGGTTCGCGACCGTGGCTGCTCAGGGAGGTGAGCTGGCCATGGATGCCGTTGCGTGCATCCGATGACTTTGATGCGGATTCGCCGGGAAAGTTTCAAGCCCCTGCAAAAAAATTTAGCGCAGGTTCATTTGATGAAACCTTAACCCACAAGCCGTTGTTGTATATGCGGGGTTGAGTGCGCGGCAGGCGAGACGCATGCAAAAGAGTGCACTCAATGTGCCTCATCCCAGTTCGCGCCCACCCCGACATCGACCAGCAACGGCACCGCCAGTTCCGCGGCGCCGGACATCCGGGCGATCACCGCGGCGCGTACCTCGTCCACCGCATCGGCGCGTACCTCGAACACCAGTTCATCGTGCACCTGCATCAGCATGTGGACGTCGTCGCGCCCGTCAATCCAGGCGGCCACGGCGATCATCGCGCGCTTGATGATGTCGGCGGCGCTGCCCTGCATCGGCGCGTTCACCGC
The DNA here is from genome assembly GCA_050737735.1 of Rhodanobacter sp. Lineage (GTDB taxonomy): Bacteria > Pseudomonadota > Gammaproteobacteria > Xanthomonadales > Rhodanobacteraceae > Rhodanobacter. The sequence goes on along the minus strand of JBOHYM010000029.1, from coordinate 5,692 downwards.
GGCGCGTTCGGCGCCCTGACGCAGGCCCTGGTTGCGCGAGGTGAGGTTTTCCAGATACAGGCGGCGGCCGAAGATGGTTTCGACGTAGCCGTTGCGGTGCGCCTGTTCGCGGGTGGCGTCCATGAACGCGCGCACGCCGGGATAGCGTGAGAAATAGCGTGCCATGTAGTCGCTGGCCTCGCCACGGTCGACGCCGAGCTGGCGTGCCAGTCCGAATGCGCTCATGCCGTACATCAGGCCGAAGTTGATCGCCTTGGCGGCGCGGCGCTGGTTGGTGGTGATCTCTTCCGGTGGTATGCCGAACACTTCCGCCGCGGTGGCGCGGTGCACGTCGCCGCCTTCGTGGAACGCGCGCAGCAGGCCTTCGTCGCCGGACAGGTGCGCCATGATGCGCAGCTCGATCTGCGAGTAATCCGCCGCCAGCACCTTCCAGCCCGGCGGCGCAATGAACGCCTGGCGGATGCGTCGGCCTTCCTCGGTGCGCACCGGGATGTTCTGCAGGTTCGGGTCGGACGAGGAGATCCGCCCGGTGGCCACCGAACCCTGGTGGTAGCTGGTATGCACCCGGCCGGTGCGCGGGTTGACGATGCTGGACAGCTTGTCGGTGTAAGTGGAGCGCAGCTTGGCGAGGCCGCGATAGTCGAGAATCAGCCGCGGCAGCTCATGCGTGTCGGCGATCGCTTCCAGCGCCTCCTCGTTGGTGGACGGCTGGCCGGTCGGGGTCTTCAGTTTGGCCTGCAGGCCAAGCTCGTCGAACAGGATCGCCTGCAGTTGCTTCGGCGAATCCAGGTTGAACTCGCGTCCGGCCAGGGCGTGTGACTGCTGCTGCAGTTCCAGCATGCGCTTGCCGAGCTGCTGGCTCTGCTTGCGCAGTTCGTTGCCGTCGATCAGTACGCCACGACGCTCCATCGCGGCCAGCACCGGCACCAGCGGAATTTCGATGTCCTCGTAGACCTTGCGCAGCGTGGGCACGCTTTCGAGTTTCGGCCACAGCGCATGGTGCAGGCGCAGGGTGACGTCGGCGTCCTCGGCGGCATAGCGGCAGGCGGTGTCCAGGTCCACCTGCGAGAACGAAATCTGCTTGGCGCCCTTGCCGGCGACCTGCTCGTACTTGATCGTCTCGTAGCCGAGATACAACTTCGCCAGCGAATCCATGTCGTGGCGCGTCGCGGTGGCGTTCCACACGTAGGATTCCAGCATTGAATCGTGCTTCAGTCCCTGCACAGGGATGCCGTAGTGCGACAGGATGTTGATGTCGTACTTGGCGTGCTGGCCCAGCTTGGGTCGGCCCGCATCCTCGAACACCGGTTTCAGCGCAGCCAGCACGCTGCCGCGGTCGAGCTGCTTGGGGACGCCGGGATAATCGTGACCCAGCGGGATATAGCAGGCCTTGCCGGGCTCCACCGCCAGACTGAGGCCGACGATGTCTGCGCGCATCGCATCGATGCTGGTGGTCTCGGTATCGAACGCGATCAGCTCGGCGTCGCGCAGCTTTTCCAGCCACACGTCGAGTTGCGACTGGGTGGCGACCAGTTCGTACTCGCCGGCGAAGGAAAGGTCCGGCTCTTTTGTGGGCGCGACTTCAGTCGCGACGCTCTGGCTCCGGTCAACCACAGGAGCGTCGTGGCTGAAGTCGCTCCCACGGGTAGTTGTTGCGGCATCGAGATCCTTCAGCGCCGCCTTGAATTCGTAACGGGCATACAGCTCGCGCAGTTGCGCGGTATCTGCCTCGCGCTGGGCCAGCTCGGTGGGGCCGAGTTCCAGCGGCACGTCGGTCTTGATGGTCACCAGCTCGCGCGACAGCGGCAGTTGCGGCAGGGCGGCGCGCAGGCTTTCGCCGATCTTGCCACCGATCCGGTCGGCGTTCGCGATCACGCCACCCAGCGTGGCGTATTCGGCCAGCCACTTGGCGGCGGTCTTCGGACCGCATTTCGGCACGCCTGGCACATTGTCGACGGTGTCGCCAGTGAGTGCGAGGAAGTCGACGATCTGCTCCGGCCGCACACCGAACTTCTCCATCACCCCATCGCTGTCCATCACCGTATTGCTCATGGTGTTGACCAGGGTGACGTGCGGACCCACCAGCTGCGCCATGTCCTTGTCGCCGGTGGATATCTCGACCTCGATGCCGAGCGCCTGCGCCTGCACGGCCAGCGTGCCGATCACGTCGTCGGCCTCGACGCCGGGAACGCGCAGGATCGGGAAGCCCAGTGCGCCGACGATCGCCAGCATCGGCTCGACCTGTGCGCGCAGGTCGTCCGGCATCGGGGGCCGGTTCGCCTTGTACTGGTCGTACAGGGCGTCACGGAAGGTCGGGCCCGGGGCATCGCTGACGAACGCGAGATATTCCGGCTTCGCCTTAAGCGTGGCACGCAGCATGTTGACCACGCCGAACAGCGCACCGGTCGGTTCGCCGTGGGCGTTCGTCAAGGGCGGCAGCGCATGGAATGCGCGATACAGGTAGGAGGAGCCGTCGATCAGGATGAGTTTGGCCATGCCATATTCTCGCATGCGTCAATCCGCTTCACGGAAGCTGTGCGAAGGCGCTGTTATGCTCTGCACCCCGATCGAGGTTGCCGCCATGAAAACCGCTGCCTTGCTGGCTGCCGCCAGCGTCTTGTTCGCCTCGAGCCTGCTGGTGTCGAGCGTGTCTGCGCAGTCCATGTCGGCCAGCGTGCCGCCACCACCGGGCATGAATGACCCGGGTGTAAAGGCGGTGGCACCCCCGGCCTCCCCTTCGCAAAACAGCAACCCGATGACCCGGCAGCCGCCGGCGTTGCCGGAGTATCAGGGTGCCGCACCCGGTGGCAGGGAGGCACAGTTACCGCAGATCCGCGTGCGCCAGGAAGGCGACAACACCATTCAGGAATACAGCCACAGCGGTCAGGTCTACATGGTGGTGGTCACCCCGAAGCACGGGCTGCAGCAGACCTACATGGTCGATCCGCAGGGGCGGCTGATCGACGAGCACGGCAAGCGGGAGGTGGCCCCGGCGATGTACAAGGTGCTGGAGTGGGGCAAGAGCAAGCCGGCTGCCGAGGATTCGTCCCAGGATTCGTCGCAGACGAATCCTGATGAGAACGGCCACTGATCTTGGGATGCTCCGCAGTCAAGCAGCTTAGCGAGCACAACGGGATGATGCGAAGCGGGGAACCCCACAATGCACCTGCGTGAAAGCTGGCTGCTGTTTGCCCTTGGCTCGGCGCTATTCGCGGCGCTGACGGCCATCTTCGGCAAGCTGGGCGTGGTCGGCATCAATTCCAACCTCGCCACCTTCATCCGCACCATCGTGATCCTGATCGTCACCGCCGGCATCCTCAGCCTGCGTCAGGAATGGGCCAAGCCGACCGGGCTGCCGCTGCACAGCTGGCTGTTCCTGGTGCTGTCCGGCATGGCCACCGGTCTGTCGTGGCTGTGCTACTACCGCGCGCTGCAACTGGGCCCGGTAAGCAAGGTCGCGCCGATCGACAAGCTCAGCGTGGCGATCGCGATCGTGCTGGCGCTGGTATTCCTCGGTGAAAAGCCGAGCCTGCCGCTGCTGATCGGCGGTGGCCTGATCGTGGCCGGGGCGGTGGTGATCGCGCTGTTCTGAGGGCCTGTGTGGTGTTCAGCGCGTGGCATCCAGTTCAGGGTAATGACGGAAGATGCCGTCCTCGTTGAAGGCCAGCCGGCGTGGTGAGGTCAGGTAGGCGGCGATGCGTGGCCGTTCGGCGATTTGCCCGGCCAGTCCGCACAAATGCGGCAGTTTGCGGCGCAGCCGACGCATCGCGTGCGGGTAGGCGTAATCGAGTCCGCTGATGATCTGGAACAGCGAGAGATCGACGTAGGAATGCCTGGGCAAGGCATGCCGGCCATCACTGCGGATCAGCACCTGCTCGAAATAATCGAGGTATTTGGGTAGCCGGTGCCGGCGGAAGTCTTCCGCACGTTGCCTGGCGGCGGCGCGCTGGTCTTCGTAATACAGGTTGCTGGCGATCGGGTGATGGGTGTCGTGGACCTCGGCGACCAGGTCGGTGATGGTCAGCTGCAACTGGTGCGCATAAAGCTGAGCAGCCGATCCCGCGGGAACCAGTTTCAGCCGTGGCGCCAGATAAAGCAGGATGGCGGCGGTCTGGGCGATCACCGTGCGGCTGGCCTTTAGGAAAGGTGGCGCGAACGGCAGGGAGCCGCCTTGCTCGCCCTGCAGGAACGGGATGAGGGCGTCGTCGCCACGTACGCGGGTGACATCCACGTAATCCGCACCGGCGTCTTCCAGTGCCAGGCGCACGAACTCACCGCGCCCCTGGATGCCGGACCAGTAGTAGAGCTGGTAACGCATGACGTTCTCCGCTGGATGCCGTCGAGATTAGGTGCGCAAGGTTCAAGACGGTGTGAGCGATCGGCTCGTCGACAGGCTCGTGGCCCGTGTCGAGACGGCTCCGTCATGCGCAAGATGGAGATCCGGCACGCAAGATGGAACGATTTGATTTATCAACGATGGAACGGTGCAATAGGCGCTGCCCACTTCCTGCGCCGTCGTTCCGGACGGCATGTCAATCGCCGATGCTTCGCCGTTTCCTTCCCGATCGCTTCACCTGCGCATTGCTGTGCACCGTGCTGCTGGCCAGCGTGTTGCCGTGCCGTGGCGCCGCCGCACCGGTGTTCGGCGTGCTCACCGATGTGGCGATCGCGCTGCTGTTCTTCCTGCACGGCGCCAAGCTGTCGCGCGCGGCGGTGGTCGCCGGCGTCACGAACTGGCGGCTGCACCTGACCGTGCTGGCCAGTACCTTCGTGTTGTTCCCGTTGCTGGGGTGGCTGCTGCGACCCGTGCTGTCGCCGCTGGTGACGCCGGATCTTTATCTGGGCGTGCTGTTCCTGTGCACCTTGCCGTCGACGGTGCAGTCGTCGATTGCATTCACCTCGATCGCGCGTGGCAACGTTTCCGCGGCGGTCTGCTCGGCCTCGGCCTCCAGCCTGCTCGGTATCTTCATCACGCCGCTGCTGGTCGGCGCGCTGCTGGAGTCGCACGGCTCGGGTGGCATGTCGGGGGATGCCGTGGGCGGCATCGTGTTGCAACTGCTGGTGCCGTTCGTGGCGGGGCAGGTGGCGCAGTGCTGGATCGGTGGTTGGGTGCAGCGGCACAAACCGCTGGTCGGCCTGGTCGATCAGGGTTCAATCCTGCTGGTGGTCTACACCGCGTTCAGCGCGGCCGTACTGGAGGGGCTGTGGAAACAGGCGCTCTTGCCGGTACTGCTGGGCCTGCTGCTGATCAACGCGGTGCTGCTGACGCTGGCGCTGCTGATCACCTGCTTCGGCTCACGCGCGCTGGGCTTCGGCAAGCAGGACGAGATCACCATCGTGTTCTGCGGCTCCAAGAAGAGTCTGGCCAGCGGCGTGCCGATGGCCAAGGTGCTGTTCGCCGGCCATCCGCTGGGCATGGTCGTGCTGCCGATCATGCTGTTCCATCAGATCCAGCTGATGACGTGTGCCGTGCTGGCGCGGCGCTATGCGCGGCGCACTGAGGCGACCGTGCCATCGACGTCATCCGCAGACATCGTACCGGCGGACTGATTGAACGCGGATGCGCCCACGAGAAAGGCGTGGGTATGAAGGCGGGCCGTCACGTACTCAGAATGCAGCAAGCCTGGTAGGTTGGGGTGAGCGCAAGTGAACCCCAACAGGCGATGCAGCCGGTTGGTTGTGTGTTGGGGTT
>JBOHYM010000028.1:0-50132 GCA_050737735.1 Rhodanobacter sp. | reverse complement strand
CCGACACCGCCAACCCTCTGCCCAAACCCTCGATCTTCTCGCCCATCGCTTTGCTCCTGTCGTATCAGGCGCGTAGTGCAACGGGTTGATCTGACCAAGGGAACATGCGGTGGGCGGACGCTTACGGCAAATCGTTCCTGGGAAGCAGCGGATCGTCGTCACCCATGGACAAGGCCGGATCGCTACTGGGGCATTGATCGGCGATCCTGGTCAAAGAGGTGGAGGTAGTTAAATCACTACTGCTATTGGCATCACCAGCTGATCAAGCAGCGTGCCCGGGAAGATCTCGACTTAACAAACAAAGGGATCAGGTTCATTTGCAAAACGAAATTATGAGCCCGTTTTTTGGAAGAAGTGAACCTGACCCCTTTTCTCCCAAAAGCCAAAAATTACGTCAGGGACAATTTGCTCTGCGATGGCTATCGGAAAATTGTCTCTGAGACCTTTTCTCTAAGCGTTTACAGTGTGCTCAATCGCCGCCAGACGCTCTGCCAGTTTTACACACAATTCAAAACAATCGCTCACAGCAACTATGGCGCCCTCAGGTGCCATAGGTCGAAAAGCGCGACGCGAATCCCCATACATCGCTTGCTTAGCCTGAGAGTGCGCATAAGAACCTCTCGCTCTAGCCAGCTCACGAAGTGACTCCATTACTTTAACTGATTCCGGAACATCAATCCCCACCGGCATCAAGATAGCCCGCAAGTACTTCAGCGAGAAACCATGATTATTTACGATCGCATGACTATGCTGACGTACAGAGTCATCTAGCCCTTCTCTAATCTGATCAAATAAGCGATTTTGCTCTATATCCTCATCGTCACTTATTTCTAGCCGAAAACCATAAGTCGCGAGCAAAGGAATCGTTCCAGGTGAAAACTTCTTTGCCATCCAGGAGTCCTTTGCCAACTTCAGCGCCGCCAAGGATATACCCTCAGCAAAATCCTCAAACACTGCATGCGACAGCAAACAGTACGCCTTCACATCATGCTCAAAGTCTTCAGGAAGGTGGCTTGGATCCGCTGGCGACCACTTCGACATAAAGCGATTACGGAGCAGCTCAAGCTCTCTTTTCAAATCGTCAATTGTTAGCATTATCAACCCTTCATTCAGGGCAACGGAACACAGTTGATGCTTGTGCCAAACACAGAATTGACGAACCCCTGGAATAACTCGTAGCGACGCCGATACCTCTGCAAATTCTTGGTCGAAGTCTCAATCGAATCAAGAAATTCTGGGCTATGACCGCAGAATTCCTCAAATTCCCCTACCACATCCTCTGACTTAACGGAGCCTAACGCACCAGGAGGCAGCTTCCCGAAATAAAACGCCTCAACTTCATAAAGTGCACGATTGAAACGCGACTCCCATTTTCCGTTCGCGAATTTTCGCCCGACGTGCTGAACATTAAACACGTCTATTAGCTGTGTCGTTGCATAATTTAATTCATCAAAAAAGCGCATCACCTCAGGCTTGTATTTATTCCAACCTTCATTAACGGTTGCCATACTTTCATCTAGAAATGGAGTCAGGTTACCTCCGTATCTCTGACCAAAAATCGAGAAAGCTATATAGCGAAGCAAGATTTCCGCATCTCGCAGTCGATTATCAGGAGCGCCAAGATTAAGAACCGCATGAAGTGGCAACAACTTATTTGTCGACTCAATAAGGAAATCCGCAAATGGTCCGCGATTAAGAACCTGGCGAAGTTCCTGCGAACTGAGCGGAACGGAACCGGTGTTTAGCCTGTAAAAAATATCGTACAAAACGTCATTATTTTTATAATTAGATATTACAGTGCAGCGTATATCCGCATTCAGAAATTGACGGCTATCATCCGGAGCATCCCTCACGCTGGAAAAATCTGATCCATTCAAATCCTTTCGAGTACCCAATCCCCTTAGAACAGCCTTATCCCAAGATCTATAGCGGACCGGATCCGCAAAGCCTGCAAGTGCGAGGAGCCGCTGCTTGCCGTCAATGACGATGAACGACCGTCTCTTTGATATGTCCTCTGCGAGAACAATCTCAGGTACGGGAACGCCGATAATCAAAGACTCGATAAGCTTGCTTCGCTTGGAATCATTCCAAGCGTTCCTTCGCTGGAAGCCGGGATTTAGATCGATATTGTCCTGTTCAATCTGACGCAAGATTGTCTCGACCGTCCAGTCACGCGAATAAACCACCAAATTTTCTATGCCTTCGGACGAAACTTCCTCAGCAAGTTCATCGTTCCAGTCTTCTTCGCGGTCATTAGGCATGAAAATGCTTCCCTGATAGATACGAGGTGTAGTTTGCAACACTCGATTCCGACCGAGTAGAGAAACGATCAACTCTGATAATTGTGCAAATACGCACTATGACTTGAACACAGCAGCCCTATGAAATCACGAGTATATGTAAAATTCCGAAGGGGAGTGTGGGACTCATACCCTCTTACACCATCGGCAACTTCAACCCCTTCTCCTTCGCACACTCCACCGCAATCTCATACCCCGCATCCGCATGCCGCATCACCCCAGTCCCCGGATCATTCCACAGCACCCGCGCAATCCGCTCATCCGCTTCCCTGGTGCCATCGCACACGATGACCACGCCAGAATGCTGCGAGTAGCCCATCCCCACCCCGCCGCCATGATGCAGCGACACCCACGTCGCCCCGCCGGCCACGTTCAACATCGCATTGAGCAACGGCCAATCGGACACCGCATCGCTGCCATCCTTCATCGCCTCGGTCTCGCGATTCGGTGACGCCACCGAGCCCGAATCCAGATGATCGCGCCCAATCACCACCGGCGCCTTCAGCTCGCCATTGCGCACCATCTCGTTGAACGCGAGGCCGAGCTTGTCGCGCAACCCTAAGCCCACCCAGCAGATACGTGCGGGTAGGCCCTGAAAGCTGATCCGCTCCTTCGCCATGTCGAGCCAGCGGTGCAGGTGCTCGTCGTCGGGGATGAGTTCCTTGACCTTGGCGTCGGTCTTGTAGATGTCTTCCGGATCGCCCGAGAGTGCAACCCATCGAAAAGGTCCGACGCCGCGGCAGAACAGCGGGCGCACGTAGGCGGGCACGAAGCCGGGGAACGCGAACGCGTTGGCGCAGCCTTCGTCCTTGGCCATCTGGCGGATGTTGTTGCCATAGTCGAAGGTGGGGATGCCCTGCGCGTGGAACGCGAGCATCGCCTCGACGTGGGTTTTCATGGATTTCTTGGCGGCGTCGCGGGTGCCGTTGGGATCGCTCTTGCGGCGCTCGAACCACTGCTCCACGGTCCAGCCCTGCGGCAGGTAGCCATTGACCGGATCGTGCGCGCTGGTCTGGTCGGTGACGGCGTCGGGTTTGACGCCACGCTTGACCAGCTCGGGCAGGATGTCGGCGGCGTTGCCGAGCAGCGCGATGGATTTCGCTTCGCCCGCTTCGGTGTACTTCTTGATGCGCGCCAGCGCGTCGTCGAGATCACTGGCCTGCTCATCGACGTAGCGGGTCTTCAGGCGGAAGTCGATGCGACTCTGCTGACATTCGATGTTGAGGCTGCACATGCCGGCGAGTGACGCGGCCAGCGGCTGCGCCGCGCCCATGCCGCCCAGACCGGCGGTGAGGATCCACTTTCCTTTCAGGTTGCCACCGTAGTGCTGGCGGCCCATCTCGACGAACGTTTCGTAAGTGCCCTGGATGATGCCCTGCGAGCCGATATAGATCCACGAGCCGGCCGTCATCTGGCCGTACATCATCAGGCCCTTCTTATCGAGCTCGTTGAAGTGCTCCCAAGTCGCCCAGTGCGGTACCAGATTGGAGTTCGCGATCAGCACACGCGGCGCGTCCTTGTGCGTGCGGAACACGCCGACCGGCTTGCCGGACTGCACCAACAGGGTCTCGTCGTCGTTCAACTCGCGCAGCGAACGCAGGATCGCGTCGAAGCACTCCCAGTTGCGCGCGGCGCGGCCGATGCCGCCATACACCACCAGCTCCGCCGGGTTCTCCGCCACCTCCGGATCGAGGTTGTTCTGCAGCATGCGGAACGGCGCCTCGGTGAGCCAGCTTTTGCAGCTCAGCTCGGTGCCACGCGGTGCGCGGATGGTGCGGGTGGTGTCGATGCGGGTGGGAGCGTTCATGGGCGGATCCTTCGAGGACGGCAAGACAAGGCACGAACACCGATTATGCGGCGCGCGCACGGCCACCGCCAATCGGCATAGGTCGCCTTGCGTGCGGTCGGGCTTATGGCCGATTGCCGGGGCCGGGACAGCGGCACAGACTGGTAAAGGGGATCCGGGAGAAACCGTCACAGCAAACTCCGAGGAGACTGTCATGCATGCCACAGGCTTGATGACCCGGTTCACTGTTGTCGCCGCGATGCTTGTTGTCATGGGCTCCGTGCAGGCGGGCGGCAAGAAGGCGCCGACGGATGCGCAAATGATCGCGAGCGCGATGCGCGCCGCACCGGCGCGGGTTGCAAGGGACGCGACGATCGTGACGATGGAAGCGGACGGAACCATGCGCATGCTGCGCAAGGGCAGCAATGATTTCACCTGTATGCCGGACAACCCGGTGGTGCCGGGACCGGACTCGATGTGCATGGACAAGAACGCGATGGAATGGGCACACGCGTATATCGGGCATCAGCCACCGCCGGCCGGCAAGATCGGCTTGATATACATGCTGGAAGGCGGCACGGATGCGAGCAACACGGACCCGTACGCGAAGAAACCGGAAAGCGGCAACCACTGGGTCAAGACCGGGCCGCATTTCATGATCGTGGGTGCGGATCAGGCTTTTTACGACAATTACCCGAAAAACGCGGACCCCGACACGGCAGCGCCGTATGTGATGTGGACCGGCACGCCGTACCAGCACTTGATGGCACCGATCAGGTAATCCGTGCCAATCGCCAGGGTGGGAATGGATTCCCGTCCGCCGATTCGCGCCGCGTGCACGAATCGGCTCGCAAGGGTGCGCCCTGCGGAATTCCCGGGTGTGGCATCTCTCCACAATCGCCATCCGCGGCATTGAGGCCCGAAAGCGGCGGGGCGACAGCGGGCGCGACACTGGCCCACGCAGGTTCGACCTGCACGGCTCAGCGGCGATACCCGCCGCCGACGGCCGGCCGCAGCGGTACCATGCCCGGATGGCAGCATGTAACCGCTCGGCATGACTTGGCGAATGTTCTGCATCGGCGGCACATCCGGCGCCATGAACTACCACGCTTGATTTGGCGTGCATCTTCCAGGAGTCGCAGCATGCAAGAGGAACTTTCCGCGCCCGAACGGCGCAAAGGCAATGCGGGTTCGTGGGCGCTGATCGTCGCAGTAATCGCGCTTGTCGCCGCCGCCTTCGGTTATGTCGGCGGCTGGCTGGCGCCACACCGGCTCACGCCGCAGAAATTGGTGAACCAGCTGCAACACAACGCCGGCACGTTTCCCGGCTATCGCCGAAATCACGCCAAGGGCGTGTGCGTGGTGGGCTACTTCGACAGCAACGGCCAGGCCCAGGCTTATTCCAGCGCCGAAGTGTTTGCAGCGGGACGCACGCCGGTGGTGGGCCGTTTCGCGATCCCCGGCGGCAATCCGTATGCGCCGGACAGCAGCGTGCCGATCCGCAGCATGGCGCTGCGCTTTGCGCAGGCGAACGGGCAGCAATGGCGCACCGGCATGAACAGCATGCCGGTGTTTCCGGTTGCCACGCCGCAGGGCTTCTACGATCAACTGAAAGCGCAGCAACCTGACCGGGCCACCGGCAAGCCGGATCCGGCGAAAGTGGCGGCGTTCTTTGCCGCTCATCCGGAGACGGCGGCGTTCCGCGCCTGGGCAAAGACGGCGAAACCGTCCGCGAGCTTCGCCACCGAGGGTTACTGGAGTCTCGATGCGTTCGTCCTGGTCAATGCCGATGGCAAGCGACAGCCGGTGCGCTGGCGCATGGCGCCCGAAGCCAGCGATGTCGGCAGCGATGCAGGCAACGCCGGCAACCCGGACTATCTCGCGGCTGACCTGACGCAACGCCTGTCACAAGGGCCGCTGCGCTGGCATCTGCTGGTGACGCTCGCCAATCCGGGCGATCCGACAGATGACGCCACCAAGGCATGGCCGGCCGACCGCGCTACCGTCGACGCCGGCACGCTGGTGCTTGAGCAGACCGAGCCGCAGGACAGCGGCCCCTGCCGCGACATCAACTACGACCCACTGGTGCTGCCCGCCGGCATCGAAGCCTCCGACGATCCGCTGCTGCCGGCACGTTCGGCGGCCTACGCCGATTCCTATCTGCGCCGCACCAGTGAAGAAGCCCATCTGCCCGGCACTGCTGTCGCTCATCCAAAGCAGGAGGCCAAGTGATGAACTCCGACGTGCATAGCTTCACCCTGGCCGCCCGCGTGCTGCACTGGCTGATGGCGATCATGATTCTGGCGATGCTGTTCATCGGTGTCGGCATGGTGGCCTCGGTGTCCGATCGCCATGAATGGCTGTTGCGCATCCACAAGCCGCTGGGCATCGCGATCCTGATCCTGGCGGTAGTACGGCTGGCCGTGCGCCTGCGCCATCCGCCACCGGCGCTGCCGGAGGATCTGCCTGCCCTGCAGCAACTGGCAGCGCTTGCCTCGCACTGGCTGCTTTACCTGTTGATGCTGGCGATGCCGCTGATCGGCTGGGCGATGCTCTCGGCCGGCGGCTATCCGGTGATGCTCAGCGATTCGCTGCGACTACCGCCGATCTTTCCGACCAGCCCCGTCGCATTCGCCGTGCTGCGTCACCTGCACAGCTGGTTCGCGATGCTGCTGTTCCTGACGTTCCTGGCGCACATGGGCGCTGCGCTGTATCACGGACTGATTCGCCGCGACGGCGTGCTGTCGAGCATGGTCCGTGGCGAAAAGAAAGCTGATGTGGTCGAACCCGTGATCGAACCGACCATCCTGCCTTGATGGCAACAGGTGACCAGCACATCCTGCGACCAGGTAACCACACTGCGACATGCGGAATGGCGCCTCGCTTTGTCAGCTCCCGCGAGAGAGCTCGGTGCCGCACGGTGCGCAGATGGTGCGGGTGGTGTCGATGCGATCGGGGGTGGTAACCATGTGCTGGGCGTGTCGCGGAAGCCGCATGACGGCTTGATGCTGCTTCCTTTGCCAACGCGGCATGGATCTCCCGAACCTGCAATTGCAGGTTCGGATCGTTGCCGAAGTGCGCCAGGAAATACTGCATGGTGTCGTCCATTCCGGCCCGCGGCTGATCCTTCTGGATGCTGGCACGCAGGATCCAGCCTTGTGGCTTTTCAGGGTGCGCCTGGATCAGACGGTTGGCGATATCCCAGCCATTGTCCCAGTCGTGGGTCTTGTGGACATAGATATCTCCCAGTTCGGCCAACGGCCACGTGTCGCCGGTATCGAGAGGTATCGCCGTGCGCAGGTCCTGCGCGGCGTGAACGTAGTCGTTCATGGACTCGTAGGCGTAAGCGCGCGCGTCAAAACCGCCTGCGTATTGCGGCCACGCACTTACCAGCTGGTTGGCCTCCGCCAAAGCCCAAGCCGAGTCACCAGACTTCGTCAGATCGTAGTTGCGGTGAACGCGCATGTCGACGTTGTCCGGAGCAAACCGCAATGCCTCGGAGAGATAGACGACCGACAGCTCGGGATGTTTATTTCGCGCTGCGGCGTATCCCGCTTCCATGAGAAGACTGGAGCTGGCGACGTTGTCGAATACCGTCAGATCAGCCGCCCACTCCGCCCTGGATTCGCAGTTGCAGACGTCGTACTCATACGCAGGCTCCTCTGCCAGCAACAGCACCAGCAGCGGGTTGTCCCTGGCATGCGCCTGCGCTCTGCGCGCAAGTCCCGTCATGGCATGCAACGAACCACCCCATTTCGGCTGCTCCGCCACCATGAGCGCGCTGTAGATCGAGTAATCAGCGGGCGCCGCTGCCAGACCGCGTCGGGCAGCCTCGTCGATATACGTGCGGCCCGGCCCCATCTTGCCCGCATTGATCATGGCCACATAGGCCGGCGTGACCTGCGGATTCAATTCGATGGCCCGCCGCAGATCGGTATCGGCTTGGGACAGCAACCGGACCATGGCGTCCACGTTGCTTTGCGGTGTATCGCTCATGTATGCACTTCCGCGCGCCTTGGCCGCCATGGCCACATAGGCAAAGCCACTGGCTGCGTAAGCGAAAGCGCTGGTCGGCGAGTCACGTTTCCACGCATCCAGGGTCGGGCGGATATCGAACGACCCGTTGTCGAAATCCTGATAAAAAGTCCGGTTGAGAACCCCGGGCGAACCCGCTTGTGTCTGTTGGTCGTGCAATGCCTGCGCAAGGCGCCGATCGAGCTCGGCGGCGTGACCGCTCTGGATCAGCGCCTGCGCTTCGGCAAAGGAGATGACCGGCTGCAGGCGATAATGGCAGTTGGTTGCTACTGCATCATGAGACCAGTGGCTGCGGGGTGGATCGGGATAAGCCAGGCAACGCTGCAGTGGATCCTTGATTGCCTCGGCCTGCCTCGCCGCGGCGAGAAACGTCTTCACCTCGTCGCGCGTGAACAGGTGGCGCTTGGCAGCGGGCAGATGGACCGGCACAGCATGCTGCGCCAATTGGGTATTGAGCTGGCTGATCTGCGTCATCCCTGACCAGATGCCCCACGCATACTCGCCGATGCCGAGCAGGATGATCGCCACGATCAACAGCCAGCGTGGACCTGAACCCATGTGTCGCCTCCCCCAGGCAATGTTGCGGGACGATATCACTGCGTCGTCGGGCGCGTCAGCCGGTTCCTCGGCATTGATGTCCGAAAACGGCGAGTCCGTCGGCCGATCCGGTGCTAGCCTGCACGCATGCCCGAACCCTCCATCGCCACCCTGCCTGATATCCGGGCCTGCGAAAAAGCACGGCTGAGCCGCGACGCGCGTTTCGACGGGCTGTTCTTCACGGCCGTCACCAGTACGCGCATCTATTGCCGCCCGGTGTGTCCGGCACCGTCGCCAAAGCCGGCGAACGTCCGTTATTACGCAAGCGCCGCCGCGGCGGAGGCAGCCGGCTTCCGGCCGTGCCTGCGCTGCCGGCCGGAGCTGGCTCCCGGCAATGCAGTGTGGCAGCGCGGCGAGCATGTGGTGGCGCGCGCGTTGAAGCTGATCGATGCAGGGCTGCTGACGGATCATTCGCTGGAGGAACTGGCCGCACGCGTCAACATCGGCGCGCGCCAGTTGCGGCGGTTGTTCGTCGCGCATCTCGGTGCGCCGCCGATGGACGTGCACACGACGCGGCGCCTGCTGTTCGCGAAACAGTTGCTGACCGAGACCGCGTTGCCGGTGACTGAAATAGCGCTGGCCTCGGGCTTTGGCAGCTTGCGTCGTTTCAATGCCGCGTTTGCGCAGGCGAACCGCATGCCGCCGCGCGAACTGCGTCGACACCCGCGCGCGGTGGTCGGTGAGGCGCTGGTACTGCGGCTTGGTTATCGGCCGCCGTACGATTTCGAGGCGTTGCTGGGGTTTCTGCGCACGCGCTCGCTGCCGGGCGTGGAGCGGGTGGACGAGCACAGCTACATGCGCGTGTTCGGCCCCCCCGATGCGCCGGGCTGGCTGCGGCTGAGCGCATGGCCGCAGGCGGAACACGCGCTGAGGCTGGAACTGCATTGCCCGCAGCCGGCGCAACTGCTGCCGGTGGTGACACGGCTGCGGCGGATGTTCGATCTCGACGCCGATCCGCAGGTGATCGCCGCCACGCTCGGTGCCAGCAGCGTGCTGAAGCCGCTGCTGCGCAAGCGCCCCGGCCTGCGCCTGCCGGGTGGCTGGGATGGTTTCGAGATTGCGGTGCGTGCGGTGCTCGGTCAGCAGGTCAGCGTGGCGGCGGCACGTACGCTGGCAACCCGCATCGTGCATCGCTATGGCGAGTCGCTGGCGACACCGATCGTGCCCGGACTGGAGCGCCTGTTTCCCACACCCGAATTACTGGCCGATGCGGACCTGCGCGAGATCGGCGTGACCACCGCGCGCGCTGCCACGATCCGCGGCGTGGCGCAGGCGCTGCTGGATGGCCGCATCGATTTCCGCGCGGAGCAGCCGCTGGACGAATTCGTGGCGCGCTGGGTTGCGCTGCCCGGCATCGGTGAATGGACCGCGCACTACATGGCGATGCGTGCATTGAGCCATCCGGATGCGTTCCCGGCAGCGGACCTGATCCTGCGCCGCGTGGCCGCGGGCGATGCGCTGGAATTGAGTACGAAGGCGCTCACCACGCTGGCCGAAGCCTGGCGCCCGTGGCGCGCGTATGCGGTGATGCACCTGTGGCGCAGTGCCTCGGATGCGCTGCCGCCACCGCGCGCGCAACGCCACAGAAAACCGGAGGTGATCGCATGACTACCACACCGGATACCGTTTACTACGACGAGATGGACAGCCCGATCGGCACGCTGCGACTGGTCGCGGACAGCCGCGGTCTGCGCGAGATCTGGTTCGAGCGCGAGCGCCATCCGAAGAAGGCGCACCCAGGCTGGATCCGCGCTGCCGAACCGCTGGCGTCGGCACCGATTGCAGCGGCCCGCGCGCAGCTGGAGGAATATTTCGCCGGCGAACGCCAGCAGTTCGAGCTGCCGCTACATCCGGTTGGCACACCGTTCCAGCTGACCGTGTGGCACGAGCTGGGGCGGATCCCGTACGGCGTCACGATCAGTTATGGCGAACTCGCACGACGCATCGAGCAGCCGTTGGCCGTGCGTGCGGTGGGCGCTGCGAACGGCCGCAATCCGTTGCCGATCATCCTGCCCTGCCACCGCGTGATCGGCGCCGATGGCAGCCTCACCGGCTTCGGCGGCGGACTGCCGACGAAACGCTTCCTGCTCGCGATGGAAGACCGCATTGCACGCGGGGATTTGTTCGGCGGTCAGCGATAGCGCACCGAGACGGCTCGTTGCACTTTGTCGTCACCCCACATTCCTCTGTCACCCCACACTCCAGATATCCGTCATGCCGGCGCAGGCCGGCATCGCAGTTGCACACGAGTTCAGGCGCCTCTTAATGTCAGGCGCCTCTTGATGCGTGGTTGGCACGTCGTCCTCACCCAGCATGACCAGCCGCACGGCTGCGTTACCGTGCCACGGGGAGCAATGCCGGCCTGTGCCGGCATGACGAATAAGGGCTCGCTCAGCCGCCGCTGTTCGTCGGTGCCGGCTGGCTCGGCACGACACGCCGCCGCAGGTCAGCGGCATTCTGCTGGCGATTCAGCAGATCCTGCTGCGTGGCGCGATCGCGATCCTGTTGCGCGCGGTCGGCCTGCTGGATCTGCTGCAGCGCCTGCGGGTTGTTGGCCAGCGGCAGCTTGGCATTGTCCGACACGTTCTGATGCAGTTGCTGTTGCTGCTGACTCTTCTGCAACTGATCGCGCGTCTGCTGCTGTTGGACGGTCTGCTGGAACTGCGCAGCCTGCGCCCGGGTGGACTGCGTGGCACCGACCGCACCGAAGGGCATCAGTGCAGCGATGCCCGCAAGCAACAGCACATGCGTAACGGAAAAGTGCTGAACGACACGTGTAATGGTCATGACAGTACGCGATCATGTGGGGATGACTTGTCGCATCGTAGGACTCCCTGCATGAAATTCCCGTTTCGCCCGCTGCTGTGGTTGCTGGTGGCATTCAGCGCAGGTTGTGCCACGCAGCCACCGGTGGCACCGACGTCTGCCGCGTCGACTGCCAACCGGCCCGCGCCGCTGTTGCTGATCTCGATCGACGCCTATCGTTACGACTATATCGACCGTGGCCTCAGCCCCATGCTGGCGATGCTGGCGAAGGACGGTGTGCGGGCGGCGTCGATGCAGCCCGCGTTTCCGTCGCTGACCTTTCCGAACCACTACACCATCGTCACCGGCCTGTACCCGGATCACCACGGCATCGTCAACAACAACATGTTTGATCCACAGCTCGGCAAGTTCGCACTGGGCAACCGCAAGGCGGTCAGCGACGGCCGCTGGTGGGCCGAAGGTACGCCCATCTGGGAAACCGCCGATGCGCACGGCCTGCGCACCGCGACGATGTTCTGGCCGGGCGCGGAGGCGGATATCCACGGCCATCACCCGGATTACTGGATGCCGTTCGACGGCAAGGTGACCGCGAACCAGCGCGTGGATCGGGTGCTGGCATGGCTGGCTCTGCCGGCCGATCAGCGACCGAGCTTCCTCACCCTGTATTTCGATGCGGTCGACCATGCCGGCCACAAATACGGGCCGGACACACCGCAGGTGAACGATGCGCTGCGCGACACCGATGAAGCCTTGACGCGGCTGGTGCAGGGCCTCAGGCAGCGTGGCCTGTTCGACAAGATCAACCTGATCGTGCTGGCGGATCACGGCATGGCCAGCACGCCGTTGCAGAACAGCGTGCTGATCGACCAGCTGATCCCGCTCGACCAGGTGCAGACGGTGAGCATGGGCATCCTGGTCGGCTTCAATCCGAAAACCGGCGATCCGAAAGACGCCGAGAATTTCGCCACGATCGAACACCAGCTGGAACAGCCGCAGCAGCACATGCAGTGTTGGGACAAGACCCGGGTGCCGGCACGCCTTCATTACGGCAGCAATCCACGCGTGCCGCAGTTGCTGTGCCTGGCCAATGTCGGCTGGCGCGTCACCACCACCGACTATCTCGCCAGCCGCAAGGGCGATGTCAGCATCGGCGAGCATGGCTTCGACAATGCCGATCCGCTGATGCAGGCCGTGTTCGTAGCGCATGGCCCGGCGTTCCGGGCGGGTGCCAGGGTGCCGGCATTCCCGAACGTGGACGTCTATCCGCTGATGACCCACCTGCTCGGCCTGCCGGCCGCCGCGAACGACGGCGATTACGACGCGGTGAAAGACATGCTGAAGCCGGCAGCGCGCTGACGAATCACCCCGCTCCGTAGGGCGGGCACTGCCCGCCGGCTTTTACATCGACGCGTCAGGAGCGGCGGGCAGTGCCCGCCCTACGAAATACTTCACGGCATAGCGCCCTGGCTCATCGGCGTGGGCGGCGTCGCTACGTTGACCAGCGGCGGCAGGCGGAACAGTCGCAGCGCGATCAGCAGGCCGGCCAGCACCAGCGCACCGACGAACAGCGCCACGCCGTTCCAGCCGTGCGCGGCGTAGAACAGGCCACCACTGGCGCCAGCCACGCTCGAGCCCATGTAGTAGCAGAACAGATACATCGACGAGGCCTGTGCCTTCGCCGCGCCGGCGCGCCGGCCGACCCAGCTGCTGACGATCGAGTGGCCACCGAAGAAGCCGAACGTAATCGCCACGATGCCGAGCATGATCAGCAACAGCGGCTGCGTCATCGTCAATGCCACACCGACCAGCATCAGCGCGAACGCTGTCCACAGCACTTTGCGCCGCCCGAGTTGACCGGCCAGGTGACCCATCCACGCCGAACTGAACGTGCCGACCAGATAGATGCCGAAGATCAGCCCGACTACCGCCTGACTCAGGTTGTACGGCGGTGCCAGCAACCGGTAGCCGAGGTAGTTGTAAACGGTGACGAAGGCGCCGAGCAGCAGGAAGCCTTCGAGAAACAGCCACGGCAAGCCCCGGTCGCGGAACATGCCGCTGAAGCGACCCAGCAGCGCGCGCCAGCGCAGTGGCTGTGCCACGAAATGTCGTGATGGCGGCAGCGCACGCCAGAAGACCAGCGCAGCCAGCACGCCGATCACACCCACCACGCTCACCCCGAACCGCCAGCCCAAGAAATCAGTCAGTACGCCGGTGATCAATCGGCCGCCCATGCCGCCGACCGCACTGCCGCTGATGTACAGGCCCATGCCCAGGCCGATCGACTCGACATGCATTTCCTCGCCGAGATAGGTCATCGCCACCGCCGGCAGACCACTCAAGGTCAATCCGAGCAGGGTGCGCACCAGCAGCAGTGCCGGCCAGTTCGGCATCAGCGCGGTCACCAGTACCAGCAAGGCGGATGACAGCAGTGATGCCACCATCACCGACTTGCGCCCCCAGGCATCCGACAGCGCACCGGCAAACAGCATCGCGAACGCGAGCACTCCCGTAGTCAGCGACAGCGACAGCGCGCTGACTGCCGCGCTCACGCCGTAGTCGTGGCTGAACTCCGGCATCAGTGGCTGCACGCAGTACAACAGGCCGAACGTGGCGAAGCCGGCCGCGAACAGCGCGAGATTGGTACGCCGGAACGCCGGTGTGCCGTGGTGGATCGTCGGTATCGCGTCAACTGTCATGGCATGGGTCCGCGCAAACGCCGGGTCAGTATGGCAAGACATGCGTGACGATGCCTAACGAATTCCCGACCACCGCGATGCTGGGCATCGCTTCGCTCATCCCAACTTACAGATACAACACCGAGCTGGTTCCAAACGAAATCGTGTTAGCCGCCGCTCTCGCCCGTCACTTCGGCGACGTGTCGGCGCTGCGTGCAAAGAACGCCACGATCAACCCGAACAGCAGCATCGCGAGCAGATTTTCAATCAGCGCAGGGGTGGTGAAATGCGCTTTCGGCCATGACGCGGAGAGCGGCACGACGACGTATTCCATCACCACGAACACCACCACACCGTAGAGCACACCGGCAGCCACCCAACGCTGGTTCAGCCAGGCCAGCTGCTGCGCGGCAAAGACAAAGATCGCCGCGATCAGCAACGACATCGCCCATTGCAGGCCAAGACCCAGCAACGAGACGGGCATGCCACCCTGAAATGCAGCCTTGCCCAGCAAGCCGCTGGCGATGGCGCGCAGGACGACGAGCGGACTGATTCCGTTGATCAGGGAGGCGGCCCCGATGTCGATCGTGCCGGCGACGAAACCACCATAGAGAATGGCGACCAGGGTGGATGAGCGTGTACTTGCCATCGGTGTGTCCTCATTGAGCATGCCCTCATAGAGCATGAGTCTTACGACAACGCTGGCACGACTGCGCTTCACGGTCCATGCCGCTTCGAGGTGCCGATGCGACCGGATCATTACATCCAGCAAATCGACCTGCTCCGGAATACGCCGCAGCACAACGACTCACATGTGCCAGCAGTCATGCCACCATCTGCCGAGATCACGATTCAGGCATCAACGATGCGTGCGTGCGATCGCGGCACAACGTGCACTTCCGTACCCGGCGCCTGCCAAACCCAACGCTCCTGAGACGCAGCATTGCCACCACCGGCAAACACGACTGCACGCCGCGGCGCTACACGTAGCTCGGCACCGACTTGAAGACCCAGCCTCGCTACGTCTTCACCGCCAACATCGACTTCCAGCACCTGGTCGATCGAAGCAACATGCAGTTCCAGGTGGGCCACGCTACCGGCAAGGTAGACATGCCGTAACCGGGCAGTCCATCCCGGCTGCGTTTTAGGCGCTCCCAGAGACAGATGCTCCGGGCGTACGTAGGCCACTGCATTCGCGTGGCGACCATTCCAGGGATCGTCTTCCAGGCTCCACTCGCCCGCACTCAGACCATGGTTGGCATACGTCAGCGCAAGCTTGTTCACCTTGCCGATGAATTCGCAGACGAAAGGTGTGGCCGGTTGCTGGTAGATGGCTTCCGGCGAACCGACCTGTTCGATGCGGCCCTGGTTCATCACCGCGATGCGGTCGGCAAGCTCCAGCGCCTCTTCCTGGTCATGCGTGACGAACACCGTGGTCAGCCCCAGTTCCTCATGCAGCTCACGCAGCCAGCGGCGCAAGGTCACTCTTACCTGCGCGTCCAGTGCGCCGAAGGGTTCGTCGAGCAGCAATAGATCAGGTTCGACCGCCAGTGCCCGTGCCAGTGCGACACGCTGACGCTGCCCGCCAGACAACTGCGTCGGATAGCGACGACCGTAACCATCGAGCTGCACGCGTTTCAGCAGATGCTCCACCCGTGCCGTGATATCCGCGCCTGATGGGCGTGACTTGCGTGATCGAACACGCAACCCGAAGGCCACGTTCTCCGCAACGGTCAGATGCCGGAACAGTGCGTAGTGCTGGAACACCAGCCCAACCTTGCGCTCACGCGCCTGGGCTGCCAGAAAATCGCGACCGTCCAGCTGTACCTTTCCCGCATCGGGATAATCCAGTCCCGCGAGGATGCGCAGCAAGGTGGTCTTGCCTGATCCGGAGGGTCCGAGCAACGCGAGGAATTCGCCGGGCGCAATCGTCAGGCTGACATCGTCCAGCGCAGGCATGCCGGTAAAGCGACGGCTCAGATGTGAAAGTTCCAAAGTCATGAATAATCTCAATGACCACCGGGCGCATGCGCAGCAATCTCGTTGCCGTATCGCCATTCCAGCAGCGTCTTGATCGCGAGTGTCACCAGCGCGAGCAGCGCAAGCAGGGTCGCCACGGCAAACGCACCCACATAATCGTATTCGTTGTAACGCATTTCCACCTCAAGCGGCATCGTCGTGGTCAGGCCGCGGATGTGTCCGGAAACGACCGACACGGCACCGAATTCGCCCATCGCACGAGCGTTGCACAAGAGCACGCCATACAGCAGTGCCCAGCGGATATTCGGCAAGGTCACCCTAAAGAACATCTGCCAGCCACCCGCCCCCAGCACGCGGGCGGCCTCTTCTTCATCGCTGCCTTGTGACTGCATCAGGGGAATCAGTTCGCGCGCGACGAACGGCAGCGTGATGAAGATGGTTGCCAGCACCAGGCCAGGCACCGCGAAAATGATCTTGACGCCGTGATCTCCGAGCCAAGGGCCGAACCAGCCCTGCGCGCCGAACAGCAATACATAGACCAGACCGGAGATCACCGGCGAAACCGAGAACGGCAGGTCGATGAACGCACCGAGCAGCGCCTTGCCACGAAATTCGAAGCGGGCCATGAGCCACGCCGCGGCCACGCCAAACACCACATTCAGCGGCACCGAGATCACGGCCACCAGCAGGGTCAGTCGAATGGCGGCGAGTGCCTCGGATTGTCCGATCGTTGACAGATAGGCATGAACGCCCTGGCGAAGCGCTTCGACAAATACCACCGCCAGTGGCAACAGCAGAAAGACGGCCAGGAAGCCGATCGCCGTCAGCACCAGCAGCATTCGCCCGATCCGGCGTGGCCAGCGAGGCTGTCGTTTGAGCCCGCTCATCGCGCCCGCTCCGCCCAGCGTCCGCTCCAGCGCTGCAACAATGAAATCAGGATCAGCAGCGCGAACGAGGCGACCAGCATGAGCATGCCCAACGCAGCGGCACCTGCATAATCGAATTCCTCAAGCTTCTCCACGATCAGCAGCGGCGCAATTTCCGAGCGCATCGGAATATTGCCGGCGATGAAGATCACCGAGCCGTACTCGCCGACCGCACGCGCCAGCGCCAGTGCAAAACCGGTCAGCAGCGTCGGCACGAGCATCGGCAGGATCACCCGAAAGAAGGTCTGCAGGTGGCTGGCACCCAGGCTTTCGGCAGCTTCCTCCACGTCGCGATCCAGTGATTCCAGCACCGGCTGCAGCGTACGCACCACGAATGGAAAGCCCACGAAGACCATCGCCAGGATCACGCCCGACGGCGCATAGGCAATCTGGATGCCCCATGGCGAGAGCCATCGGCCCAGCCAGCCGTTGGGTGCGTACAAAGCCGTCAACGCAATGCCGGCCACCGCCGTGGGCAGCGCGAACGGCAGGTCGACCAGCGCATCGAACAGTCGCCGCCCCGGGAAGCGGTAACGCACCAGTACCCACGCCACCAGCAGGCCGACACCGGCATTGATCACGGCCGCAAGCAAGGCGCCGCCAAAGCTGAGCCTGAGCGCGGCCAACGTGCGCGGTGAACTCAGCAGGTGCAGCATGCCATCCATGCCGATACCGGATGCCTTCCAGGCCAGTGCTGCCAGCGGCAGCAGCACGATCAAGCCGAGATACGTCAGCGCATATCCCAGACTGAGCCCGAAGCCAGGCAAGATGCGCCGACGCATGATGAACTTCAGTGTCCGGAACCAATCTGGTTACCGATCTGGTCGAAGATGGCACCATCGGCAAAGAACTTAGCCTGCGCCTGACGCCAGTCACCGAACACCTCGTTGATGGTGAAAGTGTTCACCTTCGGAAACTGTGCTGCGTATTTGGCCGATACCTCCGGCAGACGTGGCCGGTAGAAATTCTTCGCCTCGATGGCCTGTGCCTGCGGCGAGTAGAGGAACTTGACGTAGGCGTCCGCCACGGCGCGATTACTGTGCTTGTCGGCATTGCTGTCCACCACCGCCACCGGTGGCTCGGCAAGAATGCTGATGGAAGGTATGACGATATCGAACGCTCCCTTGCCAAGCTGCTGCTGTGCAAGCAGCGCCTCGCTTTCCCAGGCCACCAGCACATCGCCAACGCCTCGCTGCGCAAAGGTGTTGGTGGCGCCGCGGGCGCCGGCATCGAGCACCGGCACGTGCTGGTACAGCGCCTGCACATAGGCCCTGGCTTTTGTCTCGCTGCCACCAGGCTGTTTGAGCGCATAGCCCCAGGCGGCGAGGAAATTCCAGCGAGCTCCACCTGACGTCTTCGGATTGGGCGTGATCACCTGGACACCCGGCTTGATCAGGTCGGCCCAGTCCTTGATGCCTTTTGGATTGCCCTTGCGTACCAGGAAAATAATGGTGGATGTGTAAGGCGAAGCGTTGTCCGGCAGGCGCTGCTGCCAGCCTTTGGCAAGCAGTCCGTGGTCGGCCACCGCATCGATGTCGTAGGCCAGCGCAAGCGTGACGACATCCGCAGGCAGTCCGTCGACCACGGAACGCGCCTGTTTTCCCGAGCCGCCATGCGACATCTGGATCGTTACCGTATCGCCGTGTTGCGCCTTCCACTGCGCGGCAAACGCCGTATTGATATCGCGATACAGCTCGCGGGTGGGGTCATAGGACACATTCAACAGCGTGACGTCCCTGGCATATACCGGCGCCACCGAGAGCACGCCAAGCAAGGCCAGCATTACTCGAAATTTCTTCATGACCATCTCCAGTCAGCAGGCGGAAAAGTCAGCCTAGCCATCGAACGGTCGCGCGCGAAATTCCCAAAGGCGATGTGCTTATGTCCGAAGGTCGACCACGGCGTTTCGGCATGCCGCTGGCGCCATCCAGATACGGCTCGGGAACTGGCGGATGAAAGGTCCGCACGCGATCCAGATGGACCCATCGAAACAAGTACAAATACTTTACAAATAGACGTTAAGACGCCTTTACATCTTTGCGTCCATGTCTTTTAGAAAAATATGCCACGAAGGTATTTGTTGGCATATCCATATGTCAACGCTTCATTTTTATCGGTGAATTTCTCATGCACAAACTTGATTCACCGAAGAACGCCATCAGAGACTCGAATGACGGGTATCAAATACATCCTGCTTGCCAGCCTGTTGTTGACCCAGGTGGTTCACGCCGATGACAACACCTATGTCAGCACGCCGTATATCGGCCTGCGCTATCGCGACAGCACACTGCATCAGGACAATCTGGCAGATACCGGCCATGCCCATACGCTGCGCCTGCAGCTGGGCTACCTGTGGGCACTGACACCACACCTTGCCGCCTATGTGGAGGGCACGAAGGTATCGCCCCTGTTCGGGATGCAGTACAACGACACGACCGGGCGGCGCACACCTTACCGGGCCGAATCCGATCCCCGCTCGACCGAACTCAGCAGCGCGTGGCTGGGTTATGACAATGGGCAGTTCGGCATCCGCGCCGGACGGCAATACCTGAACCTGGACGACAAGCGTTTCTTCAGCTCCAACGCCTGGCGCCAGAATCCGCAATCCTTCGATGGCGTCACCAGTTACCTGAAGCTGGGCAGCGGCACCACCCTGGGCTACGACTGGATCGGCCAGGTGAACCGCACCGTGGGCGCGGATTTCCCCGACATCAACCAGCGCCGCTGGAAGCTCGACGGGCAGTTGCTGCATGTGGACCAGGTGCTGCCGCTGGGCACCTTGACCGCTTACGGTTACTTCATCAAGAACCGGACCCTGGCGGCCAACTCCGTGCGCACCGAAGGCGCGCGCTGGACCGGTAAGGTGCCGTTGCAGGGAGGGGCCACCCGATTGAGCTGGACGCTGGAAGGGGCGCATCAATACAACTACGACAACAATCCGGCCCGTTTCAGCCTGCCCTATCACCTGTTCGAGCTTGGCTATGGCCTGCCCGCGTTCTCAGTGCGACTGGGCGAGGAGTCACTCGGTGGCAATGGCCATACGGCGTTCAATATCGCCTACGGCTCGGGTCACAGCTTCGATGGCTGGGTCGGCGTCTTCAGTATTCCCCCGCACGGCCTGCAGGATCGCTATGGCGGCTTCGTCGGTGATCTGCCATGGCACAACCTAACCTGGCAGCTCACCTATCACGACTTCCAGCCCGTGACCGGAAGCGGTACGCGCTACGGCGACGAAATCGACGCTGGTGTGCGCGCCAACCTCGATGCGCACTTCAGCCTGGAACTGCAATACGGCGACTATCGCGCCGACAGTTTCAGCGTGAGCCAGCGCAAGCTCTGGCTGCTGGTGGAATATCGCTACGGCAAGCAGGCGATCTAGCGGCATCGGTGGCTGTTCGCAGACACCGATACCGCAACACCGTCGCCCTCTTGGCTAATCCAGTATCAACAGCCAGCCCTTGCCCGGCTCCACCGGAATCGCATCGCCCGGCTTAAATTCGGCGGCCGGCTGGAAACCCTCCACCGCCGGAGCCACCAGCGTGGCGTGGCTGGGCTTGAGACCGAGCGCCTTCCAGTCGATATGCAGTTTCACATCGGCCTTGTGCCGTGCCCATGAGGCCAGTGCAATCAGCGTCTTGCCGTTGCGCACATAGCTGGTCGCCAGCACATCGTCGCGGCCGGTTTTCACCGGCCTGTCGTGGACCCACCAGCCGATCATGTCGGCCTGTTCGATGCCGAAGCTGTCCCACAGCTGCCACAGTGGACGCGGATCGCTGCCCTTGGACCAGCCGAGTCGGCTGGTCATGCCGAACAGCATGCCGCGCCAGGGGTTGCCGTCGTTCTGCAGCATCTCGCCCATCAGGCCGTACGGGATACCGGAGATCTCGGTGAGCCAGTAGCTGGGCGAGGTCTTCTCGTAATCGAACTCCTCGCCGAACCACAGCCGGTCAATGTACGGGAACAGCTCCATGTAGAGCAGCGCACTGTTGATGTAACCGTCGCGCGCGTCGAACTGGCTGGCCGAAGGACGTCCAATGGCCCATGGGTCATGCACTGCGATCACTGCGCAATGCACGTACTTCTTCATCATGGCCCGCGGCACCGCGTCCACTGACCCAGCCGAACAGCGCGATGCCAACGATGATCGCCAGTGCGCCGAACAGTGCGTAGCCATGCGGCCAGACCTCGCCGAGAAACAGCACGCCGAGCAAAGTCGCGAACAGCAGCTCGGCTGCTTGCATGGCCTCGACCGCGGCCAGCGCAGTCGGCTCGCTTCGCACCATATCGGTGGCGCGGAAGAACAGCACCGTCGCGATGGTGCCCGACGACAGCGCGACGCCACCGGCCAGCAACGCCTCACGCAGGGTCGGCGGTCCGATCGTGAACCAGGCGATCACGGTGAACAGCAGCCACAGCGGCCAGCTGCATAGCGTCATGCCGAACACCCGCTGCACCGCGTTGAGATGATGGCTACTGCCATGCTCCAGATGCAGCAGCAGCTTGCGATTACCCAGCGGATAGGCAAACGCGGAGAGCACCACCGCGCCGATCGCCAGCCAGTCGCCCGCATGCAGTTGACCTTGCGCATGACCCCATTGCAGGGCGAACACGCCGGCGACGATCAGCGCGCCGATCGCCAGCGTGCGCCACGCCAGCCGGCGTCGCTCGTCGCGGTAGATCAGTGGCGCCAACAGCGGCCCGGCCAGCACCGTGGTCTGGAAGCTGCCGGCAATCAGCCACGACGGCCCGCTGCTCGCCGCCCAGGTCAGCGGAATGCCGAACAGCACGAAGCCGACGCTGCTCCAGATCAGCCACGTGCGCGGATGCCGGCGCAACTCGCGCGGCAACTCACCCAGCCCACCCTGCATGGGCAGCACCACGGCCAGCAGCGGCAGCGTGATCAAGTAACGCAGGATCACCGCCCACGCCCAATGGCCACCTCCGGCCACCAGGCTGCGATTGAGTACGTAGGTCAACGTGAAGAACAGTGCCGCGCACAGCGCCAGTCCCACGGCAGCGAGAGCGTTCGAGCGCATCGGCGGACCACGGTCAAAGTCCGAGTGTGTCAAATCGCGGAGGATTTGCGTAGCGCCCTCTCGGCTAGGAGTGTGGGCGGTAGAAACGTTCGCGGCGAAAAGTCCTCTGCGCGAGGACAGTTTTTCGACGATTCGCCGGCCCATAGTGGTTCTATGGGCCAAGAAGCGGCGGAAAAATGGACCGCGTAGAGGGCTTTGCAGTCCGGACGGCTTCTACCGCCCACGCTCCTGCCACCCGCCAACAAGGCTGGCGGCGGCAACGGTGGTTCAAGTACGGTTGACGTAGCCCGCGATTGGCGTGGCGACATTTTTCAGGGAGAAACCCATGCACTTGCTACACGGAATTTCTGGTGGCGCTGCGGCGAGCCTGCTGGTTGCGCTTTCCATGTCGATAGCGCCGGCCGTGCATGCGCAGGCGGGCAGGGCGATCCGTTGCGAGAGCAGCAATGGCCAATTCAATCGCTGCAGGGTTCCCTGGCGTGATGCTCAGCTGGTCCGGCAGGAATCGAAAGGGGCCTGTATCCGCGGCCAGAGTTGGGGCGTGGACCGTCAGGGGCTGTGGGTGGATCGCGGCTGTCGCGGCCAGTTTGCCGAAGCGGGTTACGCCGGGCGTCCCGGCAACGGCCCGGGTAACAATGGCGGCTGGCGACCGGGTCCCGACTGGAACCGGCAGATCCAGCTGCAATGCGACAGCAATGGCAATCGATACAGCTTCTGCCAGGTCGATCTCGGCGCACAGGGTCGTGCGCGGCTGGTGAGGCAGCTGTCGGATACTCGCTGCATCGAGGGGCGCACCTGGGGCTGGAATCGTGCAGGGGTCTGGACCGACCACGGTTGCCGTGGCGTGTTCGTGGTGGATCGCCGCTGGTAAGGTCTTCGATGCCGTATGGCCGGGCCTGCATACAGCCCGGCCATGCGGTGCAGTGGTAAGATTCCGGGTCTTTTCCATCAGTTTTGCCGCCCTGCGGCCCGGAGTTCCTAGCGCATGCGCACGCATTATTGCGGCCTCATCGACGAATCGCTGGACGGCCAGACCGTCACCCTGTGCGGCTGGGTCAACACCCTGCGCCTGCAGAGCCATGTGGCCTTCGTCGACCTGCGCGACCACGAAGGCGTGGCCCAGGTGGTGATCGAACGCGACAACGCGGCGGCGTTCGCGCTGGCCGGCGAGATCGGCAACGAGTATTGCCTGCGTGTCACCGGCACGCTGCGCAAGCGCCTGGCGGTCAACGACAAGCTGAAAACCGGCACCGTCGAGCTGCTCGCCGACACGGTCGAGATCCTCAATGCCGCGAAGGATCTGCCGTTCGCGCTGCACGAAAACCCGAACGAGGACATGCGGATGACCTACCGCTACCTCGATCTGCGTCGTCCCGAGATGCAGGTGATGATGCGCAAGCGCATCAAGCTCGTGCAGACACTGCGCCGTTACCTCGACGAGCGCGGTTTCCAGGACGTCGAAACGCCGATCCTGACCAAGGCCACGCCGGAAGGTGCTCGCGATTACCTGGTGCCGAGCCGCGTGCATCCGGGCCAGTTCTACGCGCTGCCGCAGTCGCCGCAGCTGTTCAAGCAGATCCTGATGATGGCCGGTTTCGATCGCTACTATCAGATCGCGCGCTGCTTCCGCGACGAGGATCTGCGCGCCGACCGCCAGCCGGAATTCACCCAGCTCGACCTGGAGTTCGCCTTCGTCGAAGAGCAGGACGTGCAGGACTTTGTGGAAGAACTCATTCGCCACGTGTTCCGCGAAGTGCAAGGTGTCGAGCTGGATGCCAGCTTCCCGCGCATGACCTGGGCCGAGGCGATGCGTCGCTTCGGTTCGGACAAGCCTGACCTGCGCATTGCGCTGGAGCTGGTCGATGTCGCCGAGGTGCTGAAGCACATCGAATTCAAGGTATTGGCCGAGCCGGCCAATGACGCCAGCGGTCGCGTGGCCGCGCTGCGCGTGCCGGGCGGCAGCACGCTGAGCCGCAAGGATATCGACGGGCTGACCGAGTACGTTTCGCGTTACGGCGCGAAAGGCCTGGCCTGGCTCAAGGTCGAGGATCTGGCCAAGGGCCGCGACGGCATCAATTCACCGGTGGCGAAGTTCCTCGACGATGCGGCGCTGGACGGCGTGCTCAAGGCCACCGACGCGCAGACCGGCGACATCGTGTTCTTCGGCGCCGGCAGCTGGAAGTCGGTCACTGATTTCATGGGCGCGCTGCGCATCAAGGTGGCCAAGGATCGCGGTCTGGTCGAGAACAGCTGGAAGCCGCTGTGGGTGACCGACTTCCCGATGTTCGAATACGACGCGGAAGAGCAGCGCTTCGTCGCCCTGCATCATCCGTTCACCGCGCCGAAGATCGACGACGTCGCCGATCTGCGCGCGAATGCCGCGAATGCGGTGAGCCGCGGTTACGACATGGTGCTCAACGGCAACGAGATCGGCGGTGGCTCGATCCGTATCCATCGTCCGGAGATGCAGAGCGCGGTGTTCGAGCTGCTCGGTATCGGTGCACAGGAGGCCGAGGCCAAGTTCGGATTTTTGCTGAAGGCGCTCAAGTTCGGCGCGCCGCCGCACGGTGGCCTCGCGTTCGGCATCGACCGCATCGCGGCCTTGATGGCGGGTACCGAGTCGATCCGCGACGTGATCGCGTTCCCGAAGACCACCAGTGCGCAGGATCTGATGACCGATGCGCCGTCGCCGATTGCGGCGGCGCAGCTGAAGGAACTGCATGTGCAGGTGCTGGGCAGCGAGAAGTCCACTGGCTGATTGGGTGTATCTGCACGGCGTGCGCTGCGTCCGTCGCGCGGATGCAGCGGCCCGCGATAGCGTCATCGTTTCTTCCACCACGTGTGTGGTTCCATAGGCATCATGTCCGACCATGTGATCCTGCTGCACGGCCTGTGGATGCGCGGTTTCGCGCTGTCCATGCTGCATCGCCGGCTGATCGAGGCGGGTTTTCGCGTGCACCGCTTCGACTATCTGAGCGTGGCGGCGACCCAGCAGCGCATCCTCGATCGCCTGCAGGCGCGGATGACCGGATTGGCGCCGGAAGCCGATGCCGTGCATCTGGTCGGCCACAGCCTCGGCGGTTTGCTGGCCTTGCGTGCCTGCCTTGACGGCGAACTGCCGCCCGGGCGCATCGTCTGCCTGGGCTCGCCACTGAAAGGTAGCGCTGCCGCGCGGGGTTTTGCCGCATGGGGTCGTGGCGGCGAGGTGCTGCTGGGGCACAACCGCGAATTGTTGCAGCAGGGTTTCGAGCGCTGGGACGGTCTGCGCGAGGTCGGCATGATCGCCGGCCGCATGCCGTTGGGTCTCGGTGCGATGCTCGGTCATTTCGCCGGTGAACACGATGGCACCGTGGCGGTGGAGGAAACCCGCTTGCCGGGCCTGGCCGCGCACTGTGTGGTCGAAGCCAACCATACCGGCCTGCTGTTCTCGGCCGAGGTGGCGCAGCGGGTTGCCCGATTCCTGTACCAGGGCCGTTTCGAGGCTGGCTGAGAGGTTGCGAGTTTTTCAACCTCTCAGCCCGGCCATGGATGGCCGGGCGCGGATCAGACACACAAGTGACTGATCCGCGTGAGCGAGTCCGGGCGTGTACCGGACTCGCGATAGAAAAAAACCGCAGGAAGTGGTTTTTTTCACAGGCTTTGAGCGGTTTTGCCCGTACGCTGACCGCGTTGCCGGAATTCCGGCACGCGAGCCGAAATCAGGTAAAATTCCCGGCTCGTTCATCTGATCCGAGTGCAGGCACTGTCATGGGTAGAGGCCCGTCCATCGAAGGTCGCAAGAACGCCGAGGACGCCAAGCGCGCCAAGGTGTTCACCAAGCTGATCCGCGAGATCACCGTGGCGACGCGCGCCGGGGTGGCTGATCCGGCCGGCAATCCGCGGCTGCGCGCCGCGGTCGACAAGGCGCTGTCGGCGAACATGACCCGCGACACCATCGAGCGCGCGATCAAGCGCGGCTCCGGTGCCGACGGCGGTGCCGACATGCAGGAGCTGCGCTACGAGGGTTACGGCCCGGCCGGCATCGCGTTGATCATCGACTGCGTCACCGACAACCCGGTCCGCACGGTCGCCGATGTGCGCCACGCGCTGACCAAGCACGGCGGCAACCTCGGCACCAGCGGCTCGGTGGCATTCCAGTTCAGCCGCGTGGGAGAGATCGTGTTCGCCACCGGTGGCGATGCCGCGCAGGAAGAGAAGATTCTCGAGGCGGCGCTGGAGGCTGGCGCCGACGACGTGGCAAACGAGGGTGGCGAGAGCATCGTGCTGTGCGTGCCGGATCACTTCGAGGCCGTGCAGCAGGCACTGAAGGCCGCGGGTCTTGTCGCGGAGCGCGCCGACGTGGTGATGCGTCCGGCCAATCGCACCGCGATGCCGGCCGAAGCGCAGGAAACCCTGCTTGATCTGCTCGACTGGCTGGAAGAGCTCGACGACGTGCACGAGATCTATCACAACGCCGCGTTGACGGCCGGAACCCATCCGTAAGCGTCGGTCGGCAGCTGCGCCTGCCGACGCGCCGGGCCGCGCTCCATGACCAGAATCATCGGCATCGACCCGGGCAGCCAGCGTACCGGCGTGGGCATCATCGACGTAGACGATGCGGGCAAGCTCACCCATGTCTTTCACGGTGCGCTGGCGGTGGCTGGCGAGGCCACTTTCCCACTGCGCCTGAAACGCATCTTTGACGAACTGTGTGACATCATCGCCGCGCATCAGCCGGCCGAGTGCGGGATCGAGCGCGTGTTCATGGCGCGCAATCCGGATTCGGCGCTGAAGCTGGGACAGGCGCGTGGCGCCGCGATCTGCGCGGTGGTCAGTCGGGGGATCGTGGTGCACGAGTACGCAGCAACCGAAGTGAAGCAATCCGTGGTGGGCAGTGGGCGCAGTGACAAGACCCAGGTACAGCACATGATCGGTGTCCTGCTCGGCCTCAAGGGCCCGCTGCAGGCCGACGCCGCCGATGCGCTGGCGATCGCGGTGACACATGCGCATACCCGCGCCAGCCTGGCCCGCGTCGGTATTCCGCGCACGGCCTGGAGACGACGCCGATGATCGGCCGTCTGCGCGGCATCCTGATATCCAAGCAGCCGCCCTCGTTGCTGATCGAGATCGCTGGCATCGGCTATGAAGTCGAGGCACCGATGTCGACGATCTACGACCTGCCAGGCATCGGCAAGGAAGTGATCCTGCTCACCCATCATGCGGTGAAGGAAGACAGCGTGACGCTGTACGGCTTCCTGCACGAGAGCGAGCGCACGCTGTTCCGCAATCTGCTGAAGGTCAGCGGGATCGGTGCGAAGATCGCACTGGCCGTGCTGTCCGGCGTCTCCACCGACCACTTTGCGCGGCTGGTCCATGCCGGCGACGTGGTCGCGCTGACCAAGATTCCCGGCATCGGCAAGAAGACCGCCGAACGCATCGTGGTGGAGTTGCGCGACCGTCTCGATGGTTTGTCGGCGCTGCCCGGCGGAACGATGCAGGGCGCCAGCGCACCGCTCGATGCAGCTGGCGAGGCCACGGTGGCGCTGCAGCAGCTCGGCTACAAACCGGCTGAAGTCAGCCGGCTGGTGCAGAAGGTCGCCGCCGAAGGCGACAACGCCGAAACCATCATCCGCAAGGCGCTGCGCGCCGCGCTTGGGAGCTGAATCCGTGAGTCACGAAACCTTGCCCGGAACCAGCGAGTCCGAAACCAAGCGGCGTCTGGCGGCGCTCGCCATGGGCGCGATCGGCGTGGTCTACGGCGATATCGGCACCAGTCCGCTGTACACGCTGCAGACCACGCTCAGCCACGACGGCATGAAGCCGACGCCGGAAAGCGTCTATGGCGTGCTCTCGCTGATTTTCTGGGCGCAGATCCTGGTGGTGTCGCTGAAATACGTGGTCTTCGTCATGCGCGCCGACAACAAGGGCGAGGGCGGCATCATGGCGCTGATGGCGCTGGCTCAGCGCAGCGTGCGTGAGCAGCCGAAGTTGCGCTGGGTATTGGCGATCCTCGGCATCTTCGGCGCCTCGCTGTTCTACGGCGACGGCGTGATCACGCCGGCGATTTCCGTGCTGTCGGCCGTGGAAGGCGTGAAGGTGGCGGCGCCCGGCCTGTCGCACTGGGTGGTGCCGGTGACGGCGGTGATCCTGTTCGTGCTGTTTGCGATGCAGCGGCACGGTACGGCACGCGTTGGCAACGTGTTCGGACCGGTGATGATAGCCTGGTTCGTCGTGATTGCGCTGCTTGGCCTGCACATGATCGTGCGCCATCCGCAGGTGCTGTGGGCGATCAATCCGATCCATGGCGTGCGTTTCTTCTACACCCACGGGATACAGGCATTCATTGCGCTCGGTGGCGTGGTGCTGGCACTGACTGGTGCCGAAGCGCTGTATGCCGACATGGGACATTTCGGCAAGAAACCCATACGGCTGGCCTGGTTCAGTTTCGTGTTGCCGGCGCTGGTGCTCAATTACTTCGGGCAGGGAGCCCTGCTGCTCGCCCATCCCGATGCGGTGGACAACCCGTTCTTCAAGATGGTGCCGCAGGTGCTGCTCTATCCGATGATCGCGTTGGCTACCGTGGCCGCAGTGATTGCTTCGCAGGCGGTGATTTCCGGCGCGTTCTCGATGACCCGCGAGGCGATGTCGCTGGGTTACTCGATGCGCATGCAGGTGGTACACACCTCGCGCGAGATGTCCGGGCAGATTTTCGTGCCGTGGGTCAACAGTTTCCTGCTGGTGATGGTGCTGGTGGCGGTGTTTGGCTTCCGCAGCTCCGACAATCTGAGCGCGGCCTACGGCATTGCGGTGACCGGCACCATGACGATCACCACCTTGCTGGCCCTGGTCGTGGCGCGCTACCAGTGGCACTGGAACCGGATCGCCGTGGTGGCTGTAGGCGTGCTGTTCCTGACGATCGACCTGTCCTTCCTCGGTGCGAACCTGATCAAGATCGAATTTGGTGGCTGGTTCCCGTTGGTACTGGGCCTGGGCGTGTTCGTGCTGATGACCACCTGGCGGCGTGGCCGTGAACTGGTCATCCGCGAGATCAAGCAGGGCGGTCTGGCGCTGGCGCCATTCATCGAGAACATTGCCGAACACCCACCGTTGCGGGTGCCGGGCACGGCGGTGTTTCTCACCGCGAACCAGAGTTCGGTGCCGCATGCGCTGCTGCACAACCTCAAGCACAACAAGGTGCTGCATGAGCGCAACGTGATGCTGACGGTGGACATGCTGGAGACGCCGGTTGCCGATGCCGCCGAGCGAATCCACATCACGGCCATGGGCAACGATTTCTTCGGGTTGGAGCTGCGTTTCGGTTTCGCCGAGGATCCGAACATCCCGCTGGCGCTGTCGCAGTGTTCGCGCACCGGGCTGCCATTCGACCTGATGGACACCACGTTCTTCCTGTCGCGCGAAAACATCGTCGCCGACAAGCGGCGTCCCGGCATGGTGCTGTGGCGCGACAAGCTGTTCGCCTTCATGGCCCGCAACGCCGTGCCGGCCACCGCGTTCTTCCAGATTCCGGGCAACCGGCTGATCGAGCTGGGCGCGCAGGTGGAGATCTAGGGCGGCACGCGTGGTACAGGCTGGTGCTCCAGACCCGGCCTGCCACGCTCCGTTCCTGCCATAATTCGCGGCATGACCGAGCACCGCATCATCACCGCCGCCGCGCAGCTCGACGACGAAGCGCTTGAGGCCACCATCCGCCCGAAACGGCTGGCCGAGTATCTCGGCCAGCAGGCGGTGCGCGAGCAGCTGTCGATTTACATCGAGGCGGCCAGGAAGCGCGGCGGTGCGCTGGACCACGTGCTGATCTTCGGGCCGCCCGGCCTGGGCAAGACCACGCTGAGCCATGTCATCGCCAACGAACTGGGCGTCAACCTGCGCTCGACCTCCGGGCCGGTGCTGGAACGTGCCGGCGACCTCGCCGCGTTGCTGACCAACCTCGAGGCGAACGACGTGCTGTTCGTCGATGAGATCCACCGGCTGTCACCGGTGGTCGAGGAAGTGCTGTATCCGGCGATGGAGGATTTCCAGATCGACATCATGATCGGCGAGGGCCCGGCCGCGCGTTCGATCAAGCTGGACCTGCCGCCGTTCACCCTGATCGGCGCGACCACCCGCGCAGGCATGCTCACGGCGCCGTTGCGTGACCGCTTCGGCATCGTGCAGCGGCTGGAGTTCTATACGGCCGAGGAGCTCACCGCGATCGTGCGGCGTGCCGCACGCATCCTCGGCATCGTCTGTGCGCCGGAAGGCGCCCAGGAAATCGCCCGCCGTTCGCGCGGTACCCCGCGCATCGCCAACCGCTTGCTACGTCGCGTGCGCGACTACGCCGAGGTGCGCGCCGGCGGCGAGATCACGCTGGCCGCGGCACAGGCCGCGCTGGACATGCTGAAGATCGACCCGGAAGGTTTCGACGAGCTGGACCGGCGCCTGCTCAGCCTGATCATCGAGAATTTCGACGGTGGCCCGGTCGGCGTGGAGTCGCTGGCCGCCGCACTGAGCGAGGACCGCGGCACGCTGGAGGATGTGGTCGAACCCTACCTGATCCAGCAGGGCTACCTGATCCGCACCGCGCGCGGCCGCATGGTCAGCGCCAGGGGCTGGCGCCATCTCGGTTTGACCCCACCGCCGCGCCAGGCGCAGCCGGCCGACCTGTTCAGTGCCGAGGCCGGCGATGTCTGAGTCCGGACAGAAGCCGCCTTTCAGCTGGCCGGTGCGGGTGTACTGGGAAGACACCGACGCCGGCGGCGTGGTCTATCACGCCGGCTATCTGCGCTTCATGGAGCGTGCCCGCAGCGAGTGGATGCGCGCGCTCGGCGTCGACCAGTCGGCGTTCAAACAGGCGACCGGACTGGCCTTCATGGTGCGCGACATGCAGATCGACTTCCTCAAGCCAGCCCTGCTGGATGATGAACTGTCGGTGACGGTGGCAGTCAAAGAACGACGCGCAGCCAGTATCCTGTTCACCCAGACGATCACGCGGGCGGACGGCAGTAGCCTGATCCGCGCGCAGGTGCGGGTGGCCTGCGTGGATATCCAGCGCATGCGTGCGGCACCGATCCCGACCGATCTGATTTTCGAATCTACCCCCTGACAACCAAGCCGACTGGCGGAGAACCTTCAAGCAATGAACGGTGGACTGAACATTTTCTCGCTGATCGCGGATTCGAGCGTGCCGGTGCAACTGGTGCTGCTGGTGCTTCTGGTGTTCTCGTTTCTGTCGTGGGTGATCATCATCCGCAAGTACGCGCAGACCAAGGCGGCGATGCAGGATGCCGAGGCGTTCGAGGAGCGCTTCTGGTCCGGCGGCGACCTGGCACAGTTGTTCCGCGAGGTCAGCAACCGCGCTGGCAACAACGGCGGCATCGAGAACATCTTCGAATCGGGCTTTCGCGAATTCGCCCGTCAGCGCCAGCGCAAGACGCACGATACGCGCAGCGTGATCGAGGGTTCCGAGCGCGCCATGCAGGTGGCCGGCACGCGTGAGATCGGTCTGCTCGAACGCAACCTGGAGTTCCTCGCCAACGTCGGCTCGATCAGCCCGTACGTGGGCCTGTTCGGCACCGTGTGGGGCATCATGGGCGCGTTCCAGGGCCTGGGCGAGATGAAGGATGTGACCATCGCGGTGGTCGCGCCGCACATTTCCGAGGCGCTGATCGCCACCGCGATGGGCCTGTTCGCGGCGATCC
This sequence comes from Rhodanobacter sp., assembly GCA_050737735.1. Taxonomy (GTDB): domain Bacteria; phylum Pseudomonadota; class Gammaproteobacteria; order Xanthomonadales; family Rhodanobacteraceae; genus Rhodanobacter. The sequence goes on along the minus strand of JBOHYM010000028.1, from coordinate 18,354 downwards.
CGGCGCAGTGGGCGTACAACCGCTACGCCACCAAGGTCGAGCGCATTGCCTCGCGCTATGACGTGTTCCAGGAAGAATTCTCCTCGGTACTGCAGCGGCAGATCCAGACCGACGACGTGGCCTGAGCGGAGCATCAGTCATGGCCACTTCCCGGCGCCAGAAACGCTACAAGCTCAAATCCGAAATCAACGTCGTGCCGTACATCGACGTGATGCTGGTGTTGCTGATCATCTTCATGGTCACCACGCCGATGATGAATTCCAGCGTCGACGTGCAGCTGCCGCAGGCCAATGCCAAGTCACTGCAGCAGAAGAAGGACCCGGTACTGGTCTCGGTACTGCAGGACGGCCAGCTCTACCTGACCCTGAGTGGGGCCAAGAAGGAGTTGGTCGACGAGAACACGCTCCAGCTCAAGGTGGGCGCCTTCGTGCGCGAGAACCCCGAAGTCAGCGTGCTGGTGGGCGGCGACGAACGCGGCAGCTACGGCGGTGTGTTCAAGGTGCTGGCCGACCTGCAGCAGGCCGGCGTCGCCAAAGTGGGCCTGATGGGGCAGCCTGAGCAGGGCAAGAGCGCGTCCGATGGACGAAAGTAAGGCGACGCCCAAGGCGGTCGTACTTTCCGCCATCCTGCATATCGGTATCGTGGGGTTTCTGTTCCTCGCGATTTTGCCGTGTTCCAGCTATGAGAGCGCCTTCGAGGCGCTGCATCTGCCGGCCTGGATGAATCCGATCACCTGCTCCAAGCCGCTGCAGTTGCAGGGCCAGGTTATCGAGGCGACCCTGATCGGCACCACCGGCAGTCCGCCGCCCAAGGCCGTCAAGGTCAAGCCGATACCCAATACCGTGCCGCCACCGCCCACGGTTCCGCCGCCACCCCTGCCACCGCCGCAGACCCCGCAGGTGAAAGCCCTGCCGCCACCGCCCGAGCATCCGGACGTGAAGGATCAGGAGCGTGTGGTCGAGGATGCGGCACAGCAGGCCGAGGCCAAGCAGTTGCAGGAAGAAAAGCAGCGCCAGCGCCAGTCCGAACTGGACGCGCAGGCAGCCAAGCAGAAGGAAGAAAAGCAGAAGCAGCTCGACGCGTTGTTCGCCAAGATGGACGCGGCGGCGCAGCAGACGAAAAATCTGGACAACAAGGCGAAGCAGGCCAAGCAGCAGATGGATGACCTGAAAAACGCCCAGGATGACGCCCAGGCGGATCTGCCGAATGCCGCCCAACGCCAGACCGGCAACAACAGCCCGAACAGCGACCTCACCAGTGAATATGCGGCAGCCATTCAGAATGCGGTCACGCCGAACTGGCTGCGTCCGGATAACATGCCGAGTGTTCCGTGTCAGGTCCATATCGTGCAGTCACCCGGCGGTGACGTGATGAGTGCCACGGTCGATCCCAGTTGCCCCTACGATGATGCCGGCCGGCGGTCGGTCGAAAATGCGGTGCTGCGCACCAAGACCTTGCCCTACAAGGGTTTTGAAAGCGTGTTCCAGCGCAACCTTACCTTCACCTTCAGGCCGCAATGATGACGCCTATGCGCAAATTCAGTTCAAGCCTCGCCCTGGTCCTGCTGGCCATCGCGGCACTGTTCGTCGGCCCGGTCGGCGCCCAGTCGCTGGATGTCAGCATCGTTGGCGGCATCAAGACCGCCACCCCGATCGTGGTGGTGCCATTCGCCCAGCAGGGTGGGGCGCCGCTGTCGACCGACATCGCCGACGTGATGCGCAACGATTTCAACCGCTCCGGCAAGTTCCGCTCGCTGGCCAAGAGCGACATCGTGGAGACGCCGTCACAGGGCTCGGACATCAAGTTCGCCACCTGGCGCCTGCTCAAGCAGGACTACATCACCGTCGGCCGCATCAGCGATGCCGGCGGCGGCATGCTCAAGGTCGAGTACGAGCTGTGGGACGTCAACAAGCAGCAGAGCCTGCTGGCGCAGGCGTTCACGGTGCCGGCCGGCGACCTGCGCGGCGTGGCGCATCAGATCGCCGACCAGATCTACGAAAAGATCACCGGAGTTCGCGGTGCGTTCTGGACTCGTATCGCCTATATCACCGCCGTGGGCCTGGGCAACAACACGACCTATTCGCTGATCGTGGCTGACTCGGATGGCTACAACCCGCAGGTGGTCGCCCGCTCCAAGGAGTCGCTGCTGTCGCCGGCGTGGTCGCCGGACGGCCGCAAAATCGCCTACGTGTCGTTCGAGAGCGGCAATTCGAACATCTACATTCAGGACATCACCACCGGCTCGCGCCAGCTGGTTTCGTCCCACAAGGGCATCAATGGCGCCCCGGCGTGGTCGCCGGACGGCCGCAAGCTGGCGCTCTCGCTGTCCTATGTCGGCAATCCCGAAATCTATGTGCTGGATCTGGCCAGTCGCCAGGAAACCCGGCTGACCAACAACCTGGCGATCGACACCGAGCCGACCTGGGCACCGGATGGCCAGAGCATCTATTTCACCTCCGACCGTTCCGGTCGGCCGCAGATCTACCAGGTTCCGGCCAGCGGTGGTGCTGCCAATCGGATCAGCTTCCAGGGTCAGAACAACCTAAAGGCCTCGGTAAGCTTCGATGGCAAGCAGATCGCGATGGTGCAGGGCAACGGGAACGTGTATCGTATTGCGATAATGGATCTTAGCTTGGGTGGGCAGGTGCGTTACGTCTCGCCTGGTCCGCTCGACGACGCGGTCAGCTTTGCACCCAACGCAAGCATGCTGTTGTATTCCGCCACCGAGGGCAGTCGTGGAGTTCTGTATTCGGTATCCAACGACGGCATGGTTCGGCAGCGGCTCGCACTTGCCGATGGCAATGTGCAGGAGCCTGCCTGGGGGCCATATCGCCAACGCTGATTTTCCATGCTGCTACGCACCATGTGTGGCAGCATGATGCCCAGGGATTGGGCCCGAACAGCGCCTCTGGCGCATTTCGGTTTCCGGTTGTGGCGCTTTGCCGCGCCACGACCAGTCGGATCGATGTGCGTTATTGCGCACGAACGGTCCTACACGTGTCAAAATAACAGCCGGTTAACCGGCGTCGTTGTCCCGTAACCTCGATCGTCATCGTTTGTCGGAACTCAACTCGTAAGGAACGTCACCATGAATAAGACCGTTCGCGTCGCCCTGGTCGCCCTGCTCTGCGTTGGCGCGGCCGCCTGCTCCAAGAAGCAGGAAGTCAAGCCGCAGCCGCAGGCTCCGGAGCCGGTTGCCCAGACTGAAAGCAACCAGTCTAATGGCAAGTACACCCCTGCCGATCTCGATACCGATGCCTGCCTGCGTCAGCGCGTCGTGTACTTCGATTTCGACAAGACCGAAATCAAGCCGGAGTTCCAGCAGATCATGGCGTGCCACGCCAAGTACCTGCAGGACCGCCCGATGTCGCACATCCGTCTCGAAGGCAACACCGACGAGCGCGGTACGCGTGAGTACAACCTGGGCCTCGGCGAGCGTCGTGGCAATGCCGTGTCCAGCGCGCTGCAGGCAGCCGGTGGTTCGGCCAGCCAGCTCGAAGTGATCAGCTATGGCAAGGAAAAGCCGGTGTGCCGTGAGCACAACGAGGATTGCTGGAGCAAGAACCGCCGCGTCGAGATCGTCTACACGGCGCAGTAAGTAATGATGCGACTGGCTAAGAGCCTTTCAGCCAGGATCGGCATGGCGGGCGCAATTGCGTCCGCCATGCTGTTCGCGTTACCGGTATGCGCGCAAAGTTCGCGGCTGAGTCTGGCCGACCGCGTCGCAGCACTGGAACAGCAGGCACAGAACAAGGACCAGTCCGGCGTCGGCTTGGTCAACCAGATGCAGCAACTGCAGGCGCAGGTGCAGCAACTGCAGGGACAGATCGAGGAATTGCAGCACAAGCAACAGGAACTCGACGACAAGAACAAGGCGCAGTACGCCGATCTCGATGCCCGTCTGGGCCGTCTGGAGAGCGGCAGTCCCGGTGCTGGCGCCGCTGCAGGTAGCGCGGTAGGCAACAACAATCAGCAAGCCCCGACCGCCAATCCGGTGGCTCCGGCCGCCGCAGCTGCTGCAGGTGGCAGTGCCCCGGCCGCCCAGCCCGCCGCCGCTGCGGGTAGTGCGGGCAGTGCCGATCCGGCTGCCGCCCAGGCCAGCTACGACGTGGCCTTCAAGGCGATCCGCGCAGGCGACTACGCGCAGGCGTCGCGCGAGTTCCGCAGCTTCATCAAGCAATACCCGAATCACCCGCTGACGCCGAACGCCTGGTACTGGCTGGGCGAGTCGTATTACGTCACCACCAATTACCCGGTGGCGCTGGAATCCTTTCAGCAACTGCTCAGCCAGTTTCCGCAGAGCGAAAAGGCACCCGACGCGCTGCTCAAGGTCGGCTACAGCCAGCTTGAGTTGAAGCAGGGTGCGGCTGCCAAGGCTACGCTGACGCAAGTGACCACCAAGTATCCAGGCTCCAAGGCAGCCAGCCTGGCCAAGGAACGCTTGCAGCGCATCCAGTCGCAGCCGGCCAACTGAGGTCGTCGCAATGAACGGCAACAGTGCAAGCGTGGACACACCCACGCCTGCCGCAGCGGTCACCGAACGGCTGCGCATCACCGAGATATTCCACTCGATCCAGGGCGAGGCTGACGCGATCGGCTGGCGCAGCGTGTTCGTGCGGCTCACTGGTTGTCCGTTGCGCTGTGTCTGGTGCGATACCGAATATTCCTTCTACGGTGGCGACTGGCACGCGATCGACGACATCCTGGCCGAGGTGGCCTCGCACGGCGCGAAACACGTCTGTGTGACGGGCGGCGAGCCGCTGGCACAGAAGCGCTGCCTGATCCTGCTGCAGAAGCTTTGCGACGCGGGCTATGAAGTGTCGCTGGAAACCTCCGGCGCGCTCGATGTTTCCGCGGTCGATCCGCGCGTGCGCAAGGTGATGGATCTGAAAGCGCCTGATTCCGGCGAGAGCGGGCGCAACCTGTGGTCGAACCTGGATCACCTGCTGCCGCACGATCAGATCAAGATCGTGATCGCCAGTCGCACCGACTACGAGTGGGCGTGCGCGATGCTGGACGAGCACGCATTGGCGCAGCGCTGCATGGTGCTGTTCTCGCCAGTGCACGGTGCTGTGCAGCCGCGCGAGCTGGCCGAGTGGATCATCGCCGACAGGTTGTCGGTAAGATTTCAAATGCAGCTGCACAAGCTGCTGTGGAACGACGCGGCCGGGCATTGACCGGCGGTTGAAGCGGGCCACGAATTTCTGCGCGCCGGCCTGTGTTGCCGGTAGCGTTTGCGGCCGGTGACCGGTCACTCTTTGGTGGAATACATCATGTCCCAACCTATTTTGCGTAAGGCTGTCGTGCTGGTTTCAGGTGGCATGGATTCGGCCGTCACCATCGCGCTGGCGCGCGAGCAGGGCTATCAGGTGCATGCCTTGAGCGTTGCCTATGGCCAGCGTCACAACTCCGAGCTGGCTGCCTCCGAGCGGGTGTCGCGCATGCTCGGCGCGGTGGAACACAAGACCGTCGGCATCGACCTGCGCAGCATCGGCGGCTCCGCCCTGACCGCCGACATCGATGTGCCGCTGGACGACGGCGCGCACGACGGCGATGGCCATATCCCGGTGACCTATGTGCCGGCGCGCAACACCATCATGCTGTCGATCGCGCTCGGTTGGGCCGAGGTGCTCGGTTCCAGCGACATCTGGTGTGGTGTCAATGCGGTCGACTACTCCGGTTATCCGGATTGCCGACCCGCCTTCATCGACGCCTTTGAAGCACTGGCGAATGTCGCCACCAAGGCCGGTGTCGAAGGTGCCGGCATCCGCATCCACGCTCCACTGATGCGCATGAGCAAGGCCGATATCGCACGCGAAGGTCAGCGACTCGAGGTGGATTTCTCGGCCACGGTCAGCTGCTACCAGGCCGACGAGGAAGGTCGTGCCTGTGGCCATTGCGACGCATGCCGCCTGCGTGCGCAGGGCTTCCGCGAGGCAGGCCTCACCGATCCCACGCGCTACGTCTGAGCATGTCCTTGCTTGTGCCGTCGCCGCCCAGCCCGTAAAATTGTCCGCTTGAGTTTTGCAATGTCGGGTCGTTAGCTCAGTTGGTAGAGCAGTAGACTTTTAATCTATTGGTCCCGGGTTCGAATCCCGGACGACCCACCACTTCGGAAGCCCGCACGATCCATGATCATGCGGGCTTTTTTGTACTCGTCTGGCTTCGGTGCGATGCGGTTGCTCGGGCGATGTGGGCAGGGGCGCGAGCTTTGAGTCATGCGCTCGCCAGCGCTCAGGGGCCGTCGCCGCGATTCGGCAGGTCCATCGGCTGGTTGGCCTTGAGTTGGTGCACCAGGTGCTGGTGGTCGCTCTCGATCTTCTGCAGGCGTGCCTGCATCGCTGCGTCGTTGACCCATTGCGCACTGAGCGCGCGGCGACGATCCAGCGTGTAGGTGATATCGGCGAACGGCACCAGGGTGGCGTCGTTGGCCGGCGTAAATCCGCTGATGTCGTGAATCAGTTTCAGTTTGGCCTGCTCCGCCGTCGCATTCGGGCCGGTCTTGGCGTAGCGGGTGATGAAATCGGCAATCGACGCGCGCAGCTGCGGCGCCAGGTCGCTGCGCACGATGATGACGGCATGTGGGATCAGGGTGGATTTCCACAAGATGCGCAGGCGTGCGTACTGCTCGGGGAAGTGCACGGCGAAGCGTTCCAGGTCGGCGGTATTGTTGGTCGCCACGTCCACTTCGCCGTTGGCTACCGCCAGCGCATTGTTCTGGTGGTTGTTCACCACGACGCTGGCGAAGAACGTGTCCGAATCGAGCTTGTGGTTGGCGAACAGCTGGGTCTCGGGTACCAGATAGCCGGACGTCGACAGTGCTTCGCCGCGTGCGAAGCGCCAGTGGCCCGGCTGGTGGTACAGGTCATCCAGGCTGCGGATCGGCGAGTCCTTCTGCACCAGCAGGACCGAATAGTAACCATGCGAACTGTCGCCACGGGTGAGCTGGGCGATCACCTGCATGCGGTCGTGACTGACCGCATCGAGTGCCAGCAGGCCGGAGACAAAGGCGATGTCCACACGATCTTCCGAGATGGCCTGGGCCAGGCCCTCATAGGTACTCACCGAGATACTGTGGACGGGCCGCTGCAGAGCCTTGCTCATGTCATCCAGCATCGGCCGCCAGGCATCCAGTGATTCGGACGGACCGCCGATCGGCAGGATGCCGAATGTCAGCGACGGTACTGGCTTGCCGGCATCGGCGGCGTACAGGGGCAGGCAGGCCAGAACCAGCAGCGCCAGGATTGCGGCACGCCAGACCGAGGCCCACGACTGGCGAGGCTGTACGCTGTCAGCGCTGCGTTTTCCCGGCACGGAACCGCTCCCTTGCGGCTGGTCACGACATGGCCGCCATGCGCACGGGGGTCATCTCCCCATCCTTGTCGGTCAGCATACGCTGTGCCGATGCATACCGTGTGACGCCTGTCGTGACAGGCATTCCCCTGGTGGAAGCCGCTGTCAGAGTCCGCTGATGCGCCGCGAGGCCACCACGGCCTCGACCCGGTTGCGCACGTTGAGCGTACGGAAGATCGCCGCGAGATGGATCTTGACGGTGCCTTCGCTGATGCCGAGATTGTGGGCAATCACCTTGTTCGGCTTGCCTTGCGACAATAGCCGCAAGACGTCGACCTGGCGTTCGGTGAGCAGCTTGCGCAACCGGTCCTCCAGTGGGGTTGCCTGCTCGTCATGCGCGGCGGCCACGCCGGTGGCACCACCCAGCTTCTGCAGCAGCATGGGTGGCACATATACCCCGCCACACAGTACCAGTCGTACCGCCGACAGCATCACTTCGGGTGAATAGGCCTTCGGGATGAAACCCTGCACGCCCATCTCCAGCAGTTCCTTTATCAGCGCCGGATCTTCCGACCCCGAGAGCACGATCACCGGCACGCCGGGCAGATGGCGGATGGCTTCGACCAGATGTGCATGGCCGTCGCCGCCGGGCATGGTCAGGTCGATCAGCGCCAGGTCGGGGGCGGGCTCGTGCTCGATCGAATGGCGCAGTTCGCCCACGTCCATCGCCACCGAGAACTCGGTGTCCGCACCAAGTTCAGCGAGTTTGACTTTGACACCCTCGACGATCAGTCGATGGTCGTCCGCGATCAGTATCCGCATATACGTTCCCCGTGGCGGTATCGCGGCACTCCTGCCGCGGCTCGTCTGCGTCCGCAGCAACATACCCCCAGTGCGTGCCCGCAGCAACCTGTCGAAGCCAGGGTGATATCAGGCCACATTGCGCGAGGACGTCCAGACGGCCATCATCGCCTCGCGCAACTGCTCCGGAGACACCGGCTTGTAGAGCACCTGAATTTTCGCCGCCTTGATCTCGTGCAGGTGGTCGCTGCGCGTTTCACCGGTGATCAGCAGGCGCGGAAAGGGTGGCATGCCGTCGCGCAGGTAGTAATGATCCAGCGCAGCCAGCGCGTCCAGGCCGCTTTTGCCGTCGCGCAGGTGCAGGTCGGAGATCACGATGTCGGGCTGGCCCGGCCAGCTTTCTGCCGCTTCCAGCGCCTGGGTGCGGTCTTCGGCGATCGCCACATCGCAGCCCCAGCTACGCAACAGATAGCGGATGCCGGAAAGGATCGCCGGTTCGTCGTCGATCACCAGCACGCGCATACCCGATACATCCAGCGGCGGCTCCTCGATCTGCGGTGCATGGATTTGCTGCGGCGGTATTTCGCATACGTGGAAGCTGAACACGCTGCCGCGCCCCGCATGGGACTTCAGCAGCACGCGGGTATCCAGCAGCTCGGCCAGCCGCTGCACCGTGGCCAGGCCCAGGCCGAGGCCGCGGTGCTGGCCGCCCGAGTGGTCGGCGCTGGCCGGGTTGTCGACCCGGTAGAACTCGTCGAAGACGCGTTCCCGGTGCTCAGGTGCGATACCGCTGCCGGTATCCCACACATCGATCCGCACGGTACCATCCAGGCGCCGGCGGGCGCCGACCAGCACACCGCCCTCCTGGGTATAGCGCAATGCATTGCTGACCAGATTGTTGAGGATACGGGCGAGCATGGTGCGATCGCTGCGCACCCACAGGTTGGTTATGCGCACGATCAGGCGCAGATCCTGTTGTTCGGCGATCATGCGGAAATTGCGGCTCACTTCCTCGAACACCGGATCGAGCGGAAATTCAGTGATCTCGATCTGCATTGCACCGGTTTCCAGCCGCGACAGGTCGAGCAGTTCGCTGAACAGGTGATCGAGTGCTTCCACGCATTCCTGGATGTGCGCAATGCGATCCAGCCGGACCGGATCGTGTTCGTCGACCGCGAGTGCGGAGGAGAACAGGGTCAGTGCATACAGTGGTTGGCGCAGGTCATGCGAAGCGGAGGCGAGGAATTGCGCCTTGGCCACGCTGCTCGCTTCGAGTGCCGCGTTCTTGCGTGCCAGCTCCAGCGTGGCCTGTTCGATCTCCTGCGCCATGCCCCGATGCATGTCGAACAGGGCCGCGGCAGCGTTGTTGAAACCGTGCTGCAACTCACCGATTTCCGTCTGGTCCGTCACGCGGACGGCCACTGGCTGATCGCCACGCCCCAGTTCGTGCACCGCGTGCGCCAGCCGCCGCAAGGGAGCGCTGATCCAGCTTGCGGCCTGCCACGCGATCACCACCGCGACCAGCAGGCTCGCCGCCAACGCGAACAGCGCGATGCGCAGGCTGGCATGTTCCGCGGCAATCGCTTCACCCAGGCTTACGTCCACCATCACCGAGCCCAGCGGTACCGCTTGCGGCTGATCGCTGTCGAGCACGTCGCGCACCACGGTCAGGATTTCCTGCGGTCTGGTCTCGCTGCGACCACGGCGGTCGGCGAGAATTTCGCCGTTCGCGGCACGGATCTGCACGCGTGCCACATGGGGCAACTGGGCGATGGATTGCGCGATGCGTATCAGTTCGCGCCGCTGCATGTCATGCAACGGCCCGGCGGCGATCGACGCCGCCTGGGTGGCAACGGCATCGGCCGTGCTCTGGCCCATGTTGCGCAGCGTGATCAACTGGTAATGAGTCAGGATGGCCGCCAGCAAGGTTGCCGTGACCAGGGTGGGCACCAGGGCGACAAAGGCCAGTCGCTGCATCAGCGAGGCACGACGCCAGAGCCGCTTCATCCAGAACCTTGCCATCTCGTCTATCCGATCCCCGGCACGGTACCCGTCAGTACTGAGCCTAGCGCGAAAAGCAGCGTTGGACAGCCCGACCGAAAGGCGTCGGCTGGACGGCCAGGATCAGCTGCCGTCGTTTGTCCCGGGTGGCTTGGCCCGGGTGTGCCGGTATTTCAGCAGCAGGCGCTCGATCAGGATCGGCAGCAGCGAGAGCAGGGTGACGCCGCATAGCGGCAGCCAGATCGGGCGGTACAGCAGCAGGCTCAGACCCATGCGGTTGCCATGACTCAAGGCTTCGCCGATGCCGGCACCGATCTGGTTCTCGAAAATCAGCATCACGGTGCCCCCCAGCCAGGTGGCGCCAAGGAACAGCCACAACGGGCAGCGCAGCCATGCCAGGCTCACTGTGACCATGCCGAACGGCACGATCGGCACAAAACGCAGGAACAGCGTGTAACTCACCGGGTGACGTTCGAAGCTGTGATGCAGTTTCGCGACGATCACCGGGGGATGCTTGCTGCCGGCACCAAACGCGTAGCGACTGGCCAGATAGAGGATCAGCGAGCCCAGGGTCAGGCCGATCGACGAACACAGCGTACCGTCGACGGTGCCGAACGCGAAGCCGCCGGCGAGGATCACCACGATCGTGCCGGGGATGCCGGTGGACGTGGCCAGGGTCAGCAGGCCGATGAAGATCAGTCGGGTCCGCCAGGGATGTTCGGTGATCCGTGCATGCAACTGCTGCTGGTGCGCCACCAGGTGCTCGGGACTCAGCCGGTCGAACGTGCCGGAAGCGAACAACACGATGCCGGCCAGCACCAGCAGGATCAACGGCAGCGCGGCGCGCCAGCGGCTCAATACGATGTGCCGCCGGCGCCGTAGGCGGCCAGCACGGCGCGCGCCTGGTCGCGCAGGATGTCGCGGCGGACCGCGATGTGGCGGCGCTGTAGTTCGCCGATCCAGTCGGCCGGGAGCGGGCCTTCGTCGAACTCGGTGAGTTCCTCCACGTCTTCCGCGCGTGCACCGACCAGCAACTCGTCGACACCGGCCCAGACTGTGGCGCCATAACACTGGCAGCACGGCTGTGCGCTGGTGGCCAGGATGTAGCGACCACCTTGTTCGTTGAGCCGGAACGCGGCGAGGCGCTGCTGCGCGGTCATGTACGCCATCATTTCAGCGTGCGCCACCGAACAGGTCTGCGGCACCACGCGGTTCACGCCGACTGAGATCAGCCGGCCCGCTTCATTGAACACGGCGGCGCCGAACGGGCCGCCGTGGCTGCGTTCGACATTGTGTTTGGACAGCTCGATCGCCAGGCCGACCTTTTCCTCGTCGGTGAGGTAGTGGCGGCTGTCGTCGGCGACCTCGCCAATCCATGGCGGCAGGGTCAGATGGATTTGCAGGGGCAGCATGGTTCTCTCCGCTTACTGGCCGGCCGGCTTCGCCCAGACGTCGCGCAGGGTCACGGTGCGGTTGAATACCGGCGCGTCGGCGCGGTGATCGACACGGTCGGCGACGAAATAACCCAGCCGCTCGAACTGGAAACGCTGCTCCGGTTCGACCCTGGCGGCAGCCGGCTCCAGCCATGCCTGCACCACGCGCTTCGCCTGCGGGTTGAGGTGGTCGAGCCAGCTCTTGCCGTCCTCCTCGTTGTCCGGTGCGGGTACGTTGAACTGACGGTCGTACAGGCGCACCTCGGCAGCCACCGCATGTTTCGCGCTGACCCAGTGGATCGTGCCCTTCACCTTGCGGTCGGCGCCCGGCAGGCCGTGGCGGGTTTCCGGGTCGAGCGTGCCGTGCAGCTCGGTCACGTTGCCGTCGGCGTCCTTGATGATCTGCTCGCACTTGACGATGCCGACGCCGCGCAGGCGCACTTCGCCCTCGGGCTTCAGGCGATGGAAGCCCTTCGGGGGCACTTCGGCGAAATCCTCGCGTTCGATCCACACCTCGCGTGCAAACGGCACCGCACGCGTACCGAAACTCTCATCCTTCGGATGATTGGCGAAGCTCAGCGTTTCCTCGTAGCCTTCCGGCAGGTTGGTCAGCACCAGCTTCAGCGGATCGAGCACGGCCATGCGGCGTGCGGCGGTGGCGTCCAGATCCTCGCGGATGCAGCCTTCCAGCACGGCATAGTCGATCACGCTGTTCTGCTTGCTGACACCCACGCGCTCGATCAGCAGGCGCAGACCGGCCGGGGTGAAGCCGCGCCGGCGCAGGCCGCGCAAGGTGTTCATGCGCGGGTCGTCCCAGCCGTCGACATGGCCTTCGCTGACCAGCTGCGCCAACTTGCGCTTGCTGGTGATGCAGTAGCTGAGGTTGAGTCGCGAGAATTCGATCTGGCGCGGCTTGGCCGGCTTCGCCTCCAGACCGGCGGCGACCACCGACTGCCACAGCTCGGGATGATTCGGCAGATCGACGTGGTCGACGAACCAGTCGTACAGCGGCCGATGATCCTCGAACTCCAGCGTGCACAGCGAATGCGTGATGCCCTCCATCGCGTCGGACAGGCAGTGCGCATAGTCGTACATCGGGTAGATCGGCCACGCGTCGCCGGTGTTCTGGTGGGTGACCTTGCGGATGCGATAGATCGCCGGGTCGCGCAGATTGATGTTGCCGGCACCCATGTCGATCTTCGCGCGTAGCGTCTTGCTGCCGTCGGCGAATTCGCCTGCGCGCATGCGGCGGAACAGGTCGAGGTTTTCCTCCACGCTGCGCTCGCGGTACGGCGAATGGCGCCCCGGCGCGGTCAGCGTGCCACGGTATTCGCGCATCTCCTCGGCATTCAGATCATCCACATAGGCCACACCGTCCTCGATCAGCTTGAGTGCGGAGCGGTAGAACACCTCGAAGTAGTCCGAGGCGTGGCGCAGCGAATGCCATTCGAAACCGAGCCAACGGACGTCGTCCTTGATGCCCTCGACGAATTCCGGGTCTTCCCTGCCCGGGTTGGTGTCGTCCAGGCGCAGGTTGCACCAGCCCTTGAACTCGTCAGCGATGCCGAAGCTCAGGCAGATCGCCTTGGCATGGCCGATGTGCAGGTAGCCGTTCGGCTCCGGCGGAAAGCGCGTGTGGACCGCGTGGTGCTTGCCCGAGGCGAGGTCGTCGCGCACGATCTGCCGGACGAAGTCCTGATGTAGAGCCGCCTGATGCACAGTGGCCGTCGGATTGGCAGGAGCGGCGACGGGATTTTCAGTCGACATCAGGCAAAGCTCGCATACGGTGGTGGAAACGCCCAAGTTTACCCTGTCGGGATGACCGGGCGCAGGTCGCCCCGTGCCGCTGCAGGGCCCAGGCATCGCTTGCCCCGCGCCGGCGCCGGGGTTAGCGTGCAAGTCATGCATACCGTCTATCGAGCCGAGAACCTGTTCGACGCCCATCTGGTCAAGGATGCGCTGGAGGCCGGCGGCATTCCCGCGTTCATTGCCGGCGAATACCTGACCGGCGCGGTGGGCCAGCTGCCGGCGATGGATTACATCGCGGTGATGGTGCCCGAATCGAGCCTGGCGCTGGCCAGCGGCATCGTGGCCGAGGTGGAGACCCGACTCTGCGAGGCGCGGCTGGCCATCGACGAGATGCCTGACGATCCGTTGGTCATGCCCTGCTGAGCCGCGTCGATCCGTACGGTTCGGGCGATCGCGCCATCCTCAAGGAAGCTTCATGCAAGACCTCGCTGCACTGATCCGCGCCGTACCCGATTTCCCCACGCCGGGGGTGATGTTTCGCGACATCACGCCGCTGCTGGCCGATGCCGGCGGCTTCGCGCGCTGCATCGACGCGCTGGCCGAACCGTGGCAGGGCAGTCGCGTGCAGGCGGTATGCGGCATCGAGGCGCGCGGCTTCATCTTCGGCGCCGCGCTGGCGCAGAAGCTGCACGCGGGATTCGTGCCCTTGCGCAAACCCGGCAAGCTGCCACCACCGGTGGTGGCCGTGGACTACCAACTGGAATACGGCAGCGACCGGCTGGAAGCACAGCGCGATGCGCTCAGGCCCGGCGAGCGTGTGCTGCTCGTCGATGACGTGCTGGCCACCGGCGGCACCCTGATGGCAGCCAGCGCGCTGATCGGGAAGCTCGGTGGCGAGCTGGTGGGCGCCGGCGTGGTGATCGAGCTGGTCGGGTTGCGCGGACGGGATCGTTGGTCAGGTGGCCAACTGCTGCACAGCCTGTTGCGTTACTGAAGCCTGTCGCTCGCGGGGGCGTGCAATACAGGGAGAACAGCGATGCCTGGTATAGGTGCCTGGAAACAACGCATGCCGCAACGCGTCGAGGCGCTGCCTGGGCGCGAGAAACCGTTGCTGCCAAGTCATCCGCATCACGTGCATGGCGGCTCGCTGCTGGCCCGCAACTATCCGCAGGGTGAAATGGTGTTGTTCGGCATGGGCTGTTTCTGGGGCGCCGAACGCAAGTTCTGGAGCCTGCCGCCCGGCGTACTCACCACCGCGGTCGGCTACGCCGGCGGCTACACACCCAACCCCACCTATCGCGAGGTCTGCTCCGGCCAGACCGGTCATGCCGAAGTGGTGCAGGTGGTCTACGACTCGAAACGGATCAGCCTGCAGGCCCTGCTCAAGGTGTTCTGGGAAAGCCACGATCCGACCCAGGGCATGCGCCAGGGCAACGATGCCGGTACCCAGTACCGCTCCGTGATCCTTACTTCCAACGTGGCGCAGCTTGGCGTCGCCGAAACTTCAGCCCGGCACTACCAGGTCGAACTGGATCGCGCCGGCTTCAAGCCGATCACCACCACGATCTCGATCGCCGGCGCGTTCTACTACGCCGAGGACGAGCACCAGCAATACCTGTCGAAGAATCCGGACGGCTATTGCGGGCTCGGCGGGACGGGAGTGAGTTGCCGGTTGGGGTAGGCCGTTCGACCTGAAGCTAATGGGTGCCTCCGGCATTCACACTATCGGCGCATAATCCAGCGGCGCGTGTGCCAGCCGGACCCCGCAATGGCCCTGGCTGAAATGGGCCGAGTGGCGGGAAACAGGAGACTTCAGCGCCTTGCAGGATGTTGCCTATACTCGGCACTGCTGAGGTGACGTGACCTGGGGCGTGTACAGGAGGGGAGGGGAAATGACGATCGACTACCTTGACGGGACGTCTCCGACCGATGTCGAGACGGATCTCTGCATCATCGGAGCGGGTCCTGCGGGAATCGCCATGGCCCGGGCGTTCATCGGCACCTCGGTGAACGTATGTGTGATCGAAAGCGGTGGACTGGCCGGCGAGGAGAGCAACCAGGCGCTCTACGAAGGCAGCTCGATCGGATCTCCGGCATTCGATCCGGGCATCTCCCGACTGCGCGCATTCGGAGGAAGCTGCAACCTCTGGGGCGGTGGCTGCATCCCGCTGAGCAGCTCGGATCTGGGGCCGCGTGACTGGGTTCCGCACAGCGGCTGGCCGCTCTCGTACACCGAGCTCGAACCGTACTACGCCCGCGCGCAGGCATTTTGCCGGATCGAGTCGCACGATTTCGTGGGTGGCTCGTTCCTCACTCCGCCGACGCGTCCACCGGTTCCGTTCGACGCCAGCAAACTGGTCAACCAGATCTTTGTCCGCAGCCCGATCCTGTTCGGTGCGGCGTATCGATCCGAGCTGGAGCAGGCCCCGAATATCACGGTCCTGCTGCACGCCAATCTGCTCGAACTCGAGACCAGTCTTTCCGGCGCATCCGTGCGGCAGGCCCGCATCGGGTCGCTTGGCGGGCGGCAAGGTATGGTGCGTGCACGGCACTACGTGCTGGCCTGTGGCGGCATCGAGAATGCGCGACTCCTGCTGTTGTCCGATTCCGTGGTGCGACATGGCCTGGGCAACGACCACGATCTGGTCGGGCGCTTCTTCATGGATCATCCGACTGGCAAACTCGGCACGCTCTTCACGGATGCCCCGGATCGCCTCACGCGGCCATACGACCGCACCGGGGGGCAGGGCTCCGCACCCTCGTTCCCGGAAATCGGCCTGTCGGAGGAGGCGCTGAGGGCGTACCGGTTGTTGAATGGACGTGTCCGTCCGGTCGCCGTGGAAGCTCCGCTGCCAAAGGGAATACGCGCCCTGCGCGAGCTTCGCGCCGCGCTTCATCCGCCCAGGCAGGACGAGAGTTCGGTGCTGGAGGAGCGGCTTTGCGCCGCGCTGAAGAGCGGCGAACGCGTCAATCCGGATGACGCTGCCGGAGCTCCGGTCGGGATCGTCCGGCTGGCCCTGCGGCTGGGTCTGGGTGTGGGAGATGTGGCCAGGGCATACATGCGCAAGCTGGCTGACCAGCCTGCGGTAAAGAGCGATCACGTCGACCTGATCGGCTATTTCGAGCAGGCGCCCAATCCCGACAGTCGGGTCATGCTGGGAACGGAGCGTGATGCCCTGGGCCAGCGCAAGGTCTGTGTCGACTGGCGGCTCACCGCGCTCGATCGGCATACGTATCGTACCGCTGCGGCAATGTTTGGTGCCGAACTCGCGCGCGTGTGCAGCGGGCGGTTTCAGCTCGAGCCGTGGCTTGGTGGCGACGACAGTGCGGTCCCGCAGGTCCGCGGCACCGCCCATCATCTGGGGACGACGCGGATGTCCGATGATCCGCGCCAGGGTGTCGTGGATAGCCGGTGCCGCGTGCACGGCATCGACAATCTGCATGTCGTGGGCAGCTCGGTCTTTCCGACCGGTGGCTGGGCGTTTCCGACTTTCACCATCGTCGCCTTGAGCCTGCGTCTTGCCGAGCATCTGCAGAACCGCATGACTTCGCATGCCGCGTCCGCGGATCCGGACGCGCCGATCTCATACGCGGACGCCGTGGCCTGACGCGCCTCGATTCACTCGGTTGTTCGGGGCGCACTCGCCGCTTCCCGGTCGGTGCCAATGGCGCAGCCAGGTTGATAGCCACACAGCACCATCAATCGAGGCCGCCGATGGAGCCGGAGTTACCCGGCAAGGCTTTCAAACGCATGGGCGATACGCATCCACGTCGGCGTTCCGGCAAATAGAACCGTGAGCGTCTGCTGGGCAACGACTGCCGCACCGCCATAGAGATAAACCGGATGCGGCCGTCCGCGTGTACGCCAGTCGAACACGATGGCGACAACGATGAAGAGATCCGCCACCAGCCCAGGCGGTATCGACACAAACGGCGGCGGCGGACCACCTCCCGCAGCACCGGGAGGAGCGAGCATCGTCAGGAACACGCGTGCGATGGCTGGAGTCATCATCGCGGCCATCAGCAGCAGCATCAGACGCTTGTGCACCTGCGGGCGCCGGATGTTGATGATGGCCAGGGCAAACAGGCCGACCATCAACGGCCATGCGCACAGCGTGACGGCGGCGAAGCGGCGCGCCGCATCGCCCATGCCGGCCGCTTCGTCCCGCTTGATCACGGCCATTTCGCCCACCAGGATGGCGCACGCAATGACGCTGAATAGCGCGATGCCGGCCAATCCCCAGGAGCGATGGTCGATCGTGCGCCCTGAAGCCACCAATGTTGTCTGGAAAAAATAGAAGCAGGTCCAGGTAAACATCAGCACGCCGTGGATGTGGATGACCGGTGGCGCGTGGAAGGTGCCGGCCACCACGGGCGCCCAGAAGGTCGGTACAAAGCCGCCAAAGGCGACCAGGATGAACGCGCCTGCCATCCACACGTAAAAGTATCGGCTCTCGGCCCGTATCGCATTGACCCCGGTCACGGTCGCACTCATATCTGTTCCCCTTATCGAGACAATGTCGAGCATGCCTTCGCCATGCGAGGGCCTTCACTCGAAACGCTGATCGAGCGCGAAATCGCCGTAGCGTTCCGCGCCGTGCTGTTTCCGATACGGCGTGAGCTGCAGCATGACTGGATCATGCTGCAGCAGCCGGGTAGCGGCGGGAATATGTCGTATTGGCTAGGACAAACGTGCATGGGACTTGCGGCTGCGATCATCGAGTCAGGGTGGCGCCGCCTGCTGCAGGCTTTCCACGTAGACCAGCTCGCATGCCCCTGCGCCGACATCGTCGCGGGTCATCGAGGTGTTCCAGTGCCAGCCACCGGCGCGGCTGGCGTCGACCAGGAAACCTTCGATGTGCACGAGCTCGCCCGGACGCACCTGCTTGAGTTCATGCAGCACGCCGGCGTCGGCGGGGATCATGTGCATGTTGGCGCTGGAGGTTTCGATTTCGCGGCGCGGGATCGGGAATGCCTGCACGTGCCAGTAGTAGAAACGGTCGGACTGAGTGATGTCGATGTCTGCCAGCACCGCGCTGTCGGACATGCGGCCCCAGCCGAGCGCGAGGTCTTCGGG
>JBOHYM010000027.1:0-23815 GCA_050737735.1 Rhodanobacter sp. | reverse complement strand
GGGCCGGTTCTCTTTGGGAGGGTGATGGATGAGCGCATCCGTGCTGTCGCTATACCACCGTATCACGCGCTGGCCGGCGGGGCACTGGCTGTTCTCGCGGCTGGTCTGTCTGAAGGCGCCTTACTTCGCCACCATCGCGCCGCGCTTCGTGGCGCTGGAGCCGGGGCGTTGCGAAGTGCGCATCCGCGACCGGCGACGCGTGCACAACCACATCGGCACGGTGCATGCGATCGCGTTGTGCAACCTGGCCGAGCTCAGCGCCGGCGTGATGACCGACGCAACCATCCCGGCAGGCATGCGCTGGATTCCGAGGGGCATGAGCGTCGAGTACCTGAAAAAGGCGGTAGGTACCCTGCGTGGAGTCGCCACGCCCGAGGTTGCAGCGCGAGCCTCGACCGACGGTTACGAGTGGCCGGTCGCCGTGCAGGTCACCGATGCTGCCGGCGAGGCGGTTTTTCGCGCACGCGTGATGATGTGGGTGTCGCCGCGCAAGCCCGCTTGAGCGTATTGCTGTCTTCTGTGCCGAATGCTCAACCGGCCAGCACGCAGCGGTTCTTGCCGGCGTGCTTGGCTTCGTACATCGCGCGGTCGGCGGTCTGGATCAACTGTTCGTCGGCATCGGGACGATTGTCGGGCAGGTAAGGGGCGATGCCGATGCTGGCGCCAATCCGGACATCGATCGAGCGGCCGTTGACGCGCAGGATGTAGGGCTCGCCCAGCGCCGCGCACAGCTTCTGGCACAGCTGCATGGCCAGCTGCGGATCCTCGACCTCCTCCAGGATCAGCGCGAATTCGTCACCGCCCAGCCGGGCCACCGTGTCGTTGCCGCGCAGGTGCGCCGACAGCCTTGTGGCGATTTCCTGCAGCAGTGCGTCGCCGGCAGGATGGCCATGCGTGTCGTTGACACCCTTGAAGCCGTCGATATCGATGCAAGCCAGCGCGAAGTGGCCGTGATGACGGTGCGCGCGCTGGATCGCGCCGAGCAGCCGGTCGTGGAACAGCATGCGATTGGGCAGGCCGGTCAGCATGTCGTGGCTGGCCTGATGGCGGACCATCGCCTCGACCCGCTCGCGTTCGGCCATTTCCCGGATCAGCTGCTGGTTGCGCTCGGCCAGCTCAGCCATGGTCTGCTGCAGTTCGGCACGCGCCACATACAGTTCCAGGAACACGCGCACCTTGGATTGCAGGATCGTGTCGTTGATCGGCTTGGCGATGTAGTCGACGGCGCCTGAGTGGTAGCCCTTCAACCGGTTCAGGTCGTCGGCATAGGCGGCAGTGACGAAGATGATTGGCGTCTCGCGCAGTTGTTCGGCTTCACCGAGCAGTTGCGCCACTTCGAAGCCGTCCATGTCGGGCATGTTGACGTCGAGCAGGATCAGCGCGAATTGATGGTCCAGGCACAGCGCCAGCGCCTCGTTGCCGCTGCGCGCCTCGAGGATCTGCGCACCGCTCTGGGCCAGCAGGCGGCGCATCGCGACCAGGTTGGCGTGGGTATCGTCGACGACCAGGATTTTCGGCAGAGTCATGTTCATGTCAGGCAAAGGCGGTTGAGCAGCGGAGCCACCTGCTCCAGCGGCAGGCAGTAGTCGGCACCGGCGATGTCCAGCGCGGCTTGTGGCATCGCTGCGGCTTCGGCATCGGCCGGTGCCTGCACCACGGCGATGCCGCCATGGGCGCGGATCTGCAGCAGGCCATCGGCACCGTCGCGATTGGCACCAGTTAGCACCACGCCGATCAATCCCGCGTGATAGGCGTCGGCGGCGGAGGCGAACAGCACGTCGATCGATGGCCGCGCAAAGTACACCGGCTCGTCCACCGACAGCGCGAAGTGCCGATCGTGCTCCAGCAGCAGGTGATAGCCACCCGGCGCCACATGCACGATGCCAGCCGCGGCCGGCTGCCGCTCGGCCGCCTCGAACACGGGCAGCGCCGAATGGCTGGCGAGCAGGCCGGCCAGCACGCCGGCACCACTGGCGGTGTGACAGCACACCAGCACGGTTTGCGGCAAGCGCGGGTCCAGTGCGCCGAGCAGGAGCTTGAGCGCGTTGAAGCCGCCCTGCGAGCAGCCGATCACGATGGCCTCGGGCACGCTGGCTTCAGGCCGACTCATCATGTTCCCCCGGAGTCCGGCTGCTGCGACGGTACAGCCGCAGTTTCGCATCGACAGCGCTGAAATCGGCGGCCACCGGTGCGAAATCCAGTGATTCGCGCAACCCCAGGCAGAGATGGCCGCCGCGCACCAGGCTGTCGCGGAAAAGCGCCAGCGTGCGGTTCTGCAGCGGGTTGGAAAAATAGATCAGCACATTGCGGCACAGCACCAGGTGCGCCTCGCAGAACACCTTGTCGGTCACCAGGTTGTGGCTGGCGAACGTGATGTGGCGGCGCAGCCGCTGGTCCAGCTTGATGAAGTCGTAACGCGCGCTGTAATAACTGGCCAGCGACTGGCTGCCGCCGGCCAGCAGATAATTGCGCGACCACTGCTGGGCATCCCTGGCGTGATAGATGCCTTCCCGGGCACGCTGCAGGGCATCGGGATTGAAGTCGGTGGCGAAGATGTGGCTGCGCTCATACAGGCCCGCTTCCTCCAGCAGGATCGCCAGCGAGTAGACCTCCTGCCCGTGCGCACAGCCAGCCTGCCAGATGGTGATCTGCGGATACGACGCCAGCACTGGCAAGACGTGCTCGCGCAAGGCGAGGAATACCGGTGGATCACGAAACATTTCCGACACCGGTACCGAGAGTCCCTGGATCACCAGCGTCAGGAAATCCGGCTCGTGCAGCAGGCGCGCGGTGAGGGCGCTGATGCTGCCGCACTGATGGGTGTGCACCAGCTGACGCACGCGCCGGGTCAGCGACGCCGGCGCGTACTGGCTGAAGTCATGGCCATGGCGGCGTTTGAGTGCCTGCACGAACAGGTCCAGTTCGATCTGTTCCAGTTCGGCATCGGGCGGCGGCACCTGCGACATGGCGATCAGTGATGCAGCCAGACGCGCATCATCGAGGCCAGCTTGTCGATGTCGATCGGCTTGGACAGGTAATCGCTGGCACCCATTTCCAGGCACTTCTCGCGGTCGCCACGCATCGCCTTGGCGGTCAGCGCGATGATCGGCAACGTGGCGAAACGTGTTTGTGCACGGATGGCACGGATCGTCTCGTAACCGTCCATCGCCGGCATCATGATGTCCATCAGCACCAGCTCCGGTGCTTCGTCATCAGCCAACGCTTTCAGCGCCTTCTGGCCGTCCTGCGCCATGCTCACCACCAGCCCCCAGCCGCGCAGCACCCTGGACAGCGCAAACAGGTTGCGCATGTCGTCGTCCACCAGCAGCACCCTGCGGCCGCTCAGTTCGGCAGCCGCGGGCGAGGTCTTGCCGTTGCCAGCGCGTCGCGGCGCATGCTGGATGCTGTGCAGGAACAGGCTGACCTCGTCGAGCAGGCGTTCCGGCGAACGTGCGCCCTTGACCACGATCGAATCGGTGTACTGGCGCAGCAGCAGGTTTTCCTCGCGGCTCAAGTCGCGGCCGGAGTACACCACCACCGGCGGCACACCGCCGGGTGCCTTGGACAACTGCTCAAGCAGCTCCAGGCCGGACATGCCGGGCAGGCCGAGATCGAGCACGATGCAGTCGTAGCGGGTATGCGCGGTTTTCTGCAGTGCCTCCTCGGCCGTGCCCACCTCGTCGATCAGCACGTTGTCGGCGGCCAGCATGGTGCGCACCGCGGTGCGTGCGTCGGCCTCGTCGTCGACGATCAGCAGGTGCCGCTGATGGCCTTCGGCGAAATGCAGCAGGCGCTTGAATGCGGTGTCGATCGCGGCACGGCTGACCGGCTTGGTCAGGAAGCCGACAGCGCCACGTTCAAGTCCGCGCGTGGCATCGTCGGTGGCGGAAATGAAATGTACCGGGATCGTCCGCGTGGACTCGTCGGCTTTGAGCTGGTCGATCACCGCCCAGCCGTCCATCGTCGGCAGCATCACATCCAGCAGGATGCCGGTGGGATGGTGCTCACGGGCCAGCTGCAGGCCGGCCTCGCCATCGCCTGCCGCCAGCGCGCGGTAGCCCTTGCGGTGGATCATGTCGATCAGGATGCGCGCGAAGGCCGGATCGTCCTCGATCACCAGGATCGTGGTCTGGCCCGGCAGCAGCGAGCCGCGATCGTCATCGACGGCATCCGGCAGCAGTTGGGACGAGGAGAGCCGTGCCAGCGGTTTTGGCTGGAGCCGTGGTGCGTCTTCGGCCGCATCGCGTGATGGTTCGGGTGGCGTCTCCGGCAACAGCACGGTGAAGTGGCTGCCGTGGCCGCTTTCGCTGCGCAGGGTGATGTCGCCGCCCAGCAGCATCGCCATCCGCCGCGAAATCGCCAGGCCGAGTCCGGTACCGCCGAACTGCCGGCTGGTGCTGGCGTCGACCTGCTCGAATGCGTTGAAGATGCGCTGGAACTTGTCGGCCGGAATGCCGATGCCGGTGTCGCTGATCGTCAAGGCGATCAGCGGCTGCTCCTGCAGGGCGAGAGGTACCATGATCTCGCTGCCGGGGCGCCCGACGTGCACGCTGACGCTGCCGTGCGCGGTGAACTTGAACGCATTGCTGAGCAGGTTGTTGGCGATCTGCTCGAGCTTGGTGCCATCGGTTCGCAGCATGCTCGGCAGACCGGGCTCGATGTCCAGCGTGAAGCCGAGCCCCTTTTCTTCGGCGACATGCGCAAACGTGCGTCGGAGCCGTTGCGCCAGGCTGGCCAGCGGCAGCTCGTCGATCATCAGTTCCATCTTGCCCGCCTCGATCTTGGACAGGTCGAGGATGTCGTTGATCAGGTGCAGCAGGCTGGTGCCGGCGTCGTGGATGATGCGTGCCGACTCGATTTGTTCCCCGTCGAGGTTGCCGCTGTCGTTGTCGGCCAGGCTGCGCGAGAGGATCAGCAGGCTGTTCAGCGGTGTGCGCAGTTCGTGCGACATGTTGGCGAGGAATTCGGATTTGTACTGGCTGGCCCGCGCGAGTTCGTCGGCCTTGTCCGCGGTCTCCTGCTGCAGTTCCTCCAGCACGTATTTCTGCCGGTTCAGGCTGTCGGTCTTCTCGCGCAGTTCCTCGTTGGAGGCCTGCAGTTCCTCGGCCTGCAAACGCAGTTCCTCCTCCGAGGCAACCAGCCGCTCCGACTGCTCTTCCAGTTCGGCGGTCTTGGCCTGCAGCGCATCGTTGTTGTCGCGCAGCACTTCTTTCTGCTGGCGCATCACCAGTTCGGACACACGCAGTTCGTCAGCCTGCTCCTGCGTCTGCAGCAGCAGGTCATGCGTGCTGATGGCACGGTTGAGGTTCTCCAGCGCCAGTCCGACGATCGGCAGCAGTTCCTCCAGCAGCTTCAGCTGCAGCGGCGCAAGCGCCGTGAAGCTGGCCAGCTCCAGTACGCCGATCAGCGTGTCCCGGTAGAGCACGGGCAGGATCGCGACATGACGGGGCAGGGCGTCGCCGGTGCCGGAGTCGATGTGCAGATAATTTTCCGGCACGTCGTCGAGCATGATCGGCTTGCGTTCGAGCGCGCATTGGCCCACCAGTCCTTCGCCAGGCAGGTAATGGTCGGTGGTGCGGTTGTTCAGGCGCAGACCGTAGCTGCCCAGCAGGTCGAGTCGATGGCGTGCATCGTCGAACGAATAGAACAGCCCGACTCCGGCCTTGAACAGCGGCACCAGCTCGCTGGTCAGCCATTGTGCGAACTCCTTGTGCGTGGTGGCCTGCTGCAGCACATGGGAAATGCCCGATACCTGGGACTTGATCCAGGTCTGGGCCTCGGTATCCATCACCATCTGCTTGAATACCTGCAGCGCACGGGCGATTTCGCCGACCTCGTCATGGCGATCCAGCTGGCCGATTTCGAACGCGTGATCGTGACTGGCTAGTCGGGTCATCAGGTCGGTCAGACGCCGCAGCGGTCGCGTGACCAGGCGTGCCGTCATGCTGATCACGGTGATCCCGAGAAGGATGCCCAGCAGGGCCGCGATGGCGTTGATGGACTGGGTCCTGCTCAACGTGCTGTGCAATTGCTGGCTGCGCACGGTGAGCAGCTGGTGTTCCTCGTTGATCATCTGGTTGACGGTGCCGTTCAGATCTTCGACGCGGACCGTGCGGTGTTCCAGATAACTCGACTGGATGCGCTGAAGTTCCAGCGCCATCGCCATCGGGTCGGCGGTTTTCATCTGCGCAATCGGGTTGATCGCATTCGCGGTGAACTCACGCCGCCATTGCGCAGCCATGCTCTCCAGAGTATCGATGCGTGACTGCTGCAGCGCGTTGTCGGCCGTCAGCTGGCGCAACTGGGCGATGTGGTCATGCAGATCGCCCGCGCCGCTGTCGAACATCGCGCGCTGGTCCGCGTGCTGGGTCAGCATGTAGCCGCGCGCACCGATCTGGCTGGTCTGCAGGGCGTGTTGCACCTGGTCCAGCTCGAGCAGTACCTGGTAAGTGTGGACGGTCCAATATCGGTTGCTTTCCTGCTGGCGCAGCGAGTGCAGCGTCACCACGCTGGTCAGCAGGAACAAGCCCAGCAGCAGGGCGACCGCGAACAGGATCTTGCGTTGCAGCGGTTGATTAGCCAGCCAGGAGAATTTCGATTGAGTCGGTTGCATGCACGGGCCATCGCGGTTCGAGGGGCGACCTGTCGCAGGGCCACCTGATGGTGATCCTGTCCTCGACAGGGTAGCCGGTGCAACCGCCGGGCCATAGCCGGTGGCCGCGTGGCTGGATCAGCGGTGGCGGAACCCGTGCAGCCACCGTTGCCAGGGTTCGCACGGCAGGATCGAGCCCCGGCGCCATGCCACGACCAGCAGGGCCAGGGTGAGCAGCGAGCAGACGGCAAGGGCGACCACCGAGGCCTCCGCACCGAACACGCCGCCGCTCAGCCAGTCCGGCCCGGTGCGCTGGGAGATCAGCCAGCCCTTGCTGGCGCCCCCGGAAACGGGGATGCCGTAGACCGTGCCCTGCATGATGTTCCACGCAGCGTGCAGGCCGATGCAGGCCCACAGCGAACGGGTGACGTGATAGATCATGGCCAGCAGCAGGCCCGCCTCGATCGCGATCGCCGCCGAACTCCACAGCGTGGCGCCGGGATTGAAGATATGGGCGGCACCGAAGAACAAGGCCGAAATCGCCAGCGCCCACCAGGTGCCGAGCCCCTCCTCGACAATCCGGAAGATCACGCCGCGGGCGATGATCTCCTCGCCGATGCCGGCGCCAACGCCGGCCACCAGCACGCCGGGCAGCCAGTCCACCTGCGGATCCGTGCCAGTAACGTGGTAACTGCCTGCCAGCCACAGTACGCCGACCACTACGCTGAACAGCACGGCGCCGGTGATGAGCCAGGCGAGGCCGTAGGTCGGAATGGCGCGCGGTGAGAGTTCGCGTAGTGGGCGCCGTTCGATCAGACAGACCAGGATCGCGTAGGCGAGCAGCGCCGGCAGCACTTGCATGCTCAGGCCTGCCAGCGCGTGGTGCAGTGGATCGGCGGTTTTCAGGAGCCAGCCCGATGGCACCAAGGCTGCATGCATAATTATGCTGAAGCCGATCAGCATCGCCGCGAAGAAGATGATCCGTGCGGCGGGCGAGAGCACCAGCCAGCGCTGCCAGCCCGGTACGTTCGATGGTGTGGCGAAGGCGAGCTGTCCGGTGTGCATGCGTCGATCCGCGCGGGGTGAGGCTGACAGGCTAGCAGCGCGGTTGCCGCGGTCCTAATGGCACAAGTCACATACCTGGCGCCCGAGGTGGGCTACAGCGCCACCGACGCCGCATGCTCGCGTGTATTGGCGAAGCGCACCTGCGGCCAGCGCTCCTGCGCCAGTTGCAGGTTCACCCGGGTCGGTGCGATGTAGACCAGTTCGCCAGCACCGTCGATGGCCAGGTTCATCGCGTTCTTCTCGCGGAACTCGGCCATCTTCTTCTCGTCGTCGCAGTGCACCCAGCGCGCGGTGGTCACCGTCACCGGCTCGAAACTGGCATCGACGTTGTATTCGTCCTTGAGCCGGTAGGCGACCACGTCGAACTGCAGCACGCCGACCGCGCCGAGGATCAGGTCGTTGCTCATCAGTGGGCGGAAGAACTGCGTTGCACCTTCCTCGCTCAACTGCGCCAGACCCTTCTGCAGCGCCTTCATCTTCAGCGGGTCGCGTAGCCGCGCACGGCGGAACAGCTCCGGCGCAAAGTTCGGGATGCCGGTGAAATTGACCGACTCGCCTTCGGTGAAGGTGTCGCCGATGGTGATGGTGCCGTGGTTGTGCAGACCGATCACGTCGCCTGGATACGCGGTTTCCACGATCTCGCGGTCACTCGCCATGAAGGTCAGCGCGTTGGCGATGCGGATGTCCTTGCCGGTGCGCGTCTGCACCATCTTCATGCCGGCGGTATAGGTACCCGAGCACACGCGCATGAACGCCACGCGGTCGCGGTGCGCTGGATCCATGTTCGCCTGGATCTTGAACACGAAGCCGCTGAGCTTTTCTTCCTCCGGCTGCACCTCGCGGGTGAGCGTGCCGCGCGGACGGGGCGACGGCGCATGCTCGACGAAGAAGTCCAGCAACAGCTGCACGCCGAAGTTGTTCACTGCCGAGCCGAAGAACACCGGCGTCTGTTTGCCCGCGAGATATTCGTCCATGTCGAATGATGGCGCGGCACCCTGCACCAGCTCCAGTTCCTCGCGCAGTTCGCGCATCGCCTCGTCGCCGGCTTTTTCCAGCAGGCCGGGTGCATCGAGACCCTTGAAGATGGTCGAGTCTTGTCGCGTGAAATTCTTGCCCTGCTCGAAGATGTGCACCTCGTCCAGCAGCAGGTGATACACACCCTTCAGCCGCTTGCCCATGCCGATCGGCCAGGTCACTGGCGCGCAGGCGATGCCGAGCACCGACTCCACTTCGTCCAGCAGTTCGATCGGCGAGCGGCCCTCGCGGTCGAGCTTGTTGATGAAGGTCATGATCGGCGTGTCGCGCAGGCGGCACACCTCCATCAGCTTGATCGTGCGTTCCTCCACGCCCTTGGCGCAGTCGATCACCATCAGCGCCGAATCCACCGCGGTCAGCACGCGGTAGGTGTCCTCGGAGAAGTCCGCATGGCCCGGCGTGTCGAGCAGGTTGATGATCTTGCCTTCATACGGGAACTGCATCACCGACGATGTCACCGAGATGCCGCGCTCCTTCTCCAGCGCCATCCAGTCGGACGTCGCATGCCGCGCCGCCTTGCGCCCCTTCACCGAACCGGCCATCTGGATCGCACCGCCGAACAGCAGCAGCTTTTCGGTCAACGTGGTCTTGCCCGCGTCAGGATGGCTGACGATGGCAAAGGTGCGGCGGCGGCGGGTTTCTTGGAGGTGGGTGGACATAAAGGCAGGTTGGCTGGAGCGCGAACCGGCAATTGTAGCTTGGATCGCCCGCCCGGACTTTTGCACGGCCGCTCAACGCGATCGTAGGTTGGGCTGAGCACAGCGATGCCCAACATGGACGCCGAATGAACCTACGAGTGTTGGGGTTCGCTGACGCTCACCCCAACCTACGGACTCGTCATAGCTTTGACGATGTGTCCGGCCGAGCGTATTGTCAGATCGGAGCAGCGTGGGCCGCACGCTTTATCGACTCTCGACGCCCCGACAGATTGATACCGCCATTGACGGTGCTTGTCGTGTTCGTGCCTACAAAGGAGATGTCGTCATGATCAAGTTCAAGGTCATTGGGATTTCGATGGTCGTTTCCACGGTGTTTGGTGCCGCCAGCTGTATGGCACAGTCCGTCAGTTCGCCCGAGCTCACGGGAGCACCTCCCTTGCCGGCGCCGCGTGCCACGCAGATGCAACGCTGTCAGGACTTCGGCCGCTACGTAAATCTCGTTGCGTCCGCCCGCGATGCTGGTGAACCCCAGCAGCAACTGATCGGTCGCCTCGGACTGAACACGAACGGAGGAGGGGGCGAGATGTACCAAGAACGATTGCCGCGCCACACATTGGCGGCTGGAGGTACTGCGTTGGTGCGAGAAATTTATGCCAAAAACGCGAGCCCGACGGATTGGCAAAAGGTGATGATGACCAACTGCGAAAAGAAAATTATCAGCTAGACCGTCTGTGAAAACCAAAGAGCCCGGGAAGAAATTTCCGGGCTCTTTTCTTTGGTGGCAAGGTATGGCCTTTGCAGAACGGCTTACTTCGCCTCCTTCTCCATCAGCTTCTCGACCGTGCTGCGAAGATCATCGCGAAGTTGCCACGAGCGCCGGCGACCAACCACTTACCAGTTGACCCGCAGACCGGCCGAAGCCGAGAAGGTGCTGCGCGATTGCGCACCGATCGTGTCGTCCAGCGAATACACACGACCCACTTCACCGTACAAACTGAAGCGCGGATTGATCATCCAGGTCAGGCCGCCGGCCAGTTCGCCGGAGGAATAACCGCGTTCACTGTTGATTGTGGTGCTGCCGGCCGGGCCGGCGAATTCCATGCTGTCGCTACCGACTGATCCGTGCCAGATATTGATGCGTGCATATGGCTGGATCTGGCCCTGGCTGGTGGGGTAGCTACCCTTGAGTCGCACGCCCAGGCGTGAGGTCAGGGTCGTGGATGATGGCTGGGTGATGGTGGCGCCGGAGATCTTCTGCGTGTCCACGCTGAGATGATCGACGATGAACTGCACCTGCGGCTCAAGCAGCCAGTGCGCGCTCAGTTGGGTATCCTTGCCCAGTTCCAGCGAGGCCTGCGTGCTCTTGCCGCCCGCATCGTCACGCTGGCCCGAAAGCACGTTGGCACGACCGCTGTGCCAGCCCTGTTGCAGCACGGCGTCGGCGTACCAGCCGGCATTCGCGGTGTAAGTGCCGTACGCGCCGACATAGCTGCTGCGCAGATTCAGATCGCCCACACGACTGTTCTCGACAGCGCTGGCGAAACCCCAGGCTCGACTGGAATCGCGCAACTGGCCACCGTACAGGCCGGCGCGGTATGAACCATCACCGACAATGTTCTGCACCAGGTCGACACCAGCCTGCACACCCTGCAGTGTGCCGTCAGTCGAGGGCGACACCGTGCCGATATGCGAGGTCTGCAGATCCTGGCTGATCACGCGCGCCCACGCGCGCTGGCTGTCACCGTTCGTACCGGCGACGGTGTTGTCATCGCCCACGCGTCGGTGCAGGTCGCCCAGCATGCCCAGGTCGGCCTGACGCAACAGACCGGCTACGCTGGCGTACAGGGCTGCCTCCGGACGGTAGGTCACCACTCCACCACCATCGCCATCGACCGGTGGTGGGGTATCCGTGCTCGAACGCAGATACCAGTTCTCGCCCGCGTTTGCGGCATCACCCGCATACAAACGGTACTCGAACGCACCGGCATCCACGTGTCCGCCGGCCAGGGCGAACGCATCGGCCGTCGTGTGTACCGTGGTGGTAGCGCCGTTGATCGCACTGACCAGCTCGATGCCATCACCGCTGGTCAGTGCACCGAGTCCGCCCAGGTTGCTCAGCTGGATGGCCGTGTGACCGCTGGCCGAACCGCCGTCGATGACGAGGCGGTCGGTGACACTCGCATTGTCGCCCAGCGCGGTGTCCATGCGCAGCACACCGTTCTGGCCGACATAGTCGCCATGCACGGTCAGCGTGGCGCCGGGCGTCGTGCCCGACAGCGACACCGTGCCGCTGTTGTTCAGCGAGGCGACGTCCTGGCTGAAACCGGCCAGGTCCAGTGTGGCGCCTGCCGCGACCGTCGTCGTCGAGGTTGCACTGAAAGCATGCACGACGCCTGCGGCCAGCGTGCCGGCATCGACATGGGTGGCTCCGGTGTACGTGCTGCTGCCGGTCAGCGTGGTGGTGCCGCTGCCGATCTGGTCGATACCACCCGTACCGGTGATCGCGTCGAGCGTCACCGCGTCGGAACGATCGATGGCCAGCGTGCCGTTGTCGATGATGTCGCCGGTCACCGATCCGGAGGTACCGCCGTCGCCGAGTTGCAGGATGCCGTCGCTGATTGTTGTACCGCCGATGTATGTGTTGTTGCCGGTGAGTATCAGGGTGCCCAGGTCGACCTTGTCCAGCTTGCCTGGACCGGTCAGTTCGGAGGCAATGGTTGCGGTGATACCGGCACCGGCCGCCGCACCGTCGCCGACGCGGATCGCGTTGGTGCCGGCAGTCAGGTTGATCGCATCGCCCTCGACGAGATAACCATCCGTGGCGAACTGCATGCCGCTTACATTGATCGCGCCCATGCTGTCGTCCACGTTCACCGTGCCGGCGGCGCCGGCGAAGATGGCGAAGGCGGCATCCTGGTACGGCGCATTGATCGTGCCGCTGACTTCGGTCCAGTTGTCGTTACCCGGCGCGGCCAGCCAGGTGCCGTTGCCGCCATTGATGACGCCGTTGTTCTTCGGGCCGGCATCGCCATCCCAGTAGTTCAGCACCAGTCCCTGCGAGTTGACTAGGTTGACCTGGTGATCGATCGAGGTCTGCACGTAGTTGTCGGTACTGGCGGGCATCGAGCCCAGTTCCAGGCCGTTGTCGGTCAGCGTGCCGCTGTAATCGATCAGCCGATAGATGCCGGCGCCGTAGGTGCCACCGGCGGACTGGATAACGTTGAGCGTGCCGTCGAGGGTGAGATTGCCGCCGACTTCGACCAGGTCATTGAGCGGGCCGCCGGCCACGCTGGCTGCGCCGAGTTCGTAGTCGAGGTTGGAGGCGGCGCCGAGCGAGAGATCGCCGTTGATGGTCAACGTGCCTGGACTGTTGCCCGGCGCGAGATGGCCATCGGCGATCGTCACCGAACCGCCGATGGTGCCGGCACCGGCCAGGATGCCGCCGTTGGAAACATCGACCGTGCTGGTGGCATCGCCGAGCGTGCCGTTGACTGCCAGCGCGCCGCCGGTGACGCTGGTGGCACCGCTGAAGCTGCTGTTGTCGGCGGTCAGGTTGGTGCGGCCAGCGCCGAACTGGTGGATGCCGCCGCTGCCGGAGATCGCGTTGCCGAAGCTGATGTCGTCGGAGCGATCGAAGGCCAGCGTGCCGTTGGCGGTCACGTCGGTGATGATGCTGCCGGTGGTGCCGCCGTTGCCCAGTTGCAGCGTGCCGGCGCTGATCGTGGTGGTGCCGGTGTAGGTGTTGGCGCCGGTGAGCGTCAGCACCCCACCGCCTTCCTTGTCGAGAAGGGCCGCCCCGCTGATCGTGCCGGAGAGGGTTTCGTTGAAACTGCTGGTGTCGACGTTGCCGCTTGTGCCAGTCAGGCTGATGCCGTTGGCGACGTCAAGGCCATCAGCAACGAAGCCGAGTGTGGTGCCGTCGTCCATCGCCAGCGCGCCCGTGCCTAGCGTGCTGTTGTAGCCCACGTTCACGCGACCCTGCTGGAGCTCTGTGCCGCCGCTATAAGTGTTGGCGCCAGTGAGGGTGGTGGTACCGTCTGCGAGGATCAGTTTGCCCGTGCCATTGATGACACCCGAGAATACGTTGCCATCAGCGGCAAGGCGCAGGTTGCGCGCACCCAGTTCGATGGTGCCATTGCCGGTCAAAGTGTTGATGCTCGTGCCACCCGGCGTGCCCAGGGTGTCGTACTGCCCGTCGGCAGTGGCGGAAATGTCGAAGATGCCGTTGACCAGCACATTGCTGGAGCTGGCAAGGCTGGCTATGCCAATAAGCGCGAGCGTACCTTGCAGGATCGAGGTGCTACCGGTATAGGTGAATAGAGTGGTCGGGTAAACGGTATTGTTCGCGAGGCCTTGGAGCACGAGCTGGCCTTGCCCGGTTTTGACCACATTGCCGGCGTCGTATATGCCCGAATTACCCCTGAAGTTCATGGTATTGACCGCGTTCACGGTGTCGAACGTCACGGTATGGGTGCCCAAGTGAAGCCCTGCGTCTTGGGCGCCGGAATTGGTGTTGTCGAAGTTGAATCCTCCACCTGCGCTGTTTGTGGCAAGGATGGAGATGTCGCCGGCCAGATTGGCCCTGCGGAAAAAATTGATCGTGTTACTTGAATCCGATTGGACGCCGACACCACCAATGCCGTAGATGGTGACTGCCCCTGTGCTGGCGAGTTGATTGAAGGTCGTCAGTCCGCTCGAACTGGTGATCCAGATCGAGCCGACCGGCGGAGCTCCGGTGGGAAAAATGGAATTCAGCGGTCCGGAAATGATGGCCCGATCGTTGATGCCGGGCACGACGCCGCCAGCCCACGAGGCTGCCTTGCCCCATGTATCACGAAGCGTTTGTGTGCCGACGTAGGTGATGTCAGCGGCCGAAGTGGAGGCCGTCATCAATACCGCTGACAATGCCAGCACCGAAGCGCCGCGCCTGCGTGATGCACTGCTGGTGGAAGACTTGGTCCGCCCCTTGGCCATTTCCGATGCCACGGCCCAACCTTGCCGGACAGCATTCCACACGATGCGATAGATGATGTTCATGAGTTTTCCCCTGTTGCTGGCTTGCCTTGAAGACAAGTGACGCGGTTGAAATTCTTTGACGATCCCGGGTGCCCTGTATTCAAAAAGGCCTCGGAAAAGCAACGGAGACCGGTTGGTCGTCCAGTCGCGTAGAAGCGGAAACTCCAAGCGATAGAGGCACGCTCAGGGCGCGCGGCTTGGCGAAGGCTCGCGAGATGTCACGAATTTGTCAGCCAGCGCGAGCGAAATGCCCGAGCTTTCGAGAGGCCCATCACATTTAGACCGATCCATTACCTTTGGCAGGGGAGGGGCTGATGAAGCCATGCAATGAGACCGTGGTTTGGGGTTTCCAGAAATTGAATTCTCGTATGAGCAACGATGCCGACGCTTGTCGCGGCATCTCATTTGCCTGATCCTCATGTCTCAATTGAGCGCTGTCGTTCTCATTTCGACGCAGCAAGATCGACAGACAAACACATGGATGCTTCGAAAGCCACGTCGGTCGTGTTGTGCCTGTCTTTCGGGTTTCAACCGGGATGTCATGGTTGTGGCGGAAAACCGGGAACAGGGGCCAGTAGCAATGCAGAAAGGTCTTTTTGTATCGACGGAGCTGTTTGAGCCGTCTCTTCGCGATGAAGCCTGGCGCGAGATAACCCGGCCGTTCTTCGACGTCACGCCGGGCACGGGCGTTGACGAAATCACGCTTGAGGGCTCGCTCAAGTCGCAACCGATCGGCACGTTGCTGATCGGTCCAACCACCTACAATTTTCAACAATACAATCGCAACCGTCGCATCATTCTTCAAAGCGGACTGGATCATTACCTGCTTCAACTATTTCTCGCGGGTACGTTGAAGGGCGATTGCGATGGCCGCGCGATTTCGGCAAGACCTGGCGACATCGGCGTGTTCGACCTTGCCCGTCCTTTCATGAGCGGCGTAAGCCCCGGCTCGACCATTTCCGTGATGCTGCCGCGCGAGCGGGTGGACAAGGCGTCGGGCGGGCGCAGCCTTCATGGTCTGGTGCTGAAGGCTGGAGATACGTTTACCCGGCTTCTGGCGAACTTCATCACCAGCCTCTCCAGCATGGCGTCGGAAATGAGCGACGCCGAGGTACTCGCCATCGAGGAGCCAGCGATCAACCTGCTTGCCGCTGGCATCGCACGACGTGAAGTCGACTGGATGCCGGAAGAGTCCGCGCTTGCGCAGATACTGCGACAACGCATTCTGGAATTCATTGATGCCAATCTGTCGATGCGTGAGCTGGGTCCCGATTTCCTGCTGCACTATTTCCGGGTCTCCCGCGCACATCTCTATCGGATGTTTGCGGTCGATGGTGGTGTGGCAACGGTCGTGCGCGACCGACGGCTGGATGCTGCCTATCGCGATCTTGTTCGCGCCTCTGGCCCGGTTCGTTCGATCACGGAAATTGCCCTGGATCTGGGTTTTTCGAGCAGTGGCCAATTTTCACGCGCCTTTCGGGAGCGTTTCTCGGTGACACCCAGCGAAGCTCGGCAGGAGCGCTCGTTGCTTCCGCTCGTTGACCTTCGCATTTCCGGACTGCAGACACACTTCGCCATGCACTCGCAAAAACCCGGTGGGTTGTAGGAGCTTGGTGGGTCGCGATGGGGCCTGAGATAAAGAAGAACCCGGGATCGACCCCGGGTTCTGTGGCTCTTGCGCTGCCAGTGAGCGCGATGCTGGAGCCGACGCCTTACTTCGCCTCCTTCTCCATCAGCTTCTCGACCATGCTGGCCGGCACTTCCTCGTAATGATCGAAGATCATCGAGAAGTTGCCGCGGCCGCTGGTGGCCGAACGCAGGAAGTTGATGTAGCCGAACATTTCCGACAGCGGCACGAAGCCCTGCACGAAGGCCGAGATGCCCTTCTGGCCCTGGTCGGTGATGCTGCCGCGACGACGGTTGATGTCGCCGATGACATCGCCGAGGTAGGTCGCTTCGGTGACCACTTCCAGCGCCATGATCGGCTCCAGCAGCTTCGGTTTCGACAATCTCTGTGCTTCGCGGAAGCAGGCGCGGCCGGCAATTTCGAAGGCCAGTGCGGATGAGTCGACGTCGTGGTATTTGCCGTCGATCAGACGTGCCTTGAAGTCCAGCACTTCGTAGCCGGCGACTTGGCCCTCGCGTGACTCGACCTTGATCGCATGCTCTACGGACGGAATGTATTCGCGCGGCACGCGCCCGCCGACGACTTCATCGGAGAACACCACGCCGCTGCCCGGCTCGCCTGGCTCGAAGATCATCTTCACTTCGGCGAACTGGCCCGAACCGCCAGACTGCTTCTTGTGGGTGTAGGTGTGCTCGACGGTCTTGCCGAATGCCTCGCGGAAGCTGACCTTCGGCTTGCCCATGTTCGCTTCCACACCCAGCTCGGTGCGCATGCGGTCGATGGTGATTTCCAGATGCAGCTCGCCCATGCCCTTGAGTACGGTCTGGCCGGTTTCCTGATCCACTTCCATGCGCAGCGACGGATCGGCCTTGACCATCTTGTAGAGCGCGGTCGACAGTTTGTCGACGTCGTTGCGGCTCTTCGGTTCGACCGACACGCTGATCACCGGATCCGGGAAACGCATGCGCTCCAGCAGCGCCGGGTGCGCCGGATCGGACAGCGAATCACCGGTCTCGGTGTCCTTCATCGAGACGAAGGCACAGATGTCGCCGGCGCGGACCTCGTCGATTTCCTTGGTGGCATTGGCCTGCACTTCCACGATGCGGCCGACGCGTTCCTTCTTGCCACGGGTGACGTTCTGCAACGTGTCGCCCTTCTTGATCACGCCCGAATAGATGCGGCAGAAGGTGAGGGTGCCGAACTGGTCGTTGATCACCTTGAACGCCAGCGCGCGTGCCGGCGCGTCGTCGGTCACGGCCTGCTCGCCGATGACGTTGCCGTCCTCGTCGACCATCGCGATGCCGCCGTTCTCGCCTGGATAGGGCATGTAATCGACCACGGCATCCAGCAACTGCTGCACGCCCTTGTTCTTGTACGACGAACCGCAGAACACCGGCACCAGCTTGCCGGTGACGCAGCCCTTGCGGATCAACTTCTTCAGCAGTTCCGGATCATGCTCGCCGGTTTCGATCAGCCGCTCGAAGGCTTCGTCGTCCAGCGCCAGCGCGTGTTCGAGCATTTCCTCGCGCAGTTTCGGCAGCTGGTCGATCCAGTCGTTGTCGACGGTGGAGCCAAACTTCAGGCGTGCGCGCAGCTGGTCCAGCGGCACGGTTTCCCAAGTGCTGTCCTTGTCGTCGGAAGCCCAGATGTAGCCCACGCCGGCGACCAGGTCGGCCATGCCGACGAATTCGTCGCTGCTGCCCAGCGGGATCTGGCACAGCAAGGCGTTGGCACCAAGTCGCTCGCGGATGCCCTTCACGCAATGCGCGAAGCTGGCGCCGATGCGGTCCATCTTGTTGACGTAGCACAGGCGCGGCACCTTGTACTGGTCGGCCAGGCGCCAGTTGGTCTCGGTCTGCGGCTCCACCCCGGCGACGCCGTCGAATACCACCACGGCACCGTCGAGCACGCGCAGCGAGCGGTTCACCTCGATCGTGAAGTCGACGTGCCCGGGTGTGTCGATCACGTTGATCTGGTAACCCTTCCACTCGGTGGATACGGCAGCCGACTGGATCGTGATGCCGCGCTTGCGCTCCTGCTCCATGTAATCGGTGGTGGTAGAGCCCTTGCCATCTTTCGTGTCGTGCACGTCGATGATCTGGTGCTTCCTGCCGGTGTAATACAGCACACGCTCGGTGGTCGTGGTCTTGCCCGCATCGATGTGCGCGATGATGCCGATGTTGCGGTACAGATTTAGCGGTTTCTGGCGGGCCACGGTATGGATTCCGGAAGGAATGTCGGACAAACCTCGACAAGGACAGCTGAGATACTGTCCGCCGAGGCCTCTTTCAATGGGTGCGCAGGTCGCGGGTGGATCCGTGCGACCGGGCAGGCAAGTGCTGCGACAGAAGCCGCATCATACTGCTGCGCGGCTACGCTGTGCTGCATTGCCCGATGCCGGGCGCGGTCAATGCGCTCGCTGGCAATCGGTCACGGGCGTCCACCCGCTGTTCCTGAGAAAGGCGGCGGCGTTGTCGTTGTTGATGGCGAGAATGTCGGCAACTGCCTTGTGCGGATCGTGCGCTTGCGCGTAATACGCGCGGGCGATGCGGTAGCCGACCCAGTAGCCGAGATCGCCGGGTTTCGCCGCGGTGCCTGGACCGTTGTACAGCCATGACGAAATATCCGTGCCGCCAGCTTGGGCGAGGAAGCGACGTTCGATCTCGCACTCGTGGCCACGTGTCCAGTCTTGCAGCTGGACGTTGCTGACCTGGCCGGAGATGAGCTCGCCTATGAACTCGGCACCACCCTCGAGCAGCGACTGGAACAGCAGCGTGGCACCGGCTGGTGGATCGACCTGCGCGGCTGGCTGCTGCACGTGGGCGTATTCGTGCGCGATCAGATGCACCAGCCGCGCGGTGATGTCCGCATCCATCCAGTTGGCCCGGCAGATCGTCTCCAGCCCGATGATCACGCCGTCGGCGGTGGTAGTGCCACCGGTGTTGTTGCGCCCGATTACCACGGTCACCGGAGGAAGCGTCGTCGGCGGGTAGATGTCGGTCAGACGCGAGAACACGCCGCGCAGTTGCTGGCGCACGGCCGGCAGCGCCTGTGCGCAGCTTCGGGCGTCGGCATAGGCCGCGGGTGCCTGCTTGATCGCAGCGGCCAGCTTGT
Source organism: Rhodanobacter sp. (assembly GCA_050737735.1). GTDB lineage: Bacteria > Pseudomonadota > Gammaproteobacteria > Xanthomonadales > Rhodanobacteraceae > Rhodanobacter. Next base: position 4,707 of record JBOHYM010000027.1, on the reverse strand, counting down.
CGGCGCTGTGAATGCGGCTGGTGATGAACTGCTGCAGCCCCGGCGTACCCCGCTCCAGGTAATCCGACTGCAGCTGTGCCACGGTGGGCTTCCCGTGCGTACGGTCGTACAGCTGGAAGAAGCGTTCGACATCGCTAGTGCGGATCTCGGGTTGGCGTGTGGCGGCGTGCGGTGTGGTGGCGTGGGCGGGCGTGCCGGCGAGCATGGTGGCCAGCGACAGCAGGGCGGTCAGCGAGCGCATGCGGGCTCCGGACTGGGGCAGAAATGGTGAGTCTACATGGGGGGCTGTGCGCGATTATCCCGCCGCCGATGCGGCCAGCCGCCGATGAAATAGAGGGCGCTGCCTGCCAACAACATGCCGGCGCCTGTATTGCCGAGCCAGCGAGTGATGACGACAGCATGCCTCGTCGTCTTGCGCTGACGGCGGTCGGTTCACGCCGGCCACACTTGCGCCGCTTTCGACATGGCCATCGACGGGCTTCTGCGTAATGCCTCGTTCGCGAGGCGGGTTTCGCAGCCGGATCGACCTCCGCGCGTCGCGCTCAGCCCAGGTCGGCGTCGAAGTGGGTGTCGTTCTGGGCCGGGCTGCCCAACTGGCTCAGCAGGATCGCGGTACGTACGGTGAAGTTGTTCCAGCTGGGCAGTGCGGCGATCTCCAGCCAGTCGGCCCACTCGGGCGAGGCCGACTGCCGGACCCGATCCGAGGCGGTTTGCCGGCCGGCAACGATCGCATTCCTCACCTCGGGCATGATCCCGAGGAAGTGACGGAGCGTGACCTTTTCGGCGTCGGACAGGCGGCTTTCCGGCGATTCGACCAGCCAGGTGCAGGCCATTTCCATTTCCCACTCGTACTCGGACGCGAGAAACCAGGTGAACGTATCGCCTTCCGCGTGGCCGCTGGCGATGGCGCTGGCGTGTTCGTGAAACGTCCGCAAAGTGGACGCGAACCGATCCGGCGCCTTGCGGGGAATCTCGGTCTTGGCCAGCATGGGTCAACCCTCTCGCAGAAAGCGCCGAGTCACGCGGCGGAATGGGCAAGTCGGCTCACCGGCAACTGCCCCTGTTGATGAATCAGAGCAAGAGCGATGCCAGTCATCAGGGTGTCGTGCCGGACGCTTCACCTTTCTGGTGATGCGGCGAGGCCGCCGCGGCCGGTCAAGTCATCGCCAGCTGGTGTCGGAAAGGGGCGCAAGCCGCCCTGCTACGGGAAGAGTGGCAGCGAGGCCGCTGCCCACTGCGTTCATGGAGCAGGTCATTCCGGTGTTCCCGCACGCTACGGAGAGAGGCTTCGGGGGTGGCCAGGGGGTGTTCAGATAATCACCCCCTGGCGGGCGCCATTGAGCCCGTTGCGTCACATTTTGCCGGGGATGGTGTCAGCCTGTAGCGGAGAGGCTCAACATATCCTCGTAGAACGCACCGAAAGGCTCCGTGGGGTGGGCGATCTGGATTTCCAGTATCCACAGTCCATCCGACGGTGACATTTCCAGATCACCCAGATCCCCGGCCTTGTGCACGGCGTGAGGGAAGTCACCGACCCGATGGCCCTTGATCGCGTGGTTGATCCGCCAGCCCATCGCATCGGCGCGTTCAGCGGCAAACGCGTACAGCGCCTGGCCGCTCAGGCCTTGTGCACGCCACACATCGGCCACCTCGTGGAACAGCGTGCGTGCCGCGTCTGCGCAAGCCTGCCGTTCCGGCGCGTGGCCGACCACGAAGGTATCGCCCACGTCGCCTTCGTGCCCGTCGAACACCAGTCCGAGGTCGATGAAGTAGCTGTCGTTCTCGCCCAGCCGTACGCCGGGATCGGAGCGCTGACGATACGTCTTGGTGGTGTTCGCGCCGATGCGGATCAGCACCGGATGCCACAGCCGTTCGAAGCCCAGCTCGCGGAATACCTCGGTTGCCTCGAGCTTCGCCTCGTCCTCGCTGATACCCGGTTGCATGCGTTCGCGGATACCGTGCAGCGCTGCCCAGGTTCTTTCACGGGCATGCTGCATCAGGGCGGGATCGAAGCGTTGTCCGACAGCTTCGCGAGTGGGAGTCGCCATGAGTGTCTGCCGGGTCAGGCCAGATGGACGAGCACCAGCCCGACCAAGGCTGGCAACGCCTGTATCCACAGAATCTTCCGGCTCGCAGTCAGCCCGCCGAAAATGCCGGCAACCAACACGCAGGCGAGGAAGAACACCTTCACGTGGAAGCCGGCGCTGCCGGAACCGAGACAAAGGCCCCAGACCAGTCCGGCCGCGAGGAAGCCGTTGTACAGGCCCTGGTTGGCGGCCAGCGCTTTCGACTGCTCGGCGAACTCGGCGGTGGTGCCGAACGCGCGGCGACCGGAGGGCTTCGTCCACAGGAACATTTCCAGGATCAGGAACCACAAGTGCAACAGCGCGATGATGGCGATCACGACATTGGCGGCAATGGACATGGTGGAGATTCCCGTTGAACGGCGATGGAAGACGCCTGCGCGCGCTGGCGTCGTGCCGCGAAGTGTCGCAGCCGCTCCGGTTCATCGCAAACGCCGGCTTGTTCGGCACCCGCGCGTCGCTCAGCCGGGCAGTGCGGGGGCAACCGTCAGTGCGGGAACAACGGCCGCAATGGCCGTCGACTTGCCCAGCCGGCGCAGCAGGCGATAGTGCGAGGCGATGCCGGCACCGAACGTGCGGTGTTCGCGATAGATCACGCCGTATTCGCGGCAGGTGGCTTCCACCACGCGCGCGACTGCCGGGTAGTGCACGTGCGAGATGCGCGGAAACAGGTGGTGCTCGACCTGGAAGTTCAGTCCGCCGATCAACCAGCTCAGCACGCGGTTGCCGCGGGCGAAATCCACCGTGGTTTCCAGCTGATGGATTGCCCACGGTTTGTCGATCTGCTGACTGCCTTCATCGGGTACGGGAAACGCCGCTTCTTCCACCACGTGCGCCATCTGGAACACCAGCGCCAGCAGCACGCCGGCGACTGCCGCAGTCACCGTATAGAAAAGCAGCACAGCACCGATCGAATGGAATACCAGCGGCAAGCCGAAGGCGAGGGTGAAGAACGCCAGCTTGCCGATCACGAATCCGGCCAGATCCCAGCCACGCGGTCGCGCGAACGGGCGCTCGCCGACGGTGCCGGTGATCATGTCGCGGAAGTCGCCATACAGATGCCAACGGATCGCGGTGACGCTGTAAAGCACCCACAGATAGATGTGCTGCCAGCGATGCCACGGTCGCCGCGGCTGCAGCGGCGACAGGCGCCCCAGCACGCCGAGGTCGATGTCGCTGTCGTGGCCGGCGACGTTGACCCAGGTGTGGTGGAAGCGTGCGTGCTTCCATTGCCAGATATACGAGCTGCCGCCGACCAGATCCAGCGCCAGCGCCATCAGCCGGTTGATCCAGCGGTGCTCCGAATACGCCTGATGGCCACCGTCATGCATGATGTTGAAGCCGATCCCTGCGGTGGCCACGCCGAGCACGATGCTCAGCAGCAGGCCCTGCCACCACGTGACCGCAAGGAACACCAGCGCCGCATAGGTGAGCGAGAACACGCCCAGGATGACCGCCGTCTTCAGATACATCGATGCGCTGTCGCGCTGTCGCGTGCCGCTGCGCTTGAATTCGGCGTCGACGCGCCGGCGCAGTTCGCGATGGAAGGAGTTGTCACCGTTGAACTTCAGCCGCTCTTCCGTTGCGTTCTGTGGCAAGGGGGAAACAGCGGTGTCCCTGCGATGAGATGAATCGAGGGACATGGGTTTACCTTGCGAAGAATGTGGGCTGCATCATAACGTGCAGTGCGTAACGCAGATGTTGCGGGCCGTCACGCGAAGGTGCGCGGGCCGCCAACGGCACGACCCACTATGCCGCCGCCTTGAACGTCACCACGAGTACGTCGCGATGGGCCGGTTGCGCAGGATCAAGCGGTGTCACCGCCGTGACACCGTGGCAGACGCGGGCGTCGTCGACCAGCGCGGCGTCCAGCGCATGGGTGAGCGTGAAGCTGCCCAGCAGGCTGCCGTCGTGGGCGTGGATGGTGGTGGTGCCGCTCTCGATGTTGCTGCGGTCGATCAGCAACACCAGCACGTAGTCGACGCCGTCGCGGTGCACGCCTTCCGGGGTGGGTTCACCGGCTTCGTCGGCACGTGCCTCGATGCGGAACTGGTGCACCTCGATATGCCACTGCCGGGTCGCCGGTGCCAGCACGCCGAACAGTTCATGGCTGAAAGCGAGGATGCGGCGCAAGCTGGCCCCTTCGGCGATCGCTGGCTGCACCGGTTCGAACCAGCGCCGGATGTCGCCTTGCAATGGGTTGTAGGTGAGGCTCTGGTAGTGCGGCTGGTGCGGCTCGCGGCGAATCTCGCCGCCGGCATCGGCGGAGAACACCGCATGCCGTCGACGGCGGTGCCGGCCGCGCGCGGCAAGATACGTGTCGGGTGCCAGATCGTTCCAGCTGGCGGCAAAGGCAGGCCAGTCGCTCAGCGCGTGGTTCTGCAGCAGGTCGCGCATGTGGTCATCGGTGACGAAGGCAAAGCCGTCGCGCTGCAGCTGGTCGTGCAGCGCCGGCATGTCGTGGTGATGGGTCATGCGACCACGTTAGCAGGACATGGGTGAAGCAACGCTGGCTCTGGTAGGGCGGGCACTGCCCGCCGCTCTCTCCATCAAGCCGAAAGCAAAATCCGGCTCTGGTAGGGCGGGCACTGCCCGCCGGCTTTGGCTCAACGGAGAGCGGCGG
>JBOHYM010000026.1:0-23058 GCA_050737735.1 Rhodanobacter sp. | reverse complement strand
TGGAACCAGGCCGCGCCATCGCCAGCACCGCCATCAGCTCCGGCTTGGAGCCGGCTTCGAGGCCGAAACCGTGCGTGCCGGCGGCGACCAGCTCGCCGGCGACGCCGCGCTGCTGGTTCACCTTGATTGGATAGATCGCGGTATAGCCGCCCGCGTAGTTCCATTCACCGATCGCCTTGGCGAACGCCTCCTGCAGCCGTGCGAGGCGGTCGGCCAGGATGTCCGGGAAACGCACCAGCAGCGGCAGGCGCAGGCCTTCGCTGCGGGCACGCTCGACGATCGCCGGCAACGACAACGCCGGGCCGCTGGGGCCGCGCGGGCGCATCACGATCTCACCGGCGGAGTTGACGTCGACATAGCCGTCGCCCCAGTGCGGCACGGCGTAGGTGTGGCGGGCAGAGTCAGTGTTCCAGTGCTTCGACATGGATGGGGTTTCCTTGTGCAGCGTGTTGTCACGCGCTGATCATGTCGTCGCAGCGGCGAGCCTTGACGGTGTTGCTCCACATGAGCACTAGTCCGGGCGACCGGAAGCCTCGCACGCCGCGGGGTCGATCGGACTGGTCGGCGGCCAGGCGCAATACACCGGCGATGCCAGGGCGCCATTGTAATGGTCCGCTGTGACAATAGGCGCATGGCCCGTGGCAACCGTGCCGGGACGTTCATCGTCGTTGCAGCTACAATTGGCGGTCTTCATCTTTCCACCCGGTTCGCCAGGAACACCCGCCATGTCGCAGCAGTCCACCTCGAATGAAGTCCGCTGGTTCACCGAGGCCCACCAGGCCTCCGGCTCCTCCATCGGTTTCCGCACCGAGCAACTGCTGCACGCGGAAAAGACCCCGTTCCAGACCATCGAGATCTACCAGACCACCGACTGGGGCAACCTGATGGTGATCGATGGCTGCGTGATGCTGACCACGCGCGACAACTTCCTCTATCACGAGATGATGACCCACCCGGCGCTGTTCACCCATGCGCGCGCCAAGCGCGTGGTGATCATCGGCGGCGGCGACTGCGGCACCTTGCGCGAGGTGCTCAAGCACGAGGAAGTCGAATCCGCGGTGCAGGTGGAGATCGACGAGCGTGTGACGCGGCTGGCCGAACAGTATTTCCCGGAGCTGTGCGAGTCGAACAACGACCCGCGGGCCGAGCTGCTGTTCATCGACGGCATCAAGTACATGGCCGAGTGCGAGCCCGATTCGCTCGACCTGGTGATCGTCGACTCGACCGATCCGGTCGGTCCCGCCGAAGGCCTGTTCAATGCCGCGTTCTACGCCAGCTGCCACAAGGCGCTGCGCCATGGCGGCCTGCTGGTGCAGCAGAGCGAATCGCCGCTGGCCCATCTTGACCTGATCAAGTCGATGCGCTCGGCGATGCGTACGTCCGGCTTCAGCGCGGTGCGCACCCTGCCGTTCCCGCAGCCGTGCTACCCCACCGGCTGGTGGAGCTGCACGATGGCACGCAAGGGTGGCGACCTGTCCGGTTTCCGCGAGCGCGGCGCTTCAGCCAAGAATTTCCCGACCCGCTACTACAACGCCGACATTCACAAGGGCGCGCTGGCGCAGCCGGAGTTCATGCGCGAAGCGCTCGGCGAATAAGCCGCACCGCCACGCCCGGGACAGCGTGGCCTAGAACAACGTGCTGCGTACCTTCGGCAGCAGTACCAGCAACAACGTGGCGAACGGGCCGAGTACCAGCGACAGCAGGAACCACAGCAGTCCGCTGCGGTTCTTGCCCTGCGCCAGCGCGGCATTGATCAACGCCAGCGTGCCCCAACCGGCGAACCAGGGCGCACCGCCGGCAAATGTCGAAAAATGATCCACTACGCGTCTCCCAAACCATGTGCGGCGCGACCGTGCGCCGAAACGGTCATCCTAGCAAGCCTCGCGGCGCGTGCCCGATACTCCCCGCGCATGGATCAGCCCCGCTTAATCTGCCGGCGCTATGCTGGCCACTTTGACCCGTGGACCCAAGCCCATGATGCGTGGATGGCCTTACCTTGCCCTGGCATGTGCATTTTCCCTCGTGACTACCCCGGTTTTCGCCGGCAACGCTGCGCCAGACAAGACCACCAGTGCGGCAACCAAGGCCACCCCGGCCCGTGACAAGGCCCAACTGGCGTTCCAGCGCGACCTGGTCAGCGTGCTGGCGCCCAGCGCCGATGCGCAGCCGCTGCTCGGCGCCGCCTTGCTGGCGCGGCCGTTGCTCAATCAGCCGAAGAACAACAGTTTCCACGCCTTGATCGGGCGTGCCGCGATGGCCGCGGATGCCGACGCCGCGGTCACCTGGGTCCGCCTGGCCGACTGCGACGCCAAGGCCGATGCCTGCCCCAACCCGGCGGCGCTGGAGCAACTGCAGACGCAGGCGCCGGACAACGCCGCGGTATGGCTGCTCAAGCTGGCCGAAGACACCCGCAACATGAAGGCGGATGCCGCCCGTGCGGACCTGGCCAAGGCCGCTGCCGCCAAGCTGTACGACGATTACGCTGGTGCCAGCCTGAAGGCCCTGGCCAGCTCGGTCGGCGTGCTGCCGCCACCGGCCGATACGTTCGATCCGGCGCAGGCGGCCGGCGCGGTCGGCATGCAGACCGTGCTGGTCTTCGGCATCGCCAACAGCCAGCCGCAACCGGGCCTGCAGCTCACCGCCAAGCTGTGCGAGAACGCCGGTGAGGATGCCTCGATCAAGACCGACTGCCTGAAGCTGGGCAAGACCCTCGAATGGGGTTCCAGCCCGCTCTCCCGCTCGCTCGGCCTGCACCTGCGCGAGGTGCTGGCGGATGATCCGGCCCAGCAGGAGGACGCGAAACGCGCCCGGCTCAGCCTGATCTGGCAGGTGCAGAGTTTCGGCGGACTGCTGGCGCGCGCCCCGGACGACAAGGTGTTGGCGCAGCACCTGCTGGCACTGGCGCGTAGCGGTGGCACCGAGATGAGCCTGCTGCTGGCCGCACTGCGCGACAACAGCATCCCGACCGATCCGCCCGCCGACTGGAAGCCTCATCAGGCCGGGAATGGGCAATAGGGAATGAATGGTCAAGCGCGGCGACACCGAAGGACCCGTCGAGCCGGCTTTCCCGATTCCCGATTCCCGACTCAATCCCCATTCCCCTTTCCCGCTTCCCCGGCTAGGCTTGGATCACTTTCCGCGACAAGGGTGAGTCGATGCTTACGACGCTGGTGGCAAGCAGCAAGGGCGGATGCGGCAAGAGCACGCTGGTGACCCAGCTGGCGTCGCACTGGGCACAGGCGGGACAGCACACCGCCATCATCGACGCCGACCGACAGGGCTCCAGCTACCGCTGGGCCACGCTGAGACCGGACAACGTGCCCGGCGTGCTGGCGTTCGAGGGCGGCCGCCGATCCCTGCAGAAACTGCCGCCGGATACCCAGCAACTGCTGATCGATACCCCGGCCGGCTCCGGCGAACGCGAGCTGGAACCGTATCTGGAACAGGCCGACGTGCTGCTGGTGCCGGTGCTGCCGTCATCGTTCGACCTGCACGCCACACTCCACTTCCTCGAGGAGTTGCAGTCGATCAACCGGATCCGCCGCGGCAAGCTGCCAGTGGGGCTGGTCGCCAACCGGCTCAAGCCGTGGACCCACGCCAGCCAGGACGCCGTGGCCCAGCTCGCCGAGCAATCGCCGTTCCCGGTCGTCGCGCAACTGCGTGACAGCCAGGCCTATGTGCTGTTGAGTGCGCTGGGCAAGGGCATTTTCGATTACCAGTCCGAACAGGTCCGCAACCACCAGCAGGACTGGAAGGCGCTGCTGCGCTGGATCAAGCGCCAGCACTAAAAGCGCAACCATCGGATCAAACGCAGGCACTAAAAACATACCCATCTTGATGCAGCCGCCCGCGCGCCGCGCGCGGCAACACCCCACCGGAGTCTTCCATGCACGAACTGATCCTGTTGCGGCACGCCGAAGCGGTGCCCATAGAAACGGCCGGTGATGACCAGCAACGTCCGCTGAGCGAACGCGGCAAGCAGGAAGCACAAGCGGCTGGTCGCTGGCTCGCCGCGCACGGGGTTCGCCCCAAGCGGGTGCTGTGCTCACCGGCAACGCGCACCGAGGAAACCGCCCGTCTGGCGCTGGCGGCGATGACCGATGCGCCGTCGCCGCAGTTGGCGACCGAGATCTACGATGCCTCGCCCGGCGAACTGCTGGCCCTGCTCGACCAGCACGGCGACAGCGGCACGGTGATGCTGGTCGGCCACAATCCCGGCATCGAGCGGCTGGTCGCGCTGCTGGTCGAGGGTCGTTCCGACGAATGCCGTGGCATGCCGCCCGGGGCACTGGCCGTGCTGCATCTGGATGGTGCACTGGAGCCAGGCAATGCCCGGCTGGATGCGTTCTGGTCGCCGTGAGGCGACGCTTCGCCTTCGGCTTGCTGGTTGCGTTGATACTCGCCGCGCCAGCGGCACAATCCACCGACTACCGCATCGCCGCCGACCGCTCGTACGCGGATTTCGGCGTGCGCCTGTTCTGGCTGCACACGATCAGCGGGCGCTTCATGCAGATCACCGGTGAAGTGCGGATGGATCCGCGCGGCCTGGCGACGGTCGATGCGCGGATCAGCGTGAACAGCATCGTGATGGATTCCGCGCCCTTCCGGCGCTGGGTACTGGCGCCGGAATTCTTCGATGCCGCGCAGTATCCAATCCTCCATTTCGTGTCCGATCCGATCGCGCCAGGCCTGCTGACCGCGGGCGGCGTGCTGGATGGCCGGCTCAGCATGCGCGGGGTGACCCGGCCGATCCGCTTCGAGCTGATGCCCTCCACCTGCGACACGATCGCCAGCACAGGATGCGCGATCGAGGCCCAGGGCACGCTGTCGCGCCATGCCTTCGGCATGAACGCCCACCGCGCCGCCCTCTCCGACAAGGTGCAGCTCGGCCTGCGGATCACGCTCGCCCCCGCTACGGACTGAGTCCGGCCCCGTATCATGGGCGGATGCCCCAGTGCCGGTTCGTTCGGATCATCCTGCTCAGCCTCCTCGCCGCAGCCCTGCTGCCAGGCTGTACGTTGTCGCGGGCGCAGATCCGCCGCGCCGACGCGGTGATCGCGGCCACCACCGATCAGGCGATGACCTGCGCGCGTGCCGATCATTGCGCGCAACCGTCACCGTTGCTGGATGCCGCTACGCAGGCGCTCGCCGCATCCACCCCGGAGCAACCGGTACATGTGGTGACCCTGCTCGACGACAGCGAGCCGGCACTCGCCGCGCGCATCAACCTGATCCGCGCCGCGCAGCACTCAATCGACGTGCAGACCTATATCTGGGACCAGGACGACACCGGCCAGCTGGTGCTGGACGAACTGGTACGGGCGGCACGGCGCGGCGTGCAGGTGCGCATCCTGGCCGACCAGCTGTTCTCGTTCAACGATCCGGACCTGCTCGACCGGCTGGCACGGGTCAGCCCGAACCTGCAGGTGCGGTTGTACAACCCGACCTTCCACAAGTCACGCACGGAGCCGGTGGAATTCGCCGCCGGCCTGCTGTGCTGCTTCGTGCAGTTCAACCAGCGCATGCACAACAAGCTGCTGCTGGTGGACGACAGTATCGGCATCACCGGCGGGCGCAACTACCAGGATCGCTACTTCAACTGGGACGACAACTTCGACTACGTCGATCGCGACGTGATGGTCGGCGGTCCCGCCGCACGGCAGATGGCCGCCAGCTTCGAGCTGTTCTGGCAGCACAAGCGCGCGGTGCCGCTGACCCATCTGCGCGACGTCAATCGGCGCGTGCTGGCCGACAACGCTCCGGGCACATGGCCTGCACCGCATTACCGCCGGCCGCAGCGGGTCGCCCAGCTGCAGCAGGTCGCAGAGGATGCCGCCTGGCTGCAGGCGTGGCTGGTCGAACCGACCCTGCATGTCGGCAAGGTGGAATACTTCAGCGACCTGCCGTCGAAGACCGACCAGCCGGACAAGAAGCGCGCGCGGGACTTCACCCGCCACATCATGAGCATGATCGGTCATGCCAAACGCGAGGTGCTGCTGCAGACCCCGTACCTGGTCATGAGCCACCGCGCACAGCGCATCTTCAAGCGGCTGCATCAAAGCGCCGAACCGCCACGGATCATTGTCTCCACCAATTCGCTCGCCTCGACCGACGCATTCGCCGTGTATGCGATGTCGTACAAGCACCGCAAGCGCTATCTGAAAACCTTCGGCTTCGAGATCCACGAACTGAAACCGCACGCGCCGGGCCCGGCGGTGGACTACGAGCTGGCCAATCTCGGTACCGACGCGTCGATCTTGCCGCCAGAAACCGCCAGTCCGGCCAGCGCCAGGCGTACGCGTCTCCATCTGCTCGGCAGCCGCGGCAGTGGCAACCGGCCAGCCCCGCTGCTCAGCGAAGGACGCCGTTTCGGCCTGCATGCGAAGTCGATCGTGATCGACGACGATTTCGCGATGGTCGGCTCGCACAACTTCGATCCGCGCTCGGACCACTACAACACCGAAGCCGGGGTAATCGTCTACGACCACGACTTTGCCGACGAACTGCGCCACAGCATCCTGCGCGATACCCAGCCGGAAAACGCCTGGGTGATCGCGCCGCGGCAGGCGACGGTGCCCGTGCTCTCTGACATCAACCAGGCGATCGTCAGCGTTTCCGAGAGCCTGCCGCTGTTCGACCTGTGGCCGTTCCGCTATGCCACCAGCTACGACCTCAACCCCGGCTGCCAGCCGATGCGCGCCAGCGACCCCGGCTTCTATGCCTGCTACCAGCCAGTCGGCGACTTCCCCGACGTGGCAGTGTCGTCCAAGCTGATCATCACGCGGCTGATCACCGCGTTCGGGGCGGGCGTGAAGGGGATCCTCTGACAGCCTGTTCGCGCGCTCAAGGCAACTGCGCGATGCGTTCGCCCTGCGAGGAAAAGCGCATCGGCAGATCGCCGCTGATGCCGTCGGGATGATCGGTCGGCACGGCGAAGCGCCAGCCGCGCACACTGCGCAACGCATGCGCGTCGAGCACCGGGTCGCCACTGGATTCGACGAGACTGGCGGCAGCGACGTGACCGCTGCCGTCGATGCCGACGTGCACCACCACGCGGCCATCGAGGTGGCCGCGCAACTCATCCCATCGCTGCGTGGTGTCGCCGGGCATCGCCAGCGGCACCAGTGCCGGTGCAGCTGGCGGTGCGGCGTGCGCTTCGGCGATGCCGCTGATTGAGCCGTCTTCTTTGGCGCGGTGCACACGCACCACGCTGACCGGGCGACGCCGGTGTGCTGACACAGACCGGGCAGGCCGCGCTGCCGACGCTACGTGGTGCGTACCGGCGTGACGCGACGGCGGTCCGTGCCAGTCACTGGTCAGCGTGCTGAGCCCACCGGTGCCGGCGATGCCGATCGCCAGTGCAAGCACGCTCAGGCCGGTAGTGGTGCGCAGACGCAGCATGCCAGGACGTTACGGCGCTACGGTCGTTCGAGGATTGCAGTGACGCCCATGCCGCCGGCGGTGCAGATCGAGATCAGGCCGCGGCCGGAACCTTTCTGTTCCAGCATCTTCGCCAGCGTGGCGACGATCCGCGCGCCGGTGGCGGCGAACGGGTGGCCCACGGCGAGGCTGGAGCCGTGCACGTTGAGCTTCGCCGGATCGATCGAACCCAATGGCGCATCCAGACCGAGCCGGTGCTTGCAGTACTCGGCCGATTCCCACGCGCGCAACGTGCACAGCACCTGCGCCGCGAACGCCTCATGGATCTCGTAGTAGTCGAAATCCTGCAGGGTCAGTCCCTGCCGCGCCAGCATGCGCGGCACCGCGATGGTCGGCGCCATCAGCAGGCCCTCGCCGTGGACGAAATCCACCGCGGCCACTTCGGCGTCGCGCAGGTACGCCTGGATGGTCAGGCCACGCTGCGCGGCCCACTCGTCGCTGCCCAGCAGCACCGCGGCGGCGCCGTCGGACAGGCCGGTGGAATTGCCGGCGGTCAACGTGCCATGGCCGGAAGTCTTGTCGAACGCCGGCTTCAAGGAAGCCAGCTTCTCCATGGTGGAGTCCGGGGCGCAGGAAGCCGTCGCGCTTGAGGCCGCGGAACGGCACCAGCAAGCCGTCGAAGAAACCGTCGGCATACGCGGCGGCCAGCTTGTGATGGCTGTCCAGCGCCAGCTGATCCTGCGCCTCGCGCGTGATCTGCCACTCCTTCGCCATCTGCTCGCAGTGATCGCCCATCGACTTGCCGGTGCGCGGCTCAGCCACGCCGGGGAACGAGGGTTTCAGCTCGCGGAAGGAGAACCCGCGCAGCGCCAACTTCAACTTGTCCAACGGCGCCTTCGCACGGTTCATCGCCAGCAGCCGCTTGCGCAGGCGCGTGCCGTAGACGATCGGCACGTCGCTGGTGGTGTCCGAGCCGCCGGCGATACCTGCCGCGATCTGTCCTGCGGCGATCTTGTTGGCGATGATGATCGTGTTGTCCAGCGAGGTGCCGCAGGCGCGTGCGGTGGTGATGCCCGGCGTGGTCGGCGCCAGTCCCGAGCTGAGCAGCGCCTCGCGCGCCAGATTCCAGTCCGATGAGTGCTTGATCACCGCGCCCATCGCCACTTCACCCAGTTCCACGCCGTGCAGCCCGAACCGCTCGACCAGCACGCCCAGTACCTTCACCGACATGCCGAAATTGCCGACGTCGGCATACGCGGTGTTGTTGCGGCAGAACGGGATACGTACGCCACCGATCACCCCGACGCGCCTCTGCGTGTTTTCCATGCTCGGAACAGTCCACAACTCAAGTCCGTCAAGGCTAACCCGCCATGCCGCGCGGCGAAAGCCCGAAACACCCGCGGATGGGTCGAACCGTTCAGCACGCAACGGGCCGATCGGTCGCCGCTGATAGAATGGGAACTCTTTGCCATCCGGAACTGCTGCCCGTGGAAGCGCAAACGCTGATCGCCCTGCCTGTGCTGCTGGCGCTGGAACCGGTCGCCGGCGAAACACCCTCGCGCATGACGCTGAGCCGCGACGAGGCCGCCGAGCTGGCCGAGCTGATCGCCGCCGACCTGCATGCGCTGGTAACGCAGGTCGATGCCGCGCGGCTGGCGCTGGCCGGCGCACTGTTCGACCAGGTCGAACTGCTGCGGCCGGGCTTTCCGGTATGGGCGACGCTGGACGAACTGGCGCGACGCGTGCCACGCGGCCAGCTCGACAACGTGGTCGCGTTCGGCAGCCATGACGGCCACATGCCGGCGCAACCGTTGGAACCCTCGGCGGTTTTCGCCGATGGCCCGATGCGGCTGCTGCCGCTGAGCCTGCTGGCGCCGGCCGAACTGGCCGGGGAGCTGTCCGAACAACTGGAGATCCAGCTGGTCGGCCGTGGCGAAGCCGGCTCACGCACCGCCGACTGGCTGATGCGCACACTCGGCATCCGGCTGGAGCATGTGCGCTACCTCAGCCGCAACGATCTGCTGGCACTGACCTGTGTGCAGTACGAACACGTCAACCTGGCTTCGCTGTGGACCCTGCTCGAAACCGCACTGCTCACGCCTTATCGCACCGAGTCCACGCTCAGCGCGCGTGGCCTGGCCATGCACTACGCCGATGGTGCGGTGGCGGTGCAGTCGCCGGCACAGTGGCTGGCCGCGCAGACCGTCGATACCGCGCAACGCGCCCATGCCTTTGCCGGCATCGTGTTCGAACTGCGCCAGCACGCCGCGCTGCTCGACGCGCATCAGCTGCCGTTGCGTCTGCTGGCAACCGCCGCACACGAAGTCGAGGCCAGCCCCGGTTATCTGCTGGAAACCCTGGCCGCGGTCGATCCCGCGTACGACCCGCCAACCCTGTTTGCGCACGAGGCACCCGGCCTCGGCGTGGTCGCGGTCAGCGTGGCCCAGCGCGGTGCGGCCGGTGGCGCCCGCGTGCTGGCCCATGCCTATCCGCTGCAGCCGCAGGGGCTGGGGCCGTTGATCGCCCTGCTGAGCGGGCGCTACGGCAGCGCCGCCGAACTGCATGCGCTGAGCCGGATCGTGCTGGACGAACGCGGCGCACTCGGCGCGCCGGCGACCGTCCTGCACTGAACGCCACGCTCGCGGCATTTGTGTCGTGGTGGAAACTCGGCGCATGATGACGTCGCGCCACAGGGGGCGCACGCCAGCTGACGGAACGACCATGCGGCCGCTCAAGCCTGCCGAGGTATTGCCTTCGCTACTCCACGGGCCGGACTGGCCCGCGCGAATCCTGCGCGGCGCTCCTGCGCTGCTGGCCTATCTCGACCGCGAGCAACGCTTCCTCTACGCCAACGAGGCCCATCTCGGCTGGCTCGGCCTCGATCCGCAGATCCTGCTTGGCCGACGCCTGATCGACGTGGTCGGCCAGCGCAACCATCAACTGGCCAGCGCGGCGCTGGAGCAAGCCTATGCCGGCCACACCGCCAGTTACGAAGGCGAGTTGTACAACGGCGGCGAACGCCGCTACGCACACGGCAACTTCCAGCCGGATTTCGATGCCGCGGGGCAGGTCTGCGGCATCTTCACCGCCCTGCTCGACATCACCGAGCGACGCACGCTGGAACTGCAACTGCATGAGAGTGAGCAGCGCTTCTTCGGCGCGTTCCAGCACGCCGCGATCGGCATGGCGCTGGTGGCACCGGACGGGCGCTGGCTGCGGGTCAATGCCGCGCTGTGCAGCATGCTCGGCTACCGCGAGGACGAGTTCCTGTCACGCACGACGCGCGACATCACGCACCCCGACGACGTCGCCACCAGCGATGTGCTGCATCTGAAGATGCTGGATGGCGAGCTGGAATCGTGTCATCTGGAGAAGCGCTATTTCCACAAGAACGGCAACCCGGTGCATGCGCAACTCAGCGTGTCGCTGGTGCGCGACGACGACGGCAGCCCGCGTTATTTCGTCGTGCAGATCCAGGACATCACCCAGCGCAAGGCATTCGAGGATGCGCTGCACCGCGAGCGCGAGCTGGCCGAGGTGACCCTGCGCTCGATCGGCGACGCGGTGCTCACCACCGATCCGCAGCTGCGCGTTACCTCGCTCAATCCGATCGCCGAGGCGATGACTGGCTGGAGCAGCGGCGAGGCGAAGGGTCGGCCGATCGAAGAGATCTTCCAGCTGTTCGATGCGCAGCAGGGCCACGCCGTCGCCAACCCGCTGCGTGCCGCGATCGAGCACAACACCATCGTCGATCTCGCCGGCAGGACCCTGCTGCGGCACCGGCACGGCTTCGACACGCCGGTGGAGGATTCCTCCGCGCCGATCCACGACCATGCCGGCAACGTGATCGGCGGCGTGCTGGTGTTCCACGACGTCAGCGAGAACCGCGCGCTGGCGCTGAAGATGATCCACCTGACCCAGCACGACACGCTCACCGGCCTGCCCAACCGCAGCCAGCTGCACGAGCACATCGGCCAGGCGCTGGCCACCGCGAGCAAGCGCCAGCAACGTGCCGCGCTGCTGCATATCGACATCGACAACTTCCGGCAGATCAACGAGCAGCACGGCCACGCTGCCGGCGACCGGGTGCTGCGCGCGCTTGCCGCGCAGATCCAGCGCTGCCTGCCCGGCGACGAATTGCTGAGCCGCTACGGCAGCGACGAGTTCGTGCTGGTGCTGCCGCATCTGGATGGCGTCGGTGAGGCGGCCAACGTGGCGCAGATCCTGATCAACCAGTGTGAACAGACCCGCGTCGAGGGCCTGACGGAGCTGACCCTGCGCTTCAGCATCGGCATCAGCGTGTACCCGGACGATGCAACCGAGCCGGAAAGCCTGCTGCAGCACGCCGAGACCGCCCTGGTCGCCGCCAAGGCGCAAGGCCAGCACGGCTACCGTTTCTTCACCGCGTCGATGAGCGAACGGGCGCAGGCGCGGCGGCGGATCGAGACGGCGCTGCGCCAGGCCCTGCCGCGGCACGAACTGAGCCTGTATTACCAGCCCAAGGTGGATGCCGGCAGCGGTCAGGTGGTCGGGGCCGAGGCCTTGCTGCGCTGGTACGTGAACGGGCAGGAGCTGCACATGCCGGACCAGTTCATCCCGGTCGCCGAGGACAGCGGACTGATCCTGCCGATCGGCGCCTGGGTGCTACGCCAGGCCTGCAAGCAGGCGCGACTGTGGCAGCAGCAGGGGCACCGCATGCCGGTCTCGGTGAACGTGTCGCCGCTGCAGTTCCAGCATGCCGACTTCTATACCTGGCTCGACGACGTGCTGGGCGAGAGCGGGCTCGACGGCTGCCTGCTCGAACTGGAGCTGACCGAACGCATGGTGATGTCCGGCGGCGAGGCGACCGCCAGCCTGCTGCGGCGGATCCAGCAGCGCGGCGTGCGGCTGTCGCTGGACGATTTCGGCACCGGCTACTGCAGCCTGTCCTACCTCAAGCATTTCCCGATCGACGCGCTGAAGATCGATCGCGTGTTCGTGCGCGACGTCATCACCGACCGCGACACCGCCGCGATCACCCGCGCGATCATCGCGATGGCGCGCAGCCTCGACAAGGAGGTGATCGCCGAAGGCGTGGAGACGGCGGAGCAGGGTGCCTTCCTGCGCGAGGCCGGCTGCTCGCAGCTGCAGGGGTTCCTGTACGGCGCGCCGATGCCGGCCGCGGCATTCGAGCAGATGCTGGCCGAACCGCGCTGAGTCACGTCGCGCGGCTCCGTAGGGCGGGCACTGCCCGCCGCTTTACACGCACGCAGCAAGAGCCGGCGGGCAGTGCCCGCCCTACGAAGCGTTGTCCGCCAGCAGCGCCTCGTACATGAAGTAGTGGCAGCGCTGCATGCCGAGCCCTTCGTAGGTCGCCTGCGCGCGCTGGTTTTCGGTTTCCACATACAAGCGCAGACCGACCGCACCGGCCACCTCCGCGCGCTGCGCGACGTCGGCATACAGTGCGCGGAACACACCACCGCGGCGTGCCGCCGGCGCCACGTAGACGCTCTGGATCCACCAGAAATCGCCGCAGCGCCAGTCGCTCCACTCATACGTCAGCAGCAGGCTGCCGACCGCCACGCCCGCGTGTTCGGCGACCAGGTAGAAGCCGCGCCGCGGCTGTTCGAACACACCGCGGATACCACGCTCGAGCACGCCGGGATCGAGCCGCTTGCGTTCGGTTTCCCACGCCATCGCCGCATTCCAGGCAAGCAGCTCGGGCAGGTCGGTGAGGGCGGCAGCACGGATCAGCAGGGACACGGAACGACTCCGGCAGGGAAGGTGAGAGCGCATCGTAACGTGCGCGATCTTCACATGCCGACGCGTACGGTGGGGCGGAACCGATGCCGGTGACTCGCCGTGATCGTCCCCCTCGAGGGCCATTGCACCGCCGCGACGCCGGCCGACGACCATGCCACCAAGGAAAACCCGATCTTGAATAGCGGCGGCATCCTCGACCTGCTCAAGTTGCGCCAACTGCGTGCCCTGCGTCGACGCCGCGTGGCGGCACGCACGAAACCGGAGCAGGAGCCGGCGCTGCGCTCGGAGCTGTTCAGTGCCGAGCAGATGGAACGGCATGGCCAGCTACTGGCTGGCCAGCACCGTCTGAGCGAGCGCGCCAACGCGGATCTGCTGCTGGCCCGGCTGGCCGACAACGAGGCGGTGCTGACCCACGCCTGCGAGCGGCTCACCAATGCCACCCGGCGCAAGCGCCGGATCACTCCCGCGGGCGAGTGGCTGCTGGACAATTTCTACCTGGTCGAGGAACAGATCCGGATCGCCCGCCGCCATCTGCCGAAGGGCTACAGCCGCGAGCTGCCACGGCTGGGCAACGGTCCCTCCACCGGGCTGCCGCGCGTGTACGACCTCGCGCTGGAGATCATTTCGCATGGTGATGGCCGGGTCGACACCGTCAACCTCAGCCGTTTCCTCGCCGCCTACCAGAGCGTGACGCCGCTCAGGCTGGGCGAGCTGTGGGCAATCCCGATCATGCTGCGGCTGGCCCTGATCGAGAACCTGCGCCGGGTCGCCGCGCGGGTGATGGCAGACTGGCGCTATCGCGGCAAGGCGGTGCGCTGGGCCGATGCGATGACCGCCACCGCCGAACGCGACCCGAACAGCGTGGTGCTGGTGGTCGCCGACATGGCGCGCTCGAATCCGCCGATGAACGGCCCGTTCGTCGCCGAGATGGCGCGCCGCCTGCAGGGACAGAGCCCGGCGCTGGCGCTGCCGTTGAGCTGGATCGAGCAGCGCCTGTCCGAGTCCGGCCAGAGCATCGAGCATCTGGTCCAGCTGGAGGCGCAGCAGCAGGCGGCCAACCAGGTCTCGATCAGCAACAGCATCGGCAGCCTGCGTCTGCTGTCGGCGATCGACTGGCGCGATTTCGTCGAGCACAACAGTGTGGTCGAGCAGTGCCTGCGCGAGGATCCGGCCGGCGTCTACGCCGCGATGGATTTCGCCACCCGCGACCGCTATCGCCATGTGGTGGAAGCGATCGCGCGCAAGCATCGGCTGAGCGAGCCGCAGGTGGCCGAGGCGACGCTCGAACTGTGCCAGGCCGCGATGACGAACACCGTCACGCCAGCGCTGTCGCAGCACGTCGGTTACTACCTGATTGACCAGGGCCGGCGCACGCTGGAGCAACACCTCGGCGTCCGCCCGACGCTGCCCGAAACGCTGCGCCGCGGCTTCGACAAGGCGCCGCTGCCGATCTATCTGGGCCTGCTGGCGCTGCTCACGTTCGCGTTCGCGCAACCGCTGGTGGCCGCCGCCGCACACAACCGACTGCCGCTGTGGGCGCTGTTCGCGATCGCGGTGCCGGCGATGATCCTGGCCAGCCAGCTGGGGCTGAGCCTGCTCAACTGGCTGGCCACGCTGACGATCGCGCCGCAACAGCTGCCGCGGATGGATTATTCGGCCGGCATCCCGGCCAGCGCGTGCACCCTGGTGGCGATTCCCAGCCTGCTCACCGACATGCAGGATGTCGAGGATCTGGTCGAGTCGCTGGAAGTCCGTTTCCTCGGCAATCAGGACGAGCATCTGCAGTTTGCCCTGCTCACCGACTTTGCCGATGCGGAGCGCGAGACGTTGCCGGAGGATGCCGCCCTGCTGCGACTGGCACGGCGACGCATCGAGGCACTGAACGAGCGCTATGCCAGCCGCAAGGGCGACCGCTTCTTCCTGTTCCACCGGCCGCGCCGCTGGAACGCGGCCGAACAATCCTGGATGGGCCACGAGCGCAAGCGCGGCAAGCTGGCCGACCTCAACGCGCTGCTGCGCGGCAACGCGCACGACCGCTTCATGCTGATCGTGGGCGATGTCGCGACCCTGCCGACGGTGCAGTACGTGATCACGCTGGATACCGACACCGAGCTGCCACGCGATTCCGCGCATGAATTCGTCGGCACCATCGACCATCCACTCAACCGTGCCGTGTACGACCCCGAACACCGGCGCGTGGTCAGCGGCTACGCGATCCTGCAACCGCGCGTGGGGATCAGCCTGCCCAGCACCGCGCGCTCGCGCTACGCGCAACTCTACGGCAGCGATGCCGGCATCGATCCGTATACGCGGATGGTGTCGGACGTCTATCAGGACGTGTTTCACGAAGGCTCGTTCATCGGCAAGGGCATCTACGCCATCGATCCGTTCGAGCGCACCCTGGACGGCCGCTTCCCGGAAAACCGCATCCTCAGCCACGATCTGGTCGAGGGCTGCCATGCGCGCTCGGGCCTGCTCAGCGACGTGCAGCTGTACGAGGAATACCCGGCCCGCTACAACGCCGACGTGAAGCGCCGCCATCGCTGGATCCGCGGCGACTGGCAACTGCTGCCGTGGCTGCTGCCGTGGGCACCGACCGCGCACGACGGCTGGCGCCGCAACGCGCTGACCGCACTGTCGCGCTGGAAGATCCTCGACAACCTGCGCCGCAGCCTGGTACCGACCTCGTTGCTGGTGCTGCTGGTGACCGGCTGGCTGCTGCTGTCGCCGGTGCTGTCGTGGACGCTGGCGGTACTGGCGATGGTGCTGGTACCGCCGCTGCTGTCGGCCTTGCTGGACCTGGCGCAGAAGCCGCAGGACGTGCAGCTCGACCAGCACCTGCGCGCGGCCTTTCGCGCCGGTGGCCAGCACCTGGCCCGCATGGCGCTGGCGCTGGCGTGGCTGCCGCACGAGGTGCAATACAGCCTCGATGCGATCGTGCGCACGCTGTGGCGCATGGCGGTCAGCCATCGCCGGCTGCTGCAGTGGCAGACTTCGAGCGAGGTCGCACGGCGCAGCAGCAACGCACCGGCGGCGCTGTGGCGATTGATGTGGATCGGCCCGCTGCTGGCGCTGGGACTGACCACGGCGCTGGCATGGCAGCGTCCCATGGTGCTGATCCTGGCTGCGCCGTTGCTGCTGCTGTGGCTGCTCTCGCCGTGGATCGCCTGGTGGATCAGCCAGCCGCGCCCGCCTTCCACGTTTGCACCAAGCGCAGCCCAGCTGCGTTTCCTGCGCATGCTGGCGCGCCGCACCTGGGCGTTCTTCGACAGGCAGGTCGGCCCCGCCGACCACTGGCTGCCGCCGGACAACCTGCAGGAACAGCCGGGACCGGTGATCGCCCACCGCACCTCGCCGACGAACATCGGCATGGCGCTGCTGGCGAACCTGGCCGGCTACGACTTCGGCTTCCTCAGCGCCGGCCGCCTGCTCGAACGCAGTCAGCAGACGCTGGCGACGATGCAGCAGCTGCCGCGCCATCGCGGCCACTTCTACAACTGGTACGACACGCTGAGCCTGCAGCCGCTCGCGCCGCTGTACATCTCGGCGGTGGACAGCGGCAACCTGGCCGGCCATCTGCTGACCCTGCGTCCGGGCCTGCTGGCCCTGCTCGACGAACCGCTGTTCCCGCCACGCATGCTGCAAGGCCTGCTCGACACGCTGGCGGTGCTGCACGATGCGCTCGACAGCGCCGACGCCGCCGCGCTGCAGCCGATGCAACGGGAACTCGAAAGTGCGCTGGCGAGCCCGCCCGCCACCGCCAGCGCGGCGGTGAGCCTGCTGCAGCGACAACTCGACCACGCCCATGCGCTGGCCCAGGCACTCACCGTCGCGGTCGGCAGCGATGCGGAGTTCTGGCTCGATGCGCTGCTGGACCAATGCAGCGACCTGTGCGACGAGGCGAGCGCGTTACGCCTCGATCCACCCGCGGACGACGACGGCGGTTTCAGCGGGATTCCCACGCTGCGCCAGCTGGCCCGGATCGAACCGTTGTGCTGGCCGGTCGACGCCGGTGCCGACGCGCTGCGCGCGCAGGCACTCGAGCGCATCGCGCTGATCGTGCGACTGGCCCAGCTGGCCGGCGAACTGGCGCTGATGGACTACCGTTTCCTGTACGACAGCACGCGCGACCTGCTGGCGATCGGCTACAACGTCGACCAGCGCCGGCTCGACGCGAGCTATTACGACCTGCTCGCGTCCGAAGCCCGCCTGGCCAGCTTCGTGGCGATCGCGCAGGGCCAGCTGCCGCAGGACAACTGGTTCTCGCTGGGCCGCCTGCTGACCACCACCGGCGGCGAACCGGTGTTGCTGTCGTGGACCGGCTCGATGTTCGAATACCTGATGCCGATGCTGGTGATGCCGAGCCACGAAGGCACCTTGCTCGACCAGACCTGCCGCGCCGCGGTGGCGCGGCAGATCGAATACGGCCAGCAGCTGGGCGTGCCGTGGGGCGTGTCCGAATCCGGCTACAACATGCTCGACACGCACTTCACCTACCAGTACCGCGCGTTCGGCGTGCCGGGGCTGGGCCTCAAGCGCGGGCTCGGCGACGACGTGGTGATCGCGCCATATGCCAGCGCGCTGGCGATGATGGTGGCGCCCACGGCGGCCACGCGGAACCTGCAGCGGCTGGCCGAGGCCGGTGCGCAGGGGCGCTTCGGCCTGTACGAGGCGATCGACTACACCCCGGCGCGGCTGCCGCTGGGACAGGACTCGGCGCTGGTGCGCTCGTTCATGGCGCACCACCAGGGCATGAGCCTGCTGGCACTCGCCTATGCGCTGTTGGACCGGCCGATGCAACAGCGCTTCGAATCCGATCCGCAGTTCCAGGCCACCAGCCTGCTGCTGCAGGAACGCATTCCGCGAACCGCCGCGGAATACCTGCACGCTTCCGGCTTTCCCGACATGGACGACTCGTCGCGCGCGACCGAGGCGCGGCTGCGTGTGTTCGCCGATCCGGACCGGGCGCGGCCGGCCGTACAGCTGTTGTCGAACGGCCATTACCACGTGATGCTCAGCAGCGCCGGCGGCGGCTACAGCCGCTGCGGTGAACTGGCGGTGACGCGCTGGCGCGAGGACATCACGCGCGACCACTGGGGCATGTTCTGCTACCTGCGCGACGTCGCCAGCGGTGCGTACTGGTCCACCGCCTACCAGCCCACGCTGAGGAAGACCGAGTTGTTCGAGGCGATCTTCTCCGATGCGCGTGCCGAGTTCCGCGTGCGCGAACGCGAGTTCGATGCGCACACCGAGATCGTGGTGTCGCCGGAAGACGACATCGAGCTGCGCCGCACCCGCATCAGCAACCGCAGCCGCACGCGGCGCACGATCGAGCTGACCAGCTATGCCGAGGTGGTGCTGGCGCCGGCGCTGGCCGATACGCTGCACCCGGCCTTCAGCAAGCTGTTCGTGCAGACCGAACTGGTGCCGGCACTGCAGGCGATCGTGTGCACGCGGCGACCACGCGCGGCCGACGAGCACGTGCCGTGGATGTGCCACCTGCTGGCGGTGCACGACGCCGACATCGAGGCGATCTCCTACGAGACCGACCGCGCCCGCTTCCTCGGCCGCGGCCGCAGCACGGCGCAGCCGCGCGCGCTCGACGGCGACTGCGCGCAGCTGTCCGGCAGCGCCGGCTCGGTGCTCGACCCGGTGCTGGCGATCCGCTGCCGCATCACGCTGGAGCCGGAGCAGTCGGCCACGGTCGACTTCGTCACTGGCATCGCCGGCAGCCGCGACGGCTGCCTGCAGCTGATCGGCAAGTACCGCGACCGCCATCTGGCCGACCGCGTGTTCGACCTGGCCTGGACGCACAGCCAGGTGCTGCTGCGCCAGCTCAACGCCAGCCTGGCCGATGCTCAGCTGTACGAGCACATGGCCACCGCGATCATCTACCCGAACGCGAACCTGCGCGCCGAGTCCGCCATCCTGCGCGGCAACCGGCGCGGCCAGTCGGGCCTGTGGGGGCAGGCGATCTCCGGCGACCTGCCGATCGTGCTGCTGCAGATCGCCGACCTGGCGCGGATCGAACTGGTGCGCCAGCTGGTGCAGGCGCATGCGTACTGGCGGCAGAAGGGGCTGGCGGTGGACCTGCTGATCTGGAACGAGGACCGCGCCGGCTACCGGCAGGAGTTGCAGGACGCGATCATGGGCCTGATCGCCTCCGGCAGCGAGGCGAGCCTGCTCGACCGCCCCGGCGGCGTCTTCGTGCGTCCGGCGCAGCAGCTGTCCGGCGAGGACCGGCTGGTGGTGCTGGCGAGTGCACGGATCATCCTGGCCGACAGCCGCGGCAGCCTGGCCGAGCAGATCGGCCGACGCCGGGTGGAGACCCATGCGCCGCGTTTCGAGCCGAGCGTTCCGAAACGTATCGCGGCGGCCGCGCCGATCACGACCGTGCCATCCACCGCCGCGGCCACGCTGCAACTGGCCAACCCGCACGGCGGTTTCAGCGCCGATGGCCGCGAGTACGTGATCACCCTCGGCGTCGGCGCTGCCACGCCGGCACCGTGGGCCAACGTGCTGGCCAATCCGCATTTCGGCACGGTGATCTCCGAGAGCGGCAGCGCCTATACCTGGGCCGAGAACGCGCACGAGTTCCGGCTCACGCCGTGGCACAACGATCCGGTCGGTGACGGCGGTGGCGAGGCGCTGTACCTGCGCGACGAGGAAACCGGCCAGATCTGGTCGCCGACGCCGCTGCCATGTCGCGGCAGCGGCGAATACATCACCCGCCACGGCTTCGGCTACAGCGTGTTCGAGCACAGCGAGGACGGCATCCATACCGAGCTGTGGGTGTACGTGGCGCTGGACGCCTCGGTGAAATTCTCGGTGCTGAAGCTGCGCAACGATTCCGGCCAGCCGCGCCGGCTCAGCGTCACCGGTTACGTCGAATGGTTGCTGGGCGACCTGCGCGAGCGCACCGCGATGCACGTGGTGACCGAATCGGATCCGGCCAGCGGCGCGCTGTTCGCGCGCAATGCGTACAACACCGAGTTTCCGAACCGCGTGGCGTTCTTCGACGTGGACGATCCCGCCCGCGGCATCGACGGCGACCGCAGCGAATTCCTCGGCCGCAATGGCGGCATGGACGCGCCGGCGGCACTCGGCCGCGCGAACCTGTCCGGCCGCCTCGGTGCCGGACTCGATCCCTGCGCGGCGCTGCAGTCGAGCGTGACGCTGGACGATGGCGAGCAGCGGCAGCTGATCTTCCGCCTCGGCCTGGGCCGCGATGCCGCCGATGCCAGTGCGCTGGTGCAGCGCTTCCGCGGCAGCGGCAGCGCCGCCGACGCACTGGCCGGCGTGCGCGCGCACTGGGAGCGCATCCTGGGCGCGGTGCAGGTCAGCACGCCCGATCCCGCGCTCGATGTACTCGCCAACGGCTGGCTGCTGTACCAGACCATCGGCTGTCGGCTGTGGGCGCGCAGCGGCTACTACCAGTCCGGCGGCGCCTTCGGCTTCCGCGACCAGCTGCAGGATTCGATGGCGGTACTGCATGCCGCACCCGAGCTGGCGCGTCGCCAGCTGCTGCTGTGCGCCGCCCATCAGTTCCCGGAAGGCGACGTGCAGCACTGGTGGCATCCGCCACTGGATCGCGGCGTGCGCACGACCTGTTCCGACGATTACCTGTGGTTGCCGCTGGCCACCAGCCGCTACGTGCTCGCCACCGCCGACCGCGCTGTGCTGGACGAGCGGATCGGCTACCTCGAAGGCCGCCCCCTGCATCCGGGCGAGGAGTCCTATTACGACCTGCCGCAACACGCCGGCCTGTACGAGCCGCTGTACCGGCACTGCGTGCGCGCGATCGAACACAGCCTGCCGCGCGGCGAGCACGGCCTGCCGCTGATCGGTGGCGGCGACTGGAACGACGGCATGAACCGGGTCGGCGAGCACGGCCGCGGCGAAAGCGTGTGGCTGGGCTTCTTCAGCTGCGAAGTGCTGACGCGCTTCGCCGAGGTGGCCCGCCTGCACGACGACGACGCCTTCGCGCTGCGCTGCGAGGACGAGGTCGCCAAGCTGCGCAGCGCCCTGGAACAACACGGCTGGGACGGCGCCTGGTATCGCCGTGCGTACTTCGACGACGGCACCCCGCTGGGTTCGCACGACAACGACGAATGCCGGATCGACTCGATCGCGCAAAGCTGGTCGGTGCTGTCCGGCATGGCCTCGCCCGAGCGCCGGCAGCAGGCGATGGATTCGCTCGACCAGCACCTGGTGCGCCGCGAGGCCGGCCTGGTGCAGCTGCTCGATCCTCCGTTCGACAAGTCGGCACTCGACCCCGGCTACATCAAGGGTTACGTGCCCGGTGTGCGCGAGAACGGCGGCCAGTACACGCATGCCGCGATCTGGGCCACGATGGCGTTCGCCGAACTCGGCGACCGCGCGCGCGCGTGGGAACTGCTGCGCATGATCAACCCGGTCAACCACGGCAGCGACGACGCCACCACCGGAGGTGGCCCCGCCGACATGGACGTCTACAAGGTCGAACCCTACGTGGTCAGCGCCGATGTCTACGCCGTCGAGCCGCACATCGGTCGCGGCGGCTGGAGCTGGTACACCGGCTCGGCCGGCTGGATGTACCGCCTGATCGTCGAATCCCTGCTCGGCCTGCGCCTGGAAGCCGGCAAACTGCGCTTCGCGCCGGTGCTGCCGGACGACTGGGACGGCTTCACCCTGGACTACCGCCACCGCGACACCTGCTACCGGATCCACCTGCGCCAGAGCGATGCCGGCACGCTCGGCGTGGTGTGGCTAGATGGCAAGAAGCAGGCGGATGGCTGCATCCCGTTGGTCGACGACTGCGCCGAGCACAGCGTGGAACTTAACTGTCCGCGGGCGCCGTGATCCGGACCGGATGACCGAACCGGGCCTGCCGCCAGCTAGCTCAATCCATTCACAGCGGCATTCTGGCGAACAACCTCATTGCGTCCGGCAATCGTCATTCCTCTCAGCACCCGTCATTTCGTCCGGCCTCCGCCATTCCGGTGAAGGCCGGAGGAGCTTTACAGCAGCGAAGCTGGTCATCGCTCTTGATCTTGAATGGTCGCGACGGCCCTTGCCATCGCCGTATGCACCCAGAGCATCGCAAGGAACTCAGCACCTCCTTCCGTGTGGGCGAAATTTGTATCTCATGGCGATACATCCTACGATGACTCATGATCAAGACCTTCCGGCACAAGGGAATGGCCAGGTTTTTCAGCACCGGCTCGACTTCCGGCATCCAGGCCATCCATGCCGCCAGGCTGTCCCGTCAGCTTCAACACCTGAATCAGGCAACCGGTCCGCAGGACATGAACATCCCCGGATGGCAACTTCATCCATTGAAAGGTGATCTGAAGGATCACTGGTCTGTTTCCGTCAATGGAAATTACCGGCTGACCTTCACCTTCGATAGCCAGGACGCCATCCTCGTCGACTATCAGGACTACCACTGAAATCAAGGAGCCCACCGTGGCCCGCATGCACAACCCGCCGCATCCCGGCATCACCATCCGTGATGACATCCTCCCCGCCCTCCATCTTGGCGTTACCGAGGCCGCCGAGCAGCTCGGCATAAGCCGGGTCGCGCTTTCCCGTGTCATCAACGGCAACGCCTCGATCTCCACCGATCTCGCCCGCCGGCTAGAGGCATGGCTGGGCGGTCCGAAGCACGGTCCGAGCGCCGCCTCGTGGCTGCGCAACCAGATCGATTACAACCTCTGGCACGCCGAGCATGAAGGCGACCCGCTCAAGGTTGCCCGCGCCCGTGCTGCATGAGCCCACCGCTTGCCATCCATGGGAAACAGAACTCCACCTGACCCGGATACGCGAACGATCCAGCGGGCTCGACGCGGCGCGGCCACCCAGGTCTGCCATTCCAGCGCGCGCCAACCGGGCCGATTCATGTCCCGCGGAAACGTCCCGCGCCTGTGTGGACGCACCTGTGGGAGCGGCTTCAGC
>JBOHYM010000025.1:0-12724 GCA_050737735.1 Rhodanobacter sp. | reverse complement strand
CTTCAGCCGCGACGCTTTGGTATCCGTCGCGGCTGAAGCCGCTCCCACAGGACAACGGGCCACCTGCAACCGTCGTACCCGCACGATATCTGCGAAAATCCGGAAGCTCGCCCTGCTTTCCGGACTTCTGACGAATGTTGCGACTGACCGACCTCAAGCTGCCGCTGGATCACAGCGAGGCCGCGTTGACCGCCGCGATCCTCCAGCGACTGGACATCGAGGCTGCGGCACTGACCGGCTACACGATCGCCCGGCGCGGCCATGACGCACGCAAGCGCGGCGCGATCCTGCTGATCTACGCACTGAATATCGAGTCGCCACAGGAAGCCGAGTTGCTGCGGCGCTACGCCGACGACCCGCACGTGCAGCCCACGCCGGATACCGACTACCACTTCGTGGCACAGGCACCCAGGCAACTTCCGCAACGGCCCCTGGTGATCGGTTTCGGCCCCTGCGGCCTGTTCGCCGGACTGATCCTGGCGCAGATGGGTTTTCGCCCGATCATCCTCGATCGCGGCAAGGAAGTGCGCGAGCGCACCAGGGACACCTGGGACCTGTGGCGCAAGCGCCACCTGCACCCGGAATCCAACGTGCAGTTCGGCGAAGGCGGCGCCGGCACGTTCTCCGACGGCAAGCTGCACAGCCAGATCCGCGACCCGCTGCATCACGGCCGCAAGGTGCTCACCGAGTTCGTCAAGGCCGGCGCGCCGGAGGAAATCCTCTACGTCAGCAAGCCGCACATCGGCACCTTCCGACTGGTGACGATGGTGGAGAACATGCGCGCCACGATCGAGTCGCTGGGCGGCGAGATCCGTTTCAGCCAGCGTGTCGATGACCTGCTGCTCGAGCCCGGCACGGATGGCCAGCAGCAGATCCGTGGCGTGACGCTGGCCAGTGGGGAGCAGATCCGCTCCGACCACGTGGTGCTGGCGGTCGGCCACAGCGCGCGCGATACCTTCGAGATGCTGCATGCACGCGGTGTCTATCTGGAAGCCAAGCCCTTTTCGATCGGTTTCCGCATCGAGCATCCGCAATCGGTCATCGACCACGCCCGCTTCGGCCCGCAGGCCGGCCACCCGATCCTCGGTGCCGCGGACTACAAGCTGGTGCATCACTGCAAGGGCAACCACGAGGGCAATGGTCGCTCGGTGTACAGCTTCTGCATGTGCCCCGGCGGCACCGTGGTCGCGGCCGCTTCGGAACCGGGCCGGGTGGTCACCAACGGCATGAGCCAGTATTCGCGTAACGAGCGCAACGCGAATGCGGCGGTGGTGGTCGGCATCGAGCCGTCCGACTTTGCGCCATTCGACAACCGGCTCGAAAACGGCCAGCCCAGCCCACTCGCCGGCATCGCCTTGCAGCGCGCGCTGGAAA
The DNA here is from genome assembly GCA_050737735.1 of Rhodanobacter sp. Lineage (GTDB taxonomy): Bacteria > Pseudomonadota > Gammaproteobacteria > Xanthomonadales > Rhodanobacteraceae > Rhodanobacter. Next base: position 11,350 of record JBOHYM010000025.1, on the reverse strand, counting down.
GCCATGCCTATACCTTGGGCGGCGAGAACTACAGCGCGCCCGGCCAACTGGTCGGCGACTTCCTCGCTGGCCGCGCCTCGCGCGAATTCGGTGACGTGCAGCCGTCGTACAAGCCGGGCGTGACCCTGGGCAATCTCGACAGCTCACTACCCGACTATGCGATCGCCGCGATCCGCGAAGCGCTGCCCGCGTTCGAACGCCAAATCCGTGGCTACGCGATGCACGACGCCATCCTCACCGGCGTCGAGACGCGCACCTCCTCGCCGGTGCGGATCAAACGCGACGACAGCCTGCAGAGCCTCAATACCCGCGGCCTTTATCCGGCCGGCGAAGGCGCCGGCTACGCCGGTGGCATCCTCTCCGCCGCGGTCGACGGCATCAGGATCGCCGAGGCGGTGGCGCTGCACAAAACTAATCCGCATAGCTAAATTCAATCTGCAAGTTGAAATATCGATTATCAACCTGTAGATTGAATTTCAACAAATCAACCTAGAGGTTGAATCATGCGCCAGATGCCAGTCCGCCTCCCCGCCCAACTGGGCGACATGCTGCGCGGCGCCCGCTTGAGTCAGAGCCTCACCCAGACCGATATCGCAAAACAACTTGGCATCAGCGTGCAGGCGGTATCCAAGCTGGAAAGCGGCGCCGCCAAGGCCTCGTTCGAGCGCATTCATCGGCTATGCCAAGCACTCGGTCTGGAGCTCGTGCTGCAGGAAAAATCCACCGGCGTGGCGGAGTCCCCAGCTAAGGTGGAGTGGTAGCCATGGCTCGCACCCTCGCGCTGGATATCTGGATGAATGGTGCGCAGGTGGGCACCTGGGAACGCCCCAGGAGCATCGCCGATCGACTCATCTACAACCCCGCGTGGATCAACTCACCCGAGGGGCGCCCACTATCGCTGTCGCTGCCTTTCAGCAGCGCACACGGACGCCGCGGCGAAAAGCTGTCACTGCGCGGCGACAAGGTGGCCGCCTACTTCGAGAACCTGATCCCGGACAACGAGCGCATCCTGCAACGATTGCGTGATCGGTACGGCGCGCGTTCCGTCGCCCCGTTCGACCTGCTTGCAGCCATCGGTCGCGACTGCGTCGGTGCCATCCAGCTGGTACCCGCGGGCGCCGATCCCGGCGATATCCGCCACATCGAGGCAACCCCGCTGGACGATGCCGGCGTAGCCAACGTGCTGCGCAACACCACCGTCTCCCGCCAACCCGGCGACGTGCTGGATGACGATGCGTTTCGCCTGTCCATCGCCGGTGCCCAGGAAAAAACCGCGCTGCTGCGGCACAAGGGGCGTTGGTGCATCCCGCACGGCGCCACGCCATCCACCCATATCTTCAAGTTGCCCCTGGGCTTGGTCGGCAACGTGCAGGCTGACATGCGCCTGTCGGTCGAACTGGAATGGCTGTGCATGGAACTGGTGCGGGGTTATGGCCTGCCTGTCGCCCATGTCGAGATCGGCCGGTTCGAAGACCAGAAGGCGTTGATTGTCGAACGCTTCGATCGCCGGCGTGCCGCCGGTGGCGAATACTGGCTGCGCATCCCGCAGGAGGATTTCTGCCAGGTCAACGGCCTGCCGCCGACACTGAAATACGAAAGCGACGGCGGCCCCGGCATCCGCCCGATCATGGACATCCTGCGCGGCTCCGAAAACGCCGACACGGATCGCGCCCATTTCTTCCGCACCCAGCTGCTGTTCTGGGCGATGGCCGCCACCGACGGCCACGCCAAGAATTTCAGCCTGCGCCTGCTGGCCGGTGGCCGTTACCAGCTCACCCCGCTGTACGACATCCTCTCCACCTACCCGGTCCTGGGCCACAAGGCCCATCAGTTCGATCCGCGCAACAGCCGCCTGGCGATGGCCGTGGAAAGCAGGAACCGGCATTACACCCTGCACGACATCCATCGCTGGCACTGGGTGGCCATGGCCGAAAGCCTGGGCCTCGCCGGTGGTGCCGAACCGATCATCGCCGAGCTCATTGAGCGCACCCCGGCCGCCTTCGATGCCGTGGCCGAGCGCCTGCCCGAAGGCTTCCCCAGCGCGCTGTTCGACAGCGTCAAGGCCGGCACCACGGCGGCCATCAAGCGGCTGACACGGGAGCCAGACAGGCGCAGCGCGCCGTGAACTTCAAAGATTCGATCGGAGCGCCATGCGTGATGCGGAAATCCCGCAAACTGGGCACTGGCTCCTGTACCCAGTCCCACCTCGTCGACGCGCTGGTGGCAGGAGCCGGATCATTGTAGGTTGGGCCGAGCGCAACGATGCCCAACATCGCCGCCGCCGTGACGTTGGGGTTCGCGATGCTCACCCCAAACTACCAGCCTCTGCGCAGACCTGCGCGAGCGCCTGCAGCAAGCCCGCGCCACCCAGTCCCGCCTCGCCGATGCGCTGGTGGCGCAGGTTGCCTGACGAGTTGATTGCCTCGTCGCTGGCCCCACATCGTGCCTATTCGTACCCACACTGCCGAGATTTTCGATGTCCACGCCAGCCACGCCCGTTCCGCTCCGCATCGACTTCGTCTCCGACGTTTCCTGCCCGTGGTGCGCGGTGGGACTCGCGTCGCTGCAGCAGGCGCTGGTGAAACTGGGCGGTGAAGTCGCCGCGAAAATCCACTTCCAGCCGTTCGAGTTGAATCCGCAGATGCCACCGGAAGGCGAGGATTCCACCGAGCATCTGGTGCACAAGTACGGCAGTTCGGCGGAGCAGATCGATGCGAACCGCGAGGCGATCCGTGCGCGCGGCGCAGCACTGGGTTTCACGTTCAACATGGATCGACGTAGCCGCGTCTACAACACGTTCGACGCGCACCGACTGCTGCACTGGGCCGAGCTGGAAGAGCGACACATCGCGCTGAAGCAGATTCTGCTGCGTGCCTATTTCACCGATGGCGAGGACGTGAGCGCGCACGACACGCTGGTACGGCTGGCCGTCGAGGCGGGTTTGGATGCTGGCCGGGCGCGACAGATACTTTCGGGTGACGACTATGCCGACGAGGTACGCGCGCAGGAGCAGTTCTTCCAGTCGCGAGGCATCCACTCGGTACCGGCCACGATCATCAACGGCCAGCACCTGATTTCCGGCGGGCAGCCGCCGGAGGCGTTCGAGCAGGCGTTGCGGCAGATCGCCGCCGCGGCATAGGCGCCGCCAGCTCAGGCATCAATGCGGCTGGGCGGCTGTCGGGAACAACAGCGTCGCGACTGAAGTCGCTCCCACAAAAACACTCCCATTCCACACCCCACCCTGTGGGAGGGGCTTCAGCCCCGACGCCTCTGGCTCCGTGGCAAGCAACAACGTCGCGGCTGAAATCGCTCCCGCAGTTTCGGCCTACAGTTGCGGCTCACGCATCGGCGCGGCCGGGCTCCAGCCAGTGCCCGATCGGTGCAGGGTAGCCGAGCAGGTAGCCCTGACCCATCTCGCAACCCATCGCCAGCAGGACATCGCGCTGGGTCTGGGTCTCGATGCCTTCGGCGATCACCTGGATGTTCAACGCGCGCGCTAGCGCGAGGATTGCCGCCACCACCGTGGTGCTGCCGGTATTGGCGTCCTTGTCCAGTTCGCGCACGAACGCACGGTCGATCTTCAGGATGCGCAGCGGCAGCGAGTGCAGGTAGCTGAGCGACGAATAGCCGGTGCCGAAATCGTCCAATGCGGCACCGACACCGATCCTGCGCAGGCGCTCGAGGGTGGCGCGCACGCGCTCGGGGTTGTCCAGCAAGGCGCCCTCGGTGACTTCGGCAACCAGCCGTGATGGCGCCAGGCCGGTGCGTTCGAGCAGCCGGATCAGGCGTCCGTCGAAATCCGCGTGGCGCAGGTGCAGCGCCGAGACGTTCAGCGTCATGAAGATGTCGCTGGAGCCGGCGTGCTGCATGAGCAGGTTGCAGCTGCGTTCGAACATATGCCAGTCGATCGTCTCGATCAGCCCGCTGTCCTCGGCGATCTTCAGGAAGTCGCCCGGTCGCAACAGGCCGCGCTGTGGGTGATTCCACCGGAGCAGCGCCTCGTAGCCCACCACCTGTCCGTCGTCGAGCCGGCAGATTGGCTGGTAGTGCGGCTCGAACTGGTTGTGCTTCAAAGCCACGCGAAGTTCGCCCTCCAGCGCCAACACGTCGACCACGTTCTTCGCCAGTGTTTCGTCGAACAGTTCGAAACGCTTGCGCCCGAGCTCCTTGGCCCGGTACAGCGCGATGTCGGCATCGCGCAGCACCTCGTCCGCCGCCTGGTAATGCTCGTCACCGATCGCGATGCCGATGCTGGCCGTGCCCTGCAGCTCCTTGCCGGCAACCTGCATCGGGATGCTCAAGGCATCCAGCACGCGCTGCGCCACGGCCAGCGCATGCGTTGGCGTCTCCACCTGCTCCAGCAGGATGGCGAACTCGTCACCGGCCAGCCGCGCCACCAGGTCGGGATGGCGCACGCAGCCAGCCAGGCGCGTCGCGACCTCCTTCAGTACCTCGTCGCCGGCCAGATGGCCGAGGCTGTCGTTGATGATCTTGAAACGGTCAACGTCGAGATAGAGCAGTGCACAGCGCCGCCATGGCTCATGCTTGATGGCGACCAGCACGCGGTCGATGCGATCGCGCAGGTAACCGCGGTTGGGCAGGCCGGTCAGCGCGTCGTGCATCACTTGGTGCCTGAGCTGGTCCTGGATGCGTTCGCGCTCGATGATTTCCTTGCGCAGTGCCTGGGTGCGCTCCTCCACCCGGTGTTCAAGCTGCTCGTAGGCACGTTTCAGCGATTCGGCGGAACGGCGCCGGGTGAGGCTGTTGGCGATCTGTGTAGCCACGAAGCTGAGCAGCTCCTGATCGGCTTCGCCGTAGACCACCGACGGACTGTAACTCTGCACCGTCACCAGTCCGATCACCTCGTCGCCGACGATGAGCGGCACGCCCAGCCAGCACGTGGCAGGCGATCCCGTGCGGCCCGGCGCAATCTCGCCCTGCCGTTCCAGTTCCTCGATATCCGCATTGTCGGCACGCAGGGCCGCGCCACGGCGCAGCACGTACTCGCTCAGTGCGTGCCCCAACGGGCGCGTGGCCGGCGGCAGCTTCACCGCATCCACCGCATAGGGAAAGGTCAGCTGCTGGCGGTCGTCGGAGAGCAGGGCGATGAAGAAGTTCTCCGCATTCAGCAGTTCGCCGACCACGGCGTGCACGCGCCGGTAGAACTCGGCTTGATCGATGTCCGCGGTGGCCAGCTCGGCGAGCTGGAACAGCGCTGCCTGCAGATGCTCGGCGCGCTGCCGTTCGACGATCTCCAGCTGCAGCCCGCGGTTCGCCTCGGCCAGCTGCAGGGTGCGCAGCTGCACGCGTTGCTCCAGATCCTCCTTGCCCTGCTTGCGTTCCAGCGCGGTAAGGATGTGGCTGCCGACAAACTCCAGCAGCGCACGGTCCTCGTCGCTGAAGCCGATGCCCTGCTGGTAGCTTTGCACCACCAGCGCACCGCCCACCTGGCCGTCGCGCAGCATCGGCACGCCCAGCCAGTCGTAACTGTCCGCCCCGACCAGCGCGACCGGCCCGGAAACCTGGCTGCGCAGTTCCTCGGTATCGCCCATGCGCGCCTTGCCGTCGCTGATCACATACCAGGTCAGCGTGTGCTCGATCGTGCTGAGTGGCAGTTCCCGACCGATTTCGAACAGAGCGGCGGACTCGACATCGACGAAATACAGGAAGCGGATCGTGTCGCGCTCGGCGTTGTGCATCACGATGAAGAAGTTTTCCGCGTACATCAGCGTGCTGACGATGGCGTGGATGCCGCGCAGCATCGCTGGCATGTCACGTTCGGAACCTGACAGGTCGGAAATGGCGAACAACGCACGCTGCAGGGCCTCGGAGCGCGCCAGCTGTTGATGTGCGCGCTGCAGTTCGATCCATTCCAGCGTCCGTTGCAGATGCTGACCGGCGAGCAGCAGCGGTGCTGCCAATTTCCCCGGAAAGCCGATGCCGTCGTGTTCTGCCTGCAAGGTCAGCAATAGCAGTACAGGCCCGGGCCGCTGGCACAGACGCAGCGCGATGCGGCGCGGATCGGCTGGATGTCGGCAGGGCTGGTCCGATTGGCTGGCGATGCGCAGCCATGGACCATCGGCAGGATCCATCCGGGTTGACGGCATGCTGTGATGACTGGTCGACTGCCCCGGATCCCACCACAGCACGCAGGCAGCATGGCAGCCCAGTTCGGCCTGCGCCAGATCCGCAATCACCTCGGCCACCTCGTCAGGCGTATGGGCTGTCGCGAGGCTGGCCAGCCACGCCAGCTGCAATGAGTCGTCGGAAGACGTCGCTCCCACAGCATCCGCGTGCTTCATCGACAGAGCTCCCCAAAGCCCGAGCGCACTAGCATCCGGCATCAGCATACGCTTTCACAGCGCACAATCCGCTTGACCCCGAAGCCGGCATCCCCCTCTCTCCGGGCGGTCGGGCGTGCAATACCGATAAACTGTCTCACTGTATCCACCCCCTCGACACGACGCACACGTTGCCTCCGGCCGCCGGAACACTTCGGGACGGCGCTTTGCCGACGTCACCGTTCACTTTTCATGCTTGGCTTCCATGCATAACTCGCGCCATAGGTACCCTCCAACATGCTCGCCGACACCACCAAAGACGCCATCCGCGCCGCTTATGCACGCCTGAAGGACGGGCTGCCGGGCTTTCGCGCGCGCGCGTCGCAGGGCCGGATGATTGCCGAGGTGGCCAAGGCGTTCGGCCAGACCGGTGGGGTCGCCGTGATCGAGGCACCGACCGGTACCGGCAAATCGATGGCCTACCTGATCGCCGGCGTGGCCGTGGCGCGCTTCCAGAAGAAGAAGCTGCTGATCGCCACCGCCACGGTGGCGCTGCAGGAGCAGCTGGTGCAGCGCGATATTCCGCTGTATCTGCAGCTCAACGGCATCGAGGCGAAGGTGGCGCTGGCCAAGGGCCGCGGCCGTTACCTGTGCCCGCGCAACCTGCGCATGGCGGCGAACAGCCTCAACGACTCGGGTCAGATGGGTCTGGCCGGCTTCGATGCGGATCTCGCTTTGTGGGCAAAGCCGCCGCAACCACGCGACAAGCAGGCGCTGGGCCGGTTGAGCGCCGCGTTCGACAAGGGCGAGTGGAACGGCGACATGGACAGCGCGCCAGATACCGTCAGTGACCTGCTGCGGCCGATGGTGACCACCAGTGCCGGCGGCTGCACCGGACGCAAGTGCGGCCAGTTCATGATCTGCCCGTTCTTCGCCGCGCGCCGCGCGGTGGACGATGCCGAGATCATCGTGGCCAACCAGGACCTGGTGCTGGCCGACCTCACCATGCCGGGCGAGGACGAGGGCAATGGTGTTCAGGCATGGGGCGGCGTGATCCTGCCGCGGCCGGACGAGACGCTGTACATCTTCGACGAAGGCCATCACGTGCCGGGCAAGGCGATCGACCGTGGTGCGTCCGAGGTCTACATGAATGTGACGGTGCGCCAGCTGAGCCGGCTTGGCCGGCAGGTGCACGCGGCCTATTCGCTCACCGACAAGCAGACGCTGGGCAAGCTGTCGCTGGACGCGGGCGACGCGAAGCTGCAGGAACTGAGCAATACGCTGGAGGAGCTGGAGAAGGAGATCCGCCTCGGCTGGCTGCCCGATCCGGCCGAAACCGAACCGATGTACCGCGGCTCACTCGGCCAGCTGCCGGAACCGTGGGTGGAGCATGCACGCGCACTCAGCCTGTACACCGGCGAGGTGCAGCGCTGGCTCACTGCCGTACGCCGCGCGGTGGTCGAGATGACTGACGGGGGCCCGACCCAGGAAGCGCTGTCGCGCGAACTGGGTATCGCGCTGGAACGCATCGGCAAGCAGGCCAGTTGCTGGCGTGCATGGTCGAGTGAGGACCCCGATGACGCACCACCCTTGGCGCGCTGGGTCAGCCTGGGTGGCGACCAGCAACTGGTCTGCCACGCCTCGGCGGTCTCCGCCGGTGGCCTGCTGCGCAGCGTGCTGTGGGGCAACGCCAGCGGCGTGTTGATGACCTCGGCCACGCTGAGTGCGGGCGGCAACTTTCGTGGCTTCGCCGATGCGGTGGGTCTGCCTGATGAGGCGGTGACGCTGAGCCTGCCCTCGCCGTTCGACCTCGCTGCACAGGCACGCCTGGAAGTACCGGCGATGCGCACGCTGCCGGACGCACGCGAAGCGCATGCCGAAGAAATCAGCGAGTGGCTGGCGGAAAACCTCGACTGGGACGCCGGCAACCTGGTGCTGTTCACCTCACGCGTGAAGCTCGACCGCGTCTTGCAGAAGCTGCCGATCGCCCAGGTGCGCAAGGTGCGCGCGCAGGGCTCGCTCGGCAAATCCCAACTGATCGCCGAACACTGCGCCGATATCGAGGCCGGCAAGGGCAGCACGCTGTTCGGCCTGGCCTCGTTTGGCGAAGGCCTCGACCTGCCCGGCAAGCTGTGCGAGACGGTGGTGATCACCCAGTTGCCGTTCGCCGTACCGACCGATCCGGTCGGCGCGACGTATGCCGAGTGGCTGGAATCGCGCGGACGCAACCCGTTCATCGAAGTGAGCATTCCCGAAGCCACGCGCCTGCTGACGCAATACTGCGGCCGACTGATCCGCAACGAAACCGATCGCGGCCGCATCGTGCTGCTGGATCGCCGCGTGGTCACCAAGCGCTACGGCAGCGGCATGCTGAAGGCCTTGCCGCCGTTCCAACGCATCATCGAGCGCACCGCATGATCATCCGCCTGTCCAATTGTCCGCCACAGCGGTGGAAGAACGGTCTCGGCAGCACACGCGAAATAGCCGTCCAGCCGTCCAGTATCGGCAGCGACGATTTTGTCTGGCGGGTCAGCATTGCCGAAGTCGACAGTGCCGCACCTTTCTCCAGCTTCCCCGGTATCGACCGGCAGATCGTGCTGCTCGACGGCAATGGCTTCACGATGACGCTGGACGATAGGCGTACCCATGCGCTGACCACACCGTTCGTGCCCTTCGCATTTGCCGGCGAGTCCAAGGTCGCAGTGTCCCTCGTCGATGGCCCCACCCGCGATTTCAACCTGATGGTGCGGCGTGCGCAGGCGCGTGGCGAAATACGAGCATCGCAACAACCGGGTGAACAGTCGCCCGATCCGTCCACCGTGCTGATCTATTGTGCCCACGGCGTGATCGAGACGGCTGAAGGCCTTCTGCACGCCGGCGATGCATGGCGACCTTTGCAGGCGAGCCCGATCAGATTGCACGACGGCGCACTGGCGCTGGCCATCCAGATCGAACAGCACGCCACCTGACAGATATGGCGAGGCGCGCGCCTATACTCGGCCAACCCCTTCCGCGAGGTAACTGTCATGTCCGTGCTGATTCTCGGCCTGCTGATCTTTCTCGGGATGCACTCCCTGCGCGTCTTCGCCAACGACTGGCGAAATCGACAGATCGCCCGGCTCGGCGAGAAGCGCTGGAAGGGCCTGTTCGCGCTGGTCTCGATCATCGGCTTCGTGCTGATCTGCTGGGGCTTCGGGCTGGCGCGGCAACATCCGGTGCTGCTGTATGTGCCGCCGCTGGCATTGCGCCACCTCAATGCGCTGTTCACCCTGATCGCGTTCGTGCTGTTCTTCGCCGCTCGCGTGCCGCGCAACCACCTCAAGGCGAAACTTCACCACCCGCAGGTGCTGGCCGTGAAGGTATGGGCGTTCGGCCACCTGCTGGCCACCGGCATGCTGCACGACGTGGTGCTGTTCGGCGCATTCCTGCTGTGGGCGATCGTGCTGTTTGCCGTATCGCGCCGGCGCGATCGCGCGGCCGGCACCGTGTATCCGGCCGGTTCCGTCCAGGGTGACATCGTGACCGTGGTCATTGGCGTGGTGGTCTGGATCGCCTTCGCGCTGTGGCTGCATCTGTGGTTGATCGGCGTGAATCCGATGATGTGATCCGGTCGGATAGGCAGCAGGGGTGGCAAGAGTCATCTGGGCACCCGCTGCCGGCTGCGCTAGAGTCCGTCCATCCAATCTGCACGAGGTCGTGTCATGGCCGCTTTCCTGCTCTGGCTGTTGCTGCTGGTGTTCTGCTGGCCGATCGCGCTGCTGGCGCTGGTGCTGTATCCGATCGTATGGCTGGTGCTGCTGCCGTTCCGGCTGGTCGGCATCACCGTGGGTGCCGTATTCGCCTTCCTCGGCGCCCTGCTGATGCTGCCGGCACGAGTATTGCGGGGTCGGCCGGTCTGATCCTGCGGTTTCGATCAGCACCACCCGATTCGAAGCATGGAAAAACCATCCTCGCCCTCGTGCGAGCGCAACCGCGAACCGATCCTCGAGGTGCTGCGCAGGTATTTCGCGGGTCGCAAACGGGTCCTGGAGATCGGCAGCGGTACCGGCCAGCATGCAGTGCACTTCGCCGCGGCGTTGCCGCAACTGACCTGGCAAAGTTCGGATCGCGCGGAAAACCTGCCCGGCATCCGCGCCTGGCTGGATGAAGCGGCACTGCCAAATACACCGGCGCCACTGGAGTTCGACGTCACCGGCGCGTGGCCTGTCGGACGCTATGACGCGGTATTCAGCGCCAACACCTTGCACATCATGACGTGGCCCGAAGTAGAACGCCTGTTCGCGCAGTTGCCCACCATTACCACGCCGGATGCGACGCTGGTCGTCTACGGCCCGTTCAATGACGCCGGCCGCTACAGCAGCGACAGCAACGCCGCCTTCGACCAATGGCTCAAGGCACGCGGCGCGCACATGGCGATACGCGATGCCGAGGCCGTCGATGCGCTTGCCCGCGATGCCGGCTTCAACCTGATCGACGACATCGCGATGCCGGCCAACAATCGCTGTCGCGTGTGGCGACACCAGCACGCGTAGACGCCACCTGCACAAACGCACCGAACCGGGTACAAAGGCCGCATGAAGTCGATCGACACCTTGACCCCCTGCCCCTGCGGTAACCCGGCCGGTTACACCGAATGCTGCGGCCCCCTGCATGACGGCCTCGCCACCGCCGGCACGGCCGAGCAGCTGATGCGCTCGCGCTACAGCGCCTACGTGCTGCGGCGCGAGGATTACCTGCTGGCGACCTGGCATCCCGAGACGCGCCCGGCATCCTTGCGACTGACCGCCCAGCACCCGGCACCGACCTGGCTGGGGCTGGAGATCCGCCATGGACAAACCATCGACGACGATCACGCGACGGTGGAGTTTGTCGCCCGTTACCGGCTCGGCGGCGGCCGCGCACAGAGGCAGCATGAGACCAGCCGCTTCGTGCGCCAGCACGGCCACTGGTACTACCACGACGGTGAGCTCGCGAGCTGAGCACAACGAGCAGTGGGGGCTTCTGTGGGAGTGACTTCAGTCACGACGGCTTGCCGCGAAACCAGCAAGAGCGTCGTGACTGAAGTCACT
>JBOHYM010000024.1:0-65245 GCA_050737735.1 Rhodanobacter sp. | reverse complement strand
TCGACGTTCTCACGCGTCTGCCGACCACCCTCGACAAGCACCTCGACAGCTTGCTGCCAACCCGTTGGCATTGCCCTATAAGCTAAACCGTCACCGCGCTTCAAAGTGACGGGGGCGGACGCTTACGTTAGACCGTCTCCCCATCGGTCGCTTGAACGCCATTCCTTCAGCCCCCAACCGTATCTCACGCTCGCGTTCCGCCGCCGCATGAGCAAGATACCCTTTGAACCGCTCGGATACGTAAGGGGCCATGGGAGGATCAACGATGGGAAGCGAGTCGAGCACCTCGCGCATTTCCAACACCGTACCGTCCGCAATGTAGTTTTTCTGTTCGGTGTGGTTTCCGGTGGAGTGGCCGTTAATTGCACACACAATGCTCTTTGGGATGTGCTCGCGTTCCATCAATGTGATCAGCGTATGCCGGAGGCTATGGAGCGTTTTTCGATGGCTGGTGATGGCGCACTCTTTCCGCAATACCGTGTCGTTGACCCACTGGGACACCGCCCGGCCCGGGCCGCCTTCGTTCCAGGGCAAGCCCGGGAAAAGATGTTTGGCGCCGCTGGCTCGAACGTCTTCCAGATAACGATCGAAGCCGAGCTCGAATAGCCGTTGAGGAACCGGGACACGGCGCACCGAGTATCCGGTTTTGACACTCTGGCCGTCTCGGTCTGAGGTGATGTCGAACGTGGTGACTTGGTGCGTCTGGCCTGTTTGGTCGATATAAGGATCAACGCGAACATCGTCCACATAGAGCTGGGCAATTTCATTGACGCGCATGCCTGTGCGGTGAGCGATCAGGGGCACCCAAAACTTATGGGGCGCGTCGTAGGTCGCCACCCGTTTGGGGTCAAAGATGGCAGCGAGCTCATCGTCGCGAAAGATGTCTTTTTTCTTGATTTTCTTGCCGTGTGCATCCTTCAGGTAGCGCCTGGTATCAATGAACCGAAAGGGACTTTCCGTGATTTCGCCTAGCTTGATCGCCCAGTTCATGAGCGCATTCACATGCATCAGATGTTTATGCTGGGTGCCCAACTGAATGGGACGAAGTTTTTCGCGCTTGGCGCGATCGGCCACCGCTGGCGCTTTCAGGCCATCGAGCTGGCGGAACTGCGTTCGACGGGCCGGCCAGCACGCAAGCAGGTTGGCGAATGCGGTCGCGTCTTCCGGGGTAAGGGTTTTGATCGGCCGATCCCCCACGGTCTCGATGAGAAGATTGAGCGCATAGCCGCGGTCGCGGGTGGCCGGTGTTGCACGCTTGGGGCCTCTGCGCAGGTTGTCCAGGTGGCGATCCCGCAACGTGCTTAACAGCATGCTGGCGGCGGCCACCACGGGCGGGTCAGGCGCAGGAATGACGACAGTATTCGCGGATGGGGGTCGGGCGGGCTCGGCGAGGGGCGTGGATGGCGGCGCGCCCGCAGACGTTGATGGGGCTTCGGCGAACAAGGCTGCGGGCGGTTGCGCCACCGCCAGCCCCACATCCCCCATCGGGACGCCGCGATCGGCCGAGCCGGGACTGAGGCGGGCAGATGGCGGCCGCACTCGGTCAATGAGACCCAGCCGCTCAATGAGCTCCATGACCAGCAGGTGCCCATCAGCGCAGTTGGCAGACACCTGAATGCTTTCGCTGTTCGCGAAGAGGTCGTAGAGATGCGGGCTGTGCTTGGCAGGCGGAACCGGCGGTGAAGCGATGGATGCGGAGAACATGGTGGTCAACGGCGAGTGATGGGCCATGGGTCTTACCGGCGCATTTTTGCCTGTCAATCCCCGATTTTTGCTTGATCCGTCGCTCTTTTCGAGGAATCAAAAGCCGGCTTGAAGTCAGCGGCGAAAAATAAATTTTCTCGCGTTGACGGATCTAGCGCTTTGCAGCCGCTTGATCCGCTCGACACGACACATGAGGATCCCTGTTGACAGCTTCTCAGCTTTTGAGAAGCTCTAGGGATGACCCGCATTTTCACGCCATCGCTGTTTCGAAATGCTCGTTTTTTTGCCGTTTCCGCAGGCTGGATGAGTATGTAGGGTCTAATAGTGTGTTGGCGTAAAAGCTACTAACCCACTGTTCTTCAGAACAAATATTTTTCGGAAACTGACCGCAATACTGCGGTCGTTTCTTGGCCGCAAACCCTATACGTCACCCGTGACCGCTGAGCACCACCACGGCCAGCATGACCAAGAACGCCAGACCACCAAACACGGTGAAGCCCCAGCCGAATAGCAGTTTGACGGTCGCACCAACCTGATCGGTTTTGCGCGCCGCCCATCCCGTGCGCAGCATGCGGATGCCGAAGAACGCCAGAACACCGAACAAGATCATGAAGACAAAAGCCATGTGAGGCTCCTTAGCCCTATGGGCCGTAGATGAGGAAAATGAACCCGGCGGTGGCGCCGCAGGGGGGGGCGGCCGACGTCATTCAGTGCGGACGATCGTGGTTGCCGGCGGGGTCGAAACCCGCGGTCCACATCAGGTTGAACTGCCCATCGTCCGTGGAGGGATTGGCGTGGTTGATGGAGCCAGAAACCCACGCGGCACGCATGAGGATGTTCTTGTATTGAACCTCCAGCAGGTGATCCGTGAGCGGCACCATAAAGAACTGATCAGGCGGGTTCGGCCCGGTTGTGCGAGCAGGCGAACTCTGGACATGCGTGATGCCGGGGCTATTCCGGCGCATCCAGACTTGGTTGAACCCGCCGGTGATCTCCGTTTGGTTGCCAACGGCATCGGTGGTCATGATCGGGGCATGGCAGATTTGAAAGGTCTCGTCATGATGCGAGATCGGTGACCGCCAAATGGTCGCGCGGATGGTCCAACAAGGGAGCGTGGCGCCATAGCTCAGGAACGTGAGTGCGGCGCGTGGCCACAATTGGCCATGGTGGGCGCCATTGAATAGACCCACGAACTCACCGCCCGAAGCGGGGCTGAGTGGTTTGTAGATGTCACCGGTGGTCACTGCAATACCCGTGGCGTCTACTTGGGCGCCAGACGAGCCGCCATGAAGCACACTGGTCGTGCCCTGTTTGATGGCTGCGCCGGCACGGTGGAAGAAGCCGGAGACACCGGTGTCTTGGGCCTGCGCCATCCCCAGACTGACCGCCAACACGAGAGCCGTAACGGCTTTCATCCAACGACGATTGACCATGATTGCGAACCCCTGTTTGGTGAGCAAGAAAAACCACACCAAGGAGTGATCTGAACCCGTCCCTGGCGATTGGAGACTAGCGTCGCGAACTGGAACCAATGATAAACAAAAACACAAAGCCGGTGTATTTCAACATGCGCTATACGGTAGGAGCCCGACACGTTTTGGAGCGGGCGCATGGCGGGGGCGAAGAAATTAACGGAGCGGGCTGCCAAGTCGCTTTACCGTCCGGAAAATCAGACGTTTCTGGCGATCCTCCGGGCTATTCGGGAGCGGGCAGGGTTGACACAGGCCGGCTTAGCCGAGCGTTTGGAGCGCTCGCAGAACTACGTCACGGCCGCCGAGCGCGGCGTGACGCGTCTGGATGGTCTCCAATTGCGTGATTGGTGCCGAGCTTGCGGGACTGACTTAATGGCCTGGGCGGCCGAGATTGAAAAGCAGCTGACGCCATCTAAAAGGGCCGTGCGTAAGGTGGTGCGAAGGGGGTGAGCGTAGGCCACGCTCGTCAAGGGTGAAACCGGGATGCACATGTTGACGGCCGCAATCAAGGCTTTTCGACGGATCGACGCATTGAGAAGTGAGCCGACGTTTGAGTTTAGGCGCGATGGCATGGCCGAGTGGTTGTCGTCGTTGAGGACCCAAGTGACCTTTAAGTGAGAGCCGGCTAAGCGTCCGAGTGCGGTGGCTTATGCTGGTGGGAGTGCAGGTGCTCGGGGCTCACGAAAAAGATGGCGAGGCCAGAGACCTGATTTGCGACCATATGGACAAATTGCTGGGATCCCTCGGAACGATGCCATCAAGTCCGATCGTATTTGGCCGATATGCATGTTTTCAAACAAGCCAAGCAAGGAGGCGTCCATGTGGTGGTTGCGGGATTTGTGGTGGGACGTAACCGATTTTTTCGGCAAGCTATTCGGAAAAGTAAGCGACTTTTTCCGTGTGGCTGGGCCGATGCTATTGCGGTTCGCTACGAGCCGAAAAAGTGTGCCAATTTTGGCAATGGTCGGCACAATCGTGGCTGCTATAGCTGCGCTATTCACATGGCAGACGTCCAAGATCGCCACCCAAGTTTCCGAGGCGTCGCAAGCGTTTGGCCAAAGGGTGTATCGCGATCAACTGATGATGGGAGCCCCGTCAATCTCCGTGGTCTCCGGTGAAACGGTCGTATCTGGATACCAGGAAAACGGTTCCTCCTCTGATGGGATGCAGATACCCAAGTATGCGGTGAGCGTGGTGTTGAGAAATTCAGGCCAGCGAGATGCCAAGCGCGTTTGGGTTGAAGTAGTAGGGCAACGCAGTTATTTAGACGTCAACGCTGCACCAGCGCCTCAGTTGATATCCTTGCCCAAGGATGTCGATATATCAGTGCGATTCGAGTTGGACCGAGATCCGGAGACGGACCAGAGTGACTCTGGCTGGTATGTCGGCTATGTCTATGCCGACGAAATGCCGTCCAGTCAGGTCAATCTATCGGCATCCAGTTCATCCTCGAAAGTTGCGCTGGCGGTGACATGTTCAAAAGTCCAGATGACCTACCTGACCTCATGGCCCAAGGACCCCAATAAGGAGCCCAAGGTTAGGATGCTGTCGTCGGGATCGCCGGTAGCAGTGGTGCCTAGGGACTCTTCCAACTTCATAGAGGCAGACATGATTGCCAGTAAGGCACTCACAACCGCCGTTGCCAACAACGGCAGTTGCCCGAATGGGCAGGTGCAATGATCTCGTCTTGACCCTTGCGGTGTTGCAATGGAGGTGCTGTGCTTTTCGCATTCGCACCCCCGGAAGGAGAGACAAAGCATGGCCATCATCCAGAAACTCGAACCGCGTAAGGCTTGGCGTCAGCACAAGCCGTTGAAGCGTTGGCAGGCAGTCGTGCTGATTTGTCTGACCTACCCCATGTGGCGCATTTTGTTCGCCATGTCCGGAATGTTGATTGCCGCCACGTTGCGTCAACCCGTTTCTGCACAGGGATGGGCCGCTCTAGGTATGGCAATGATCTACGGTTTCGCCGCGATCTATTACCGCAGCGTTGAACGGCAATGTGCCAACGAGTTGGCTGATCGCCGCTTGGTTATCTGAGTGGCCGGCGATCGCAGTTGAAGGTATGGCAGTTCTAAGTGCTGATGAATTCATCAGCACTTACTCCACCAGCAGCCGATGGAGCTTCTCCACGGGGAACGCATCCAGCCCCACCTGTTTGATCATTCCCCGCATGAGTTCGACCATCGTGCGCTGGGCGTCACTCAGCGTCTGATCCTCCGGCGTTGGTGCATCCAGGCCCACCAACTTACGCAAGACTTTTTCCCGTGCCACGTAGAGCTCACGCAAGGCCGCCAGCGCGACCTGACGCTGGAGATAACCCATGGTCACGTCATGGCCGGTGGAATGGCCCAAGGCGATCGCGACAGTGCCAAGATCCTTGGCCGAGCCGAAGACCGAGCCGGCCAGGGTGCGGCGCAAATCATGCAGACCGATCCACAGCCCGGTTTGCTCAAACAGCACGCGGGTGACCGGGCGGTAATCCTCAATGCGCCGCGAGGCGGAATGGGGATACGGGAAGACCAGATCGGCATCCCCGGCCGACCAGCCCGCCAGTAGGTTCTTCGCGCGACGGTCTTGAAGGATGTCGAGGGACCAGGGCGTCAGCGGGATGTAGTGATTTTTGTTGCCCTTGGTGTTCTCTGCCGAGAAACACACTTCCCGATCCCCAAAGCCAATATCGCGCCAGCGGATCAAGGATCCTTCCGTTTTCCGACCACCCCACAGGACGCTCAACAGCACGTAATCCGCCACCATCGCCAGCGCTGGATCTTTCACATCGCAGAGTTCCACCAAACCCTTTAGCCATGCCACACCCTCATCACTGGTGGTGGCCAGCATGGTCGTCCGGCGCCCCACCACTGGGAGCTTGCGGCTTTTTTTCTGGGCCGCGCGCCACGTGGAAAACGGATTGGCCGCTAATTTCTGCGCGGTCGCTTCATTCCAGGCGGTGTGGCAATGCGCCAGACACTTATGGACGGCAGCCACGTCCGACCCCGGCCCGCCGCCGCGCTTTTTCGGTCCGCCGGTTTCACGGTGCGCCCTGCGTGCCTTCTCGGCCTGAGCGAACAGTGGCGAAAAGGTCTTATCGACCAGCGCCACGTCCACATCGATCAAGGGGATTGTCCACAGATCCATCGCTCGCATCCAACGCAGCACCTGCTTGCGATCGGCGAGCGTGGCCGGGCGTAGGGTGAGGTTATCGACGCGGACATACCCATCGCCAATGAATTCTTCGTAGGCGCGCCCAAACGTCATCTTCTTGGCCAGCCGAAGGTCGGCCAGCGCCTGCGCTTTGTCTTTCAGAAGGTTCCGGGGGTCTTCCACGTTACCCATGCGCACATACCAGTTCGCTGCCTGCGCACGCGCGGCCTGAAGGCTGTGCTGGTCATGAAGCACCCATCGGGTGGATGTGCTCCCCCGTTGCTTGCGCTGGACGAAAAAGGACCGGGCGCCGGCCGTCATCCGCACCCCGAGCCCGCGGGTGGTGAGGTCGCGCACGGTCCAATCTTTGATGTGCGCCGGGGTGGGTTCGGTCACCAGTTTCTTGCCGTCGAACTGGACCGGCGAGACGGGCCAGCGATTGAAATCCAAGCTATCAATTAGCGCCGCAGTGAACGTGACTTTGATCGGTTCGCGTTTGGATGAGGGTCCGGTTTTGGGCATTGTATCGGCCTCGTTTGAGGCCCGAGATTAGCATCCTATGGCTCCGTCATGGCTCCCTCTTGATCAGCCTTTTGCTACCTTTTGCCCCCTGGATGAGCGAAGGAAAAGCCCCCTAAATGCAGCAACCACGCGGTTTAGAGCCGCCAAGGCCGGGGAGGGGCTCAGTCGCCAGAACGACATTTAAAGGATTTGTAATCAGTAGGTCCCGGGTTCGACTCCTGGTGCCGGCACCAGTAGTACCAAAGGCTTGCAGCGATGCAGGCCTTTTTCTTGGTTCTTCGCGGAAGTCCGGGGAGTGGACATAAAAAAGCCCGCAGAGGGGGTCTGCGGGCTCGGGGGTATCCATCTAGTTGCGTGGCAAGGAGGGGAGCCTGGCCATGCGGTGGGAGTGATGTCTCACGACATGGGATTTAATGTACTTGATGGTTCGTTAATGAAATGTGACTGCCTTCCAAGGGTGAGCGACACAACAACGCTTGTTGCGCTGGCTGGGGCGGTGCGAATGGGTAGGCAGATGTTGCGGTGGCGAACGCACACGCAATGCTGAGCATGCCGCCAGGGTGAAATGCCGGTACATGAGGTTCCCCTGATTTCGAGAGCGCCCCGGTCGATGCGTGCTCCCAGCCACGCCAAGGCAATGAGTCAGGATTGTCCTACGCGCCGGCAAGACTTCAGCCGCCATGGGCTCAGCGTTCAAACGCACGGCCTGAGTGCGCCCGGGAAGTCATATCGCCGCCGCATCGCAAACGATGGATACCGATGCACCGGGCATTTTCCTGGCTTCAGGAACCTGCGCAGCGATGAACATCGTCTTCACCACCGCTGACTTCCAGATACCCCCTGCGGGCTGAGTTGCGCCTCTCTGGTGCATCCGCCGCCAAAACGCGCGAGACTATGGTCGCTTTGTGAGTCAGGGCCAAGCCGACCGAACGTCTGGTGGAGCCGACGACTCGGGGGTGCTCGTTCACCACATGGATCACGCCATGCTCGATGTACGACCGATTGCCAATCGCTTCGTCATATTCGATACCGAGTTCGACGAGCCCGTCATGCGGTTCGATAATCGCCCCGACGCCGACGCCTTCCTGGCGGAGATGACCATCGCTGAATGCTACGCGTTGCTGGAGTCGTGGGCGGCTCCTGAGAAACCCTCGCAGGCGGCGTGATTCGCCGGGCACGGCAGATTTTTTGTAAACAGTGTTTGCATCGATTTTTAAGAGCCGGGTGCCCGTCAGTAATACCAAAGGCCTGCAGCGATGCAGGCCTTTCTGCTGGACGAAATCCTGGAAACGACAGCCAACTTTTAGCCGGGCTATTGTTCATGGCCCCAGGCATCGCGCGGGCTCAATGTTTGGCGGCTGGCGCAGGCGCAAGTCCGGCGGGTGATGCGACTGCCGGACCCGTCGTAGCAGGCATGTTGTTCATGGGGTCGTTCGCCATCGACTTCGTGGCCTGATCCATGGCCTTGTCGCGTGCATCGGGTACAGCCGCCAGCTTTTGAGCCAGCTGCAGGTGGGTATGGAGCGTAGGCAGCGTGGCCTGCACGAACTGGCGCAAATCAGGATCTTTGGTCTGCGTGCTTTCCTGAGTGAACAGCTTCACAGCGGCCTGATGATCCTTGGCCATGGCCTTCGCCCAGGCCTGATCAAAGGCACTGCCGTTCTTCGCTTGCAGATGCCGGGTTTCTTTCTGCGTGTCCGACGTGACAGTCGTGGGCAGCGTTACCTGTTTGTTCCGGGCCAGCGCCTTCAGTTGGTCGCTGGTTTTGCTGTGGTCATCGACGATGCGTTGGGCCAGTTGTCTGACCTGTGCATCGGAAGATTTGTCCAGCGCCATCTGGCCCATCTGTGCTTCGGCCAGACCGTCGGCTGCGGCATGCTGCAGGAACGTGCTGTCGCTGGCGTTGATCGGACTCTTCATGCCGGATGAGTCATCGGGCTGGGCCATGGCTGTGCAAGCCAGACTCAGAAGCAACGCACCGATGAACGCCTGGAGCCAATGTCGCGAGGTCATGCCGATACTCTCCGATTGCTGGAATTCAATAAGAGCGGACGGGCTGGAAAGGGTTTGTGACGGTGGCCAATAATCAGGCTGAACGGTCCACGCACGCTTAACGACTTCGTCGCGGATCGTGAACTTCAGCGGCGGCACGCTGCGCAGATGCCAGCAAAGAGAGCCGGAGCATGGAAACACTTTACGTGGTACAGAGCTTTCACGAAGTGGATGGTGCCATCCTGCCCGAAAAGCCGGTGCTGCACGGCATGGAGGAGTTCGCGCGCCGGCGCGGCGAGCAACTGGCCGGGCAGTGCGAAGGTGTGCTGGTCTATGCGCAGGAGGCGGACACGGATCGCGGCGAGTATTCGGCCCCGGTCATTCTGGCGGAATACGGACGTGTGCCGGACCCGCAGCGGCAGAGTTTATGCAGTTGCTTTTGAGCTGAAATATCGACTCTGCCGAAGAGATACACATCAGCACAGGGCCTCCGCTCGCTGTTGTGTGCTGGTCATCTGAAGGCCATCCGGCATTTCCCGGGCCGCTTTGTGCCAAGTGGTCACGGCGTGTAGGGAAATGCGCACATAGCGCAAGAATTTGCTAGGATCGGTCGACGGTTGCACAGGGGCAGCCGGGGATAATCTATATGCATACGCTATTCGCGCACTCCGTTTTCTGGCGTGTGGTGTCGCCGCTTGCAGGGATGCTGTCGGAGGAAATCGCCAAGGATACGAAGCCTGCGGGTGCTACAGCCTGCCGCGAACTCGTGACCTGGAGTCCGGGCGCGCGGTCGCGCCGCGAGGACGAACTGGCGCGAAGTCGTCAGGCTGAATCCAGCTGAGGCGTGTGGCCGGTAGCCGGCACGTCCGTACTGGGCGACCCCATCACCGATTCCGAAAAAATCGCGTGATTCCGGCCTGCGCGGCTTGCTGCATGGGATGTGTCCATGGCGATGGATGTGATCGGCCGGCGGCGGCTTGATCCAGCGCCCGTCCGTGGTTGAGGCGCGGCCAGTCATCTGCAAGCAGGTTCTGCGGCATTCCCCGGAGTGGCACGGCGACTGTTCCCGTATGGTCTCACGGCGTCCGGTCCGCTCCTTCCGGTAAACTCCAATCAGTTCCCGCAGGGCCATATCGCGGGCGTCTCTTCACCGGGTGGCGGAGTTTGTCCTGAAGCCAATGGCGCGTTGCCGTGCTTCATGGACGATCGTCACCATGCCGATGCCGGTGGTGCGCGATGGCGTCGGCCTGCGCCGTCCGGATGCTACAGGCAGGTATACAGGCTCATGAACAAGCAGACCGTTTCACTGATAGGCGTGCCGACCGACATCGGTGCCGGACATCGCGGTGCCGCGATGGGGCCGGAGGCGCTGCGGGTGGCCAATCTGGCCGAGAAGCTGGAACGTCGCGGATTGACGGTGATCGATCGCGGCAACCTGCAGGGGCCGCTCAATCCCTGGCAGCCGCCTGCACACGGCTACCGTCATCTGGATGAAGTGGTGGCCTGGAATACGGCCGTCTATACGGCTGTTCATCAGGAACTCCAGTCTGGACGGCTACCGATCATGCTCGGGGGTGATCATTGCCTGGCAATCGGTTCGATCTCGGCGGTGGCCCGTCACTGCCATGATGAAGGCAAGCGGTTGCGCGTGCTGTGGCTGGACGCACATACCGATTTCAACACCGCGCAGGCCACGCCATCAGGCAATATCCATGGCATGCCGGTAGCTTGCCTGTGCGGCACCGGCCCGGCCGAACTCACCGGCATCAGTGGCACCACGCCGGCCACCACGCCGGACGTGTTTCGTTATATCGGCATCCGTTCCGTTGACGAAGGCGAGAAGCGACTGGTGCGTGCGGCGAACATGAGCGTGCATGACATGCGCCACATCGACGAAGTCGGCATGAAGCGCGTGATGGAAGAGGCGCTGGCTGGCGTCGACGAAAACACCCATCTGCACGTGAGCTTTGATGTGGATTTTCTCGATCCGAGCATCGCGCCCGGCGTCGGCACCACGGTGCGCGGTGGGCCGAATTACCGTGAGGCGCAGTTGTGCATGGAGATGATCGCCGATACCGGCCGCATGGCGTCGCTGGACATCGTCGAACTGAATCCGGCCTTCGACAAGCGCAACCAGACCGCGAAGCTGGCGGTGGATCTGGTCGAGTCGTTGTTCGGCAAGTCCACCTTGCTCCGCTGAGGCGAAAGGCGCGCCTTCGGCAGGACAGCTCTCACTGGCGGTATGCCGTAAACTGGGCTTTTACTTGCGCAACGCAACATGCAGACTCGAGTCCTCACCGGCATCACCACCACCGGCACCCCGCATCTGGGCAACTACGTGGGCGCAATCCGCCCGGCCATCGAAGCCAGCCGGCGCGACGATGTCGATGCGTTCTTCTTCATGGCGGACTACCACGCGCTGATCAAGAGCGATGATGCGGGACGGATCGAGCGTTCGCGGCTGGAGATCGCCGCGAGCTGGCTGGCCGCCGGCCTTGACCCGCAACGCGTCACGTTCTACCGGCAGTCGGATATCCCGGAAATTCCCGAGCTGACCTGGTTCCTCACCTGCATTGCGTCGAAGGGCATGCTCAACCGCGCGCATGCGTACAAGGCCGCAGTGGATCGCAACACGGAGACCGGTGAGGACGCCGATGCCGGCATCACCGCCGGCCTGTATATGTATCCGGTGCTGATGGCGGCGGACATCCTCGCGTTCGACGCGCACAAGGTGCCAGTGGGGCGCGACCAGATCCAGCACATCGAGATGGCGCGCGACATTGGGCAGCGCTTCAATCACATGCACGGTCGCGAGTTCTTCGTGCTGCCGGAGGCGCTGATCGAGGAGCAGGTGGCGACCTTGCCAGGCTTGGATGGCCGCAAGATGTCGAAGAGCTACGACAACACGATTCCGCTGTTCGCCGGTGGCACCAAGCAGTTGCGCGAGGCGATCATGCGCATCGTCACCGACTCGCGCCTGCCCGGTGAACCGAAGGACCCGGACAACTGCGCGCTGTTCACCATCTTCCGTGCCTTTGCCAGCGATGCCGAGACCGCGGCGTTCCGGCAGGCGCTGCTGGACGGTATCGGCTGGGGCGATGCGAAGCAGACGCTGTATGAGCGCATCGAGACCGACGTGGCGCCGATGCGCGAACGCTATGAGGCGTTCATGGCCGATCCGGCGGGGATCGAGACGATTCTGCAACAGGGCGCGCAGAAAGCACGCGCGATCGCCGCGCCGAAGATTGCGGCCATGCGTGATGCGTTGGGGCTGCGTTCGGCCAGCACCTCAGCGGCGGTCGCCCGGCCATCGAAGGTGGCGCCAAAACAGGACAAAATGCCGCGCTTCGCCAGTTTCCGCGATGCGGATGGTAACTTCCGCTTTCGCCTGTTCTCCGCGGAAGGCGAGGAGCTGTTGCTGTCGATGCCGTTCACCGATCCGAAGGCCGCCGGCGCTCTGCAGAAGCGTCTGCGCACACTGGGTGCGGCCGCTGCCGTGCTGCAGGTCGAATCGCACGGCCTGAGCCTGGAACTCGATGGCCAGGTGGTTGCCAGCACGCCCGACTATCGCGACGAACCGTCACGTGAGGCGGCAACGCTGCAGTTGCACCACGCGCTGGACCAGCTCGCCGCACAGGATTGAGCGCGGCGCAGCAAGTTGAAGGAGTGTTTGATCGTGCGTTACCTCGCCATCCTGTTGCTTGCGCCGTGGCTGTTGATCCTGTGCTGGGCCTACTGGGCTTATCCGAAGAGCCTGCCGCGTCCGTCGGGTCGGCGCATCTTCGATTTTGTGGCCTTGCTGCTGGCAGTCATCGCCGCGGTGCAATGCGCCTTGCTGGGTTTCGACCTTGTCGAGCTGCCGGTGGCCGACCAGTTTGGCCGCGCCAGTGGTGGGATCTGGCAGCAGGTGCTGCCTGCGTTGTATGGGTACGGCGCTTTCGCTGCCGTACTGGTGCTTGCGATGTTCGTGCGTCATGCATGCTGGGGGCGTCGTCGCTGAGTCTGCCTTCGCTTCCATGCGTTGCCGAAGACAGGACAGCGCATGTAGTTCAACCCCGTGCAATGCGAGAATGCGGACCATGATGCCGCTCAAATACCTCCAGGCGTACCCCGCTGCCTTGCAGGACAAGGTGCGCCAGCTGATTGCGCAGGAACGTCTCGGCGAACATCTGGCGAAGCACTACCCGGATCGCCACACGGTGCAGAGCGATAAATCGCTGTATGCGTACACGATGGATCTGAAACAGCAGTACCTGAAGAATGCGCCGGGCATCGACAAGGTGCTGTACGACAGCAAGTTGGATGTGGTGCAGCGGGCACTGGGCCTGCATACCGCGATCTCGCGCGTGCAGGGCGGCAGGCTCAAGGCGAAGAAGGAAATTCGCGTGGCTGCCTTGTTCAAGGGCGCCGCACCGGAGTTCCTGCAGATGATCGTGGTGCACGAGTTGGCGCACCTGAAGGAAGTCGATCACAACAAGGCGTTCTACCAGCTGTGCCAGTACATGCTACCGGACTACCACCAGCGGGAGTTCGATCTGCGCATGTACCTGACCTGGCGCGATCTTCCGGTGTCTGCCGATACGAAAACCGAGGATGACCATGGATAGTGCAGCGTTACAGAAATACCTGCTGCGCCTTTTCGAGCGGCATGACGTCGAACTGGATGCGGACGAAGATGGCTGGTTGGTCACCGACGATGATTTCCCGGCGGTCCGTGCCGAGTGGCATGAAGGCATCGGAGGCGATCCGGGGCGCCTCGATGTCGACGTGGTGCTGAGCGAGGAGCGCCGCATCGAGGAGAGCTTTGCCGGCATCGGTGGTGGCGAGACCGGCTGTCGCGATGCCTTGCGCACGTTCGAGCAGAATGTGTTTCACCTGTTGCTCGCCGCCTGCTGGTACGTCACCGACGACCGCAAGATGCAGATCGCCACATGGGACATCGGCGTGCGCAGCTGGGATGTGTTCATCGGCCCGTTCAGCGTGCGCGGCGCGGACGCCGTCGCGAGCATGCCGGCCGAAGCGCTGGTTTCGATCGAGGTTGCGCTGAAACGCGAGGCGCTGACGCCCGAACTGCACTGGCTGCGACTGGTACACAGCCATGCCGATGAGGGCGATTCACGCTGCGAGGCGCTGCTGGACAACGAGCTGTGGACGGCGGGGACGCTGGCGCTTACGGGTGTCGCATGGCCGCATGGCGGTGACTACAGCGCACGCTGCTTCATGCTGCTGGACGTGCGCGATTACTGACCCGCAACGGTGTTGCGATCGCTTGCCGGGACGGCGTAGGGCGGCCATTACCCGCAGGCTTTCCGATACGTCGCCATTCGCCTCGATAAGTGCGGTGGGCAGTGCCCGCCCTACGAAGCTGCCGTTGCGGGAACCGTTCTGCCGTGTGGGCCGTGTGGCACAAAAAAACGGGCGCCTTGGGGCGCCCGTTTTTTCAACACAGACAGTTGGCCCGGTTAGTTCGGCAGGGCCAGATCGTCCAGCATCGCCTTGAGGAAGCGTGCGGCTTCACCGCCGGTGGCGGCGCGGTGGTCGAAGGTCAGCGACAGCGGCATGCGGCGGTGCACCTCGATGCCGCCGATCACCGCGACCACGTCGTGGCTCAGCTTGCCGGCGCCGATGATGGCGACCGTCGGCGGCACTACCACCGGCGTGGCGTAACGGCCGGCGAACATGCCGAAGTTGGACAGGCTGATGGTGTAACCGGACAGTTCCGACGCGGGGATCGAGCGATCCTCAACCTGCGTACGCAGACGCTTGATCGCAGAGCGGATGCCGGCGCCATCGAGCACGTCGGCATTGCGCAGCGCCGGCACGAACAGACCGTCGTCGGTGTCCACCGCGATGCCGATGTCCACGTGCGGATGCAGGGTGCGGGTGAGGTTCTTGCCGTCGAACCACGCGTTCAGCCCCGGCACCGTCTTGCAGGCAAACACGATCGCGCGGATCAGGCGGGCGGTGATGTCCTGCTTGCCGATCCAGGCGTGCAGGTCGGCGTCATCGACCAGGGTGGTTGGCACGACCTGGGCGTGGGCATCGGCCATCACGCGCGCCATGTTGCGACGTACGCCCTTGAGCTGTTCTGGTTGGCCGCTGGCCTGCGTGCTCGGCGAGGTGGTACGCACCGGCTTGCCGGCCAGCGAGGTGGTGGTGCGGGCCTGCTCTTGTGGAGCATGGCCCGGCTGCGGCAGTTCGGGTGCCAGGTGGCGACCGGCGGAAGCGGGAACAGCGCGCGTCGGAGCAGCGCCGAGCGCGGCCGAGCCGTTCGCGGCGGCATCCTTCACATCCTTCATGGTCACCACGCCGTCGGCACCGCTCGGGCGCACGCGGCTGAGGTCGACCTTGAGCTTCTTCGCTAGCGCACGTACCGCGGGCACGGCCTTCACGCCGCCGATGCTGGCGGCCTGCTCGACGTGCACGTGGCTGCCACTGACCATCGCGCCGACCACCGTGCCTTCGTCTTCGCGATCGGCCTTGCCGTTGCTCTCGACTTCGCCGCCTTCGTCGGAAGCGACCACCTTGCGGCTGTCGTCCTGTGCCGGGCTGCCGACGCTCTTCTTCGGGCCATGCTGATGGCCGGTGTCCTGCGACTCGGCACGCTGCTTGGCGTTCAGGTCCGGCTCGAATTCGGCCAGCGCGGCACCGGTCTCGATGATATCGCCGGGTGCGCCGTGCAGCTTGGTCACCTTGCCGGTGTACGGCGAGGGCACGTCGACCACCGCCTTGGCGGTCTCCATCGAGCATAGCGGAGCATCGAGCTTGATGCTGTCGCCCACCTTCACATGCCACTCGACGATCGTCGCGTCAGGCAGGCCTTCGCCGAGGTCGGGCAGGTAGAACGTCTTGATATCAGCCATGAGTCGGTTTCCGATTTGTAGGGCGGGCATTGCCCGCCGGCTTTTGCTCAGGTCTTGCGCTGTGTGCGGAGTAGTGCGGCGGGCAGTGCCCGCCCTACGCAATGTTTGTCCGTTCTGTGCCGATTATGACGCCGCCAGCGTACGCTTCGCCGCGTCGACGACGCGCTCCACGCTCGGCATGTATTTCATTTCCAGGCGGAACAGCGGGATGTGCGTGTCGAAACCGGTGACGCGTTCAACCGGCGCGAGCAGGTCGTACATGCATTCCTCGGCCAGACGCGCGGCGATCTCGGCACCGAAGCCGGCGGTCTTTGGCGCTTCGTGCACGATCACGCAGCGGCCGGTCTTCTGCACCGACTCGGCAATGGTGTCGAAATCCAGCGGGGTCAGCGTGGCGACGTCGATCACTTCGGCGCTGATGCCTTGCTGGGCCAGCTCATCGGCCGCTTCCAGCGCTTCCTTCACCTGCGCGCCCCAGCTCACCAGGGTCACGTCGGTGCCGTCGCGCAGCACAAAGCACACGTCCAGCGGCAGCGCCTCGCCGTCGTCCGGCACCTCTTCCTTGTACTGGCGATAGATGCGCTTGGGCTCGAAGAACATCACCGGATCGGGATCGCGGATCGCAGCCAGCAACAGACCATAGGCGCGCGCTGGCGAGGACGGCATCACCACGCGCAAGCCGGGGATGTTGGTGAACAGGTGCTCGTTCGCCTCGGAGTGATGCTCCGGTGCGCGGATGCCGCCACCCCACGGCGCGCGCCACACGGCCGGCACGGTGAGACGACCGCGGGT
The DNA here is from genome assembly GCA_050737735.1 of Rhodanobacter sp. Classification (GTDB taxonomy): domain Bacteria; phylum Pseudomonadota; class Gammaproteobacteria; order Xanthomonadales; family Rhodanobacteraceae; genus Rhodanobacter. Next base: position 48,756 of record JBOHYM010000024.1, on the reverse strand, counting down.
GCGGTTGCGCATACGCGCGGCGTGGCAGGCGATCTGCTCCATCATCGGATAGATGAAGCCTTCGAACTGTGCCTCGGCGACCGGCTTCATGCCGGCCACGGCGAGGCCGACAGTGACGCCGGCGATGGTGGTTTCGTCCAGCGGCGTGTCGAGCACGCGCAGCTCGCCGAACTTTTCCTGCAGGCCCTGGGTGGCGCGGAACACGCCGCCGTTGAGGCCGACGTCCTCGCCCAGCACCACGACGCTGTCGTCGTGCGCCATTTCGTAGGCGAGTGCCTGGGTGACCGCTTCGATAAGAGTGATTTGTGCCATGACTCAGTGGCCCTTCTTCGATACGAGCTGGGTTTCAAGCGAGAGGACGTAATCGCGCTGCTTGGCGAGATCGGCGGGGACTTCGGCGAAGATGTAGTCGAACATCGCCGTGACCGGCTGGGTCTTGGTCTCGAGGTAGGCGTTCACCTCGTTGTCCATCCACTCGTCGCACTCGGCCTTCCAGGCCTCTTCCTTCGCGTCATCCCACACCTTTTTCGCCACCAGCCAGTTGCGCAGGCGCTTCATCGGCTCCTTCGCCCAGCCGTCCTTCACTTCCTGCTCGCCGCGGTAGCGACGCGCATCGTCGGCGGTGGTGTGGTCGCCGAGGCGATAGGTCACCGCCTCGATCACGCTGCCGCCCTGGCCGCTGCGGGCGCGTTCCAGCGCATCCTCCATCGCCTTGCGCACGGCGATGATGTCGTTGCCGTCCACCTGGATGCAGAACAGTCCGGCGGCAATGCCTTTCTGCGCAAGCGTCGGTGCGCCGGACTGGATCTTGCGCGGCACCGAGATCGCCCACTGGTTGTTGACGATCACCGCCACCAGCGGCAGGTTCTGCGCGCCGGCGATGTTGATCGCACCGTAGAAATCGCCCTTGGACGAGCCGCCATCGCCGATCGTGCACACCGCCACGCGCTTTTCGCCGCGGATCTTGAACGCCAGCGCGGTGCCGGCGGCGTGCAGGCACTGCGTGGCGATCGGCACCGACCAGGCGAAGTCGTGTCGTGCGGGTTCTTTCTGGTAATCGTTGCCGCGCTCGTCGCCACCCCAGTACATGTACACCTCGCGCGGCTGCACGCCGCGGTACAGCTGGGCACCGTATTCGCGATAGCTGACGGCGAGCACGTCTTCCGGCTTCATCGCGCTGCCGATGCCGACATGCGCGGCCTCGTGGCCGAGACAGCTGGCGTAGGTGCCCAGCTTGCCGGTGCGCTGCAGCGCGATCGACTTGGCGTCGAACACGCGGGTCGACAGCATCAGCTTGTACAGCTCGACCATGTGGCCGAGGTCCTTGGCGAACTCGGGCAGGTCATCACGGACCTGCTTGCCCTCGGCATCGAGGTATTGCAGGTATTCGATTTCAAACTTGGCGGCGATGGTCACGACTCGCTCCGGAGTGAGGAAAGGGGATGGGACGGTGGCATGCGCCGAGATGATGGAGCACACAAACGACCGCACAAGACCGCGCTTGATAACAGGCGGGCATGTTGCACTGCAAGGTACAGCGCAGCATTCGTGCGCGTACGGAATGGCTGCCGATGCCCACCCGCAAGCGACCTCCGTGTCCGACAACGCGCCGGCGAACGAAGTGCCCCGCTGCCCTGTGCGGCGTGATTTCCTGCCGGACATCAAGACCGCGTGCCGTGGCAACCGTTACCATGAACCTTTCGGGAGCACACGGAACACCATGGGCGACAATCAGCGCGACATCGAGGCCGGTATCCAGACGGACCTGAACGGGCAGATGACCTACGGTGGTTATCTGCACCTGGACACGCTGCTGTCGGCGCAGCAGCCGTTGAGTCAGCCGCCGCATCACGACGAGATGTTGTTCATCGTGCAGCACCATGTGTCCGAGTTGTGGATGAAGCTGCTGATCCATGAGTTGAAGGCGGCCGTGGCGCATCTGCAGGTGGACGACATCGACGCCTGCCTGAAGATCCTGGCGCGGGTGAAGCAGGTTCAGCGCCAGCTGTTCGAGCAATGGGCGGTGCTGGAGACGCTGACCCCATCGGAGTATCTGGAGTTCCGCGGCGTGCTGGGGCCATCGTCCGGCTTCCAGTCGCTGCAATACCGGCAGATCGAGTTCCTGCTCGGCAACAAGAATGTCGGCATGCTCAAGGTGTTCGCGCACGATCCGGCTGCGCAGGCCGAATTGCGCGCCGTGCTGGAGGCGCCCAGCCTTTACGACGAATTCCTGCGCTATCTGGCCCGTCGCGGCCATGCGGTGCCGGCCGGGCTGCTGCAGCGCGACTGGACGCAGCCGTATCAGCGCAACGAGGCGCTGCTGCCGATACTCCAGCGCATCTACGAGAGTCGCGCGGATTTCTGGTCGGAATATCACCTGTGCGAGCAGTTGGTGGACGTGGAGGAGAGTTTCCAGCTGTGGCGTTTCCGTCACATGAAAACGGTGGAGCGGATCATCGGCCACCGTCGCGGCACCGGCGGCTCATCCGGCGTGGCATTCCTGAAGAAGGCGCTCGATCTGGAGTTTTTCCCCGAGCTGCTGGATGTGCGCACCGTGCTGGGCAGCTGAGAGGTTGTGATATGCAACCTCTCAGGCCGGCCACGGATGGCCGGTCGCGAATCGGGCACGCCAGTGCCTGATTCGCGTGAGCGAGTCCGGGCGTGTACCGGACTCGCGATAGAAGAAAACCACAGGAAGTGGTTTTCTTCACAGGCTCTGAGCCGTGCTGCGGCGCATTTGACGTTGCGCGCGGCCAGCGGTTACACCTTCGAGATGCATAACGATCCCGCTCGACACGCGCTGTGTCGATCAGAAACCCATCAGGGAAATCCATGAACCAGTCTGTCGAAGCGGGCGCCGCACCGGCATATCCGCAGTTGCTCGGTCACCCGCGTCCGTTGTGGATGCTGTTCATGACCGAGTTCTGGGAGCGCTTCGCGTTCTACAGCGTGAGCTGGGCGCTGGCGCTGTACATCGTGGCGCATTTCTATCACGGCGATCATGCGGGCGAGGCGTGGGCCAGCAGCATCTTCGGCTCCTACACGGCGCTCATCTATGCCTCCAGCATCTTTGGCGGCTACGTGGCGGATCGTGTTATCGGCTACCAGCGATCGATCCTGCTCGGCGCGCTGGTGATGGCGCTGGGCCTGTTCGTGGTGATGCTGCCCGGGCGCAATATCTTCCTGGTCGGCCTGGCGATGGTGATCGTCGGCAACGGCCTGTTCAAGCCGAACATCTCCTCGATGGTCGGCCAGCTGTACGGACGCGATGATCCGCGTCGCGATCGCGGTTTCACCCTGTTCTACATGGGCATCAATGGCGGTGCGCTGCTGGCGCCGCTGCTGACCGGCTGGATGGCCAGCTATTTCACCGATACGCCGGTCCAGCAGAACTACACCATCGTGTTCGGTGCCGCCGGCGTCGGGATGCTGCTCAGCCTGTTCTGGTTCTGGTTCGGACGACGTGGCCTGCAGGGGGTGGGCCGTCCCGCGCCTGAGGCAGCCGGTCGGATGCGCGTGGTGTGGGTGCTGCTGGGCGTGGTGGTGGCCGTGCCACTGGTGTACATGCTGCTGGCCTTTGTCACGCAAGGGCTGTCGTGGGGGCTGGGCGTGCTGTTCGCCGCCGTTGCCGCGATGCTGCTGGTCGAGGCGGTCAGGCATGGCCGGGTGCAAGTGGATCGCGTGGTGGCGATGCTGATCATCTTCGCCTTCAACATCCTGTTCTGGATGTTCTATTTTCAGCTCGGCACCTCGTTCAATTTCCTGGCGGAGAACCTGGTCGACCGGCAGATGTTCGGTGGCTGGGTGTTCCCGGTCGGCTGGTTCCAGTCGGTGAGCCCACTGGCCATCATCGCGCTGGCACCGATCGTCACCGTGGTCTGGAGTTTCCTGGCGGCGCGCAGGAGCGAGCCATCGATCCCGCGCAAGTTCGGCTTGGGCCTGATCTTCAACGGGCTGGGTTTTGCGGTGTTGATGTTTGCCTTGTCCCGTTTGCTTGATGCCCATGGCCTGATTCCGTTCTGGCCCCTGGTGCTGTGCTACGTGCTGCAGACGGTAGGCGAGCTGTGCCTGTCACCGATCGGGCTGTCGATGGTGACCAAGCTGGCGCCACCGCGGCTGATCGGCTTGGCGATGGGTGGCTGGTTTCTCTCGCTGGCGGTGGGCGGCAACCTGTCGGGGCTGCTGGCGGGCCATATCAGCGGTGAAAGCGGCATGACCGCGGCGTCCGCGCTGAGCGGTTTCAGTTTCAGTTTCTGGCTGCTGGCCGGTGCCGGGGTGCTGTTGCTGCTGATCGCGCCGCTCATCAACAAGCTGATGCATGGGGTGAAGTGAAAGAGTAGGGAGAGGGAGGCACGAGAAACGAGTAAGCGCCTGGCTTCCACTCGTTTCTCATGCCGCGGCCACGCATTGGCTGCTCGATGCTGTTCGGCCTCAGGGTCGGAAGCTGCATTACCCCGGTCGGCCCACGTCGTCTGCTATTTGTGTTTGCCGATCCGCCGGCACGCTTCGACGAAGGTCCGGCGTTCCGGCTCGTGGTCGATTTCCGCGGCGAGGCGCAGCGCGATCGCATCGAGATCGCCACCGCCCTTCGCGGCGCAACGGACGAGGTGTGCGGCTACGGGCCCGATGCGGCGTGCGAGTTCGGTCTCCAGCAGGCGCAACTGCGCGGCATCGACGCTACCGGCCGGATACGTGGCCTCGGCTGGCGCAGCACCCGGCGTTTGCCGGTGCCCAACCGACGGGCTGGAGGCGGCGTGTCCACCGAGAGCTGCTTCGAGGTAGTCGCACAGGCGGTCGATGTGCGGCTCGAGCGGTGGCGGGAATGCATCCATCCAGTGCTGTGTGCTGAGGAAGTATTCCAGGCTCTTCGACGGCAGCACATCCTCGATGCGGAACGGCAGGATGCGCAGGTGCTTGTGTACGGCGCGCTCGACCTCGCGCCGTACCTGATCCGAGTCGTTGCTGTTGCCCGAGAACACCAGCAGCATGAGCCGTGCGCCTGAAATCGCATCGATGATTTCGGCGGCCCAGTCGGCCGCCGGGGACACGTCGCGCGGTGCGATCCACACGCTGATGCCGCGTGCTTCCAGGCGCTGCGCGAGGGCGAGCGCGCAGGCGCGGTCCGGCTGCGAATAGCTGACGAAGATATCGCGTGTCACGGCTCAGCTGCCCAGCATCCGCAGCGCCTTGTCCAGGCTCTTGCGCATGCGGTTGAAGGCGGTAGCGAGCGCTGCGACCTCACGTCCGCCGCCATTCGGGAATGCCTCTGCCGAGGCATCGCCCAGGCTTAGCTGGTCGGCGATCCGCGCGATCTTGCGCACCGGGCGGATGACCAGCAGGTAGAGTGCGGCGTTGATGATCAGCAGCACGCTGGCGAACATCGCCGCGATGGCGGTTAGCACGCCGCGGCGGACGCGGTTGGCGCTCGACTCGGCGCTGGCGAGCGGCACCGAGATGATCTGCGCGCCGACGATCTCGTTGGGCTGCCAGCCAAATCCGTTGTCGCTGCCATAGCGTGCGAGCATCGTCGCCGGGGCCGCCGAGGGCAGGCTGTGACAACTCAGGCAGCCGGGATCGACGCGGATCGGGCGCGCCATGAACAAGGTTCTCCCCATCGGGGTGTCGCGTACACCGGTCACTTGCCTGGTGGTCGCGTCGTTGCGAAAGCGTTGCACGATATCCGCCTCCCAGTCGGTCGCGCGGTCGCGCGGGTTGGTCGGGTTGAGCGTGGCTTCCTTGTAGGCGTAGTCGGGGTGCTCTTTGTGCAGCTTGAGGAAGTTCTGCGTCGCGGCGTAGAACGGGATGCTCTGCGGAGGGAACGCGCTGACCATCTTGTCGGCAAGCAACGGCCCCACCTCGGTCTCCGTGTAGGAGCGAATGGCCGCGGCGCTGTCCAGCATCAAACCGGCCTGGGCAAGCACCTCGCGCGTCGCGTTTTCCTGCAGCATCGATGTCACGACCATCGAGATCGCGAACATGCTGAGCGCGAAGGCGGCAAGCAGTATCAGGTTGATCCGCAGCAGCACACTCGGCTCCCTTGTCGGAGCGCAGGTCCACGGACCCCAACCCGACCGTGCTCATTGCCGTTGGAACTTCGCTGACGCCCGCAGGGCGCCACGCGTGCCGTTTTCGCCATTATGCCCCCGAAGCGCCGAACAGCAGCGATCGGGTGGCGCTTTCGCCGGTCGGGATGGGCAGCCATAAAGCCCGTCGAAGACCTTTACCTGATGGCGGCTTCACGGACTTTCCCGGCCACCACCCAAGGCCGGCACGATGTCGGCGGGCTCACCCAGTGCCGCGACTCAGCCCTGCAACTTGTCCAGAATCCGCTCCAGCCAGACGCGCTCGTCGGCGTCCAGCTTCGCCAGCACCTCGCGCTCGCGAGCCCGCGCCATCGGCGCCACCTCGTCGTGCATGGTCCAGCCTGCCTCGGTGAGACTCAGCACCGAGCGGCGCTTGTCACCGTCGTGGATGCTGCGGTTGACCCGTCCGGCCCCGACCAGCCGCGCCAGCGCCCGACTCACCGCCACCTTGTCCATCGCGGTGCGCTCGGCCACCTCGCGCGCCGACAGCCCATCGAAACGCGCCAGCACCGCCATCACCCGCCATTCGGTCACCGAGATGTCGAAGCGGCGCTGGTAGTAGTCGGCGATCGTCTGGCTGATCGTGTTGGACAGGATCGACAGCCGGTACGGCAGGAAATGCTCCAGCTGCAGCGGAGCGTGCTCGGCGGTGGCGGGGGCAGGCTTGCGCTTGGTTGGCATTGCGGCGGTGTTCCTTGCAAATGGTTTCACATGTAACTATAACGTGGAGCTTATCCCGATGGTGGCACGCTCCCGTGCCAGCCATCGTGCACCGACATTCAGGAGAGCGCCATGAACCCCCAGCCGAATCTTGGCATGCAGGTCACCACGTTCGAGAACCCGATGGGGATCGACGGTTTCGAGTTCGTCGAGTTCGCCGCACCGGCGGGGCGGGCCGATGAGCTGCACGATCTGTTCAAGCGCATGGGCTTCCGCGCGGTGCTCAAGCACAAGACACGAGCGATCACGGTATACCGGCAGAACGGCGTGAATTTCCTGCTCAACGAGGATCCGGATTCCTTCGCTGCCGACTTCGCCGAAAAGCACGGGCCCAGCGCCTGCGGTTTCGCGATCCGTTTCAAGAAGCCGTCGGCCGAGGTGCTGGCCACCGTGCTCGGCAATGGTGGCGAAGCGGTGACCGACAAGGTCGCCAGCAAGGCGGTGAATGCACCGGTGGTGAAAGGCATCGGCGACTGCATGCTGTACCTGATCGACCGCTACGGCAGCGCCGGCAGCATCTACGACGCGGACTACGCCCCGATTCCGGGCGCGGAGCAGAGCCCGCTCGGCTTCGGCCTGACCTTCATCGACCACCTGACCCACAATCTGTACTTCGGCAACATGCAGAAGTGGTCGGACTACTACGAGCGGCTGTTCAACTTCCGCGAGATCCGCTACTTCGACATCAAGGGCGCCAAGACCGGCCTCGTCTCCAAGGCGATGACCGCGCCGGACGGCATCGTGCGCATTCCGCTGAACGAGTCGAACGACCCGAAGAGCCAGATCAACGAATACCTCGACGCGTATCACGGCGAAGGCATCCAGCACATCGCCTGTTTCACCGACGACATCTACACCACGGTGGAAAAGATGCGCGAGGCTGGTGTCGAGTTTCTCGATACGCCGGACGCGTATTTCGAGGTGATCGACATACGCGTACCCAATCATGGCGAAGACGTACCACGGCTGGCCAAGAACAAGATCCTGATCGATGCCGACCTGGAGACCAAGCAGCGCAAACTGCTGCAGATCTTCACCCAGAACGCGATCGGGCCGATCTTCTTTGAGATCATCCAGCGCAAGGGCAACGAAGGTTTCGGTGAAGGCAATTTTCAGGCGCTGTTCGAGTCGATCGAGCGCGACCAGATGAAGCGCGGCTTCCTGTAAGGATCAGTTCTCATGACGACGATCGTCAGCAACGGTTACCAATCCGGCTTTGGCAACGAATTCGCCAGCGAGGTGATCGCTGGCGTGCTGCCGCAAGGGCAGAATTCGCCGCAACGCGTTGCTCATGATCTGTATGCGGAGCAGTTGTCCGGCACCGCATTCACTGCGCCGCGGCATAGCAACCGGCGCAGCTGGTTGTATCGAATCCGCCCGGCCGCCGTGCATCAGCCGTTCCAGCCATTGGCGCATGTCACTTTTCACAATCGCTTCAATGAGGCGCCAGCGACACCGAATCAGCTGCGCTGGAGTCCGCTGCCGCTGGCGGACGTACCGACCGACTTCGTCGATGGTTTGGTGACCTTGGCTGGTAACGGCGGCCCGGGCGAGCAGGCAGGTGTAGGTATCCACGTCTATACAGCCAATCGTTCGATGCAGGGGCGGTTTTTCTACGACGCTGACGGCGAACTGCTGATCGTGCCGCAGCTGGGCCGACTGCGATTGGCCACCGAGCTGGGTGTGCTGGAGATCGAGCCGCAGGAGATCGCGGTGATTCCACGCGGGGTGCGTTTCCGCGTCGACCTGCTCGACAGCGAGGTGCGCGGCTACGTCTGCGAGAACTTCGGCGCGCTTCTGCGCCTGCCGGATCTCGGCCCGATCGGTTCGAACTGCCTGGCCAACACACGCGACTTCCTCACCCCGCAGGCGGCGTACGAGGACGTCGAGGGCGCGTTCGAACTGATCGCCAAGTTCCAGGGCGCGCTGTGGTCGGCGAAGATCGACCATTCGCCGCTGGACGTGGTCGCCTGGCACGGCAACTACGCACCGTACAAGTACGATCTGCGCCGCTTCAACACGATCGGTTCGATCAGCTTCGATCATCCCGATCCGTCGATCTTCACCGTGCTGACCTCGCCGAGCGACCTGGAAGGTACGGCGAACGTGGACCTGGCGATCTTCCCGCCACGCTGGCTGGTGGCGCAGCACACGTTCCGGCCGCCATGGTTCCACCGCAACGTGGCCAGCGAGTTCATGGGCCTGATCACCGGTGTGTACGATGCCAAGGCCGAAGGCTTTCTACCCGGCGGTGCCTCGCTGCACAACTGCATGAGCGGGCATGGCCCGGACGCCGCTACGTTCGAGAAGGCCTCCAGCGCCGACCTGTCGAAACCGGATGTGATCGGCGGCACCATGGCCTTCATGTTCGAGACGCGCAAGGTGATCCATCCCACGCGGCAGGCGCTTGATTCGCCGCAACTGCAGCACGACTATCACGAGTGCTGGCAGGGCATCCGCAAGCATTTCAATCCGGAGCACCCATGAAGCAGACAATCGTCGCGTTGGCATGCGTGCTCGCGTTGGCAGCCTGCTCCAGTGAGCCACCACCTGCCCCGGTGGCCGCTCAGGGCAGGCCGAAATCGACCATGACGGCCGCGCAGGTGAAGGCGCTGCAGGCGCAGGAAACGCTGGGCAGTTACACCGGTTACGGTGCCACGCGCTTCGGCATGAACGAGGACGCGTTTCGCGCCGCCTGGCGGGCCGATCTGAACGGCGCCGTCGATCCGGGTGGCGACTGTTCCCTGCTGCAGACGACATGGCAGGCGGCTTTGACCGATTTCGATTTCATGTTCGACCACGGCCGTTTCGTACGCTATGACGTGGGTACGCCGAACGAGGTCGCGCCGGGTGGCGGCAAGGTCGGCATGAGCGTGGCGCAGATCCGTGCGCTTTACGGCTCCAACCTGCAGATACTGCCGCACAAATATCTGCAGAATGAGCAATACCTGCGCATCGCGGATGGCAACGGCCATGTGCTGATTTTCGAAACGGATACCGCTGGAAAGGTGAGTCGCTGGCGTGTCGGCATTCCGCCGCAGATCGATAACGAGGACGGTTGCCTGTGATGAGCGCAATCCCGGGAGCAAAGGCATGAAACTTGGCAGTCTCAAGGAAGGTGGCCGCGACGGCACGCTGATCGTGGTCAGCCGCGACCTCACCCGTGCGGTGAAAGCCACCGCCATCGCGGCGACGTTGCAGGCCGCGCTGGACGACTGGTCGAACGCCGCGCCGCGGCTCAATGCCTTGTCCGAGGCATTGAACGCGGGCCATGTGGCTGACGCGTTTGCGCTGGACATGGCCGCGCTCGCCTCGCCGCTGCCGCGTGCGTATGAGTTCGTCGATGGCTCGGCCTATCTGCCGCACGTCGAGCGCGTGCGTCGCGCCCGTGGTGCCGAAGTGCCGAAGTCGTTCTATACCGATCCGCTGATGTACCAGGCCACCAGTGCCGGCTTTCTGGGTCCGCGCGATCCGGTGGTGGTGCCGAGCGAGGACTACGGCATCGACCTGGAAGCCGAGGTGATCGTGGTCACCGACGACGTGCCGATGGCGGTGACGCCGGCGCAGGCGTCGGCGCACATCCAGCTGATCGGGCTGGTCAACGACGTGAGCCTGCGCGGGCTGATTCCCGGCGAGCTGGCCAAGGGCTTCGGCTTCCTGCAGAGCAAGCCGCGTTCGGCGTTGTCGCCGGTACTGGTGACGCCGGATGAACTCGGCGACGCCTGGCACGGCGACAAACTGCATCTGCCGATGCGCACCTGGTTGAATGACACATGGTTTGGCGAGGCCGAATGCGGTGTCGACATGCAGTTCAGTTTTGCCGAGCTGGTCGCACATGTGGCCAAGACGCGCCCGCTCACTGCCGGCAGCATCGTCGGCTCCGGCACCATCGCGAACGAGGATACCGGCAAGGGCGCCTCGTGCCTGGCCGAGCAGCGTACGGTGGAAACCCTGCGTGATGGCAAGCCGAGCACGCCGTTCCTGAAGTTCGGCGACCGTCTGCGCATCGACATCACCGACCGCGCCGGCGCGTCGATCTTCGGCTCGATCGAGCAGCAGGTCGCGCCATACAAGCGCGGATAACCTGATCTTCGTAGGAGCGCACCCTGTGCGCTCCTACGGAAGGCGGGTTTGTGGATGTCCGGCATGCAGCCGCGGTCAGTGCTGCAATTGACGCGGATCAAGGCGTGCCGGCGGGCGGCTCGACAGACTCGGCAGCATGGCCATCCCCATCGCTCCTCCTGAATTTGACGCGGCCCTGATCGCCCGCTACGACATGGCGGGGCCACGTTACACCAGCTATCCGCCGGCACCGCAGTTTCGTGCCGAGTTCGACGAGTTGGCGCTGCGCCAGGCCATCCGTGCCTCCAACGAGGAACCGATCCCGCGCCCGCTGTCGCTGTACGTGCATGTGCCGTTCTGCATGAGTCCGTGCTTCTACTGCGACGGCAATCGGGTGATCACCCGCGACGCCAGCCACGCTGATCGTTACCTGGAACGGCTGTACCGCGAAATCGAATTGATCGCACCGTTGTTCGATCGTGACCGACCGGTGCGCCAGCTGCATTTCGGCGGCGGCACGCCGAACTTCTTCGATGCCGCGTGCATGCGCGAGTTGATGGAGTCACTGGCGCGCCATTTCAGCTTCAGCCAGCTGGCCAGCCGCGAATACGGCATCGAACTGGATCCACGTTATGCCGACGGCGAATATGTGCGCCAGCTCGGCGAGCTGGGCTTCAACCGGCTGTCGGTCGACATCCAGGATTTCGACCCGGCGGTGCAGCAGGCGATCAACCGCATCCAGAGTTTCGAGCAGACCCGCGCGGTGATCGATGCCGCGCGCGGTGCGGCCTTTGGTTCGGTCAGCGTGGACCTGATCTACGGCCTGCCGCAGCAGAGTCTCGAAGGTTTCGGCCATACACTGGAGCAGGTGGTGGCGTTGAATCCGGATCGCGTCGCGGTGTACGGCTACGCGCACCTGCCGGAACTGTTCAAGCCGCAGCGGCAAATCGACGCAGCCGGGCTGCCGGATCCGGCGACGCGGCTGGCACTGTTCGGTCGTGCGCTGGCGCAATTATCCGCTGCCGGCTACGTCTACATCGGCCTGGATCATTTCGCCCGCGCCAACGACGAGCTGGTCGTGGTGCAGCGCTCCGGCAGCCTGCAACGCAATTTCCAGGGCTATTCGATCCATGGCGACTGCGACATCATCGGCCTGGGCGCGAGCGCGATCAGCCGCATCGGCGACAGCTACAGCCAGAGCGCACGTGACCTCACGGGCTATTACGCCGCGCTGGACGTGGGTCGGCTGCCGGTGGTGCAAGGGTTGGAACTGGACGAGGACGACGTGATCCGGCGCGAGCTGATCGGCGAGCTGATATGCCACGGCAAGCTGGACAAGGCGCAGTTCGGCGCGCGCCACCGGCTGCTGTTCGACGAGTATTTCAGCGCCGAGCGCCAACGGTTGTTGCCGCTGATCGCCGATGGCCTGCTGCGGGAGGACGCGCAATCGCTGCAGGTGACCTCGCGGGGACGCCTGCTGTTGCGTATCATCGCCATGTGCTTCGACGCCTATCTCGGCGTGGAGGCGCAAACACCGCGTTATTCACGCGCGATCTGAACCGCGCTCCAGAACCGGCGTTCACAGACTCATGCAATCCAAGCACCCGGCAGGTCGCCTGCCCGAGCCGCCCAGCCCGATTGCCGACGATGGCGACGAAACCCGTTTCTGCGGTACCTGCGCGTTCTCCAACGCTTGCATCATGGCCGGTTACGACAAGCCCGAGCTGGCCGAGCTGCAATGCCTGGTCGAACACGTCGGGCCGTTCCGCGCCGGCGAGCACATTTTCCGCACCGGCGATCCGTTCCGCGCGATCTTTGCCGTGCGCGGTGGCACCGTGAAAACCCGCATGGTCGACAAGGAAGGCCGCGAGCAGGTGCTCGGTTTCTACCTGCCCGGCGAGGTGATCGGCCTCAACGCGATCTACCCGGAACACTTCCCGTGCGACGCGGTGGCGCTGGACACCACCTTCTTCTGTCGTTTCTCGTTCCCCGCGATGAGCGCGCTGGCCGCGCGCGTGCCGGCGGTGCAGCAGCACCTGTTCCGCATGCTCAGCAAGGAACTGGGTACGGCCTCGCTGCTGGCCGGTGACCACAGCGCCGACGAGCGCGTCGCCGCGTTCCTGATGGACCTGGCTGGCCGCTATGCCGCCCGCGGCTTCTCCGCCACCCGCTTCCATCTCAGCATGTCGCGCGGTGACATCGCCAACTACCTGCGCCTCGCCGCCGAGACCGTCAGCCGCGTGCTCAGCCGCTTCCGCACGCAGCAGCTGATCCAGATCGAAGGCCGCGAACTGCAGTTGCTCGATCCGGCGAAGCTGCACGAGATTGGGCAGGCGTTGCTGCCGAATTGAGCTGGCCCGGTGCGGGTCTGGCCGCTGCTGAATCATCGGATGGGAGCGGGCCGGTCGCCTTGCCCGGCCGCATCTACCAGATCAGGTCGTCCGGCACCTGGAACTGCCGGTAGTACTCGTCGTCTTCATCGGGGGCGCTGACCGTGTCGGCACGGCCATGGTCGAGCACGACCATCGCGGGATCGCGGGCGTAGACCATGTCGGCAGCGGCGCGCGGCAGCAGCTCGTAGCCCTGGTCGTGACGGACGATCACCAGGGTGCCGCTGGCCAGCTGTGCGCGCAGGGGTTCGTTGACCAGCATGCTGCTGATCCTGTCCTCGTCGGTGAAGCGATAGGCAATCTCGCCCTCGCGTTTGATCTTGTGGGTTTCGATGATCTGGCGAACCTGCGCACGCTGCTCGCTGGCGCGAGCCTGCGCGTTGCGCTCGGCGGCCAGCGCACGATCGCGCTCGGCACGTTCCGCCTGCAGGCGCTGCGCATCGACCTGCCCGGCGGCAGCCGGCAGCTTGCCCTGGCGTTGCTTGGCCTGTTCGCGGACGACCTGGGCCACCTTGTTCTTGTTGACCAGGCCGGCCTTGAGCAGCTGTTCTTGCAGGGGATTGCGCATACGGACGACGGGTTATTGGCCGGGCAGGATCGCCACCACGATTGTACCGGCGCGGCCCGCATCCGGCTCGCGGGCTGATGCAGATCATGGCCGCCGCTTTCGTCAGCACGCACTATGGCGAATCGTCCTGATTCGGGTTGGCGTCGTCATGCATGAATCCCGCCCCCAGGCGACACGGGCCGCCACCTTTGCGGAACTGCCGGCGTTGCTGGCCTCGGCACCGCATCGGGTGCTGTTCCTTGCCGGGTCCGTCGCAGTGCTGTTGAGCATGGCGTGGTGGGCAGTGGAACTGACCTGGATGCGGTTCGGCCTCGCCGGTTGGCCGCAGCCCACGATTCCGCCGGGCTGGGCGCATGCCATGTTGATCCAGTACGGTCTGTTTCCGCTGTTCATGTTCGGCTTTCTGCTGACGGTGTTTCCGCGCTGGATGAATCAGCCGGCATTGCCGCGGGCACGCTATGTGCCGGTGGCGGGCTGCGTGTTTGGCGGCTATGTGCTGGCGAACGTGGGCCTGCTCGATTTGCCGTACCTGCTCAGGCTCGGCTTCATGCTGATGCTGCTCGGCTATCTGCTCGGCGTGTGGACGCTGGCGACGGTGTTGCGCGCGGCGAGCGATCGCATCGACCACGCGAAATCCTGCCTGCTGGCGCTGCTGCTGGGCACGCTGGGACTGCTCGCGTTCCTGGTCTATCTGTTTGGCGGCCCGGCGGACTGCGCGATGCTGGCGATCAAGCTGGGCACGTTTGGTTTGTTGCTGCCGATCTTCTTCACGGTAACGCACCGGATGCTGCCGTTCTTCAGTGGCAATGTGGCCAAGGGTTACCAAGTGGTGCGGCCGCGCTGGAGCCTGCCGCTGGTGTGGGTGTTGTTGCTGGCGCATGGGTTGCTGGACTGGCGCGGCGCCTTGGGCTGGCTGTGGCTGGTGGATATCCCGCTGGCGCTGGTGTTCGGCTGGCACGCGCTGGCCTGGCAGCCGTGGAAGGCGATGCGGCCCGGGCTGCTGGCGGTGCTGCATCTGGCGTTCGCGTGGCTGCCGCTGGCCTTCGTGCTGTTTGCGGTGCAGGACGTGGTGTATGCATCCAGCGGGCATCTCGTACTGGGCCGTGCACCGCTGCATGCGTTGGGCATCGGCTACTTCGGCTCGATGCTGGTGGCGATGGTGACGCGGGTGACCCAGGGGCATTCCGGCCGGCTGCTGCAGATGGGCGGGATCCCGTGGCTGTGCTTCGGGCTGCTGCAAGTCGTGGTGCTGCTGCGCATCCGCGCCGAACTCGGTGGCGATGTGTACCTGTGGCTGGTGATTGCCGCCTACGGCTGGCTGCTGGCGTTCTTGCCGTGGGTGCTGCGTTCGGCGTGGATCTACCTGACTCCGCGCGTGGACGGCAAGCCGGGCTGAGATTCGCTTCGCTCTGGGAGTAAACCATGATGGCCAGTGGGTATCCGTGGATCGTGCTGCTGCATCTGAGCTGCGCGATCGTGTTTGTCGGTGCAGTGGTGTTCGAGGTGCTGGTGGTCGAATCGCTGGGCAGGCATTTCGACGCTGCCACCATGCAGCGGATCGAGCAGGCGGTGATGGCGCGGGTGCGCCGGTTCATGCCGGCGGTGGTGATCCTGCTGTTCGTCAGTGGCGGCGTGTTGTTCGACATCCGCTGTGGCGGTACCGGTTGTGTCGGTTCGCGTTTCGGCAACCTGCTGTTGCTGAAGGTGGCGCTGGCGTTCGGCGTGCTCGGCGTGTTCGTCAATGCGATGTGGACGATGCGGCACGGCAGGATGGATGTTTGCCGGTTCCGCCATACCCATCGCGTGGTGCTGGGCCTGATGATCGGTATCGTCTTTCTGGCCAAGACCATGTTCTACTTGTAGACCCTACTTTCCGCATCGAGGTGCAGCATGTCCACAGTCACGCTCAAGGGTCAGCCGATCAGTGTCAATGGCCGGTTTCCGGCAGTCGGCACCGCGGCGCCGGCATTCCAGCTGGTCGGTGGCGACTTGTCTGATGTCGCGCTGACGAAGTTCTCGGGCAAGCGCAAGGTGTTGAACATCTTCCCCAGCGTAGATACGCCGACCTGCGCGATGTCGGTACGCCATTTCAACCAATCGGCCAGCCAGCTCGACAACACCGTGGTGCTGTGCATCTCGGCCGACCTGCCGTTCGCGCAGGCGCGCTTCTGCGGTGCCGAGGGGCTGGACCAGGTGACCAACCTGTCACTGATGCGCGGGCACCAGTTCCTCGACGATTACGGCGTGGCGATCGCCAGCGGCCCGCTGGCTGGCCTGGCCGCACGCGCGGTGGTGGTGCTGGACGAACATGACAAGGTGATCCACGCCGAGCTGGTGGGTGAGATCGCGCACGAGCCGAATTACGACGCGGCCCTGAAAGCGCTGGCGTAACCTTGTAGGGCGGGCACTGCCCGCCGGCTTTTGACCACCGTATCCGACAAGGGCGGCGGGCAGTGCCCGCCCTACGAGACCGGCGCCGTGATGCGAAGCGGGAGCCGCTCAGCGCTCGATGCCGACGATCGGCACGCCGAACGAGCGTGCCTGCGGGTGGATGCCCAGCCCCAGCTTCAGACTGCTACCAATGCGTCGGGCGTAGTCCACCATCTGCGCGGCGTGTTCCTCGTCGAGTTCCTCGGCGCAGGTCTCCAGCCACAACTCGATCCAGTGGTCGAAATGTTCGGCCCGGATCGGGTGCGGCCGGTGCGCGGCCATCGGGTTGCCGCGATAGCTGCTGGCGCGCAGCGCCACCGAGGCCCAGAACGAGGTCAGCAGACGCTTGTGTTCGTCCCAGTCGTGCACCGCCGCATTGAAGATCGGCCCGAGCTGCGGATCGCACCGCACCTTCTCGTAGAAACGGTCGACCAGCCGGGCGATGGTGGATTCGTCGAAGGGCATCGGTGGGTTCATGCGGGACATCGTGGGTCGGTCGTCGGAATCAGGCATGGAACGAATGGCCAGTTTACCCACCCAGGCTCAGCGTGCCCTTCATCAACGCGGCATGCCCCGGGAAAGTGCAGAAGTAGGCGTATTGCTCGCCAGCCTTGAGCTTGGCCACGTTGATCGTGGCGGTATCGGATTCGCCGCCACCGATCAGTTTGGTGTGCGCGATGATCCGGGTATCGCCCGGCTTCTCGTAGCTGTTGGCCGCGCCGGCATGCATGCCGTCGGCGATCACGCCGGACTCGTCGGCACTGTGGGCCAGCACCCAGTTATGGCCCATCGCGGTCTTCGGCAGCTTGCCAGTGTGCTTCAACGTCACCGTGAAGCTCTTGCAGGTCTTCGGCACGGTGATGGTTTTCTGGTTGTACTGCATGGCGTCGTTGGCTTCGACGGTAGTGGAACACTCGGCGGCCATCAGCGGGGTGGACAGCAGGCCGAGCAGGGCGACGGCAATCAGTTGGCGCATGGGTGAGGTTCCAGTGGAGGGGACGAATGAAGCGGGTCTTCATTCTGCGATGGCCCTGCACGTTCAGCCCTGATCTGGGTCAGTGCCTGTGGCGCCCTCGGTGGTGGCCGGATCCGGCGCAGCGGCCTCGGCCGCCGGATCATCCAGCAGTGGCAGCACGGCCGGGCTGTCCAGGTCGTCGAACTGCTGGTGGTTGACTGCCCAGAAGAACAGCGCCACCGCGGCCACCACGATCAGCAAGGTGACCGGAATTAGCACCAGCAGGATGTTCATGCGGGCAGCTCGCGCGGTGGCGCGAGGGTTGCGCCAGGACGTTCGCGACCGACGCGCAGTGCGTTCAGCACCACCAGCAGCGAGCTCAGCGACATGCCGATGCCGGCCAGCCACGGCGGCACGAAACCGAGCGCGGCGAACGGCACCGCGCACAGGTTGTAGACCAACGCCCAGCGTCGGCTCTGCGTCACCACCGACTGCACCTGGCGGGCGATTGCGCGGGCGTGCACCAGACCATCCAGACGTCCATCCAGCAACAGCAGGTCGGCATGCGCCTGGGCCAGGTCGGTGCCACTGGCCAAGGCCGCCGACACATCCGCGCCGGCCAGCAGCGGCGCGTCGTTGCTGCCGTCGCCCACGGCAAGGGTGACATGACCAGCCGCACGCAGTGCCTGCAGCAGGGCCAGCTTGTCGGCGGGGGTCTGGCGCGCGTGCCATTCGGTCACGTCGAGCCGTGCAGCCAGCGTGGCGACGCGACGGCGGCTGTCGCCGCTGGCGATGCACGGCTCGATGCCGTCGGCACGCAGCGCGTCCAGCGTCCGGCGTGCATCGGCGCGCGGTCGCTCGTCGAGATGGAAGGCGGCCAGCGCACCGTGTTCGTCGGCCAGCCACAGCGCGTCATCCAGCGAGGCATCATCGCTGTGATCGCCGGCGCCCAGCGCGAAGTCACTGCGGCCAAGGCGCAGCCAGTGGCCGTCCAGTTCGCCGCTGATGCCGGCGCCGGCGCTCGCTTGCACGGCATGGGCCCGTGGCGGTATGCCGTATTGCCGCGCCGCCTCGGTCAGCGCGCGTGCCAGCGAATGCGAGCTTTCGCCAGCCAGCGCGGTGGCCCACAGCAGAACCTGCGCTGGACTGTCGCCGCGCAACGGCTCGATCCGGTGGATGCCGAGTTGCGGCACGGCGAGCGTACCGGTCTTGTCGAACAGTGCGCGGTCGACCCGCGCCAACGTGGCCAGCGCGGCGCTGTCGGTGACCAGCACGCCATGCCGGGCGAGCAGGCCGAGCGCGCGGGTCAGCGTGACCGGCAGGGTCAGCGCGAACGCGCAGGGGCAGGCCACCACCAGCACCGCGATGGCGGCATCGAACGCGCGTGACGGGTCGACCAGCAGCCAGCCGAGCGCGGTGAGCACGGTCAGCAGCAGCACACGGCCGACGAAGCGGGCGATCTCGCGATCACTGGCGGCGATCAGTGATCGCGCCTGCCGCGCGCGGGTGGCCAGCGCACCGAGTCGCGCGGCCGTGGTGGATGCGCCGCTGTGCTCGACGCGCATCTGCGCCGGTCCGGACAGCAGCACGCTGCCGGCGCTCAGCCGGTCGCCGCGTTGCCGCCGGACCGGGCGGGATTCACCCGACAGCAGCGCTTCGTCCACCTGCACGTCGGCGCTTTCCAGCACGCCGTCCGCCGGTATCGTGCTGCCCTCGGCGAGGTGCACGTGATCACCGGCGAGCAGGGTGATCGCGGCGACCGTTTCCAGTTCACCATCGCTACGCCGGCGCTGTGCCAGCAGCGGTGTGGCGTCGATCGTCGCGTCACCCAGCGCGCCGCTGCGATGGCGCGCGCGCAATTCCACGTAGCGCGCAGTGAGCAGCAGGAACACGAACATGCTCACCGAGTCGAAGTAGATCTCGCCACTGCCGCGCAGCGTGTTGAACGTGCTGGCAAGAAACACCAGCGCCACCGCCAGCGCCACCGGCAGATGGATGCCGAGACGGCGTTCGCGCAACTCGCGCACCGCGCCGGCGAAGAATGGTTGTGCCGAGTAGAGCACCAGCGGCACGGTGGTGATCAGGCCCAGCCAGCGGAACAGACTGCGTGTGCTGAAGTCGACGAAGTCGACCGCGCCGATGTAGATCACGAACGCATAGGTCATCACCTGCATTGCGCACATGCCGGCCACCAGCAGGCGTTTCAGCGCGTCATGCATCTCGCGGTCGCGGGCATCGTCGATGCTGCCGTGTTGCAGCGGCTGCGCCGGGCATTGCGCGGCGGCAAAGTTGTCGAGCAATGCTGGCAGCGGGGTGCGCTGCGCATCCCATACCACCCGCACGCGCCGTGCGGCGCGGTCGATGGCGACGCGGCGCACGCCGGGCAGCGCGTGCAGCAGCTGTTCCAGCTGCAGCACCTGGCGTGGATCATCCAGTGAGGCGACTTGCAGCGCGATCTCGCTGCAGCCGTCGTGTCGCGTGCGCAACACCTGTGCGGCGAGTTGCGGGTGGGCCCACATCGCGTGCGCGTTCACCGTGGCGGGTCCGCTGGCGGCAGCCTGGGGCTGCTGTGAGCGCCGACCGGTACATCGAACACCTTGTGCGCGGTATCGAGCGGGGTATCGGCGTGCTTCGCGCCCAGCACGATCATCCACACGCAGCCGGCCAGCGACGCGGCGAACACCGCCACGCCCAGCCAAGCCACCGGCTGGCGATACCACGCCGATGCAGCGGTGTGGCGCACGCCGTCACTGCGCGCCGGCATGGTCCTGGTGTGACAGGTGGTAGACATAGGCGGCGAGCACGTGGATCTGCGCGTCGGACAGGCGCGGGCTCCAGGCCGGCATGTGGCCCTGGCGGCCGTCGTGGATGCTCTGGTGGATGTCGGCGACGCTGCCGCCGTGCAGCCAGATGTGGTCGGTGAGATTGGGTGCGCCGAGCGCCGGGTTGCCCTTGCCGTCCGCACCGTGGCAGGCGGCACAGGTGGCGAACAGCGGCTTGGCGGCAGCCGCCTTGGCCGCGTCGTGCGGCGAGCCGGACAGGCTCAGCACGTACTGCACCAGGTTATCCACGTTGTCCTCGCCGAGGCTGGCCCACGGCGGCATCACGCCGGCTCGGCCGTCGTGGATCGAACTGGTGATGTCCTGGCCGGTACCGCCATACAGCCAGTCCTGGTCGGTGAGGTCGGGTGCGCCGAGCAGCTGATTGCCCTTGCCCTCGCGGCCATGGCAGGCCGCGCAATTGTCGCCGAACAGGCGCCCGCCCAGTTGTTGCGCGGCCGGGTCGCCGGCGAGCTGCTCGACCGGATACATGTCGAAACGCTTCATCAGTTCGCCGAGCTTCGCGTCGTTGCTGGCGACATCGCGCGCCAGTTCACCGTGCGAGGTCCAGCCGAGCAGGCCCTTGTGGTTGCCGAAACCCGGGTACAGCGCCAGATAGGTGAAACCGGCCACGAACATGCTGGCCGACAGCAACAGCCACCACAGCGGCAGCTTGCGCACGCCCTCACGCAGCACGCCGTGCGCCCAGACGTGGCCGCTGGTGCCGTCGGGCAGGGTGGGGATCTTCGCGCGTGGACCCCACAGGAACAGGAACAGGGTGATGCCCATGTTGAGCACCACCAGGAACATCACCCAGTACGACCATCCGCTGCTCATGCGCGATCCTCCGTGTTGCCGGTGCGGGTTCCGGGCCCGTCTTGTACGGTGTCGTGTGGCCCGATGTTGTCCTCCCCGATGTCATCCTGCATGGGCAACTGCGCCATCTGGTCGAACACCGGCCGGTGATACTTGCGCCAGGCCCAGATCCAGATACCGATGAAGGTGAGCATCATCAGCACGATGAGCGCGCCTGCCAGGTGACCCCAGACCGGACTCATGGCGCACCTCCGTCGCTGGCTTCGGCCGCGCTGGTGGTCGTTGTGCTGGGCTCGTTCCTGATGCCGAGTCCCTGCAGGTAGGCGATCAGCGCGTCCATCTCGGTCTTGCCGTTCACGGCGGCCGGCGCGCCGGCAATCTCCGCATCGCTGTAAGGGTCGCCCAGCCGGCGCAGGGTGCGCATGCGCGCCTGCACGTCGGCCGCATCCAGTTTGCTTTCGGCCAGCCACGGGTAGCCGGGCATGTTCGACTCTGGCACGACCTGGCGCGGATTCATCAGGTGCAGGCGTTGCCAGTCGTCGGAGTACTTGCCGCCAACGCGGGCGAGGTCCGGCCCGGTGCGCTTGGAGCCCCACTGGAACGGCCGGTCGTAGACCGATTCCTCGGCGGTCGAGTAGTGACCGTAGCGTTCGGTCTCGAAACGCAGCGCGCGGATCATCTGCGAATGGCACAGATAGCAGCCTTCACGCACATAGACGTCTCGCCCGGCCAGCCGTAGTGGGTCATAAGGCTTTACCCCGGGTGGGGCCTTCATTGAATGGGCTTCCATGAACAGTGGCGTGATTTCAGCCAAGCCGCCGATCGACACCATGATGGCGATCAGCACAGCGAGTAGCCCGACGTTCTTCTCGATCAGCTCGAAATGTTTGTAAGCCATGATGCCTTCCTCAACCGACGGCAGGCAGCGGGGCAGGGACCTGATGCGGCACCGGCTCGGGGATCGGCACCGGAATCGGTTTGATCAGCCGGGCGCGCGCATCGGCGGCGGTATGCCACAGGTTCCACGCCATCACCCACATGCCGCACAGGATCAGCACGCCGCCGCCCCAGCGGATCAGGTACATCGGCTTGATCGCGATCAGGCTGTCGAGGAAGGAATAAGTCAGTGAACCGTCGGGCTGGGTCGCACGCCACATCACACCTTCCGTCACGCCGGCCGTCCACATGGAGCCCACGTACAACAGGGTGCCCGCCATGTGCAGCCAGAAGTGCCACTCCATGCCCTTGTGCGAATACATCGCCGGACGACCCAGCGCCCGCGGTGCCATCGCATACAGCGAGCCGATGGTGATCATCGCCACCCAGCCGAGCGAGCCGGAGTGCACGTGGGCGATCGTCCAGTCGGTGTAGTGCGACAGCGAGTTCACCGTCTTGATCGCCATCATCGAGCCTTCGAAGGTGGCGGCGGCGTAGAACACCAGCGACATCACCATGAACTTCGCGGCCGGATCGGTCTTCAGCCGGTGCCAGGAACCGTTGAAGGTCAGCAGGCCGTTCGCCGCCGAGCCCCAGCTCGGCATCAGCAGCACCAGCGAGAACGCCATGCCGACCGACTGCACCCAGTCCGGCAGAGCGGTGTACATCAGGTGGTGCGAACCGGCCCACATGTAGACCGAGATCAGTGCCCAGAAATTGACGATCGAGAAGCGGTAGCTCCACAGCGGCTGCTGTGCCTGGCGCGGCACGAAGTAATACATCATGCCGAGGAAGCCGGCGGTCAGGAAAAACGCCACCGCGTTATGGCCGTACCACCACTCCACCATCGCATCGACCGTGCCCGAATAGATCGGGTAGGACTTGGTCCACGATACCGGCAGCGACAGATGGTTGACGATGTGCAGCAGGCCCACCGCGATGATGAAGGCGCCGTAGTACCAGTTCGCCACGTAGATGTGCTTGATGCGCCGGCGCGTCAGGCTGGCGAAGAACACCACGCCGAAGCTCACCCACACGACGGCGACCAGCAGCGAGATCCACCATTCCGGTTCGGCGTATTCCTTGCTCGTGGTCAGGCCCAGCGGCATCGAGACCATCGCCAGCACGCAGATCAGCTGCCAGCCCCAGAACGTGAATGTGGCCAGCTTGCCGAGCGCGAGCCGGGCGTGGCCGGTGCGCTGCACCACGTAGTAGCAGGTGCCCATCAGCGCCGAGCCGCCGAACGCGAAGATCACGCCGAAGGTGTGGTCCGGGCGCAATCGGCCGAAGGTGAGCCACGGGATGTCGAAGTTCAGTGCGGGCCACATCAGCTCGGCGGCGATGTACACGCCGACCGACATGCCGATGATGCCCCACACGGCGGCGGCCAGCAGGAACTGGCGCACGACCTTGTCGTTGTAGTACTCGGTGTTCGGCATGCGATTCCCCGGTGGCGGTTGGCGGCATTTTGCCCGGAATGCACCGCGGCGCCATTGACAGCGATCAAATCGCTGCGGCAATCCGTCGCGGCTTCGTGTCGAAGGGTGTCCGATCGTTCTCCCGTCGTCATTCTGCACCCGAGTGCCGGTCGGCAACCACCCGGTGCATCGTGTCCGGTGTTCGGCATCCTCCGGCCGCCGTAATGATCTGGATCAGGGGCGGATCCGGCGCCGTGCGCGCAGACTGCGAGGCGCAGCAGCGCCCGCCGAGGTATCCATGACTCACGTCGTCACCGACAACTGCATCAACTGCAAGCACACCGACTGCGTCGAGGTATGCCCGGTGGATTGCTTCCACGCGGGACCGAACTTCCTGGTGATCGACCCGGACGAGTGCATCGACTGCACGCTGTGCGTGGAGGAGTGCCCGGTCGGCGCGATCTTCCCCGAATTCGACGTGCCATCGGGGCAGGAGGGCTTTCTCGCGATCAACGCGGAGCTGGCCCGCGAGTGGCCGGTGCTGACCAGCAAGATCGCCGCGATGGAGGACGCCGCGAAGTGGAACGGCGTGCCGAACAAGCTGCCGCTGTTGAAACGCTGAACAGGCCGCCCTTTCCAAAAGGGCCGTAAAGCGTAGGGCGGGCACTGCCCGCCAGCTTTTCGATATGTCACCGTGTGCTTCGGCAACTGCGGCGGGCGGTGCCCGCCCTACGCGGCCGAGGGTTGGGATGGCACAAAAAAGCCCGCGGGCGCGGGCTTTTTTATTTCACGTGGCGCGGCGGCTTACTTCGCCACGACCCGCACCATCTCCAGGCACTTGTTCGAATAGCCCCACTCGTTGTCGTACCAGCTCACCAGCTTGACGAAGGTGCTGTCCAGCGCGATGCCGGCGTCGGCGTCGAACACCGAGGTGCAGGTCTCGCCGCGGAAGTCGGTCGCCACGACCTTGTCCACGGTGTAGCCGAGCACGCCCTTCAGCGGGCCTTCGCTCTGCGCCTTCATTTCCGCACAGATCTCGGCATAGGTTGCAGGCTTTTCCAGCTCGACAGTCAGGTCGACCACGGACACATCCGACGTCGGCACGCGAAAGCTCATGCCGGTCAGTTTCTTGTTGAGCTCGGGAATCACCACGCCGACGGCCTTGGCCGCGCCGGTGGAGGAGGGAATGATGTTTTCCAGGATGCCGCGGCCGCCGCGCCAGTCCTTGTTGCTCGGGCCGTCGACGGTCTTCTGGGTGGCGGTGGCGGCATGCACGGTGGTCATCAGGCCGCGCTTGATGCCCCACTTGTCGTGCATCACCTTGGCGATCGGCGCCAGGCAGTTGGTGGTGCAGCTGGCGTTGGAGATGATCGCCTCGCCCTTGTAGGTCTTGTCGTTCACACCGTAGACGAACATCGGCGTGTCGTCCTTCGACGGCGCGGACAGGATCACCTTCTTCGCGCCGGCATCCAGATGCTTCTGCGCGGTGACCTTGTCCAGGAACAGGCCGGTGGATTCGATCACCACGTCGGCATTCACCTCATTCCACTTCAACGCAGCCGGATCGCGCTCCTGGGTCAGGCGGATGGTCTTGCCGTTGACCACCAGCTGGCCACCTTCCACCTTCACGTCGCCCTTGAAGCGACCATGCACGGAGTCATAGCGCAGCATGTACGCGAGATAGTCCGGCTCAAGCAGGTCGTTGATCGCCACGATCTCGATGTCGTTGCCGAAATTCTGCACGGCGGCACGAAGCACGTTGCGACCGATGCGGCCGAAGCCGTTGATACCGACCTTGATGGTCATGAGGGGGCGTCCTCCATTGGCAATAGATGCTGCGATGATGGGCAGGCAACCGCGGGTTGCGGAGCCGGAGTTTCAACCACCAATCATACAATGAAAGCCGCCCAGGCTCGATCGTCACTGTGGCAGACTTGGGGTTTTCAGTCGGACGATCCCATGACCTCCCTACGCCGCTCACTCGCCATTGCACTGGCCATGCTCGCGGTTACACCGCTGGCGCAGGCTTGGGGACCGCTCGGCCACAGCGTCGTGGCGGAACTGGCACAGCGGCACCTGAGCCCGGCCGCCGAAGCCGAGGTGGAGCGTCTGCTGGCGCCGGATCACACCCGCTCACTGGCCGACATTGCCAGCTGGCCCGACCAGATCCAGAACAACCCGGCGCTGGCTGCGCTGTGGAAGCAGACCCGCGGCCTGCACTACATCGATTTCGTCCATGGCGATTGCAACTATGTGCCGCCACGCGATTGCAAGGACGGTGTGTGCGTGGTCGCGGGGCTGCAGCATTACGTTGACGTGTTGGGCGATCGCAGCCAGTCGGATGATGCGCGTCGCGAGGCGCTGAAATTCGTGGTGCATTTCGTCGGCGACATCCATCAGCCGCTGCATGCCGGTTCGCGTGACGACAAGGGTGGCAACACTTATCAGGTGCAGTTCGAGGGCAAGGGCACCAACCTGCACAAGGTGTGGGATTCGGGCATGCTGAAAACCCGTGGCCTCGACGCGCAGGCGTATGCGCAGACACTCGATGCGCGCGGTCCGGTGTCGATGCCGCTGCCGATCGCCCCGCTTGACAATCCCTATGCGCAGTGGGCAGAGGAATCGTGTCGGATTACCGCCGAACCCGGGTTCTATCCGCCCAATCACAAGATCGATCAGGCCTATGTCACCGCCGAATTGCCGATAGCCGACGAGCGCCTGCGCGAAGCGGGCCGGCGCTTGGCTGAAGTACTCAACCTCACGCTTGCACCGCCGCGTTGAAATAGCCACGCAGGATGCAAGGTGTCGCTGGAATCAACCTCGGGTTCCGTGATCCACGGTGTGCCGGGGCTTGGGTTGGGGTTGCCTGAGCCGATGGTGGAGTTGAGGGAATCGAGCATCTTCGTGTAGGCCACTTGCCAGTGTTCGCGTAGGCAGAAGCTGTGCCTCCTGTGGTTTGGTCAGGGATTTGTGCAGTTTGCGCTGGTGATCCCGCGTCTGGTGAATTCACTGAAATGCTGTGACGACGCGCGCTGATTTCGTCTGCCGCGTATCCCATGGTCATGCTGATACGGTCCCCCCGGGATGACTGCCTGCCGGTCCGGACGCATCATCGAGCGTTCGGCATTGCGCCGGCCGAACCGCTTCTACAGCGGCCGATGCCTACATGCGCCGCGCCCACGCCGCTGGCCGCGTCCAACTCGATGGGCTTAGTATCGGCGGCAACGGATTGGCGAGGAGCAGCGATGCGCTATTTACCTACTCGCGGCAAGGCCATCGGCATCGCCGTCCTCATGCTGATCTTGACCACAGGGAGCCAGGCCATGACATCCACATCCGCCAGCGATTTCCAGACGCCGCCACCGGAAACAAAGCAGGTGCCGTTGCACTTTGTCTTGCACGATTTTACAGCCCATTGCTACAACACCTTGCGCTGCAGCGTGGTTTATAACGATCACGATTTCACGATTCCATTCAACGACACGCCATCGACTACACCGACCACACCGGATTACCGAAAAAACTGGGGCACGGCGAGTTATCTCGGTATCCGTGCCTTTCCTACGCCCGTTGAAATCAAATGGACCGCGAAAGATGGCTCCATGCACCAGGCCACTGTCGATTTCGACAAAATCTTCAAGGACCGGCTGATCTGGCACAAGGTGCCCAAGTCCGATATGGCGGATTTTTACAGTGGGCCGGTGGCTGGTGATCCGGATATCTTTCTGGAAGTAAACGACCACACCGTCAATGTGTTCATGACCATGCTGATTCCGACCAAGACCGAGCAGGTGATTGGAAACAAGAACAGCGACTATCGACGGGATTTGCTATTGGCCTGGACCCACACGTATTGATCGAAGGAGCGAACGACAATGAGTGACAAGGAAGACAGGTTAGGCCCGGATGGCATCCGCAATGACGGTGTATCGTTCTATCCGGCGGACGCACAACGCCTGCAGAGCTATCTGGTAGCAGAACAGGAGTTGGCGCAATTTCAGGCACCTGTATTGATCCATGCCGACAATCCGCATCAGCGATTGTATATGGCAACATTCGACGGCACCGGAAATGACAAAGTCAAGGATCCCCAGCACGAAACCAATGTGGGGAAAATCAACGATCAGGTCATTGCAGCAAATAATCCAAATATCCAGACCGGCTATGTGGCTGGCCCCGGCACTCAGGATGGCTGGTGGGCACGTACCCGCGACGGGATGACCGGCGGTACCTATGAGCCGCGTTTGGAGGAGATGTACAAGAAATTTATCGATCAAGCGAAAGTGTGGCTCGATGAAGATCCGTATGCGCAAATTAGCGTTGCCGACATAGGCTTCAGCCGCGGCTCTGAACAAGCTGCCGGGTTCGCGCGGATGGTGGAAGAACGCGGCATCCAGGATCCCTCTGGAGCGCACTACACCAAAGATGCAAACGGCATGATCACTGGTGTCACCTACAGTAAGGAGCCCTTGGTAATGCCTGGCAAGGTGGCGCAGGCGGAAATGCTGTTCGATCCGGTGGGCACCGGTGAGCCGGAAAAGCACGATCGCCGGCCGCCACCGTCGGTGATTTCCGGGCTCCAGATCATCGCCACGGACGAGCGTCGCAATCTGTTCAAATCCGACCACATCATCGATCCGGGCCAGACGCCGGATGGGCGTTTTTTGGGCGTGACCGTAGCCGGCGCGCACTCGGATGTCGGCGGCAGTTATCACCGCGACGGGCTGGCGGCACGTAGCGACAATCTGGCGATCAATTACCTCAATTCGCTGAGCGACACGCCGTTCCTGAAAAACGTCGCCGAGCCGACCGATCCGCGCTTGAACGTGGTGCACCGTTCGGAAGAGGGCTTGCTCATGTACCGGGTCGCCGGCAAGGTCGATCGCACCCAGCCGGAGGGCTACAACGAACGGCTGGTGCCGCGCGAACGGGAGATGCTGCATACCTCACGGGGCTGGCAACCGGGGCCCTGGCACGAACGGCCGGGCGTCACCGATCCCTTTAACGCCGAGAAGCGCAACGAAGAGCTGAACGCACAGTTCGAGCGGCAGCCGGTAAAGATCGGCCAGCCGCCGCAGGCGCCGGAGCAGGCACAAACGCAAACGCCAGCGCAGGATCAGCCCAAGGCACAGGCGATCACCAGGAGCAGTTCCGTCAACGACATGTTCGAGGGTTTGTGTGCAGCGGCAGCCAGGGGCGACTGCAACGGCATGCGCTCGATCAGTGGAGCGTATCTGGAGTCGTCGCAAGGTCAGGCGTGGCTGGCCCAGGGCCAGCAGTTCAATCTGGAAGCGCAGGCCCAGCAGGCTGCGCAGCAGCAAGCACAACAGCAGCAAGCGCAGCAGAGCCAGGGCTTTGGTCGCTAAGGAGGGGGTGGCATGGATCAGGACGACATCAAGGCGCTGGCGGTCAAGTTGGCGGCCTTCACCGATTTGTTGGAGCAACGCGGCAACGAAGTGGTGCGGCAGACCACGCAGGCGGCGCAGGCCATCGACCAATCGGCGCGCAACGCGGCAGCCAAATCCGAGCAGTTGACCGCGCAAGCGGTGAGTGAATTCAAGCGCGCTGCTGCCGACGTGGTGACGCAGGGCTTGCGCCAACCGCTGGAAGAAGCCGGCCGGATGATGCAGGCCGGCACGCACAACATCCAGTCCGCCACCGCGGAGCTGGAGCGGCGTATGGCGGCGATCCAGAAAGTGCATGCCACCAACGCCTGGAAAACTTTCATTGCCAGCACCATCGGTTCGGTCGTGGTGATCGGCGCGGCGGTCTATATCGGTGTGCGTACGCATCAGGACATGACCCGCTATGAATGGGTCAGCCAGATCAACACCGCCATTGCCAATGGCAAATTGGCAGCTTGCGCGGGCGGCGGCCTGTGTGCGCACGTCGGCAAGCAGTGGGTGCGGCTGGACGAGTGAATCGCTAAAATTTGTGGTGCACTTTGTCGACGACGCCCATCAACCGTTGCATGCAGGTTCACCGCTGAAGCCGCGTTCTTCCCCATCGGGCGCAAGATCGATCAGGCCAATGTCCACGCCGAACTGTGCCTGCGTGAAACCGGCCGACGACTGGCCGAGGTGCTCAGCCTCACGCTGCGTTATTGCAGATTCGCGCAGGACTCACCAGGCATCGGCACGAGCGCCGCGAGATATTTGCCGCCCAGCGAGATCGTGACTTCCGAAAATCCGGCTGGCGGAGGAAGTCATCCACGAGCAGGAGGCCGATCTTGATGCCGGCAGGAGGCGGGCCTCATGCAATGGCGATAGCGCAGATCAGGGTCGACAACACGACGGCAAGCAGTCGCACACTGGACCGATTCCCATCATTCTTCCCCCTTGGGTGGTTGAATGCCTGATGCCTGGGGTGAGTCAGCTCCGGACACCGGACAAGCGCGATACTTTGCGTGAGCTACAGTGACCAAACCCAGTTCTGCTAGGCTCTGGTGACGACTGCCACCAAGTGAAGCAATGACTACCGATAGCCAGATGCGCCGTACCAAGATCGTTGCCACCCTGGGTCCTGCCACCGACGTTCCCGGCATGCTCGAGAAGTTGATCGCCGAAGGCGTCGATGTGGTTCGCCTGAACCTGTCGCATGGCCTGCCGGACGATCACCGCGCGCGAGCGAATGCGGTACGCGCCGCTTCGGCCGCCGCTGGCCGCGAGGTCGGCGTGCTGGCCGACTTGCAGGGGCCGAAGATCCGCATCGAGACATTTGCGGACGGGCCGGTGGAGCTGGCCGATGACGCGTTGTTCGTGCTGGATTGCCGTCCCGATGCACCGCCCGGCGATGCCACGCGGGTCGGCGTCAGCTACTACGCATTGCCGCAGGACGTGCATGCCGATGACGTCTTGCTGCTGGACGACGGGCTGATTGCGCTGACCGTGCTGGAGGTGGTCGGTGCCGAGGTGCGTTGCCGGGTGCTGATCGGTGGCAAGCTGTCCAATCGCAAGGGCCTCAACCGGCAGGGTGGTGGTCTCTCGGTGACGGCGTTGTCGGACAAGGACAAGGCCGATATCAAGCTGGCAGCCGAGATCGGTGCGGACTTTCTCGCGGTGTCCTTCGTGCGTTCGGCGGATGACATGCATCAGGCGCGTCGCCTGCTGCACGAGGCTGGCGGCAGTGCGGCGTTGGTGGCGAAGATCGAGCGTGCCGACGCGATCCCGGTACTGGGCGAGATCATCGACGCTTCCGACGTGGTGATGGTGGCGCGCGGCGACCTTGGCGTGGAAATCGGCGACGCCGAACTGCCCGGCCTGCAGAAGAAGATCATCCGTGAATCGGTGCAGCGCAATCGTGCCGTGATCACCGCAACCCAGATGCTGCAGTCGATGGTGCGCTCGCCGATCCCGACCCGCGCCGAAGTGCTGGACGTGGCGAACGCGGTGATCGACGGCACCGATGCGGTGATGTTGTCGGAGGAAACCGCCGCCGGTGCGCATCCGGACAAGGCGGTCGCGGCGATGCGCCGGATCTGCCTGGGTGCGGAGCGCCAGTTCGAGCCGAAGGAGGAGCTGGCTGGCAGCAGCCACCATATGAACCGCACCGACCAGGCGATCGCGCTGGCCGCGATGGTGCTGGCCGGCCGCCTGGGCGTGCGGGCGATCGTGGCGCTGACCGAATCGGGCGCTACCGCGCAGTGGTTGTCGCGCTACCGCACGGCGGTGCCGATCTTCGGCATGTCGCCGCTGGCGGCTGCGCGCCGGCGCATGCAGGTGCTGCGCGACGTGCAGCCGGTGGAGTTCAGCCATGGCGACAAGCGGCAGGGCATGGCAGCTTCCACCCGCGCCGCGGTGCAACTGCTGTTCGAGAAAGGCAAGCTGGCCGAGGGCGACAGCGTGGTCATCACCTACGGTGACCGCGTCGGCCACGTCGGTGGTACCAACACGCTGAAACTGCTCTCGGTCGGTGCCGACGGCAAGGTCGAGAGTCTGCGCGATCTTTGATCCTGTCTGGCAGCTGTCCGACGAACTGCCGTCGACGGCTGCCGATCCACGAGGTGGTTACATTCTGAAGTTGCCGCAATCCGCACAGGAGATCGCCATGAAAACGTTGTTCCGTCCGTTTCGACAGGGTCTGTTGCTGGCGTTGACGCTGAGCGTTGCGGCGCCGGTGTTCGCGCAGGCGCACAAGGTGGATCAGCAGAATCTCTACCGTTACTGGCTCCTGCTCAATACCAAGGTGCAGATGGATGCACCGAACAGTGGGCTGAACCTGGAGAAGCCGGGTTGCGCGGCGGTGACTTATACGGTCGGCTCCGACGGTGTGCCGATGGACGTGCAGGTGGCCAGGGTAGTACCCAAGAGTGACCTCGGTCCGATGGCGCGCAGTGCAGTAGCCAATTTCCGCTACGGTCCGTCGCTGAGCAACCACCATAGCGATCCAGTGGCCACTTATTACATCGTGCCGTTCAATGCGCCAACCGACCCGGCGCAACGCCAGCAACTGCTGGATGCGTGCAAGCTGCCCGGTTACGGGCCGTAACCGGCCCCCGTGCAGGCTGCACGTCCGCTCGGCCAAACTGGCCTATAATTGACGTTTTGAACCGTGCCGCTTCGCTCTTGAGGCGGTTTCAACCTTGTGCGGGCACGCATCGTCCTCGCTATACGGAGTCGTCATGAGTATTGAAGATCTCGAAAGCATCGCCTTGGCGATGGTCGCGCCCGGCAAGGGCATCATCGCCATCGACGAGTCGACCAACACCATCAAGAAGCGTTTCGAGGCCGTCGGCATCGAGAACACCGAAGAGAATCGCCGCGCCTACCGTGAGCTGCTGCTGACCACGCCGGGCCTTAACGAGCACATCTCCGGCGCGATCCTGTACGACGAGACGATCCGCCAGTCGACCAAGGACGGCGTGCCGTTCACCCAGTTGATGAAGAAGCTCGGCATCATCCCGGGCATCAAGGTCGACAAGGGCCCCGTGTCGCTGGCCGGCTTCCCCGGGGACGTGGTCACCGAAGGCCTCGACGGCCTGCGCGAGCGGCTGCAGGAATACGCCAAGCTGGGCGCGCAGTTCGCCAAGTGGCGTGCGGTGATCAACATCAGCGAAGACAACCCCAGCTCCACCGCGATCGAAGCGAACTGCCACGTGCTGGCCCGCTACGCCGCGCTGTGCCAGGAAGCGGGCATCGTGCCGATGGTCGAGCCGGAAGTGATCATGGATGGCGACCACAGCATCGAAGTCAGCTACGAGGTGCACGAGGCCGTGCTGCGCAGCCTGTTCAATGCGCTGTACGAGCAGAACGTGATGCTGGAAGGCACCATCCTGAAAGTCAGCATGGTCATTCCGGGCAAGGACTCGGACGAGCAGGTCGACATTGAGGAAGTGGCCGAAGCCACCGTGCGCGTGCTCAAGACCACCGTGCCGGCCTCGCTGCCGGGCATCGTGTTCCTCTCCGGCGGTCAAACTGATCTGCAGTCCACCGCGCATCTGAACGCGATGAACCAGATCGGCCCGCATCCGTGGCCACTGTCGTTCTCCTACGGCCGCGCCATGCAGCAGGCGGCGTTGAAACTGTGGTCTAAGGACATGAAGGCGAACTACGCCGAAGCGCAGAAGACCGTGCATGCCCGCGCCCGCGACAACGGCTTGGCTGCGCTGGGTCAGTGGAACGGTTGATCAGGTAAATTCGCCGCTGCTTTGGCGGTGGATCAAACGAAAAAGGGCGCCTTGCGGCGCCCTTTTTCGTGCGGCCTTGCGGCCGGCAGGGTGGATCAGAAGCGGTATTCCGCGCTGGCCGAGACCATGTCGGTGCTCAGGTCAACGTTGTGCTTCTTCGCGTCGAAGTAGTCGTAGTTCAGGCCAACGCTGAGCTGGGGGGTGATGTTGTAGCCGACACCGGCACCGCCGTACCAGCTGTTATCGCTCAGACCCTTGTTGATCGGGTTGACATCATTGCTCATGCCGTGGCCCGTCCAGCTGTAGAGACCGGCGCGGCCGCTGAGGTACCAGTTCGGGCTGAGGTCGAGGTGCGCGTTAGCACCGGCGGTCCAGCCGTGCAGCTGGGATTTGCCCGGGGCGATCACCGACTGGCTGTTGAAGATGTTCCTGGCGTGGATGTTGCCCAGATCGTTGTAGCCCACTTCACCACCCAGCGAGAAGTTCGGGGCCAGCGACCAGCGGTAGCCGCCATTGAGGGCGTAGCCGGTGTCATGGCCGTTGTCGTACGGACCCTGGTTGATCGCGGTACGGCCGACATTGCCGTTGATGAACCAGCCGCCGTTGTCTGCGGGCGCGCTCTGCGCGAAGGCGGCCGGGATGGCGACGGCACCAGCGGTAACAAGGGCGAGGGCAAGTAGTGTCTTTTTCATGGAGAGTCTCCTGTTATGACAAAAACGGTCGCCGGCCGGTTGGGGAAATGGGCGCGACGCCGGGTGTGGCCAAATCGAAGTCTGGCAAGCACCGAACAGTTAGATGGGGTTGCCCGGGAAAGATTCAATACTCATCAGTATAGTATTAAGCTTGAGTTAAGATTTGCGTCAAGCGAATGAATCAAAAAAGGAAACGGGCGCCCGAAGGCGCCCGTGTGATGCGGTGTTGCTCGTGTCGTGAAAGCTTAGAAACGGTACTCGGCATCCAGCGAAACGATACCGGTCGAGCGACGCACCGCGAAGTCCGCGCCTGTCGGTATGTCATGAATGCTGCCGGCCGATGCATGGAAGTAGTCGTACTTCACACCCACGCCGAAGTGCTGATTGATATCCCAGCCGGTGCCGATGCCACCGTAGTAGCCACCACGATCGCCACCATGGAAGAGATCCTGGCTAAGGCTGTCGTTATAGGCGCCGCCGTTGTTGTTGGCATGGAAGTAGCCGGCATGCGCGCTGATATACCACTGCGGCAGCAAGTTGATGCGGCCGTTACCGCCCAGCATCCAGCCATGCAGTGCGTTTTGCGTGCTGCTCTGATTGACCGAGCCGCTGCTGCCGATGTTGCTGAGCTTGTAATTGCCCAGATCGGCGTAACCGGCTTCCAGGCCCAGGCCGAGATCCGAGCCAACTTTCCAGCGGTAGCCGCCAAGCACACTATAGCCAGTGCGGCGACCGTTCTTGTTGCTGAACAAGCTGCCTGAGCCATTGCCGAAGCCGCTGCCAAAATCGCTGTTCTTGCTGTAGCCGTCGGTGCGGCCAGCGCTCAGGTCGATCAACCAGTTACCGCTGCCGACTGGCTGGCTGGACTGGTAGTTGCCGTTGCTGGGCTGTGCGTCTTGCGCGAACGTCGCCGGGGCCAATGCCAGGCCGGCGGAAACAAAGGCAAGGGAGAGTAGTGTCTTTTTCATCGGGGGTACTCCTGATTTTTTTGGGTCCATCGGCGTTCCGGGGGTTCGGTTGGACGCCGAAGGCGCACTTGCTTGAGAGTGCTGGCGCATTAGAAGGGAATGAACCTGAAGAGTTTCGATACCAACCGGTTCAAATTTAAGCTGTGGTTAATGTCAAGTCGCTGGGCGCAGACACATTGACGCACCCCCTGGCTGAAGTTCGGGCGACAGATTTCCAGTGATCGGCGACAATGCCCGTTTTTCGCCGACGCCTGCCCGGAGAACTGCCTGATGACCACCCGCCGCGAACTCGCCAATGCCGTGCGCGCCCTAGCCATGGACGCCGTGGAGGCGGCCAAGTCCGGTCATCCGGGCATGCCGATGGGTATGGCCGACATCGCCGAGGTGCTGTGGAACGACTTCCTGCAGTTCAACCCGGTTAACCCGACATGGGCCAACCGCGACCGCTTCGTGTTGTCCAACGGCCACGGCTCGATGCTGCAGTACGCATTGCTGCACCTGACTGGCTTCGACCTGCCGATGGACCAGCTCAAGCATTTCCGCCAGTTGCATTCGAAGACCGCCGGACATCCGGAAGCCAGCGAAACCCCCGGCGTGGAAACCACGACCGGTCCGCTCGGTCAGGGGCTGGCCAATGCGGTGGGTTTTGCACTGGCCGAGAAGGTGCTGGCGGCGCATTTCAACCGGCCGGGCCACGACGTCGTCGACCACCACACCTATGTCTTCCTCGGCGACGGCTGCCTGATGGAAGGCATCTCGCACGAGGTGGCCTCGCTGGCTGGCACCTGGCAGCTGGGCAAGCTGGTTGCGGTCTACGACGACAACGGCATCTCGATCGATGGCGAAGTGCACGGCTGGTTCACCGACGACACACCAGCGCGTTTCGAGGCTTACGGCTGGAACGTGATCCGTAGCGTCGACGGGCATGACGCGGCGGCGCTGAAGCAGGCTTTTGCTGCCGCCACGGCACAGAGCGAAAAGCCCACCCTCATTTGCGCCAAGACCATCATCGGCTTTGGCGCGCCGAACAAGCAGGGCAAGGAAGAGAGCCACGGCGCGGCGCTGGGCAAGGACGAGATCGCCGGCGCCCGCGCGCAGCTCGGCTGGAACTACGCCCCGTTCGAGATTCCGGCCGAGATCTATGCCGGCTGGGATCACAAGAAAGCTGGCGCCGCGCGTGAGCAGGTGTGGAACGACGCCTTCGCGACCTACGCCGCGGCTCACCCGGAACTGGCCGCCGAGTTCAAGCGCCGCGTTGGCGGCGAGCTGCCAGCCGACTGGTCGGCAAAGTCACAGGCGTATATCGCCAAGCTGCAGGCCGAAGGCCCGGAAGTCGCTACGCGCAAGGCCTCGCAGATGACGCTGGATGCGTTCGGTCCGCTGCTGCCGGAACTGATCGGCGGTTCGGCCGACCTGGCCGGTTCCAACCTGACCAAGTGGAAGGGCAGTCTCGATGCCGCCACTGGCAACAGTGCCGACGGCAAGGGCAACTACGTCTACTACGGCGTGCGCGAGTTCGGCATGACCGCGATCGCGAACGGCCTGGCGCTGCACGGTGGGTTCATTCCGTACGACGCCACCTTCCTGGTGTTCTCCGATTACGCGCGCAATGCCGTGCGCATGAGCGCGTTGATCCCGGCGCACGCGATCCACGTCTACACGCATGACTCGATCGGCCTGGGCGAGGACGGTCCGACCCATCAGCCGGTCGAGCACATGGCCAGCCTGCGCTACATCCCGAACAACCAGCTGTGGCGTCCGTGTGATGCGGTGGAATCCGCTGCATCGTGGAAAGCCGCGATCGAGCGCAAGGGCGCGCCGTCGTGCCTGATCTTCTCGCGGCAGAACCTGAAGCATCAGCAGCGCAGCGAACAACAAGTCGTCGACATCGCGCGTGGCGGCTATGTGCTGTCCGATCCACTGGACACCAGGTTCCAGGCGATCCTGATCGCCACCGGCTCCGAAGTGGAGCTGGCGATGGAGGCCTCGCGCGTACTGGCCCAGCAAGGCATCGCCGCCCGCGTGGTGTCGATGCCGTGTACCGAGGTGTTCGACGCGCAGCCGCTGGAATATCGCGAAGGCGTGCTGCCGGGCTGGTGCCGTGCCCGCGTGGCGGTGGAAGCGGCGACCGCCGACTTCTGGCGCAAGTACGTGGGCCTCGACGGCGACGTGGTCGGCATGACCACGTTCGGTGCCTCCGCGCCGGCACCGCAGCTGTTCGAGCACTTCGGTTTCAGCGTGGCGCATGTGGTTGACGCCGTGAAGCGCGTCATCCGTTGACCCCACGGTTTTGGTAGGGCGGGCACTGCCCGCCGCTCTACCTCAGGATGCACAAAAGCCGGCGGGCAGTGCCCGCCCTACGCGATCGCGATGCCCAGCAAGTCGGCCAGTTCGCCCGGCGTCACCGCGATCGCGCTGGCGCCAGCCTGTTCCAGTTCCGCGCGGCTGCCGAAACCCCACAGCACACCGATGCCGCGCACATGGTTGGCGACAGCGCCGTCGATGTCGAAGTGGCGGTCACCGATCATCACCGCATTGTCCGGTCGGCAGTCGAAGTCTGCCAATGCCTCGGCGATCATCGATGCCTTTTCGCTGTGCGGACTGTCCGGGTGCGGGCCATACAGGCGCAGGAAGGCTTCGCCGAACGGCAGGTGGGCAATGATCGGCGCGGCGTGTCGTTGCGGCTTGCTGGTCACCACGGCGAGTTGGTGGCCGGCGGCGAGCAGCCGCTCGATCAGCGCCTCGATGCCCGGGTAGATTTCGTGTTCGCGCCAGCCGTGCGTGTTGAAGCGCTCGTGGTAGTACTCGACGGCCGCCTCGATCCGCGCGGCATCGTGATCCAGCAGCGGTGCGAAACTGTGCCGCAGCGGTGGCCCGATCCAGCCACGCAGCTCCTCATGCGCCGGCATGGGAACATCCAGCCGTGCCAGCGCATGCTTCACGCATGCGGTGATGCCATGCTCGGAATCGATCAGGGTGCCGTCGAGATCGAACAGGCAGAGCATTACTTCGCGGCCCGCGCCTTCAATGCGGTGACGGCCGGCAGTTCCTTGCCTTCGAGGAATTCAAGGAAGGCGCCGCCGCCGGTGGAGATGTACGACACCTGGTCGGCGATGCCGTACTTGTCCACGGCGGCGAGGGTATCGCCACCGCCGGCGATCGAGAACGCGCTCGACGCGGCGATCGCGCGCGCCAGTGTCTCGGTGCCCTTGCCGAACGCGTCGAACTCGAACACGCCGACCGGGCCGTTCCATACCACGGTGCCGGCTTTCGCAATCAGTTCGGCGTAACGCCTGGCGGTCTGCGGCCCGATGTCGAGGATCATCTCGCCATCCTTGACTTGGTCGACCGCCTTCACCGTGGCCGGTGCCTGCGCGGAAAACGCCGGGGCCACCACGACGTCGACCGGCATCGGCACTTCGGCGCCACGGCGCTTGGCGTCGGCCAGCACCTTCTTCGCGGCGTCGATCAGGTCCGGTTCGTACAGCGAATTGCCGATCGAATGGCCCATCGCGGCGATGAAGGTATTGGCGATGCCGCCGCCGACGATCAGCTGATCGACCTTGCCGATCAGGTTGTCGAGCAGGGTGAGTTTGGTCGAGACCTTGGAGCCGGCGACGATCGCCAGCAGCGGGTGTGCCGGCTGCTCCAGTGCCTTGCCCAGCGCGTCCAGTTCGGCCGACAGCAGCGGGCCGGCGGCGGCGATCGGGGCGAACTTGATCACGCCATGGGTGGAGGCCTGCGCGCGATGCGCGGTGCCGAACGCATCCATCACGAAGATGTCGCACAACGCGGCGTACTTCTTCGCCAGCGCCTCGTCGTCCTTGCCTTCGCCGAGATTCATGCGGCAGTTTTCCAGCAGCACCACCTCACCCGCAGCCACCTCGACGCCGTCGAGGTAATCAGCCACCAGCCGTACCGGTGTGCCGAGCTTGTCGCCCAGCCACTGTGCCACCGGCGCCAGCGAGGATTCGGCGTCGAAGCGGCCTTCCTTCGGCCGGCCCAGGTGGGACAGCACCAGCACCTTCGCGCCGGCATCGCGGGCGGTCCGGATCGTGGGCAGAGCCGCATCCAGGCGCTGGGTCGAAGTGATCTGGCCGTGGTCGTCGATCGGCACATTCAGATCCTCGCGGATCAGCACGCGCTGGTCGCGCAAATCAAGGTCACTCATGCGGATGACTGACACGGCAGAACTCCAGTGATGGTTTGAAATTGCCACACGCAGGCGGTAACCGCCTATTGTCCGGTGGCCCACGCGTCGATGCAAACGCCCCCGGGCTGAAAGCGGCGATTGTCGCCATCCGTCCGCGTGGCCCAAACTGCGGCTAGACTGCGACTTTCGTGCAAGGGGGCGACGCATGGCTACCGGTCTGGTGCTCTACGGCTACTGGCGTTCCAGCGCCGCTTATCGTGTACGTATTGCGTTGAATCTGAAGGGGTTGAGTTACGAGACGCGACCGGTGCATCTGGTGCGCGACGGTGGCGAACAGCACGCGCCGGACTACCGGGCGCTCAACCCGCAGGAGCTGGTGCCGTGCCTGCTCGATGGCGACCGCGTGCTCACCCAGTCGCTGGCGATCATGGAATATCTCGACGAGATGTATCCCAAGCCAGAGACGGCGCTGCTGCCGGTCGATGCGCGGGGGCGGGCGCAGGTACGTGCGCTGGCCATGACCGTGGCCTGCGACATCCATCCGCTGGGCAATCTGCGTGTGCTGAACCGGCTCGAATCACAGTTCGGTGCCGACGAGGCGCAACGTGCCGAGTGGTCGCGGCACTGGATCGCCACCGGCTTCAGGGCGCTGGAGGCAATGCTGGTCGACAATGCGGCAACTGGCCGTTACTGCCACGGCGAGACGCCGGGCATGGCCGATGCCTGTCTGGTACCGCAGTTCTACAATGCGCTGCGCTGCAAACTGCCGCTGGACGACTACCCAACCTTGCGACGGATCCATCAGGCCTGCAACGAACTGGAGCCATTCCAACACGCAGCGCCAGAAGCGCAGCCCGATGCACCTTAGAGCGGGCAATCGGGAATAATGTTGAATCGGCAATGGTGTGAGCGACTGGCGCGTTCTCGCTTTTGACGATTCCCGATTCCCCAATCCCGATTCCCGTTCTATCAGAAACCCATCCCGTACGGATCGTTGCCGACCAGTTCCTGAGTGCTGCTGCCACCTTCCGCGAGGCGGATCTTCAGCGCGAGACCGTCGCGCGAATCGGACTTGTTGAGTGCCTCTTCCAGCTCCACGCGACCTTCCTTGTACAGCCGGTACAGCGACTGGTCGAAGGTCTGCATGCCTTCCTGCAGGCTGCGGTCCATCGCTTCCTTGATCTCGTGGATCTGGCCGCGGCGGATCATGTCGCGGATCAGCGGGGTATTCAGCAGCACCTCGGCGGCGGGGATGCGGCGGCCGTCCTTGCCGATCACCAGGCGCTGGCTGATTACCGCGCGCAGGTTCAGTGCCAGGTTCATCAGCACGTTCTTGTGCGCCGATTCTGGGAAGAAGTTGAGGATGCGCTCCAGCGTCTGGTCGGCGTTGTTGGAGTGCAATGTGGCCAGGCACAGGTGGCCGGTTTCGGAGAACGCGATCGCCGCTTCCATCGTGTCGGTATCGCGGATCTCGCCGATCATGATCACGTCCGGCGCTTCGCGCATCGCGTTCTTCAGCGCCTCGTGGTAGCTATGCGTGTCCAGCCCGACCTCGCGCTGGTTGACGATCGACTTCTTGTGCCGGTGCAGGTATTCGATCGGATCCTCGATGGTGAGGATATGACCCGCAGTGTTCGAATTGCGCTGGTCGATCATCGCCGCCAGCGTGGTCGACTTGCCCGAACCGGTGGCGCCGACCACCAGGATCAGCCCGCGTGGCTCCATGATCAGGTCGCGGAAGATCGATGGCAACTGCAGCTGGTCGATGCTGGGGATCTCGCTCTTGATCGCGCGGATCACCATGACCACTTCGCCGCGCTGCTTGAATACGTTGATGCGGAAGCGGCCGGCTTCCTTGACTGCCAGTGCCATGTTGAGTTCGAGATTGCGCTCGAACTGCGGCACCTGGCCTTCGTCCATCAGCGAATAGGCGATCTTCTTGACCATGCCGCCGGGCAGGCCGGTATTGCCCAGTGGATACAGCTTGCCCTCGACCTTGATGTTCACCGGGGCACCCGTCGTCAGGAACATGTCCGACGCGCCCTTGTCTACCATGAGCTTGAGGAAGTAGCCGATATCCACGAAAGTCCCCTGTTTCTGAAATGCGCGTTGCAATGATGGATTATGCCTGTCCACAATACGCTGCGACACACTACGAGGAATGTGACGGTGCACATCTTTTTTCCGCCGGCCGGGCTTCCCCGCCGTATTCGCGCGACCACGGTCGCCCTGGCGCTGACTCTGGCGCTGGCCGGCTGTGCCACGGTGCCCCCGCCCGATGACTCGATGAACATGGCGCAGACCCAGCTGCAGGCGGCGCGCGACGCCGGCGCGGCCGATTACGCGCCGGTCGATCTGGGCTTTGCGCAGGACAAGTTCCGGCAGGCCCAGACCGCCATGGCCGAGCGCAAATATGTTGACGCGTCTGCGCTGGCCGAGGAATCCCGTGCGGATGCCGATCTGGCACGGGCCAAGGCACGGCTCAGCGCGACGCGCGCGCAGATCCAGGGCAAGGTTCAGGAGAATTCCCGCCTGCGCGCCGAGGGCGAGCAGGCCGAGGCTGAGGCGCAGCAGCAGGCTGCAGCACCGGCCGCTGCCGGATCTTCCAGCCCGGCGCCGACCGAGGACATGCCGGCACCGGCTTCGTCCGTGCTGTCGGCACCACCTCCGGGCAGCGGTTTCCAGACCGTGCCCACCGACAACCAGCCGCCAGCCTCAAGCTCCAG
Organism: Rhodanobacter sp.; assembly: GCA_050737735.1. GTDB lineage: Bacteria > Pseudomonadota > Gammaproteobacteria > Xanthomonadales > Rhodanobacteraceae > Rhodanobacter. Next base: position 7,395 of record JBOHYM010000024.1, on the reverse strand, counting down.
CACCCAGGGAGGCCAGCCATGAAGCGGTTCACCATCACCCTCGCGGCAATCGCGCTGGCGTTGACGTTCGTCGGGACGGTACATGCCCGACAGGACGATATCGACATCAGCCGGCTGAACAGCAGTCTCGACCAACTCGCCAACGACCCTACCCTGGGCAACTACGCCCAGGCCGAGCAGGCGCGCGCGCGCGATGCGATCAACCGGGTGGCGCAGGCCAGCCGGCATGATCGGGCGCATGCGCTGTACCTGGCGGAACGGCGGGTGGATCTGGCCAGGACGGCCGCCCAGCTGCAGGACGCCCAGATCAAGCTGACCCAGCTCGACCGCGAGCATGATCAGATCATGCTCGACAACAGCCGGCGCGAGACGGAAATCGCGCGCCGCGAGCTGGAGCGCCAGCGCCTGCAGTCCCAGCTGGCGCAGGAAGAGGCCGCGCGCCTGCAGGAGCAGGGGCAGGCGTATTCGCAGGCAGCCGACCAGGCACGTGCCGAGGCCGATCAGGCGAAGAGGCTCGCCGCTGCGCAGAGCAAAGTGGCCAAGGCCGCCCGCCACGAAGCGGCGCTGGCTGCACAGGCGGCCAAGGCCATGCGCTCACAGATGCAGGACAACAACACGCCCGCCACGCAGGACAAGTCGAATAGCGGGCATTGAGACCGCAGCTGGAATGAATAAGCGGTGGTGCTGGTGGATCCTATGTGGCTCATCAGCGCCAGGTGTTGCTGGTTTCAGTGCACGTTGCTGCAGGTCCGGTTGCGAAATGTAAATTGCTGTTTTGACAGCTTTTTAACTGATATTTTGCCAGCCCTGTGCAGGATGTCCGACGGGCTTGCACCCCCCGGATCGGGGGAGTAGGGTCGAAGTCCCATGGGGCATTTCTGCCGCATGGGTCACTGACCTGAACCATGCACTCATGCCACGTTTTCTTCTCCTCCCGCTGACCGGTATTCCGGTGCGGGATGTGGTTGCGCGTCTGTGTTCAATCGTCTGCGGAGGCCTCAATCCGGGGCGCCGCACACCCACTCGTGAGGAGGTCGATCATGTTTGAAAACCAGCAGCGTGAGGATGTCGAGGCATTGATGAAAGCCGATGCCGAGTTCCGCCGGCTCTACCAGCATCACAGACAACTCGACAGCAAAGTGCACGACGCCGACATTGGCGTACTTCCGATCGACGATATGACCCTGGCCAGCATGAAGAAGGAGAAGCTGCTCGCCAAGGCACGACTCGAACGCATGTGGGCGGATCGGGTACACCTCATCCACTGAATCTGCGGTTTGACGTGACACGCGGCCCCGGCCTCTTTCCTGTTTGCGGGAGGGGGTGCGGGGCCGCGGCGCTTCAGGCCGGTGGCAGGGCGGCTCGGTTATCATGGGAATCCTGCCAGTGGGTGCATTGATCGCGTCACTGGCGCCACTTGCTACGGAGTTTCCATGACGGTCCACCAGAGTGTCCTCGAACTGATCGGACGTACCCCGATGGTGCGCGCGCAGCGCCTGGATACCGGGTTGTGCGAGCTGTTCCTCAAGCTCGAGAGCGCCAATCCCGGTGGATCGATCAAGGACCGCATCGGCCTGTCGATGATCGAGGGTGCCGAGAAAGATGGCCGGATCAGGCCGGGCGATACCCTGGTCGAAGGCACGGCCGGCAACACCGGGCTCGGCTTGGCGCTGGTCGCACAGCAGAAAGGCTACCGCCTGGTGCTGGTGGTGCCGGACAAGATGAGCCGCGAGAAGATCTTCAACCTCAAGGCGATGGGCGCCGAGGTCGTGCTGACCCGTTCGGACGTGGCCAAGGGCCATCCTGAATACTACCAGGACATGGCCGAGCGCATCGCGCGCGAAACTCCCGGCGCGTACTTCATCAACCAGTTCGGCAATCCGGACAATCCGGCCGCGCACTTCCAGACCACCGGTCCGGAGATTCTCGAGCAGATGGATGGCAAGGTCGATGCGGTCGTGGTCGGCTGCGGCTCCTCCGGCACCTTGAGTGGCCTGTCGAAATTCTTCGCCGAGCACTCGCCGCAGACGGAGATGGTGCTGGCCGATCCGGTCGGCTCGATCCTCACCCAGTACATCAACGAAGGCACACTCTCGACCAAGTCGGCCAGCTGGATGGTCGAAGGCATCGGCGAGGATTTCCTGCCCTCGATCAGCGACTTCAGCCGGGTCAGGAAAGCCTATGCGATCTCCGACAAGGAGAGCTTCCTCACCGCGCGCGAGCTGCTGGCCAAGGAAGGCATACTGGGTGGCTCGTCCACCGGCACGCTGGTGGCGGCGGCGTTGAAATACTGCCGCGAACAGACCAGCCCGAAACGGGTGGTGACCCTGGTCTGCGATACCGGCAACAAGTACCTGTCAAAGATGTACAACGACTACTGGATGCTGGACAACGGCTTCCTTGAGCGCGAGCCGCACGGCGACCTGCGCGACCTGCTGCTGCGCCCGTTCGCGCAACGCGATACCGTGGTGATCGGCCCGAACGAACTGCTGATCACCGCGTACACGCGCATGAAGCTGTACGACGTGTCGCAGCTGCCGGTGATGGACGGCCACAAGCTGGTCGGCATCGTCGACGAATCGGACGTGCTGATGCACGTGCACGCCGACGAGACGCGTTTTCGCGACCCGGTGTCCACCGCCATGATGACCAGCCTGCAGATGCTCGAGGTGAGCGAGCCGATCGAGGCGCTGCTGCCGGTGTTCGAGCGTGGGCACGTGGCGATCGTGGTGGACGGCGAGCAGTTCCTCGGCCTGATCACCCGCATCGACCTGTTGAACTATCTGCGCCGCAAAGTGAACTAAGCGTATTCATGCCATGCCACACATCGCGGTGGAGTGGCATGGGTCGCGAAAGCTGGCAGTAATGCAGCCTGACCAGAATGGCTCTCTGTGACGGGGCCGGAGGCTCCATGCTCATCATGAGGAAGATCTGACCATGTGTGGAATTGTTGCTGCCGCTGCCCAGCGCGACGTCGCGCCACTATTGATCGCCGGCCTGAAGGCGCTGGAATACCGTGGCTATGACTCATCGGGCCTGGCCGTGCTTGGCCACGGCGAAATCCGGCGCGTACGCGCCAAGGGCAAGGTGCGCGAGATGGAGGCGTTGTATCGCGCTGATCCGATCCCTGGCAGCACCGGCATCGCACATACCCGCTGGGCCACCCATGGCGTGCCCAGCGAGGCCAATGCGCATCCGCATGTGGCCGGTCGTATCGCCATCGTGCACAACGGCATCATCGAGAACTACGCCGGCCTGCGCGCCGAGCTGCAGGCCGGTGGTCACGTGTTCACTTCCGAAACCGACACCGAGGTGATGGCCGCCCTGATCGATCGGCGTATCGATCAGGGCATGAGCCTGCGCGAGGCGGTACTGACCACCGTGCGTGGGCTGGAAGGCGCCTACGCGATCGCCGTGGTCAGCCGTGACGAGCCCGGTCGCGTGATTGGCGCGCGCCGCGGTGCGCCGCTGCTGGTCGGTGTCGGCATCGGCGAAAATTTCCTCGGCTCGGATGCACAGGCATTGATCCAGGTCACCAACCGGATGGTCTATCTCGATGAAGGTGATGTGGTCGAGATCACCCGTGACAGTGTGCAGATCTACAGCCTCGACGGGCACCCGGTCGAGCGCGCGGTGCACGAGAGCGAGTTGTCCACCGACGCCGTCGAGCGTGGCGAATACCGGCACTACATGCAAAAGGAAATCTTCGAGCAGCCGAGTGCGGTAGCCAACACGCTGGAGGCGCGCATCGGCCCGCACGGCGTGCTGCCGAATATCTTCGGCATCGACAGCGACGCGCTGCTGCAGCGTACTCGCGGCCTGCACATCATCGCCTGCGGCACCAGCTATCACGCCGGCCTGGTCGCCAAGTACTGGATCGAGGAATACGCGCGGCTACCGGTGAACGTGGAGGTGGCCAGCGAGTACCGTTACCGCGAGGCGGTGGTGTCGGCCGACACCTTGTTCGTCGCCATCTCGCAGTCCGGCGAAACCGCCGACACACTGGCGGCGCTGCGCGAGTCACGTCGCCGCGGCTATCTCGGCTCCCTGGTGATCTGCAACGTGCCCGAATCCTCGCTGGTGCGCGAAGCGGATCTGAAACTGATGACACGCGCCGGCCCGGAGATCGGGGTCGCCTCGACCAAGGCCTTCACCACCCAACTGGCCGGCCTCGCCTTGCTGGCGCTGGAGCTGGCGCGCCGCAACGGACTGGATCCGCAACGCTACGCCAGCTTGTGTGCCGAGTTGTTGCATCTGCCGCGTGCGATCGAGAGCGCGCTGAAACTGGAGCCAGCGATCATCGAATTGTCGGCCGAATTCATCCATCGCCAGCATGCGCTGTTCCTTGGTCGAGGCGTGCAGTATCCGGTGGCGATGGAGGGCGCGCTCAAGCTCAAGGAAATCTCCTATATCCACGCCGAAGCCTATGCCGCCGGTGAACTCAAGCACGGCCCGCTGGCGCTGGTCGACGAAAACATGCCGGTAGTGGCGGTGGCGCCGAATGGTCCATTGCTGGACAAACTCAAGTCCAACCTGCAGGAAGTGCGCGCCCGCGGCGGCCGCCTGATCGTGTTCGCCGACGGCTCCGCCGGCATGGACGACATGGCCGGCCACGGTGCGATGCTGCGGGTGGAATCCGGCGGCAGCTTCATCGCCCCCGCCGTATTCACCGTGCCGCTGCAATTGCTGGCCTATCACGTCGCCGTGCTGCGCGGCACCGACGTCGATCAGCCGCGCAACCTGGCCAAGTCGGTGACGGTGGAGTAGGGCGACGTTCGAAGCTGAAAGAACTGCTGTTGCAGAGCGACCGCGGCAAGCTCCTCTTCGTAGGGCGGGGAGTGCCCGCCCTAAGAAGCCTTGGCAGCAGATCGCAACACTGTGGCTACATCGGGAAGGGGGCGCCTGCGCAGGTGTCAGGCGCGACCGTAGACGTCGTCAAAACGCACGATATCGTCTTCACCCAGATAGCTGCCGGACTGCACCTCGATCAATTCCAGCGGCACCTTGCCAGGATTGCGCAGGCGGTGCTTGCTGCCGAGCGGGATGTAGGTGCTCTGGTTCTCGCCGAGCAGGAACACCTTGTCGTCGCAGGTGACCTCGGCGGTGCCTGATACCACGATCCAGTGTTCGGCACGGTGGTGATGCTTCTGCAGGCTCAGGCTGGCGCCGGACTTGACCACGATGCGCTTGACCTGGAACCGCTCGCCCGCCTCCAGCGAGTCGTAGCTGCCCCACGGGCGGTGCACCACCCGGTGCAGTGAGTGCTCGCTGCGGCCGGCGGCCTTGAGTTGTTCGACGATCTTCTTGACGTCCTGTGCGGCATCACGATGTGCCACCAGGGTGGCATCCGGCGTGGTCACCACGATCAAGTCGTCGACACCGACGGTGGCGAGCAGGTGGCGGCTGTGCGAGCGCAGCAGTGAATTGCGTGTGTCGATGCTGAGCGTGTCGCCCTCGCGCAGGTTGCCCTGTGCGTCCTTGTCGCCGGTCAGCCATAGTGCCGACCACGAACCGATGTCGCTCCACGCGCAATTGACCGGGATCACCGCGGCATGGCGGGTCTTTTCCATCACCGCGTAATCGATTGAGTTGTCCGGCACCAGCGCAAACGCGTCGTGATCGATTCGCACGAAATCGAGATCGGCCGATGCCTTGGCATGTGCCTCGCGCACAGCTGCGAGCATGTCTGGGGCGTGTACGGCCAGTTCTTCGAGATAACGCGAGGCCTTGAACAGGAACATGCCGGAGTTCCAGTCGTAGTTGCCGTCAGCGAGATAGGACTCGGCCGTGGCATGGTCGGGTTTCTCGGCAAACTGTTCCACCCGATAGCCATGATCATCGACCGCTTCGGCGCGGCGGATGTAACCGAAGCCGGTATCCGGGCGATCCGGGCGGATGCCGAAGGTCACCAGGTAGCCCTGTTCGGCCAGTGGCAGTGCCTGTTTCACGGCCTCAACGAAGGCGGTCGTGTCACCGATCAGGTGATCGGCCGGCAACACCAGCAGCAGCGCATCGGCGTCACGTTGCAGTGCCTGCAGTGCACCCAGCGCGATCGCCGGCGCGGTATTGCGTGCCAGCGGTTCCAGCACGATGGTGGCGCCTTCGATGCCTGCCTCCAGCAACTGGTCGGCGGCGAGGAAACGATGGTCCTCGCTGGCCACCACGATAGGCGCGGTTATCTGCGGCAATTGTCGGGTGCGCTCGACAGCCTGCTGGAACAGCGTGCCCTTGCCGGCCAGCGCGAGAAACTGCTTGGGCAGGTTTTTGCGCGACACCGGCCACAGGCGGGTACCGCTACCGCCGCTGAGGATGAGGGGGGTCAACATGAATCTACTGTCCTTAATGTGTCAAGTCGAAAGTATGACGTTGCGCAAGCCCTGTTGCCAATCTGGCAAAGAGAAACCGAAATGTTGATGAAAGCCGGAATTATCCAGCAGTGACCACTCGGGACGTACGGCTGGCGTGGGGAAATCAGCGCTGGCTATCGGAACCATCCGCGGCTGCCGCGTGACCAGCCCAGACATAGTTGCGTGTTCGAAAATGGCGCAGGCAAAGCCGTACCAGGTAGTGGCACCGCTGGCGACCAGATGATGCGTACCGACCAATTGGCGGCGCTGCATGGCATTCGCGTGCTGCCAGCGATCGATGGCAACGAGGCTGGCGGTGACGATCAGCCCGGTGTCGGTGGGTGCACCATGCTGATCGGCCACCACGCGAAGTTCATCGCGCTCGCTGCCGAGGCGCAGCATGGTGCGCAGAAAATTGTGACCGTGCGCGGCGTAAACCCACGCGGTGCGAAAGATCAGATGATCGGCGCCGCTGTCGCGCAGTGCCTGCTCGCCGGCCAGCTTGCTGCGGCCGTAGGCGCCCAGCGGGCCAGTCGGTGCATCCACGGCATACGGCCGTGACTGGCTACCGTCAAACACGTAATCCGTCGAGTAGTGGATCACCAGAGCGCCATGCGCGGTGGCCCAGTGGCCAAGTACACCGACGGCATCGGCATTGACGCACATGGCCAGTGCTTCTTCCTGTTCGGCACGATCGACCGCCGTATAGGCCGCTGTGTTGATGATCACGTCGGGCTGTACGCGATCGAGCAAGGCGGGCAGGGATGCAGGCATCGACAAGTCGGCAATCTCACCTTGTCCACCGTACGTCAGCGCGCCGTCGCGGCTGGCGGCGATCAGTTCGCCGCGCGTCGCCAAGCCACCATGCTCGAAGAATGTTCGACCCAGCTGGCCGTTGGCACCAAGCAGCAGGGTTTTCACGGCAGGAAAACCGGCAGCCGCTCGGGTGCGACATCCTTCAGCAAGGGTGTCTTGCCGTCCTTGTCGGACAAAAGAGGCTCGCTCAGCGGCCAGTCGATGCCGAGCTCGGCATCGTTCCAGCGGATGC